>SVGZ01000028.1 GCA_015056045.1 Clostridiales bacterium | reverse complement strand
TGCTCCTATTATAACCTAATCGTCGATTCTGCGGACAATGCCTGTTGCTCTCATATATCTTTCTCCTTTTCTGACTGGGGGATTGCCTTGTATCGATACCTTACAATCCCTCCGTCACGGCTTGCGCCGTGCCACCTCCCTTTGCACAAGGGAGGCTTTGGTGCCTGCAATACTTTTTCAAATTTTCTGTTAGTATTTGCCAATAAAGCCGGCATTATACCAGATAAATCCTTCTTTCTTTTTGCAATGAGCCTGCAATTTGTAAAAAAATGATGCATTCTGCCGCAAAAATTTACTTTCCCGAATGCCTGTGCTATAATGATAGAAACCATTCAAATTTGACATTATTTTAACGTTTTGCTGTTTTTTTGGAGAGGAGAACTGATCAATATGAAACGTATCATGCTGAACGGAAACTGGGACGGCGCTTGTTTTGCTGCAGACGGAAAACAGGAATTTGCATTTTCCGGCAAAGTACCCGGCTGTGTCCATACAGATATTGCCGGCATCCATATCCCTGCGGATATTTTTTACCGCGACAATACAGACGCCTGCCAATGGATCGAAGACCGCGACTGGCAATACAGCCGCAGCTTTACCATCGAAACACTTCCAGAAAAAGCTTCTCTTGTCTTTGAAGGGCTCGATACCTATGCAGATATCTACCTGAACGGCAAACTGCTCGCTTCGACGGAAAATATGTTTATCCGCCACAGCTTTGATGTTTCTTCCTTATTATGCGAAGGAGAAAACAGTCTCCGCATCTATTTCCATTCGCCTGTCCGCATGGTCGAAGGTTTGGAAGACAGACCCGGTGCTTTTACGCATGAGCGCATCCATACACGCCGTGTTCAGTGCACATACGGCTGGGATTGGGTCGCCCGTTTTGTCAGCTGCGGTATCTGGCGTGATGTTTACCTCGATCTGGAGGACGGCTTTACCGTTAAAAACGCCTATATCTATACCGAGGCGATTGCAGATCGCTATGCGCAGATCGTCGTTGAAGGCGAAATGGATCATTATGAAAATGGCGGCATCGTTGCGCTTCAGATCAGAGATCCCGAAGGAAAAATCGCTTACCGCCACAGTTTCTTCTGCAAAGAGCCTGCGTTCAAAAAATACATCACACTTTCCGATGCAAAGCTCTGGTATCCCGCCGGCTATGGCGAACAGCCCATCTATACGCTCGAAGTCTGCGGCAAAGAATACCGCTTTGGTATCCGTACAGTCCTTATCGAAGAGCTTCCCGATGAGGTTGACAGCCCTTATTACAATATCTGCCTCAGGATCAAAGACAGCGTCAGCGGCGAGATCTATGATAAAAACGAAGAGTTTTCCGGTTTCCGCCTGATCGTCAATGGCATCCCGATCATGTGCAAAGGCGCAAACTGGGTACCTTCGGAGCCTTTCCCTTCCGCAGAAACGGAAAAGAAAATTACAACGCTGCTTGAACTTGGCAAAGAAGCAAACCTCAATATGCTGCGCATCTGGGGCGGTGGTATTTTTGAACAGCAGCATTTCTACAACGAATGCGACCGCCTGGGCATCCTTGTCACACAGGATTTCCTCATGGCCTGCGGTCATTACCCGGAAGAAAAAGAAGCTTTCATCGAACAGCTCCGCTATGAAACGGAATTTGCCGCCTATGAACTGCGCAATCATCCCTGCCTTATGTGGTGGTCCGGCGATAATGAAAACGCTGTCCTCGGTTACGACGAAGCGGAAGATTATCAGGGCCGTACAGCCATTCACAACGGCATCATGCCCATTCTTTCCAAACTTGACCCGAAGCGCCGTTTCCTTCTCTCGAGCCCCTATGGCGGCAAGCTCTATGCTTCCAAAACGGTCGGTACAACGCACAACACGCAGTATATCGGCGAATCGATCTTCCCGTATATCTTAAACAACGATATGCTCGATTATAAGGAGTTTTTCGGGACATTCCTCGCCAGATTCATTTCCGAAGAACCGACCACAGGCGCTGTTTCGCTGCCTTCGCTCCGTCGCTTCATGACCGATGAGGATATTTTTGAAACGGAAGATATGTGGCTCTACCACACAAAGAGCAACCCGGAGCTTTCCTATCCGCTTTTCAGCGTACTCGATACTTTTACCAAAAAAGTTCTCGGCGATTATGCAGACGGCAAAGACCGCTTCTTCAAACTGAAATATACGCAGTATGAATGGATCCGCATTTCGCTTGAAAACATCCGCCGCAACCGCGGTTTTGTCAACGGCATTGTTTACTGGATGTGGGATGATTGCTGGCCGGCATCGAGCGGATGGGCATTTGTCGATTATTATTGCCTGCCCAAAGCATCTTTCTACAGCTTCAAGCGCTGCGCAGGAAAAGTTCTTGTTTCGATCGATAAATCCGATGCATACGATATCTATCTCTGCAACGACGATCTTTCCGCAAAAGAGGCAAAGCTTTCGCTCTCTTACCTCAAAGACGACAAAGTTTTCCCGATTTCGGAAAACACGGTATCCATCGGCGCGGCAAAATCTGCAATCGTCCATCGCTTAGCCATCGATGCTATCCCCGAAGGCGCTGTGCTCCTCTGTGATATCGAAGGAAACGGTTTCAGCGACCGTGCATTCTACCGCAATAAAGACCTGCCGATCATTCCCTGCAAGGCACCGGTCGTTCTTTCCCGCAGCGAAGACAGCATCACGCTCAAAGCAGATTCTTATATCCATGCACTCGAGCTGGAAGGCGAATACATCTTCACCGACAACTATTTCTCTATGCTGCCTGGCGAAGAAAAAACGGTTCAGTTCCGTCCTGCAGAAAATGCACAGACGACGGATTTCACGATCCTCGCTTACACGCTCAAATAAAAAAATCAAAAGACAGCGGAGTATTTATCGCTCCGCTTTTTTATGTAAAATATCGTTCTCATTCTCTATACAAAAGTACGATTTCTGTTATAATATAACCGAAAAACATCGAAAGGAATTTACATCATGTCCAAAACAGTATGTGTCATCACAGGCGGCGGCAGCGGAATGGGTCTTGCAGCGGCCAAATATATGCCCAAAGACAAGATCATCGTCGTCACAGGCAGAACCTTATCCAAACTTGAAAAGGCTGTTTGCGAACTCACAGAGCTCGGTTACGAAGCCCATGCCAAAACCTGCGATACTTCCGACCGCAACGCCGTTATTGAGCTTGCAGAATTTGCCGCAGGACTCGGCACGATCAAAAACGTCATCCACTCCGCAGGTCTTTCGCCGGCAATGGCAAAACCCGAACAGCTGATGCGCGTCAATGCATTGGGAACGGTTTACGTCAATCAGGAATTTTCCAAACGTATGCCCGAAGGCGGCGTTATCGTCGATATTTCTTCCAACTCTGCATACATCCTGCCCGATTTTCTCGCAAACAAAAAGACCTTTGCTTTAGCCGATACAGACGAAGCTCTCTTCCTCAAAAAATCGCTGAAGATGAGCAAAATGATCAAGAATGAATACAAATCCTCCGGTCTTGCATACGGTCTTTCCAAGAAATTTGTCATCTGGTATGCGGCAAAATGTGCCTTTGAATACGGCAAAAAGGGCATCCGTGTCTGCTCGCTGAGCCCCGGTCTTATCGCAACGGATATGGGCAACCTTGAAGCAGGCGAAGGCGGTATGCTCCTCAAAACAACGGCTGAAAACCGCATGGGCAAACCCGAAGAACTGGGCTATGCGATCGCGACCGTTGCCGATGAAAGGAACGGCTACCTCGCAGGTGTAGATATTCTCTGCGACGGCGGCAGCGTTATCGGAAAAAATTTTATTAAATAAAATAAAAAAGCTCTTACTTTCGTAAGAGCTTTTCTTTTTTTGTTATCTGTTTTGCAGTCGTTGTTTTTCTCGAATTCTATTAAGCATGGATCAATCCGTTGAAATAGTCTTCAACAATTTTGTCTGTCGATACAAGCGTATCTCTGACGCTCATACTTGTAACTCTAATT
The DNA here is from genome assembly GCA_015056045.1 of Clostridiales bacterium. Classification (GTDB taxonomy): domain Bacteria; phylum Bacillota; class Clostridia; order Christensenellales; family Christensenellaceae; genus SIG371. The sequence continues at coordinate 17,330 of SVGZ01000028.1, read as the reverse complement.
TTTCCGGAACAAAGCGTTTCTCTAAAGGTTTTTACTTCGCCGCATTCGGGACATGTACAAGTAATCTCTACCGTTACATACAGCCTTGATACTGCTTGATTTTTATCGTTAGAGTCCTGCCAACGGCGGCTGGTCTCCTCCCATTTAGCACAAGAAATATCATCCAAACTTCCACCACACTTATCGCAGGTAAGATTTTTCAAGCGCTTTTCAACACGGTCAAATGCATAAAGCACCAGCCAAAAATAGCATCCAGCCATCAAACCCGCGACGCCAACAATGGTAAACAGTGCATTTAAAGCTGCAATTTCAATAATGCCTGCTAAAATGCCAAAAACTACACCGACACCAAATAGAATCATCATGTAAAACTTGGTTTCTGCTCTGAGCGATTTGAGGTCTTCGATGGATTTAGGCGGTGTTTTCTTCCTCTTGAAATAGGTCTTAGGATCGTACTTTTGCATTTTATTTCCTCCTTCTGTCCTCACTTTCGAGTCCAATATTACAATACCAAAGTATTTTAATAATGTCAAGCGCATATGGATAATAGTATTGTGATATTGGACGCGAAGGAGTCGTGATATGTTAGGAAAACGAATTTATGATTTGCGAACTGCGATGGGTTGGAGTCAGGTACAATTAGCAAAATATCTGAACATCTCTAAGCAAACGGTTTCTAACTGGGAAAACGACAATATCCAACCCTCTATTGAAATGCTTATCCGAGTTGCCAAGCTATTCCATGTTTCTTGTGATTATCTCCTGGGGTTGGAAAATATACCCACAATCAGTGTAGATGGCTTACCATCTTTCTTCATTGCACATCTTGTGCAAATCATTGAAGACTACAAACAAAAATAATGACAGCGAGGTAATATTTTCCTTGCTTTTTTAAGTATCCTTTTTCAACAAAAAAAGCTCTTACTTTCGTAAGAGCTTTTCTTTTTATCGTTATGCAAGTGCTGCCTTTGTCTTGAAATGATATTTGCCGGATGCGATCTCTGCTGTGACTTTGCCGTCTGCATAGCGGATGCCGGAAGCTTCGCCGACAAGGCTGTTTTCCTCTGTGCAGGGAAGAACGATCTCGGCTGTTGTGTTTGCGGGGATCTCAATAGCAATATCGAAGATACCGTCATTCCACTTCCAGTCAACGCTGATCGTGCCGCGTGCGCTGTCATAGGCACATTTGCAGGAAGTAACTTCTTTCGAAAGACCGGGCTGAATGCGAATCTTTTTGAAGCCGCCTTCGATCGTTTCGATACCGGCAACACCGAAGGTCAGGTATGCGCCGACAACGGCATAACCTTCGTGGGAGAATGCGTTCATAACCTGCGGATGCAGTGTACCATCTTCCCAGAAACCATCCCAACGTTCCCAGATCGTGTCGAAGCCCCAGCTGTTCATATAGCCGATGCTCGGGAATGTTCTGGAAGCGAGGAATTCATTTGCCAGGTCATCTCTGCCGTAATTCTTCAGCGTACCAAGGAAGAAAGGCGTCGTCGGTGTACCACCGAACCAGCGTACATAGCCGCTCTGCGTCAGCTTATTGATGAAGAAATCGAGTGCTTTTTCTTCGTTTTCGCCTTCAAAAACGCCTGCAGCAAGAGAAATGAGGTAATCATTCTGTTTCTTGAAGCGGAGGCTGCCGTCACGCATGATGTAATGCATACGCATCGTGCGGAGGATCTCATGATGCAGTGCGCGGAATTTTTCTTCGTATTCCTTTTCGCCGATGCCTTTGCACATTTCGATCATCATCTTAACGACGAGTGCATAATGCGCTGTGCCAAGAACTGTCGGCGCGCAGTCACCATAGCCGTGGTATATATCGGAATGACCGGTTTCTTCCCAGATAGAAAGCCAATCGCAGCCGATCGTCGTACGGATCAGTCTGTCGCTGTTTCTTTCCATAAAGTCATAATATTTCAGCATCTTCGGGAAGTAATCGCGGACTGCCTGCAGGTCTCCATACATCTTATACAGCGCATAGACCATGTAGACACCGAAATTCGAATGAAGATCGCCGACAAAGCCTTCGACGTCTTTCATCATCATCGTCGGTGCGATCGCTTCGAGGCTGCCGTTTTCACGCTGACCATCCCAGATATCTTTTGCCCATTTATGGATCATGCGGTACTGGTTGTTCATATAGGTCATGGCAAAAAGGAAGTGGTTGCCTTCCATACCCCAGCCAAGACGTTCATCTCTTGCGGTGCAGTCTGTCGGGACATCGAAGAGGTTTGCTTTTTCCGTTGCCAGAACCATATCGAAAACGGTGTTGACCATTTCGTTGTTTGTTTCAAAGCGTGTTGTATCGAGCAGCTTCGTACCCATCTGTACGCCTTCCGCATGGATAAGCTCAACTTCGCCGAATACCTGAATATCGGCATAACGGAAGCCATGATAGGTGAAAAGCGGTGCAAAAGTTTCTTCGCCTTCGCCGGATAATACATATTCATCCTGATTTCTTGCGGAACGGTTGCCTGCATGATGCAGTTCGCCTGCTTCGTTTAAGATCTCTGTATGATTGATGACGATACGGGAACCGCGTGTACCGCGGACTTTCAGGTTAAGAACACCGCAGATATAGCGGTCAAAGCGCAGGCGGATGATATTTTCCTTATGCTGAATGATCTCTGCACAGGGGATCCTTTCATGAACAACAACATCAACACCGGGATGCGGAGTCGGTGTCAGCGGAATTTCTGCGCCTGTTTCAACGGGAGCCCAAGCGGAATCGTCAAAGAAAACGGTTCTCCAGCCTTTCGGTTCAAGCGTTGCGTCAAATTTTGCGCCTTCAAAGACGTCTGCTTCGCGAACGCCGCCGTATGCAGCCTTCCATGTTCCGTCTGTGACGACCTTATCCGTCGTGCCATCCATATAGGTGATCTCAAGCTGTGCCATTGCTCGGGGTTTGCTGCCATACCATTCGCGGTTATTAAGGCCGATATAGCCGGCATACCAGCCATCGCCAAGAATAATGGAAATCGCATTGAGACCCGCTTCCACAAAAGGCGTTACGTCAACAGCTTTGCTGAAAACGGTTTCTGCATAGTTGGCAATACCCGGCGCAAAGAGTGCTTCGCTGATGACCTGCCCGTTGATCTGTACATCTGCAAGACCGAATGCGGAATAATACAATTTTGCCTTTTTAACGGTTTTTTCAGCGACAAATTCTGTGCGGAGATACGGAGCCGGCGGCAGGAAATAATCATTGATGCCGTCTGCAAAATCATCTGCACAATAGAAAGGTGCGTTTCTGTCGAAAACTTTTCCATCAACAGGCTCGTCATAACCGATCCACTCGGCATCCCAGGTATCAAGACCTGTTTCAAAGAAAGCATCTTCGGATTCGATCGCCGTTCCTTTTTCGTCGTAAACGGTGACTTTCCATTTATAGCTCGTCGAAGCGGTCAGTTCTTCCCCTGCATAGGGAATATAGAGGTTATCTTCAGAGGCAACCTTGCCGGAATCCCATACGATAAACTGATCATCACGGACGAGGATGCGGTAAGCACTCTGTTTTTCGCCATTTTCTTCAGCCTTCAGGTTCCAGCTGAAATTTGCCCTGCTGCGGTCTACCTGCAGCGGAAAAATTTCACCACAGCATTTCAGATTATAAATTTTCATACCATTTTCCTTCCGAATATTTTATACACTTATGATAACATCGTGTCATTTTTATGTCAACATTGGGCAAATCCTAACATTTTACAAAAGAAAAGAGCCGGAGAAAAATTTCCTCCGGCAGTTTTTGTTCTTATTTATGGCCCATAACGAGGTCGGAAATGATACCCATAACTTTATCATGGCATCCACCGCAGCCTGTGGAGCAGCGCGTTTCGTCCTTCAGCATTTCAAAAGCGGCAACGATATCGCCAATGCTTTCGTGCTTATGAAGTTCATCTTCGATATCCCAGAAGCTGACGTTGTTGCACTTGCAGACGACGAAGTTTTCGTGTGCGTGTTCATAAACCGGTTCTTCGGGTGCTTTGATCTCTGCCATCCAAAGGCCGTGCAGATTGCAGTATGCATAAACCGCAAGGGGTGTTTCCTCTGCAACGGCAAAGGTAACAACAGGTTCTTTGCCAACTTCGAGAACCTTTCTCTGGCCGCCTTTATCGGTCTGCAGGTAAACCCAGAGGATGCTGTGTTCAGCCGTCATCGGGTGTTCAACAGAGCCAACTTTAACAGTAACGATCTTGCCCTTGATCTCCACTTCGGGAATATGCTTTTCCTTGCTTGCTTCAACGGTGCCTGCTTCGAGCTTTGTCATTTTCTTGCCGCAGCACATCAGCGGAACGCCGCTGTCTTCGATCAGACCGACGATATTACCGCAATGCTCGCAAATATAAAATCTGCATTCTTTCATAAAAATCCTCCTGTAAAACGCTTGGAAGCTTATTTACATAACTTGTAAAATTATTATATCGCAAGATTTTTGCATGCGCAAGCGCAATATTGAAAAGCCTTTCCCACCTATGCTATACTGAGAAAAACGCCGCAGGAGATAAGTATGCCCGCTTCCTTTATCAAAAAATTTCTGCTCTTTTTTGCCGCATTTATCGTTATTGGCTGCGCTGTTTCCCTCTTTTTGGGGAAAGGCTACGCTTCGCCGAGAGATGAAAAAGCGATCAATGCCATCAAAAAGGAGCTTGAAACGAAAGAGATCACCGTCTTTGCCTCAACTGTACAGGATGAGTTTTCCTTCCTTGGCTTCAGCTATGAAAACGGAAAACTCGGGCTCGCCGTTTTTGAGAAAAAAGACGAAAGATTTCATTTAAAAAAGGTGTTTAAGCAGGAAAAAATGCTGAACAGAGCCCTTGATACCTACCTTGCGCGGTACAGTTACGGTGCGGAATACCTCATTTTTATGAGCAGCAACGAAAAGCTTGCGGAAATCGTCTTTTCGGGCGATTTTGAAGGAACTATCCCCGTTTTCGATCATCCTTCCATGACGGTGCAGAAACTTGATATCCCCGATAATTACCTGATTTCCTATGAATTTTTCGATGCCGAAGGCAATGAGCTTAACTGAAAACAAAAAGGACAGAGTTGATTCTCTATCCTTCATTTTTTAAAGCTGTTTGGTGGCTTCCATATACGCCATCATTTTTTCAACGTCGATCTTCGGGTCGTGTTCTTCGCCATCGATTTTGATACCGAAAAGCTTGCAGGTCTTATCGAGCGAAAGGTTGCGGTTGCCGAGCTTGACGCTCATATCCACGTTTCTTACCTTGAAGAAGTTGTAAATATGATCTCCGAAGGAATGTTTGACGAAAAGCGCATCCGTATCGCCATAGGTATAGATTTTTTTCGCCTGACGGAACATATCGATGAAATAGTTCTGGAATCTTTCGATATGCGGTGCTGCGACGATATCTTCGATCGAATAGGGCAAAAGCTGGGAATAGACGCTTTCGTATTTTCTTCTGAGCTTTTTCTCGTCGGTAAAGGGGTTTGCAATGCCTTCGTATTCGATGCGTTCATCGCCCGTTACCAAAACGGCATACCAACCGCAGATCTTCATATCGACCGCTTCAAAGTCGATGTACAGTTCGTTATATTTTTCCGCAGGTCTTGGCATCTGTGCTTTTTGTTTATACAGCGTATAGACGGCGCTTTTTTCGCCGAAGCTCTGGCGGATCGCGTTTTCATAATCACCGAAGGGCATGATGCGGTCACACCTCGAGAAAGCCTCGATGAAATCCGGCGTAAAATTATCTATATACGGGGCTGCTTTGAGCTGCTTTTTGGAATATGGTACATTTGTAAAGTCCGACGGATAGAGCCTATCGAGCGAGGAAAGGCGTTTATAAGGCCTTGCCATACCGACTTCGAACCGTCCGGAACTCTCGCTGAATTCCCATGCGCAGATCCGATCCCGCAGTAAAAAAAGTTTTAAATCAAGTATTTCCATTCTTATCCAATCTTTTTGGGGCCGATTGCCCGGTACAATAACAATTCATTACAACTTATTTATGATACCATACGGACGGGAGACTGTCAAAAGATTTTGCATAAGATCGGGAAAAATCGTGGGCTAAAGCGTTTTTTGCAAATTATGCAAAACTTAAAAACGCTTCTTCCCTTTTCATTGAGTTTTTTCAGAGGAAAACTCGCTTACTTATTACCTTCCAAAAATCGGAAAATTCCCGGTGAATAGTGAAGAATGAAAAAGTAATAAGTAAAAATCGGCAAGTATCTGACGATGCTTACCGATTTTTGGTGGCTCACCGGGGAATCGCAATTGCTGCGCAATATAGGGCTCATCTGGGTCAGATTCGCCCCATTTTCGCTGAAAACGATCACACCGGATCGTTTTCTTAACGCTTAATGCCCTCTCGGGTTCGATTCCCCTTTTATTCATCTTTTCCATAGATATAAAAAAGCACCGTCATATTTCTATAACGATGCTTTGGTGGCTCACCGGGGAATCGAACCCCGGACAACTTGATTAAAAGTCAAGTGCTCTACCGACTGAGCTAGTGAACCATATTTGGCTGGGGTGGCAGGGGTCGAACCTGCGAGTCAGGGAGTCAAAGTCCCTTGCCTTGCCGCTTGGCTACACCCCAACGGGCCACTCTCCAATAGAGATTTAATGGGGTGAGTAGTGGGATTCGAACCCACGACCTCCAGGGCCACAACCTGGCACTCTAACCAACTGAGCTACACCCACCATATTGTGGTGCGCCAATAGGGATTCGAACCCCAGGCCTACGGCTTAGAAGGCCGTTGCTCTATCCAGCTGAGCTATTGGCGCACGTTACGCTCTTTCAAGCGCAATACCTATTATAAAGACCGAAGGGCATATTGTCAAGTATAATTTCAGATTTTTTTATAAAACTCCTGCTCGATAAAACGGACAACGGCATCTTCCCCATTGCTGCCGATCACAGCTCTTGCCGCAGCTTTCAATTCATTGACAGCAGCATCAACAGCATAAGCTTCATCCGCAGCATGAAACAGATCAAGGTCATTGCTGCCGTCACCAAAGACAACGAGCCTCTCGCAGCCAAGATAATTCTTCAGCCAAAGCGCAGATGCGGATTTTGAGGCACTTTTCGGCGTGATCTCGAGGACGAACCGCTTGGCATAAAAATCACGCTCCAAAACGCTGTGAAAGTGGTTTTTGATGCTTCCATGAAGCTCCCTTAGCTTCTCTTCTTCATCGATGCAGAGAAAAAAGAAAGGTTTGCCGCAAAATAACGCCTCTTTTTTTAGCACAGGCATAGCACGGTTATCCTCACGCCTTCTTCCGTCAAGAAAACGCGTAAGCCCTTCGTTCAATTCGCCGTCATAAAAGCAAAATCTTTCCTCACCGTCAATTCGCGTATATACGATCGGGTTCAGGCCTTTTGCCAAAATTTCATGGAAAAGCTCCTCCGCTTCTTTGCCAAAATCATTTTCAAGAAGAATTTTCCCGTCAGGTTCCGTGACAAAAACGCCGTTATAGACAACTGCAGGGATCCGGAAATCCACTTCACCAACAACACGCATCGCCTTATGGTAAGCCCTGCCCGTCGCATAGGAAAAAAGTAGCCCATCTTTTATCATGCGGTTCAAAGCATCGCGGCTGTATGCGGGAAGTTTCGAATCATCGCCAAGGAGCGTTCCGTCAAGATCGCTCAAATACAACGTTTTCATTTTCTTTCCTCCAAAATGCCAAGGAGGACAAATCTTGCATTGCTGAATTCATAGCTGCAGGTGGAAAGCGTTACGATGCGGTCGCTTGGCATTGGCTCAACATCGCTTGCAAACATCGATTTTTCTTTAGCTTCCGCAAGCCAATCCGCAAATTCTTCTCCGGAAATAAATTCCTTTTGCCAGGCATCTGCTTTTGTACTGGCAACATAACCCGCAAAAAATTTCAGCTTAAAATCGCCCTGCGGTGTTAAAATCAGGCAAACGGGGTGTTCATCAAAGAAAGCCTGCCCCTTATAGCCCGAAAGCGCCGCAAACATCGAGCCGTTTTTCATGTGATGTCCGTATAAAATGCTGTGCTGATCGGAAAAATCGCCCGTATTTCCGCAATCCATAAAAATACTGCCGGCAGAATTGCGTTTCCCGTCGATCATGCGCTTCATGTAATAATCGTTATCCTCGCCTTGTAAGATTGGGTAATTGACGCGTGTGCCCTCGATATAGATCCAGCCGACAACATCCGCATTGACTTCCTGCAAAGCGGCAAAATCGACCTCAGGCCAGACCGTATCGTCAATTTCGGGTGTTTCGGTCTGTTCGGGCAGGATAAGCTCCGGTATAAGCGTTTTTTCGGGTTCAGGCTTGTTTTCGGGCACAACAACAAACTGCTCTGCAACTTCTTCGTAAGTCACATCGCCCTTTTCATATTCATTCATGATCGAAAATATTTGATATCCGCTGAAAACCGCTATTGCGGCAAAGACCAGCATAGCCAGCCTGATGAACCATTTTTTCATAAAGCCGTTCACCTCCGAACGCTTTTATTTTTACAGAGAATAAGGTTTTTGTCAATGAAGAAACGCCGACCTTAGAGCCGGCGCTTTCCTGTCTTTAAATCGTATCGTTATCTTTTCCAATCATGCGTCTGCTTAAATGCGTGCAGTTCCTCCGCATAATCCCATATAGCATGGGCAAACAGAATATCTTTTTCCGCATCGAAATTTCCTTTTCTGTCCGTGATCACAAAGACAACCGACTCCATCGGATGATTTCCGTTTTCATCCGCATGATCTGTATAGTTTACAACCATAAACAAAGTCTTTTTATTCTGATCAAAGGCAACGGCTTGACAAGCTGCCGTTTCATCTTCGGCAAGATCAAGTTCCTGCAGGATCTTTTTCTTTACATTTGGTGCTTCGTAATAATCCGGCGAAGAAAACAGATTCGCATCCTCTCTTTGTTCGACAACAACACACTTCTCTTCCGCAAATGCCTCATTCCAGTCATTCTGCGCTTTTAATGTATTGATCGCTTCTTCTGTTACTACACCGGGTGATGAAAACAGCCGATAGCTCATATCTTCATAAAAATATACAAGCCCTTTTTCGCTCTTTTGGCAAACAACATAGTATGTGATTTGTTCTTTAAAATTTTTCCCGTAATAAGAGCGATACAAGGCAGAATCTTCCGTTACTTTAAACAGCACACGGCCATAATCATCTTCTTCCACAATATGAAGCAAAACTTTCCCTTTGCCGACAACAGGACAAACATCATAGAGAGAAACCGTATAAAGATCCCAATTTTCTACCTGTTTTGATTGGTCTTTTTCTTCGGGTTCAGGCAATTCCATACCAAAAAGAAGAATTCCGCAGCACAGCAAAAGAACAGCCGTGCATACAGCAAAAAGAATGATCAAAAACACTTTTGAAAGCTGTTTTTTCATAGAAATACTCCTTTTTATTCTCCTGTACTTTTATTATAAAATATCTGCGTATTACCCGTCAAACAAAAAAGACCGCATACACAAAGTACACGGTCTTAATTTCTTAATAGAGTTTTGCGCCTGCAGGAATGTGGTTATCGACCATGAGCAAGTGGAGCTTTTCTTCGCCTTCTTCTGTGTGAATTGCGGAGAGAAGCATACCGCAGGATTCGATGCCCATCATAGCTCTCGGCGGAAGGTTTGTGATCGCGATCAGGGTCTTGCCGATGAGTTCTTCGGGTTCATAGTAAGCATGAATACCGGAAAGAATCGTGCGGTCTGTGCCTGTGCCGTCATCCAGCGTGAACTGCAGGAGTTTCTTGGACTTCTTGACAGCGACGCAATCCTTGACCTTAACAGCGCGGAAATCGGACTTGCTGAATGTTTCAAAATCAACAGCATCTTCAAAGAGCGGTTCGATCTCAACCTTGGAGAAATCGATGATCTCGGGAACAGGTGCTTCGGCAACGGTTTCCACAGCAGGTGCAGCTTCTTCTGCCGCATTTTCGCTCTTCTGCATACCGACGGGTTTCATTGTGGGGAAAAGGATGACTTCGCGGATCGTATCGGAACCGGTGAAAAGCATAACGGCTCTGTCGATGCCCATGCCCATGCCGCCTGTCGGGGGCATACCGTATTCCATAGCGGTGAGGAAGTCTTCATCGAGCATTTCTGTTTCATCATCGCCGCGTTCGCGCTGTTCAACCTGTTTCATGAAGCGTTCACGCTGGTCGATCGGGTCATTCAGCTCGGAATAAGCATTGCCCATTTCACTGTGGCAGATGAAGAATTCGAAACGTTCTGTGAGTCTCGGGTCTTCGGGGCTGCGTTTTGTCAGCGGGCTGACTTCGACCGGGTACATGGTGATGAATGTCGGCTGAACGAGGTGTTCTTCAACTTTCTGGTCGAAGCAGGCATAAAGAGCATTGCCCCATGTCTTTTCAGCAGCATCTGCAAGCTCAACGCCCTTTTCCTTTGCAGCGGCAACAGCCTCTGCATCGTCGGAAATTGCGCCGAAATCGATGCCGACATATTTCTTGACAGCTTCTACCATCGTCATACGAGCCCAACCCGGGGAAAGATCGATCTTTTCGCCCATCCATTCGATCTCATAGGTACCGAGGTATTTCTGTGCGAATGTTGTATAGATGCCTTCAGCGATATCCATCATGCCGTGGAAATCGGTATAAGCTTCGTAAAGCTCGATGCTCGTGAATTCGGGGTTATGGCGTGTATCCATACCTTCGTTTCTGAAAATACGACCGATCTCGTAGACTCTTTCCATACCGCCGATGATGAGTCTCTTTAAGGGGAGCTCCGTTGCGATACGCATATACATATCGAGATCGAGTGTATTGTGGTGCGTGACGAAAGGTCTCGCAGCAGCACCGCCTGCGATCGTGTTGAGAACAGGTGTTTCAACTTCGATATAGCCTCTGTCGTCGAGGTATTCACGGACGTGCTTGATGAACTTCGAGCGGATAATGAAGTTTTTCTTGACTTCGGGGTTGACGATAAGGTCAACATAGCGCTGACGATAGCGTGTATCCGTATCTTTGAGGCCGTGGAATTTTTCGGGCAGCGGAAGCAGCGATTTCGAAAGAAGGGTAACTTCTGTGCATTTGACAGACATTTCGCCTGCATTTGTGCGGAAAACTTCGCCCTTTACGCCGACGATATCGCCGATGTCAAGCTTTTTATATTCCGCATAGGGTTCATCACCCATGATGTCTCTTCTTGCGTAGCACTGGATCTTGCCTTCGTTATCCTGAATGTGGAAGAAGCTTGCCTTGCCCATGACGCGTTTGCTCATGATACGGCCGGCGATGGAAACCTCTTTGCCTTCCAGTTCATCAAATTTCTCAAAGATCTCTGTGCTGTATGCTGTTCTGTCATACTTGACGATGACAAACGGATCCTTGCCGTTTTCGCGAAGCTCCTGTAATTTGTTTCGGCGAACCTGCAGGATATCCGAAGTATTCGTATTTTCTGCCAAAATATTTTCCCCCTGTATAAACTTTGATTACCATTAAAAAGCTTCGACCATAGATCGAAGCTTCAAGCGTTCTTATTTTCCTTCTGCCTTTGTGATCTCAAGGATCTTGAAGCGGACGAGCCCACCGGGAGCTTCAACATCGACGATATCGCCGACCTGTTTGCCCATGAGTGCGCTCCCTACAGGCGATTCGTTGGAAATGATGCCTGCTGCCGGGTTCGATTCTACGGAACCGTAGATCTGATATGTTTCTTCTTCATCGAATTCGATGTCGAGGAGTTTGACCTGCATACCGATGCCGACTTTGCCGAGGTCGATATCTTCTTCATCGACGACTGTTGCGAGCTTGAGCTGATTTTCGATCGTTAAGATCTGTCCTTCGAGAAGCGACTGTTCGTTTCGAGCTTCATCGTACTCTGCATTTTCGCTCAGGTCACCGAACGATCTGGCAACTTTGATCTGCTCCGCAACTTCTTTTCTGCGGACATTTTTTAAGTATTCCAGTTTCTGTTCGAGTTCTTCATAACCTTTTTTGGTTAAAACCATATTTTCTGCCATTATATCCTCCATGAACTATGCAAAGCACAGTATTGCAATAACTAATTATATTTCCGTTTCGTCTCTCTGTCAACCGAAATCGGGCTTTTTTGCCTGTTAATCGGGCTTTATCAGCTCTTTTTCGAGCTTCACTTTGACTCTCTGAAGCGCATTATCGATGCTTTTGATACTCTTATCGAGTGCAAGTGCCATTTCCTGATAGCTCAGGCCTTCGAGGTATAGGGCAAGAACATCCTGTTCATAACCGGAAAGCGTTTCCTCGATCGTCTTTTCCATATCCGCATAGGATTCACGGTCGATGACGATCTCTTCCGGGCTTAAAACGGGATCCCCCAAAGTTTCTTCAAAGGTCTGATCCGTTTCGGCTTCATAGGTCGATTGATTGAGCGAAACATAGCTGTTGAGCGGCAAATGCTTCTGCCTTGTTGCGGATTTGATCGCCGTGATCATCTGCCTTGTGACGCAGACATCCGCAAAACCACGGAAGCTCGTCTGTTTGTCGTCCGAATAATCGCGGATCGCCTTATACAGGCCGATCATGCCTTCCTGAACGATGTCCTCCTGATTGGCACCGACGAGAAAATAGCTTCTCGCCTTGACGCGCACGCTTGATTTATACCGCTCAAGAAGCGACTCCAGCGCAAAACCATCGCCGTTTTTTGCCAAAAGAGCCAAAGGCTCATCTTCCATCGTTTCGTATTTTTTGAGCTTGTCCTCGTAATTTTCTTTTTCCAAATCAGTTTCCTGTCTGTCTGCGCTTTTCATACATCAAAACTGCCGCTGCGCAGGAAGCGTTTAAGGAATCGATCTTGCCCAGAACGTCGATACGGACGATATGATCGCATTTTTCGCGGACAAGTTTGGAAACGCCTTCGCCTTCGGAACCGATAACAAGGCAAATCGCGCCGGAAAGATCGAGCTTATCCGCACGAACGCCATCCATATCGGCACAAGCGAGGAAAACGCCTCTTTCCTTTAATTCATCGAGCGCCTGTGCAAGGTTGCCGACTTTTGCCACGGGAATATATTCCTCTGCACCGCAGGCAGCTTTTACCGCAGCACCGTTCATCGATGCGCTTCTGTTTTTGGGAATGACAACGCCGTGTGCGCCGAAAACTTCTGCACTTCTGACGATCGCGCCAAGGTTATGCGGGTCTGTGATGCCGTCGCAGGCGATGATAAAGGGTTTTTCGCCCTTTTCTTCCGCACGGGCAAAAATATCATCAAGGCTCGCATATTTGACAAGCGCAACTTTTGCCGCAACGCCCTGATGGTTTGCCGGTGTATTGCCCTTGTTGAAAGGTCTTGCGAGCTCATCGAGCTTTGCCTTGGGAACACGGCGGACCGTTACTCTTTTTTCTTTTGCAAGGCCTAAAATGCGGCCAAGAGGGCCATCTGTACCGTTATTCTGAATGAAGATCATGTCGATCTCTCTGCCGGAGCGCAATGCTTCGAGAACAGGGTTTCTGCCGATCAGCAGATCTTCACCGTTATTTTTCATTTCACTCATGATCGATTTCTTCCTTGATCGCAGCTAATTTTTCTCTTGCCCAGATCGGGTCTTTGCAGCTCATTCTGCCTTCGGAGCAAGCACCGGAAACACAGGAAGGTCCGGCATTTTCAAAGATCGCCGGAGCGGTTTTATAGGCAAGCGCAAGCATCTGCCAAGCAACATCGCGGATCTCCCACTGCGCTCTCTTGCAGCAGCGCAGACGGAAGAAATGCAGAAGCTCCCTTGCATTCATCGTGACGACCATCCTCGTTTCGCAGGCATTGGGAAGAACGAAACGGGCATCTTCATTTGCCTTTTCGCCTGCACCGCCGAGTGCCTCAACCCATTCGTCATACCAACCCGAAATGGTCTTCATCTGTTCTTCATATTTCTTTTTTGCTTCTTCGCCAAGCGCTTCGATCGCCGGCGGAAGGATATAGTTCATCATGCCGCCGTCATGGCTCTGCCCGACGTAGCGCTGAGATTGTACGGAAAAGCTTGCAATCCTGTGGCGTGTGATCTGTGCCAGAAGCGAACGGGAAACGCCCTCGATCCCAAAAGTAAAGCTGGCATGCTCAATGGGAGATAAATGCCCCAGATTCATCAGCCTTTTGATAAACTTTGCACGGTTTTTCTCGTCGATCTCACCGAGTTCTTCGATATGCGAACTGCTGTAACAGAGCTTTGCCGCCATAGCGACGGTCTTTTCCGGCTCGGGTGTATGCGAAAGCAGCTCAACTTTTGCCTTTACTTCAGCCATTTTCCAGGATCCTTTCAAAAATTTCTTCGAGGCGTTCGTGCTGCCCCGTCAGGTATAAATAACCGATGACTGCCTCAAGCCCTGTGGCTTTGTGGTAATCGGTCACGCTCATATTTTTTGCGGTCGTTCCGACTTTGGCGTTTCTCGCGCGTTTAAAAACGGAAAGCTCGTCCTCCGTAAATTCGATTTTTTCGGAAAAGCGTGCCTGTGCCTCTGCATTGACAAAGGACCTTGCCTTTTTATTCAAGGCATGGACGTGTTCGCCGCTCGTTTTCACCAGATTTGCGCGGATAAAAAGGTCATAAACCGTATCCCCAATAAACGCCAAAACCACGGGGTTCTTCAACCTCGCAGTTTTTTCGTCGACGGGCGCTAAAATCCCGCCGATATTCAAATTCGTATTTTCTTCCATGAAATACCCTTATTCGCCTGCGGTCATTTGGGCATATTCCTCGATCCCCTTAATGATGGAATCGACAATGCGCAGACGGTATTTTTTCTTCTTTAAGAGCTGTTCTTCTTCCGGATTGGATAAGAAACCGCATTCCACAATAACGGCAGGTGCAGTCCCGCTGTTGACGATAAAATAGTCAGAGGCCATCTGTGTTCTCGGGGCATTCGGGTTCAGGTCTTCGTTGAGATATTTCTGAATGCAGGCAGCGAGCTTTTCACCTTCGGCGGAACCTTCCGCATAGAATACCTGCGGTCCATGCACTTTGGAATCCTCGAAGAAGTTCTGATGGATGGAAACGGTAATATCCTGACCGGAAGATGCGATGATCTCTCTTCTCAGGTTCATATCATCGCTCTTGGTATCGGCAATGGCATTGGAATCCGTTCTTGTCATGACAACTTCAACACCGGCAGCTTCGAGCTTTTCCTGCAGATATTTTGCAACGGAAATATTGATGTCGCTTTCCCTGAGCCCTGTGATCGGGCCAACTGTTCCGCCATCGGGGTCGCCATGCCCTGCATCAACAAGCACCTTATACCCTTCTACAGCAAAGGTCTCCTGCACTGCACCGGCGCCTTCGAGCACAAAGAAAAATGCAACGACACCGACAAGCAGGATGATCGAAAGGATCGATACTATAATCTGTTTTTTGCTGTTTTTCATATCATAGTCACCTTTATTTCATTTCTTGTACTTACTATCATACCCTATTTTGCGGCAGATAGCTACACACAAAATGTGAATTCCTGATTAAAGATATGCGCTTTTCCTTATAAATATGCCGGTGTTTTTCCCGTGACATCGAGCGAAGGATCTGCATTGAGGTCAAGCTTTGCGCATCCTCTGTTCATGGTAAAATATGCCGCCGAAGCGATCATCGCCGCATTATCCGTGCAATAAGCGAGCTTCGGGTATGTGAGCGCAATGCCGTATTTTTTCGATAAGCGGTCAGCCTCGCTGCGCAGGAGCGTATTTGCACAAACGCCGCCTGCCAAAACAAGCTTATCCATACCTTCGCGTCTTGCCGCTTCAAAGGCGTTTTTGATCAATGTCGAAACGACAGCTTTCTGGAAACTTGCCGCAAGATCCGCCTTATTAAAATCGGGATCCTGTCTTTCCAGCTTGCGGATCAGGTTGATCGCCGCTGTTTTTAACCCGCTGAAAGAAAAATCGAGGTGTGTTTCGCCCTTGAAAGCCTTCGGGAAAGTATAGGCTTCGTCATTACCGCCTTTTGCGAGTTCCTGCAATGCAGGACCACCGGGATAAGGCAAACCCAGAACA
This sequence comes from Clostridiales bacterium, assembly GCA_015056045.1. Classification (GTDB taxonomy): domain Bacteria; phylum Bacillota; class Clostridia; order Christensenellales; family Christensenellaceae; genus SIG371. The sequence continues at coordinate 1,380 of SVGZ01000028.1, read as the reverse complement.
CGTGCGATCTTGTCAAAAGCTTCGCCAGCCGCATCATCTCTCGTTGTGCCGAGTTCACGATATTTTCCGTAATCCTCTACCAAAAGGATGCTCGTATGGCCGCCCGAAACGACAAGACAAATGAACGGAGGCTCAAGATCCTGATCGGAAATGAAGTTTGCGCTGACGTGCCCTTCCATATGATTGACGGGGATAAGCGGTTTTTTCAGCGCAAAGGAAAGCCCTTTTGCATAGGAAACGCCCGTTAAAAGCGCCCCGACAAGACCCGGTCCGCTCGTTACCGCAAAGGCATCGATATCCGCAAAGGAAAGCCCTGCTTCTAAAAGCGCCTGTTCGGCGACGATCGGGAGCTTTGCCACATGGTTTCTCGATGCGATCTCCGGGACAACACCGCCAAATTCCCTGTGAATGGCAATCTGCGTATAAACCGCATTGCCAAGGACTTCCCTGCCGTTTTTTACGATGGCAGCAGCCGTTTCATCACAGGAGCTCTCAAAAGCCATAACGATGATATCTTTTTTATCCTGCAGCGCTTTTATCTGCTGCGCGGAATGCATAAAATAATCCAATTTCAACCTTCCGATCTGATAAGTCTTTTTCTTGCGATCGCAGCAGCCGCATAGAGCAGCAAAGCAACGGCAAGGAAGCTGCAGGCGATCCCGAAAACGAGATCAAAGAAGAACTGCCCCGGAACCATATTGATGAGAACATCCGTCCGCGGGTCAAGCAGCCAAAGATCATTCGTAAAGAAGATATGATGGAAATTCGTCCAGAAGGTATCGAAATCCACCAAGACGAATACGCCGATCGCCGCTGCAAAAGCCAGAAGGATGACATTGGCATCCATATAGCCCGCAAGAACGGGAATAAGCGCCTTCTTTTTATTTTTGATAAACAGGAAAACAAGGATCACAAGCCCGATGCCGCCAAGCCCAAGAAGAAGGACTCTTGCATTGAGGTACAACACGCGGACATCGACCATATGCAGCTTTTCTTTTTCGTTGAAAACTTCGCGCTCGCCAACACTTTCAAAATCCGCATAGGTCACGAGGTCTTCCCGTTTTCCCTGCAGATAGTCAAGAAGCGCATCCGTCGCATTCCCGAGGTCTTCTTCGGAAATGCCGATGCTTTCCGCAGTGCCTAACTTTGCATATTCTTTTTTATAAAAGGCATCCGCAAAACACCAGCTGTCTATCGAAAGAAAAAGGATGCCCAGAAGCAGGAAAAAGCCTGCCATCGCTGCAAAAAATCGTTTCAATTTGTTCTCCAAAAAATATTACATATGAAAAAACCCTTGCTTTTTAAACTGCAAGGGATTTTCATTCCGCAATTAGTCAGCCTTTACAGCCTCTTTTCCGTCATAATAACCACAGTTCTTGC
>SVGZ01000027.1 GCA_015056045.1 Clostridiales bacterium | reverse complement strand
CCCCGAACGAGATATGGCTATTTCTTTGATGCCGGACAGCCGACAACGCATTATAACGTCCTGCGTGAAAGAGGGCTTGATACAAGGCTTGTCCGTGTGGATGAAGCTGCGCCGATCTATTTCCTCAAAGATGCCAAAGACGTGGAAAAATTCCCGAAATATCTGTTTATCGTGACGGATAACGATATGCCCGTTCGTCTGGAACAGAATGTCATGATGATCAAAACCATGGAGCATTTTGGTTATCCGAAGGAAAAAATACAGTTCCTCATGATTCCCGGCTATGAACATACGGGTTATATGGGCGTCAAAAATGCAGACGGCACGTCTTTTTATGCGAAGCTGATCCGCAGCTTTATCGGAGGCTGATATGGCAGACGCATTATTTACGGCGATTCAAATGAGCGTTCTGCCGCTGATCGAACATAAAACGGCTAAACCCTGCCTGCGTTTTACCTTTGAAAAAGGCGCTTGCGATAGAAATACAAGCAAAATTGGTGGTATTCCCTATTTTCCTGTCGGTGCGGAATACCCTTTGAGCAGCATGGGGACACCGCTGTATTTCTTCCTGCAGCTGAATTTTGCGGAAATGCCGCCGCTTGCCGCTTTCCCGAAAAAAGGTATATTGCAGTTTTTCATCAATAACGATATGTTTTTAGGTATGAACCTTGTCGATATGGTCACGCAGGATGATTTCCGCATCGTGTATTATGCGGAGGATGATTTGCCGCAGGAAACGCCCGAAATGCCTGCAGCGGATCCTTCATTACCGATCCATGGGGAAGCGAAAATCTGCTTCAAAGAAGATATGAGCGTTCTGCATCCTTCAGATTTCAGCTTTGATATGCTTTGCCGCGAAATTTGCGAAGGTATGTTTTCGCCTGCACAAGTGGATCAGGCCTGTGAAATGACCGCAAGTCTTGCCGAAAGAGAGTTTGACGGCAGCGGAAATAGGATCGGTTCACATCCCTTTTTCAGGGATTTGGACCCGAGAGCGCAATGGGCAGACCTTTATGCGGATAAACAGGTTAGCCTTTTGCAGATCGATACGGCAGATCAAAACAGCGAAGCATACGGCATTACGCTCGATGGATACAGGACGATGAACTTCCTCATCAGCGAAGAAGACCTTAAAAACCTCGATTTTTCAAATGTTTTGTATTCGTGGATGACGATTTAAGAGGGAAATATGTATATCAGAAATGCAAATCTGCACGATCTTGAGAAGATCCTTGCGATCTATGCCGAGGCAAGGGCTTTTATGCGCGAGCACGGCAACGAAACGCAGTGGCAAAACAACTATCCGCCGGAAGAGAGCCTGCGGGAAAACATCCGTGACGGAAAACTGAAACTTGCTATAACGGACGATAATATCGTCGGCGAAAATATCGCCTGTGTTTTCTATTTTGCCGTTGAAGAAGAGCCGACCTATGCCTATATCGAGGGAAGTTGGCCGGATAATGAGCCTTATGGCGTTGTGCATCGTGTTGCTTCCGCGAAAAAAGGCGGTGCAACTTTTGCGATCCGCTGGGCAATGACGCAGTGCAGAAATCTGCGCATCGATACGCATGACGATAATTACCCGATGCAGAACCTTGTGAAAAAACTCGGATTCAGCTATTGCGGTCGTATTTATGTTGCGGATGGTTCGCCGAGAAGAGCTTATGCGATCAGAAACTGACGGAGGTAATGATGGAGATCAGAGCAAATTCCAAATACGATTTTGAAACGGTTCGTGCACTGACGCACGCTATCAGCTATAAAAAAAGAGAGCCGAAGAAGGCTTTTCAAATTAGCATGATCTTTTGGGGGATCATGGCCGTTTTTGCGGTTTTGGCATTGCCCGAAATGCTGCTGGCTTTCCTTGTGGTACTAGGCATCTTTTTAAGCTGCTTCGGCTATGTTATCCTGCCCAAAATGCAGTACAGGCTTTTGGCAAAGCTCAAGGAAACGGAGAACGAATTTATTTTCGGAGAAGAAAGTTTTCGTGTGATCTCACGTTCTGCGGCTTATCAGGGTGAAGCGGAAATGCGCTATGAACTTGTTGTCAAGGTGATCGAAAATTCTCGTTATTTCTTTATTTATCAGACCAATAATCAGGTTTATGCGGTCGATAAACAGACGATCACCGGCGGTTCTGCGGAGGATATCCGAAAATGCATGGAACCCGGTCTCGGTAAAAAATATATTGTCTGCAAATATTAAAAAACTCCCCGGAACAATGACTGTTTCGGGGAATATTTTTTATACGACCTGGAAAATAAAGAATTTGAGATATTCCGTTTCGGGAACGCCCATAAGAACGGGATGATCCGGCGCTTGTCCGCGCACTTCGACAAGCCTGAGCGAAACACCGGCATCACCCGCAGCGTGCAGGAGCATCTTCTTAAACACATCGAAAGAGGCAAAATGCGAACAGGATGCTGTGGCAAGGTAACCGCCTCTTGGCAGGAGACGCATTGCTTTCTGATTGATCTCCCGGTAACCGCCCATGGCGTTGAGCATGGTCTTGCGGCTCTTTGTAAATGCCGGCGGATCGAGGATAATGAAATCATATTTTGCATGGCTTGCGATCAGCTCGGGCAAAAGGTCAAAGACATTCGCCGTAATATATTCCATTTCGAGCCCGTTGAGCTCTGCGTTGCGCTTTGCCATATCGGTTGCCGTACTGCTGATATCGACGGCTGTGACGTGCTCTGCACCGCCTTTTTTCGCGTTCAGGGCAAAAGAACCCGTATGCGTAAAGCAATCGAGGACTCGTCTTCCCTTTGTTAATGCGGAAACAGCTCTGCGGTTATATTTCTGGTCGAGGAAGAAGCCGGTTTTCTGTCCGTTTTCAAAATCAACGTGGTAATAAATGCCGTTCTCACATATCTTTGTTTCTGTCGGGCCTTTTTCGCCGATGTCATACCAGCCGGTGTATTGCGGAATGCCTTCGAGTTCGCGAAGTTTGACGTCGTTTCTCTCGTAAATACCGCGAAGCGGAACGCCGTCTTTTTTCAGGAGATCAAAAAGCGCAGGGAAGAGAATATCCTTGATCTTTTCCGTGCCGATGGAAAGCGTCTGTGCGACGAGAACATCGCTGAAGAGATCGACCGTCAGACCGGGAAAGAAATCCGCTTCGCCGAAGATGATGCGGCTTGCCGAAATATCGCTTCCCATGACGGTTTTTCTGTATTCCCATGCGTGTGTGAGTCTTCTTTTATAAAAAGCTTCGTCGAATTTGTCGTTGGCGTTTTTGCTGATGACGCGGATGCGGATCTTGCTCTCTTTGCTGTAAAATCCCGTGCCCAAATAGCTGCCTTTTTCGCTCAAAACATCGACAAGGCTGCCGTTTTCGGGTTCGGCGTCGATTTTTGTGATCTCATCGGCATAGACCCAGGGGTGACCGTTTTTCAGCTGATCCTCTGCCTTTTTTGTAACAGTGGCACAAATAAAATCTCTTGTAATTTTCATCATTCTTCCTTTGTTTCTGTGTGTTCACCAAGCTCTTCGATGCGTGTGAGCTCCGAAGAGAGTTTTCCGGAGCTGCGGTTAAGCTTTTCCAGATTGTTCTGTGCGGCGTTCAGGCTGCGGATCGCCTGTTCGAGTTCTTTTTCAAAGTTGCCGAAGGTCTTTTTGAATTCGCCCAAAAGGCGGAAGATCTCTTCGCTGTTTTTGCGGATGGCAAGGCTGCGGAAGCCCGTCTGTATGGCGGAAAGAAGTGCCGAAAAAGTCGAAGGACCTGCGAGAAGAACATGGTATTTCTGTCTTAACAGAACGAGCATGCCTTCCGCGGCAAGAAGGGAAAAAAGCCCTTCCGAGGGAACGAACATGACGGCAAAATCCGTTGTTTCCGGCGGCAGGATATATTTGCTGCCGATGCTCTTTGCGCTTTCCTGTGCGGCGTTTTTCAGCTCTGTGATGGCTTCTTTGTAATTTTCGCCCGTTTCCGAAGCGAGAAGAACGGCATTGTATTTATCGAGCGGAAATTTGGAATCGACGGGCAAAAAGACATTGCTGCCGTCTTCGCCGGGTAACCTGATCGCAAAATCGACCCTCGATTTGCCTTTGCCGAGCATTTTTTCCCGTTCAAACTGCCCCGGTGCAAGCATATCCGAAAGGAGATTGCCAAGCTGCATTTCGCCCCATGAACCGCGGTTTTTGACGTTGCCCAGAACTTTTTTCAGGTCGAGAATATCGGAAGTAAGGCTTTGCATCTGCCCAAGACCGAGGTAAACCTGTTCGAGCTGCGAGCTGACGCTTTTGAAAGAACCCTCAAGCCCTGTGGAAATGCTTTCGGAGAGGCGTTTTTCAACGGTCTCACGCATCTGCAGAAGGTTCTGTTCGATCGTGCCTTTGAGTTCACCCATGCTGCGGTCGTTGCGCTGAGAAATTTCGCTCATGGTTTTGAGAGAGAGCTCGTTTAAGCCTGTAAACTGAGAAACAACTTCCTGACGCAGATTTGCCGCATTTTCAAGGTTCTGTTTTTCCATGCGGTCCTGCAGGAGTCTTTGCCGAAGCTCGCTGTCACGGCGGTTCTGTTCCATTTCGCTGCGGAGCGATTCGATGCTCTTTCGGGTTTCCTGTGCAGCGGCTGCGCTTGTTTTGCTGTGCATTTCGCCCAAAATGCTGAACTGCTGCGTTAATTCACGGCGTGATAGGGCGGCGTTTTCATCCGTTTTTTTGCGGAGAAGTTCAAATTCCGCATCAAGCTCATCCGCAATATTCTCGTCTTTTCTGCGGTTTAACAGGATAATCAGAGAGAGAACGACGGTGCATATGATAAGTGTTATTAAAATCAGGATCGTATCGGTCGTCACGGTTTTCCTCAAAAACTAAATTTATAAAGATATTATAGCATCCCCGGGCCATAAAGACAAACGGCGTCTTTGTGTGATATAATGGATTTGGAATGACGAAAAGGAGCAAGATCATGCTGAAAAAGAACAGCATTTACGAAATAGAAGCGACAGACCTGACGGATGAAGGGCTTGGCATTGGCCGTGCGGAAGGCATTGCCGTTTTTACAGCGGGGCTTTTACCCGGCGAAAAGGCAGAAGTGCGCATCGTCAAAGAAGCGAAACGCTTTGCTTACGGAAAAATCGAGAAGTTTATCGAGACTTCGCCTGCACGCATCGAACCCGTTTGCCCTGTTTCGAGAAGCTGCGGCGGATGTTCACTTTTAAATCTGGATTATGAACAGCAGCTCATCTTCAAGAGGAACCGTGTCCTTTCCTGTTTTCAGCGCATCGGCAAGCTCGATGTTGAAGTGCTGCCCACGATCGCTTCGCCAAAAAAACTGCGTTACCGCAACAAAATGGCTTTCCCCGTTTCGAAAACAAACGGAAAAGTGAACATCGGCTGCTATCGGACGGGTTCACACAATGTTGTCGATGCGAAACAATGCTTTCTGCAGTCCGAAAAAGCGGAACGCATGACGGCGATTTTCCGCGAATGGCTCGAAAAATATGCTGTTGCGATTTACGATCAGGAGACGAAAAAAGGCGATGTCCGCTATTTTGTTGTCCGCGAAAATGCCAAGGGAGAGCAGATGTGCGCCGTTGTTACGACGAAAAAATTGAAATATACGGAAAGCCTCCGCGAAAAACTCTCCGCAGCCGGTGCGGTTTCTGTCATTGAAAATATCAACCGTGACCCAGGCAACGTCATTTTAGGAAAAGAAAACCATATTTTATTTGGGCAGGAAACGATCACGGAAACACTTTTGGGCTTACAGTTTGATATTTCTCTGCATTCCTTCCTGCAGGTCAACAGGGAAGCGACGGAGCTTTTATACAAGACGGCGCTTGATTTTGCGGAAATCGGAAAAGACGATATCGTCTGCGATTTGTATTGCGGTGCAGGGACGATCGGTCTCAATGCGGCAAAGCGTGCAAAAGCTGTTTTCGGTGTGGAGATCGTTCCGCAGGCGATCGAAAATGCGAAATCGAATGCGAAGAAAAACGGTACCAATAATGCTTCGTTCATCTGTGCGGATTGCGACGGCGGTTTTGACGAGATCAGGAAAACAGCCGGCAAGATCGACGTAGTGATCGTAGACCCACCGAGGAAAGGGCTTGCGGCAGGTGTTGTTTCGAGCATTGCCGAATGCGGTGCAGAAAGGCTTGTTTATGTTTCCTGTGATCCGGCGACTTTGGCAAGAGATGCGGCATTATTCCACGAAAAGGGTTTCACAATTGAAAAAGTACAGCCTGTGGATATGTTCCCGCAGACGATGCATGTGGAGACGGTCGTATTGATGACAAAGAAATGAGTATATCGGAGTTTGACAGAGGAATAGCAATGTTGATAAAAGAAACATGCAAGCTGTTGAAACAAGAACTTTTGGATAATGGTTACGAATACGGCTTCTATTTGAATGGCAAAACATATAAGCCTGATATGACGAAAGATTTTGATAAAGAGTTCTTTGACCACCTATTGACCGAATACTGTATTCAGGATCCAAAAGACACCATGAAGGCAAAAGTAGGTACATGTAATGATGCTGTTGTTCTGATGAGATACATTCTTGACAAGCGTAATATCCCAAGCAAGATATGGCTCTTGCATGATAAGCAGAGCCGAAAGCAACATACCGTTTTGACATTTTATCTCGAAAATAAAACTGTTTATTTGGAGCTTACTCCCCAGTCTGGGAAACCTTGGTATGGGAAAGAGCTGATCTTTGATAATGAAAGAAGTTTTGTAGATGAATACTCGAAGGGCGGTATTGAAGTAATTGACGTTACTGACTCGGTTTTAATAGGGAAACGACCTGATTTTCTGTTGTCGAGAATGGTTTGACAAATTCCGGTTTATCGGCGTACCGATATTCATCCTACTGTCTCAACCCTGACCGATACTGGGAAATTGTCCATTCCTTCATTGGGATGAACCGGTGGGTCAAATACAAGTTTTTTTATTTGACCTACTGCTCCAAGGCATGTGGAAACGGTCGTGCGCTTTACAAAAGAAAACTAAGAATCATTTAAGGAACCGAGAGGATCGGTTCCTTTTTATGCTCGAAATTTGACAAAATGACAGATTTATTTGCGTTTTGTCAAATTTGTCAATTATTCGATATTCCGATGATAGACTATTGCCGCTTGTTTTGTTAAAGTATCCGGATCAGCGGATGCAGAAAAAACGATTTTCCTGTTGCGTTATGCGAAGCCATTGTGGGGGAATTTATGGTAAAAATGAAAAAGCGGATCACGGAAGAATTGAAATCTGCGATGCGTATGTATTGGCACGGCGTTACGGATATGATGATCGAATGGATCAGGTCGGATATGAAGATCAAACCGCGCGTTTTGGTGCAGTATTTTTATGATAATCTTCCCCGAACGTTCATCCGCTATTACGAAAAATAAAAAAGAAGCCCTCTTATTGAATGCAATAAGAAGGCTTTTTTGATTTTAAAAACGGTTTATACTGCCGTCGACAAGCGATCGGTTCATCAATACCGGAGCGGAAAACTGAGCATACAAGACAAACGAATAGACGTTAAGCTTTCTGAGTGATTGAAAAACAGATATCCGAGTGATATACTTAAGAATATACATAAAAGAAGATTGAGGAGTATAAAAAATGGCAGTTTATAAACCGATCGTTTCAAATTATTATGATCCTGAAGGATGGATCCAGATCACGGAAGAAGACGGAAGTTATTTTGATGATAAACCCGTTGTGACAGATCCGCTGAATGGCATGATTGTCAATTTCTCCCATTATACAAAAGGCTTTGTGAAGGAATATCATAAGCATGCAATGTCACATGTCGTCTATGTAATCGACGGAGTGCACAGCTCAGAAGGGAAAAGATATGGAAGCGGATCTCTTGTATTAGATCCGGAAGGATATGCCTGTGCGCATGGTTCAACTCCTGATAATGACTGCAAGTTTATCTGGATCACCAACAAAGCCGGTGATATTCAGTATCTTTCGGAAGAACAGGAGAATCCTGCAGAGCTTAGCATTCAGAACGTAAATGCTTTTGATTCTGAAGGATGGGAACTGAAAGAAGACGGAATGGAAATCAAGAAGGCTTATACGGATCCTGAAACAGGGGCTTCCCTTGCATTTATCAGACTGCCTGCGGGGTATTGCAAGGAAACGGAGTATTTCGTCAATACCGGATTGTTTGTCATCAGGGGAGAATTGGGATCCGATCTGTTCAACTTAAGAGAGAACACCCTTACTTGGCTCCCGGAAGGTTACCGCAGAAGATGGCAGGCAGGAAATAAAGGATGTCTGCTTTTAAGAATCGAAAATACATCGAAACCCGAATAATTATGATCTGAAGGGATATGCGTTTTGGCACATTGTTTTTATGATAACAGAACGCTCACCCGTTATGATGAAAAAAGAAGCCCTCTTATTGGAAGCAATAAGAAGGCTTTTTTCTTTTGATTTTGGCTTATAAGGTTGTGTAGCCGTCGTCGATAGCGATGGACTGGCCTGTCATGTAGGAAGCATCATCGGAAACCATTCTATCGCAATGATGTTGTAAGATAATCCGCCCTATACTTCCACTTGCAGTTGAACCCATTTGAAACGAAAAAATTTGCAAAACAGGCAAAGTGTCAAATAAATAAAAATCACCCGAGAAAATTTCTTCTTCAGGTGGTTTTTGCTTAATCATCGGGATGATTATTTCAGTTTTTCTTCAAAAATCTCGACGATCGTTTTTTCTGTGCCGATCATACCGGGCGATGCGATAAGGCCCATATTGCGCATGGTTTCTTCGGGTGTTTTGCCGTTGATGCCGTGAACGCTGTCGATGTGAATGCCGTTCATAGCGAATTCAACCGAACGGAAAGCAGCGTCACAAGCTGCAACACCTTTCATTGTGCAGCCCTGATTACCGCCGTCACAGATCATGCCCGTGATGGAGGAAGCCATGTTGCAGAGTGTGTATTCCATTTCGGTAAGACCGCCGCCTTTTAAATAGACAAGTGCGCAAGCCATACCCGAGCCTGCTGCGATCGCACAGCCGCAGAAAGCGGAAAGTCTGCCCGAATATTCCTTGATGAAGGTGCAGACGAGATAGCTCAGCATTGTCGCGCGCCATAAGGTTTCATCGGGAATGTTGTGGATTTTTGCATAGCCGTAAAGCGGCATGGTCGCGATAATGCCGTGTGCGCCGGAGCCTGTGATGCTCATTGCCGGCTTATCAAGACCGATTACGCGTGCTTCGATCGCTGCATTGCAGAGCAGGGAAGCGGTTGTCATTTCGTTTTCGGAGATGACATGGCCGCCGTTCATGGCGAGAAGATGTCTTGCAAAAGTGGTGCGCGGGTTTTCGAGACCTTCGTTAAAGAGCTCGAGGTTGACGCGGTAAGCTTCCGAAACAAAAGAGATCTCTTCAGCGGGAACATTTTTGATGTAGTCGAAAATTTCTGCCAGCGTGTAGCTGTGGATGCTGTGAATAGCAGCAGCTGCTTCCGCTTCGGTCGTATCGGCAAGGCTTTCGCCTTCGGAAACGAATAAAACTTCGCCGTTTGCTTCGATCTTTGTGATGCCTGTGTGTGTATCGCGGATGGTTACCGCTGCATTGCCTTCGGATGTTTCGATGGTGGCTTTGATGAAAATACGGCTTGTGATACCGTCAAGTTCAACGGCGATCTTGCCTTCGTCGATGAGCTTCTGTGCGGAGACGTTGTCCTCTGCGGTGACGTCTGCAAGCGCCTCGAGCCCTTTATCGGCATTTCCCGCGACATAACCAAGAGCAGCCGCAAAGACATTGCCGACTTCTTTGGAATTGGGAATTCCGCAGGTAAAAGCGTTTTTATACATGCCGCTGTTTAATGCAACGGTCAGTTTTTTAAGATCCCCGGAGACATATGATCTTGTTTTTGCCACGCAGAAAGCGATCGCACCGGGTTCTGTAACGCCGAGAGCAGGCAGCATATCGTTTTTGATAAGTGTAGTCAGTTCGTGCATGAAATTCCTCGTTATTGATAGTAAAAGACCCTGACTTCGTTTGAAATCAGGGTCAAAAATACTTTACCCTTTTGCAATCAGATTGCAAGGTTCAGTTTTGTTTTAATGAATTCAGATCTTGCGAGCTGCTTCAACGACCCAACGGATCTTTTCTTCGGGAAGTTCATCGTGGATGCTGCAGTCGGAGCCGATGATGTAACCCTTCTTGCCGCCCTGTGCAACGAGGTTAGCAACTTCTGCTTCGATTTCTTCCTTTGTAGCTGTGTAAAGGAATGTGTTGGAACGATTGTCAAAGCCGCCCCAAACTGTGCAGCCGAAGTAATCCTTTGCTTCCTGGATGTCTTTGATGTCGATGTATCTTGCCCAGCTTACTACGTTCATGGGATAATCCTTCCAGACGGAGAGTCTGTTGGGTGTTTCTTCCCAAGCGCAGAGGTGTGTAGCGTTGAGTTCGCTCAGTGTGTTTGCATATTCAAGAACGGATTTTTCGCTCGGTGTAACCCATTCTCTGTATTCTTCTTCTGTGAAACGGTCAACTTCTGCGTTCTGGAGGGAGAAGAAGATGCCATCAGCACCGGCTTCTTCGATGATGCCTTTAACGAGAACTTTAACGTCTTCTGCGATAACGCTGAGAGCGTGCTTCATAGCTTCCGGGTTCTGACGGATGAGTTCCATCATCTTGGGATAGCCGATCTGCAGACGGAGGTAGGAAAGCGGAGCAAAGATCAGGTAAAGAGCAACGCATTCGCCGTTGAGGCCCTTGATGATCTTCTTTGTACGTTCAATCTGACCGCGGATCCACGGGTGATCAGCGCCGATGCTCTTGAATTTGAAAAGATCGTCAGCATTTTCGATGCCTTCGAGGACAGGATCCGGCCAGCCAAAGTATTTGTCGCCGGAGAGCTTCATGAAGTCAACGTCTGTGACTTTGTAGGAATTGAGCTGGCAAGCGATAAAATCATCATCATTAGCCCAGAGTTCTTCCGGAACATGCTTCCACATACAAACCGGTACGTGATCAACTTCTTCGCCTTTGAAAGCGGCAATTACGCGTTCTCTTTTGTTCATGGTATTTCTCCTTGAATGTTGTACTTAACAGTAAAACTGTATTTTTAGTATAACATTTGTAATGGGAAAAGTCTATCCTTTTTGTCCCATTGGATTGGGAAAAAACCAAGTAAAATCCGCTTTGCTTAAAAAATATTCTGCTTATTTATATAACTGTTTGCTTTTGCGCGAAAAAAAGGTATAATAGAGAAAAGCCACAAAAAAGGAGCATATTATGGATAGAAAAGAACGCGTCTTAAAGACCTTTCACAATGAACCCTCCGATAAACTTCTTGTCGGTTTCTGGCATCACTACCTCGAGGATGAACTCGTAGACGGTCTGCACAACCCCGCTTATATCGAAGAAAACCTCGCAGCTGCAAAGAAATTCAAGGATGATTACGATCCCGATTTCGTTAAAGTTATGACAGACGGTCTCTTCTTCATGCCTTTTGATTACGAAAACGTACACTGCGCTTCCGACCTTAAAAACTTAAAGGCAACAGAAGATATGGATCTTTACCTCGAAAAGTCCGTTGAATTTGCAAAAGCGATCCGTGAGATCTATGGACACGATGTCCTTATGTTCTATAATGTATTCTCCCCTGCATTCCAGCTCAGCCAGAGAATGGGTCAGGTCCATGCAGATAAATATGCAGGTCTTCCCGAAGCACCGATTGCTTACCTCATCGAAGAAGATCCCGAAGCTGTTCAGGCTGCTCTTGATATGATCGGCGGCTATACCGAAACCATGATCGATATGATCCTTGGTACAGGTATTGCCGAAGGTATGTATTTCAGCGTTTCCTGCTTCAACCGCGGCATCAAATCCGATGCTTACAGAAAATACGTTATGCCCGGCGAAAAGAGGATCATCGCAAAAGCAAACGAATATGCAAAAGATAATCTCCTCCACATCTGCGGCTGGAGAGGCCTCTTAAACGACCTCAACCTCTTCCTCGATTATGACTGCAGCGTTATCAACTGGGCTGTTCATTCCGAAAACGTTTCCGTTGCAGAAGGCAAAAAGCTCTTTGGCGGCAAGTGCGTCATCGGCGGTTTCGGCAACAATAACACAGACATGCTCTGCGCAGGCACAAAAGAAGAAATTCAGGCAGAAGTTGAAAAGATCTTCCGTGAAGCAGGCACAACAGGCGTTATCATCGGTGCAGACTGCACAACGCATCTCGATACACCTGTCGAACATCTGCAGTGGGTATACGAAAAGGCTGCTGAACTCACAAAAACACTTCTCTAAAACACAGCAAAGAGGCTCTTAAAAAAGAGCTTCTTTTTTTGTGCAAAAGCATGGCTTGCAGACTTTGCCGAATTTATATATGATATAGAAAAGAAGGGAAGGATACAGGATGCAGCCGGAAAAACTTTGTGCGGAATTTACGGCGATGTGCCGCAATATCTTAAAAGAAAAACTTGTCGGTGTCTATCTGCATGGGTCTTTGGCGATGGGCTGCTTCAACGAGCAGAAAAGCGACATCGATCTTCTCATCGTTGTTTGCGATGCTGTTTCCAAAGAAGAAAAATTATCTTTTCTTGCCGAAACCGTGCGCCTGAATGCTTTTGCGCCCGAAAAAGGCATCGAAATGAGCATTGTACAGGAAAAATTTGTGAAACCGTTCCGGTATCCCACGCCGTATGAACTGCATTTTTCGAATGCACATCTCGCCTTGTATCACGAAGATAAAGACGCATACCTCGCAAAATTACAGGGAGTTGATCCCGATCTTGCCGCACATGCCATGATCACGAGGCATTACGGGAAAGTGCTTTTCGGGAAATCGATCCCGGAAGTGTTTGGCGAAGTGCCGAGAGAAGATTATCTTGACAGTATTCGCGGCGACATCGAAAACGCAGCGGAGGATATCCTTTCCGATCCGGTGTATATCACGCTCAATCTCTGCCGTGTTCTGGCCTATATCAAAGAAAGCCTCGTATTATCCAAAAAAACAGGCGCTGAATGGGCATTGGTAAACTTGCAGCTGAATTTACCTGCAAATTTACCCGAAAACCTGAAAAAGACAGTGCAGGCGGCGCTTACCTCCTATGAAACGGGCGAAAAAATGAAAACAGATCAAGTGGAACTGCAGTATTTTGCGGAAACCATGTTAAAGGAGATTTTTTCATGCGCTTAAAAATTATCGAAGGGGAATTTGCCGTTGCAAAACTTGCGGATGGCGTTCTGCCCGATCTGACAAAAGAATTTGTGTTTTTCGCAAAGACCGATGAAGAAAATTCGCTCGTCTGCCGTGTCTGCGATCTGCCTGAAAAAACACTTGAAAAAGAGTTGGGTTGGCGTGCTTTCCGCATTGAAGGCGTGCTTGATTTTTCGCTGGTCGGCATTTTATCAAAGATTTCGGGCTGCCTTGCAGAAAACGGGATCGGGCTTTTTGCGGTTTCGACATTTAATACGGATTATATTTTAGTGAAAGAAGAAAATTTTGAAAGAGCGCTTTCTTTGCTCATGCAGGAAGGCTTTGAGGTGATCAGATGAAACAGGATCGGATTCGCGGTTCTTTGCTCGCCGGTGCAGCGGGCGATGCGATTGGCTATGCGGTGGAATTCATCAAAGAAGACGCTATCTTTTCCCGATACGGAGAAGATGGTATTACAGAATTTGATTTGCGAAAGGGCATTGCGGAAATCTCGGACGATACGCAGATGACGCTTTTCACAGCGGAAGGTCTCCTCATGGAAGGCGATCCGATCAAAAATATCGCTCTTGCCTATCGGGAATGGCTCTTAACGCAGAATTATTCCTATGAAGAGTGCAAGGAGAAATTTCAGACACAGACAAGACTCATGGCGATCCCTGAGCTGTTTTCGCCAAGAGCACCGGGTATGACATGCCTTTCGGCGATCTATGACGGTATGGGCAGTATCAGGAATCCACTCAATAAGAGCAAAGGCTGCGGCGGCGTGATGCGTGTTGCGCCGGTCGGCCTGATGTTTGATCCGGAAAAAACAGCGCAGGACGAGATCGATATGCTCGCAGCGGAAGCGGCTGCTTTGACGCATGGACATCCCTTGGGCTATATTCCTGCGGCGGCTTTGGCACATATCGTTTCGCGCATCGTCTGGGCAGGCGACAGCATTAAAGAGGCTTGCCTTTCCGCAAACCGTGCGATGGCAAGGCTTTTTGAAAAAGAAAAAGACCTTCCGTATTTCTTATCGCTCATGGAACGTGCGATCAGTCTTGCGGAGTCGAAAACATTCAATCTCGATGCTATCCATGCTCTGGGCGAAGGCTGGGTCGCAGAAGAAGCGCTTGCAATCGCTATTTTTGCAGCTGTACGCTATGCAGATGATATCGAAAGTGCGCTCATCGTTGCGGCAAACCACAAAGGAGACAGCGACTCCACGGCAGCGATCGCAGGGAATATCATCGGCGCATCGCTCGGTATGTCGGCAATCCCTGAAAAATTCCTTGAAAAACTGGAGTTAAGAGGGCTGATCCTGCGCATAGCAGATGATCTTTATGTCAATGGAAAAATCATCGGAGGCAGTGATGGAAAATAACATCGTTCTTAAACAAATATATGAAAGAAAATCGCATCGTGCTTTTCTGGATGCAGAGATCACAAAAGAGGATAAGGAAAAGATCCTCATGGCGGCAGCAATGGCGCCGACGGCGGGCAATCAGCAGCTTTATACGATCCTCGATATTACAAATCAGAGCTTAAAAGAAAAGCTTTCCGTGACTTGCGATCATCAGCCTTTTATCGCAGAGGCAAAAATGGTCCTGATTTTCCTCGCAGACTGCAGAAAATGGTATGAAGCCTATCTTGTCATTGGCGAAAGCCCGAGAAAACCCGGTGCAGGCGATCTTTTATTGGCGGTAAGCGATGCCAATATCGCCGCACAAAATGCCGTTATAGCGGCGGAAAGCCTCGGCATCGGTTCCTGTTATATCGGCGATATCATGGAAAACTGCGAAGAAGTAAAGAAACTGCTGCAGCTGCCGGAATATGTTTTCCCGGCGGCAATGCTCGTTTTCGGTTACCCGACGGAACAGCAGAAAGAACGCGCAAAGCCAAACAGATTTCCGCTTTCCTATATCGTCCGCGAAAACAGCTATGGCAATATTTCCGCAGAAGAAACGATCGAAGCCCTGAAATTGCGTGCATATCCTGCTGTTTCGGATATCAAAACATGGCTTTCGGCATTCTGCAAGCGCAAATACAATTCGGATTTTGCCAAAGAAATGAGCCGTTCCGTTGCGGAATACTTAAAGGAATACGAACGATAAATGAGCAAGAGCACCCTTTTGGTGTTCTTTTTTTGTCCATAATTATCACGATTATGTAAAATTTGTATAAAGGCTTTGTATATTTTACACCGCTGTGATAGAATAACGCTCATAGAAATTGTATTTTGCTCAGAACCGAGGAAATTATGATGATACATCAGAAAAAACATAAAAGATTTATCACGACGAAGATCATTGCCTATGGCTTTATTTTGACGATCCTTGTCGGTTCGCTTTTGCTCATGCTGCCGATCTGCCAATCCGGCGAAATGGAAGTCAGCTATATTGATGCGCTTTTTACGGCGACAACATCCGTTTGCGTAACGGGTCTTGTTACACTGCCGACGTATTTGGCCTGGTCAGGCTTCGGGCAATTTATCATCCTTATTCTGGTAGAGATCGGCGGTCTTGGCATCATTACCTTTACCATGCTGTTTTTGCTCATCATGGGCAAAAAAATCGGCCTCAGGGAACGTATGCTCATTGCCGATGCGTATAATATCGATACTTCGCGCGGCTTGGTCATTTTGGTCAAAAGGATCGTTTTAGGAACGCTTGCGGTTCAGGGCGTTGGTGCGCTTTTATATATGATCGTTTTTGTTCCCGAATTCGGTGTAAAAGGGATCTGGCACAGCATTTTTCTTTCTGCTTCTGCGTTTTGCAACGCCGGCATGGATACGATGTTTGCCAACAGCCTCGAACCCTATGTGTTCCATCCGCTGATAAATTTCACCAGTATGGCGCTGATCATCCTTGGCGGTATTGGTTACCCGGTCTGGTGGTATTTCCTCGAGAGACTGCGCCTTTGGAAAAACAATAATTTCCGCTTTATCAAGGCAAAAAGCCGTATGCCGCTTTCGGTCAAGATCGCTGTTTCGGTTTCTCTGTTCCTGATTTTCGGCGGTATGCTGATCATTTTGGGCTTAGAATATAACAATCCCGATACTTTGGGCAATATGAATTTCTGGCAGAAGCTGCAGGCTGCGCTTTTCCAGTCCGTTACGCTCCGTACAGCCGGTTTCTTTACGATCCCGCAGGAAAATTTCCGCATCAGCACAAGCATCGTGCATTGTATCTGGATGTTTATCGGCGGTTCGCCTTCGGGTACAGCCGGCGGTATTAAGACAACGACGATCACCGTGCTTATGTTAACCATCATTTCTATCCTTCGCGGCAGAGATGAAACGGAATCTTTCCACAGAAGCATCAGCGGAACGATCGTCAGAAAAGCCATGAGCGTTTTTGCGGTCAGCTTCACGGTTCTGCTTGTTTCGACGATCGCGCTTGCCGCTGTGCAGCCCGATGCAAATTTTATGGATTGCCTGTATGAAACGATCTCTGCGATCAGTACGATCGGTCTTACGCGTGCTTTTACGGGTGAGCTGAATCTATTGGGAAAAATTATCATCATTGTAACGATGTATATTGGCAGAATCGGGCCGATTTCGCTTTCGCTCTTCTTTAACACGGGAAGAAACGAAAACCTGATCCGCTATCCGCAGGAAAACGTCAGTGTAGGTTAAAATTCAGCTTGCATTTGAGATGAAAAAGAAAAAGAAATTGTTTATTGCGGCAAGGATCATCTTTGAAGGCTATCTTTTGGCGATCCTTGCCGGCGCATTGTTGTTGTATTTGCCGTTTTCGCAAAGCGGTAAAATGGAAGTGGATTTTTCCGATGCCTTATTCATGGCGGCTTCGGCTGTTTGTGTTGCAGGGGAGGCTTGCCTGCCGATCTACGCAGTTTGGACGGGCTTTGGGCAGTTTATCCTCCTCATTTTACAGGAGATCGGCGGTCTTGGTATCATTTCCTTTACGATGTTTTTCATCCTTATAATGGGGGAACGCCTGGATCTTCGGCAATATATTCTGATTGCGGAAGCTTATGACCTGGAATCCTATAGTCATATCCGTGAATTTATCGTGAAGATCCTAAAGACGTCGCTTATCATACAGCTGATCGGGGCGTTTTTATATGCCTTTGTATTTGTTCCCGAATATGGTGTAAAGGGTATTTGGCACAGTGTCTTTCTTTCTTCTTCCGCTTTCTGCAACAGCGGGCTGGATACGCTTGGGGCTGATGGGCTCATGCCCTATATGACCAATTCCTATTTTGTTTTTGTAACGATCTTCCTGATCCTTGCGGGTGGTCTTGGCTTCCCGGTTTGGGCGTTTTTGGCGGAAGGGTACAACAATTTCCGCAAAAAGGAGAAAAGAAAGCTCCGGGCGAATTTGACGGTAAAAATGTCCATTTACACAGGCGTTTTCTTTCTGTTGATTGGCTTTTTGGCAATGCTCCTCTTTGAATGGAACAATGTGGAAACCATGCAGGGGATGAGCATTGGGCAAAAGATGCTGTGTGCGCTTTTTCTTTCAGTCACCTGCAGGACTGCCGGTTTTTCCGTATTTCCCTGGCATAAACTTCGCACGACTTCCGGGATTCTCGCCTGTTCTCTGATGTATATCGGCGCTTCGCCTGTGGGAACGGCAGGTGGTATCAAAACGACGACCTTTACCGTTTTTGCAGCATCGGTGGTCTCTGCCTTACGCGGGCGAAAGGATACGGAATGTTTCCACAGAAAAATAGCAGATCCGGTTGTGAGGCGTTCTGCTGCGATCGTGATGACCAATTTATTTGTCATCATTATTTCGACCGTATTGTTTTGCGCAGTACAGCCCGAAATCCCGCTGATGGATAGCTTATTTGCAGTTTTTACAGTCGGGTTGACAGACTTGACTCTGCAGCTGCTGAACGATGCCGGCGAAATCATATTGGTTTTGACGATGTTTTTCGGGCGAGTTGGCCCGATCACACTCTCGATGTTGTTTAATTCGAGAAAAAATGAAAATCTGATAAAATATCCGCAGGAAAACATCAGCATTGGCTGACGGATAAACAAGTATAGTTCTTTTTGATGTGAAAAGGAGTTAACATGAAGAGAAAAAGTTATTTGATCATTGGCGTCGGTCGATTCAGTATCGGCGTTATGAGGACGCTTTCGAGCTTTGGGATCGACATCCTTGTTGTCGATAATAAACCCGAAAAGCTCGATCTGGTATCCTCTTTTGTGACAAGAGCTGTCTGTGCAGATGCGAGCAACCCTGAAGTTCTGCAGAACCTTGGCGTCAGCAATTTTGATGGTGCGATCATTACCGTTGGCGAGCACCTTGAAATGAGCGTTCTTATTACCATGCAGTTAAAGGAATTGGGCGTGCCCTTTATTTTGGTCAAAGCCTTTAACGAGCTTGAAGGCAGACTTTTAAGGAAAGTCGGTGCAGACAGAGTTGTTTTCCCGGAGCGTGAAATGGGCATCCACATCGGCAACGAACTTGCGCATGAGAACCCGTTTGAGGCGATCGAACTTTCGGATGAATACAGTATCGTCGATCTTTCTTTACCGGCTTCATGGCGCAATAAAACGCTGATCGAGCTGAATGTTCGTGCCCGTTATGGGATCAGCGTCATCGGCATCAGAAGAAACGACAATGTCATCATCAATCCTGAGCCGGGTATCCGCATGATCGAAGGCGATATCCTCATCATCCTTGGTGATAATATGACGATCGAAGAAATGCAGCATGTAAAATAAACAAAGCAACTCCGCGGTAAAACACTGCGGAGTTTTTGTATATAGATAATCCTTGCCCGACTGCTTTATCAGCGGGCGTTTTTTTATTTATAATGGGCAAAACACCAGCAGCCAGAGTGTATTTGTACGGTTGACAGGATGAGTGTATTTATCTGCGGCAAGAAAACGGCTTAGATTGACGCAAGGCGTTTTTAAACAAGTTTTTATGCTTGCATGAAGATTTATTCAGGAAAAACAAAATAGCACTTAAAAGCCTTTTAGGAGCAAAGCAGCGGAATAGGAAAAAGGGTATAAAAAAAGCTTCTCACGAAGAGAAGCTTTTTTATTAACTCATCACTGAGTGTAGTCCTTACTAAGACTTGATTCTTAATTGTAACCTCTGCCGCCACGGAGAACGTCGAGCCAAATAGCTACTACGAGGACAACGCCTTTGCAAACCATCTGCCAGTAGGAGTTGATGTTGTTCAGCGTGAAGATATTAGCGAGGATCTGGAGGAACAGAAGTCCGAAGAATGTTCCGATAACGTCGCCTTTACCACCTGCGATGGAAAGACCACCGAGGATAACGCCTGCAGAAACGTCCATCTGGAGACCAGCACCTGTAGAAGGCATGGAAGAGGAGAGGAGGCAGCATGTCATGATAGCACCGATGCCTGCGAAAACGCCGCCGAACAGATAAGCCTGTGTTCTGACTTTGTTTACTTTGATACCGGAGAGGTATGCAGCACGGATGTTAGCACCGATAGCGAATACTTTTCTGCCGAATGTCGAGTATTTGAGGATGAACCAAACAAATACGAATGCTGCGAGCATGATGTAGAAGTTTACGGAGATGCCGAGGATCTTGCCGCTGCTCAGATATGTGATACCGGGATCAACCTTGATGAGGGAGATGTAGGTATTGTTTGTGAGGATGTAAGCGAATCCTCTCCAAATGAACTGAGAAGCTGTTGTAGCAATAACCGGGATGATACGGAGTTTGCAAACGAGGAATGCGTTTACGAGACCACCGACAAGACCAACAATGAGGCAGCCGATGCAGCCAACCCAGAAGGGGAGTCCCCACCATTTCGGGCTGACCATTACGCCGAAGAGCATACCTGCGAAAGCAAGGATAGAGTACTGAGATACGTCGAGACCACCGAGAAGCATCGAAACTGTAAGGCCTGCGCCCATCGTTCCAACTGCAGAAAGAGCTGTCATAATGGAGCTCCAGTTGCCGGGGGTCATGAAAGCTTCCTGCGTTACCCAGCCGACGATGACCATAACGACGGTAGCGATCATCAGGGTTACGAGGGAACTATTTTTGTTGAAATAGTTCTTCAGCTTGCCAATGAAGCTTAAATCCTGTGTTTTTTCCATTTTCAATTCCTCCACACTTTTTTGTCTAGTAAGGATTTATATTTCGATATTCCGATTTTAAAGGATTTATGAATTTTTGTCAATGGATATATTAAAAAAATTGTGACCCCGCGTGCCTCAGTGCGAAAGGGAAAATAATCGATTTGATACGATCGAAAATCTCGAAAAATGCCTGTAAAATGGCAAAAATATATATTCTCATGCCTGGGGTCGGATGCGGTGCCTTTGTAAAAAAATATTGCGTTTTGTTTTTTATCATGCACTTTACAGGGTAAAAATTTTTTTGAAATTTTTCCCGAAGAAAAAGATATACCTTCCGAAAGAAATGCTATATAATATAGGTACAGTTTTAAGTTTAATATCGGAGGCGCGATATGTCCGGGCTATTGTATTTTGGATTGACAGTTTTAATTGCCTGCATCGGCGGCTATTTTGCGCAAAAACACAGGTGGCCTTCCGGTGCGATGACGGGTTCTATGCTTGCCGTCATGCTTTTTAATGTCATTTTTGGAAAAGCTGTCTTTCCTTCCGAGCTGCGAACGGTCATGATGATCCTCTCCGGCTTTACGATCGGCGCAGGGATCTCCCGCAGCGACCTGAAAGCGATGCCTGCCCTGATTTTGCCGATCATCATTGTTGTCGTCGGCCTTGCGGGCTATTGCATCGGCCTTGGGACGCTGATCACAAAAGTTTCCGATATCGAAATTGCCACAGCGCTTTTTGCAACGGTCCCGGGCGGCGTTTCGGATATGGCGGCTATTTCCGAAAGCCTTGGTTCCAATACGGCGCAGGTTTCGATCCTGCAGCTCTGGCGCCTGATGAGCATCTATATTGTTATTCCGCCGCTTTTCCGCTTTGCCACGAAAAAACAAAGCAAAGGCGAAGTTTCTGCAGACGCTGTCAAGAGCGAAAAAGGAGAATGTGTCTATTGGCGAATCGGTTTATCTATTCTATGTGCGGCGATCGGTGCGCTGATTTTCAGCTATATCGGCATGTCTGCGGGTATTATCATCGGCGCGATGCTTGGCTCTGCGATTTTTGGTGTGGCAACAAAAAAGGTCGAATATCCCGATTGGCTGAAGTTTACCAATAAGATTCTTTCGGGGATGTACCTCGGCAGTCAGATCACGATGCAGGAGATCAAAACCTTGGGGCAGCTTTTCCTGCCGGCATTGATGATGCTTGTCGGGATGACCTTATTTGTGCTTTTGTGCGGCTGGCTTTTATCGAAGATCACAAAACTCAATTTTGCTTCGGGGCTTATCGCTTCAACTCCGGGCGGTTTACAGGAAATGGTCTATCTTTCCGAAGATATTGGCGCAAATCCTTCGCAAACGGCAGTCATACAAACGGCAAGGCTTTTCGGTGTATATCTTTTCTATCCGCCGATGCTGGAGTTTGTGATCGGGTTGTTTAATTAAAAAAATGAAAGGCTTCTCCTTTTGGAAAAGCCTTTTTTTGTGTTAAAAATTTCTGCTGAGGATCATCATTTCGAGTGCGATGAGTTTATCGACCGTTTTGAGGTCTTTTTCTTTTGTCAGGGCAAGGTTTCTTTCTTTGATGATCTGCTGAACTTCGCCAAGGCTGCGCTCACAGATGCCTTCCGTATCAATGCCGCATTCGTAGAGTCCGTTTAAAACTTTATCACTGATTTTGAGCATGATTTTTCCTTTTCAATAAAAAAGAGAGAGTATGAAACTCTCTCTTTCTTTTTAACTAAGATTAGTCTTCGATGATGCTTGCAACAACGCCGGAGCCAACTGTTCTGCCGCCTTCACGGATAGCGAAGCG
>SVGZ01000026.1 GCA_015056045.1 Clostridiales bacterium | reverse complement strand
CATGCTTATAATAAAGTTGTTGCAAAATAATGCTTTTTAAGGGAGTTTTCGCCATGCGCATCGCTTTATGTACAGATTCGTTCCTTCCCATCATAGATGGCGTCGGCAGAGTTTGCCATGAATATGCCACCCGTTTGCCCAAAAGAGGACACGAATGTTATGTCATAACGCCCATGCAGGCAACAGGCTTCCGCGGGAATTTTCCTTTTGAAATTGTCGATTTTGCAGGGGTAAAAACACCGCTTGCCAGCCAGTATAAGAGCGGTGTTGCCACGATGGATCCGCATTACCTTGAGCGGATTTCCCATATCCGCCCGGATATCATCCATGCGCATACGCCCGGTCCTGCGGGAATGGAAGCGATCCGTCTTGCTGAAAAATGGGGAGTTCCGCTGATCGGCACTTTCCATTCCAAATATTATGATGATTTCCGCCGCTATACAAAAAGTGAACTGCTTTCCAACATCGGCGTGCGTTTGGTCGTCAACTTTTTTGAACGCTGCGACGAAGTCTGGACAGTCAGCTGGAATGCTGCAGAAACGCTCAGAAGCTACGGCTATATGGGTGCGATCAAACTCTTCCGCAACGGCTGCAGTTTAAGGCAGCCTGACCCTTCTTTTGAAAAAGCGGCAAGAGAAAAATACCGTCTTTCCGATGCACCGATCCTCCTCTATGCAGGGCAGATCGACCGCAAAAAGAACCTTGGGCGCATTATTGAAACCGCATCCGTTCTGCGCAAAAAAGGCAGAGAATTCCAGCTTGTTTTTGCCGGAAAAGGTGCAGATGAAGAAGCACTCCGCGAATATGCCAAGGAAAAAGATGCCGGAGAAATCGTTTTTACCGGTCATATTTCCGATGTTTCGCTGCTTGACGGTCTTTATATGGCGGCATCACTGTTTATTTTCCCTTCGCTTTACGATACGGCAGGGCTCGTCATCGGTGAAGCTGCCGTCATGGGAACACCTTCTGTTGTTGTCCGCACAAGTGCGCCTGCGGAAGTCATTAAAAACGGACATAACGGTTTTATTGCGATCGATCAGCCGAACAGCATTGCCGAGGCAATAGAAAAGTATCTTTTTACCATGAGCGAAGAAGAACGGCAGCAGATCCGCAAAAATGCCCGTGAAGAAATTCCGCTTGGCTGGGATGCCATTATGGATGAAGTGGAAAGCCGTTATAAAAAGCTTGCAAGATGCCCGTAAACAGCCGTTTTCGGGCTTTAGTTTTGTCAAACTTGCAAACCCGAGGTAAATTTTCTTCGCATCGGAGAGCTTTTACCAAAAATCCTCTTGCTAAAATCGAAAAGAGGATAGATAATGAAGATGGATATATTTCGTCCGTTGTAAACCCCTGATATGGAGGATGATATGTGGAAAAATTGCAGGATGTGCGGCAAAGAAATTTCCGCAGAAGCCTTAAAATGTATGTACTGCGGCGCTTCACAGGAAGAACCCAAGCGCGAAGAACCCGTCAAACAGCCGAGCGAACTGCTTTTTGAAAATGCAGAAGAACTGCAGCGCCTTGAAGAAGAAGGCCTTGAAACGGAAGAAGCCCTTCGTGAAGCTTCCCTTCGCTTGGAAGAAATCATGCAGACGGAACAGACAGACGAAGCAGAAGAAACCGAAGAAGACATCCCTGCGGATGAAACCGAGGAAGAGCTTGCTTCCGATGAAGATGCACCGGCAGATGATGAAAAAATCGACGACGAACACTTCAACATCCCCGAAGAGATCGCCGATAAACCCGAAGCCGCTGCAGCTATTGCTTTTGAAAAAAAGAATATCCCCGACAGCGAACGCTATACAGAGCGCCTGCGCAGACGTTCCGAACAAAAAGAACAGCAGAAAAAACAGCTGCGCAAAGTTTGGATCAGCATCAGCTGTGTTATCCTTGCCCTTGCACTCATCGCTTTGATCGCCCTTTTGCCGAAGAGCAGCGGTGAAAAAGAAGAAGAACCCGAAGCAAGTCCGAGCATTTCCGCTGTTATCAGCGAACCCACACCGAGCCCTGAAGCGACTGTTTCCGAAATGCCTTCCGAAACACCGGTCAAAACGCCTCTTATCGAAGATGCAGCCGACCTTGCGATCACGATCTTCAACCCTTATACGGAGCTCGAAGGTCTCTATACAGGCAAAACGGTCGATGGTATTCCCGAAGGCGAAGGAAGCTATATCGTCAAAGACGACAATGACGAAATCATCCTTTCCTATGAAGGTACTTTCAGCGGCGGCGAAATGACAGGCAAAGGTTCGCTTGAAACAGGCAATGCCGCTTATACAGGCAGCTTTGAAAAAGGCCTTATCACGGGCGAAGGTTCCCTGCAGATCGATGGCAAACTCCGTTATATCGGCAATTTTGTACAAGGCGAAAAGAACGGCACAGGCAAGCTTTACACCGGCACGCGCGAGCTCATCTATGAAGGCAGCTTCAAGGATGACCGCATCGATGAAACCGAAAATGCAAGGCTTGAGCGAGGCAGAACTTTTGCCAAGGATTGCGCAAAGCTTTCCGTTACGGTATATAACCGCGCAAAGAAAGAGCTTGAAACGGCGATCGGCAAACATATTTATGTCCGCGGAACGGTTCTTTTGCTCGATGATGAAGCCGAAGCAGAAGATATTTTCATCCTCTACTTCAACGGCGATAAAAACTTCCCCATCGCTATGCGCCATACATACAGCACGGCAGAGGAACAGACCGCCAATAAAAAGATCATCTATTGCTATGCCGTCATCGAAGGCAAAACGACCATTACGATCAACGGCAAAAACGTTACCATGCCTCTGATGGAGCTCGTCTGCAGCAGCAAGGATGCTCTTTCCTGAAAAAACAAATAGTAAAAGATCGGTTTTCATGCCGATCTTTTTTGTTATATTGCGCTTATTTTTTACAAAAACAGATTGCCGCCGGTTTTCCGCTGTGATATAATCGCCTTGTTGAATAAACAAATGATTTCAAGGAGTTATTATGGAACTAAGCCTATTGCTTGCCAAGCAGATCGCATCCATGTTTCTTATGATCTTCCTCGGCTTTATATCGCTCAAGGCAAAGCTCATTACCCCAAAAGACGGTAAAGTCCTTTCAAAAGTAGCGATGTATGTCGTTTCTCCCTGTATGATCCTGACGGCTTTTCAGATCGAATATTCAAGCGATAAGCTTTTGGGCTTAGGGCTTGCCGCTCTTGCTGCGGTGATCGTACACGGCGTCTATATCCTTTTGGCAGAGCTTTTGAAAAAGCCCTTAAAACTCCGCAAGATCGAGCGTGCTTCGCTGATCTATTCCAATGCAGGCAATATGATCATTCCGCTTGTCAGCGCAGTCATCGGCAGCGAATGGGTTTTCTATACCTCCGCTTTCATTGCGGTACAGACCTTCCTCATGTGGACGCACGCAAAATCGCTCGTTCAGGGCGAAAAAGACTGGAGCTTAAAGAGCGTTTTCTTGAATCCGAACATCATTTCGATCTGTCTTTCGCTCATCCTCTTCATCTGCCGTGTCAAACTGCCGGATATCATCGCCTCCGCAGCAAGCAGTATGGGCAATATGATCGGACCGCTTTGTATGTTTGTCATCGGCATGCTGATCGCCGAAATGAACATGAAGACACTCCTGAGCCAGAAACGTGCCTTCCTCATCCTTTTGGGAAGACTCATCGTTTTTCCGCTTGTGACGGTTTCGATCTTCTGTTTCAGCGGTCTTTCCCTGCTTCATCCCGAAGCTAAACAGATCCTTTTCATCGTCCTTTTGGCAAGCTGTTCGCCGCAGGCATCTTCCGTTACGCAGTTTGCACAGATCTATGACAGCGAACCGGGCTATTCAAGCATCATCAATGTTGTCACAACACTTTCCTGTATCGTCACGATGCCGCTGATCGTCATGGTCTATCAGCTTCTTTCGGGAATGTAAAATCTTTATAAAGTTAAAAAACAAGTCGGCTATCTCCGCTTTAGCTGTGGAATACCGACTTTTTTTGTGTTATACTATTCCTGTATGCCGACAAAACGGGCATAGCAAATGATATGGAGAAAATTATGCCGTACCATGTACCGCAAAAAATGAAACACTTGAAACACCGTATTTTATCGTTATTTATCGCCCTTATCCTGTTGTTCCAGTTTCCTGTCTCGGCCTTTGCCGCAGAAGAACCGACAGTTTCCTGCCAAGCCGCTGCAGCGGTAGACCTTGATACGGGAACGCTGCTTTTTGAGAAAAATGCACAGGAAAGGGTTTTCCCCGCAAGCACGACAAAAGTCATCACCGCGCTCATCATCCTTGAAAACAGAGACCTCAGCGATACAATCGAAGTTGGCCCCGAGATCCGCGAAGGCGGCATTACGACAAATTCTTCCCTGATGTATCTGGAAAAAGGCGATAAGATCACCGTAGAAGAGCTTTTATATGGCCTTATGCTCGTTTCCGGCAATGACGCTGCGGCAACACTTGCCGTTTCAACAGCAGGTTCCATTTCCGCATTTGCCGATATGATGAACGAAAAGGCGCAAGAGCTCGGCATGACGAATACACACTTTGTCACGCCGCACGGCATCCATAATGAAGAGCATTACTCCACTGCAGAGGATATGGCAAAGCTGACCGTTGCCGCAATGCAGAACGAAACTTTCCGCCGTATCGTTTCCACAAAAACGCACGATTCCGTCAAGATAAACAGCAAGGGAACCACCGTTACCACCGAGCTCAGGAACACAAACAACCTCCTGCATACACTCGATAAAAACGGAAATGCCAACCCCTATTATTACGCAGGAACGACAGGCATCAAAACAGGTTATACGATCTATGCGAAGTATTGCCTCATTTCCTCTGCGGAAAGAAACGGAAGGCATGTTGCTGCACTGCTCTTTGCAGACGGTTCCGAAAACAGCGGTGCGCAGCGTTGGAAAGATGCTGCTGCTATCCTCGACTACGCTCTGGACAATTTTGAAAACTATAATCTTGCTGCGCTTGCGGCAAAAGCAGAGATCACACTGAATGTATGGCATGCTGCGGAAAAGGACAGCGAAGGCGGTCTCTTATCCTGTGATTTCGGCGATCTGGAAGATAAAAAATATTCCTTGCCCAAGGATCTCGACACAACAAGCGGGATCACTGCAGAGCCAAGCTTTAACCAAGGGATCATGGCTCCGCTTTTCACAGGCGATGAAGTCGGCACAGCAAAGCTCCTTTTAAATGGCGAAGTCATCTATGAAGGTGCTGTTTATGCAAGCCGTGATGTCTATGAAGAAGGCTTTGAAACTGCGGCAAACGGTCCTGTGACCATTATTGATCAGCTGCAGGTCGAAGAGATCAACCTCGAAGTCGATGAAGAGGAAACCAAGCTCATGCTCTGGTGGCTGCTTTTGCCGGCAGCACTTCTCATTTACCTGATCGTCCGCTATTTCACGATCAGACCTGCTATGCGCAAAAAATATTTAAAGAGAACAAGAAGAAGATAAACGACAGACCCGAAGCCGATTCGGGTCTTCTTTTCGGAAAGGAAACCCCATGCCCGAATATTGGGATGCCTACCTTGAAGACGGCACAAAAACAGAAATCATCCTTACCCGTGGGAAAGCCGTTCCCGATGGACTTTATCATATCATCTGCGAAGTACTCCTCCGTCATAAAGACGGCAGCTACCTTCTTATGCAGCGGTCAAGTGAAAAGCCCTATTTTCCGGGTTGGCTCGAGGCAAGTGCAGGCGGTTCTGCCCTTTTGGGTGAAGACCCGATCAGCTGCATCAAGCGCGAACTCTTGGAAGAAACCGGCGCGCTATGCGAAAATTTCACGCAGATCGGCAAAATGATCTCGCCTGAAAACCATTCGATCTTTTACAGCTACCTTGCCGAAACAGACCACGATAAAGAAAAAATCCGCCTGCAGGAAAACGAAACAGAAGCTTTTTACTGGTACAGCGAAGAGGATTTCATCCGTTTTATCAATAGCGGAAAGATGATCCCAACGCAATATCAGCGCTACCGGGAATATTTTGAAAAAATCGGATACATCAGATAAGCAGCGTTTATAAGGCGCTGTTTTTTCATGCAATATTGAGAATGTTTCTGTTTTCAATTAAGCCGCCCTATGCTATAATAAGCTTGAAATTATGGACTTTTTTCGGAGAATTTGATGGAATACAGCAAGCGAATTTACATTTTTGATACCACACTCCGCGATGGCGAGCAGACACCCGGCTGCAGCATGAACCCGCAGGAAAAACTCACGATGGCAAGGCAGCTCGAACGCCTTGGTGTCGATACGATAGAGGCAGGCTTCCCCGTTTCCAATGCAAGCGATTTTGAGGCTGTTTCTCTTATTTCCTCTGCCATCAAAAACTGCCGTATCGCTGCCCTTTGCCGCGCGACAAAAGGCGACATCGAAACGGCTATGCTTGCGCTTAAAAAAGCGGTCAATCCGCTGATCCATATTTTCATCGCCACTTCCGATCTCCATATGCAATATAAACTGCGTATGGAACCCGAAGAAGTTCTCTCCCGCATTTACGAAAGCATTTCTTACGCAAAAAAATATGCACCGATCGTGCAATGGTCTGCGGAAGATGCCAGCCGTTCGGATATCGATTTCCTCTGCCGTGCTGCGGAAACAGCGATCGAAGCCGGTGCGGATATCGTCAATTTTGCAGATACCGTCGGCTATTCGACGCCTTCCGAGCTTCGGAATATGATCCGCGCTATCAAAGAACGCACAAAAGGCATAGAAAATGTCGATGTCGGTATTCATTGCCATAATGACCTCGGTATGGCCGTTGCCAATTCGCTTTCCTGCATCGGCGTCGGCGTTAACCAGATCGACTGCACCTTAAACGGCATCGGCGAACGTGCAGGCAATGCAGCTTTGGAAGAGATCGTCATGGCGCTCAACACGAGAAGCGATGTTTACCGTGCGCACACAGGCGTGAAGACCGAACAAATCTACCGCAGCTCTTCGATGCTTTCCCGCATCATCGGCATCAGCGTTCCCAAAAACAAGCCTATCGTCGGCGAAAATGCCTTTCAGCACGAATCGGGCATTCACCAGCACGGCGTCATGGCAAACCGTGCAACTTATGAGATCATGACACCCGAATCCATCGGCATCAAAACGAGCGGCATCGTTTTCGGCAAACATTCCGGCAGCCATGCCTTTTTTGAAAGAGTCCGCGAGCTCGGCTATGATCTTGGGCAGGAACTTTTAGACGATCTTTTCCTCGAATTCAAGGCTTTGACAGAAAAAAAGCAGGAGATCACCGACTTCGATATCGAGGCGCTGATCGCCAGCAAAACGCATACAAGACAGTTCTATAAGCTTGACCGTTTCGTCATCAACAGCGGCAACACGATCAGACCGACATCGATCGTCCGCATTGAAAAGGAAAACGGCGAAAAGCTCGAAGCTGTTGCCACGGGCGAAGGTCCTGTTTACGCTTCCTATGAAGCGATCGGGCAGATTTTGGCACAGGAACTCACGCTCGAAGATTATTCGATCCGTTCTGTTTCCGAAGGCGGCGATGCTCTTGGTGAAGTTGCAGTACGCGTCAAAGCAGGCAATCGCACCGTCATGGGCAGAGGTCTTTCCACAGACATCCTCGAAAGCTCGATCAACGCTTATATCAGCGCCATCAATAAGCTCATCGCTCTTGGCGCACTCAGCTATACCAAATAAAGGAACGATAAAATGAAACTCACTTTGCTGGATTCCAGCCTCCGCGACGGAACGCAGGGCGAAAGCATTTCGCTTCTGGAAGACGACAAATTAAAAATAATCGATGTGCTCGATACTTTGGGCATCTCCTATATCGAGGCAGGCAACCCTGCTTCAAACCCAAAGGATGCAGAGCTTTTCCGCAAGCTGAAAAACAGACCGATGAAACATTCCGTGATCTGTGCTTTCGGCAGTACACGCAGGAAAAATATTTCCGCTGAAGGCGATTTTGGCTTAAAAGCACTTTTGGAAGCGGAAACAAAGGCTGTTTCCATCGTTGGGAAATCTTCGCTCATGCAGGTTCGTGAAGTCCTGCGCACTTCTCCCGAAGAAAACCTTGCGATGATCCGGGAAACGATCGATTATCTTAAAAGCAAGGGCAAGTTCGTCATTTTCGATGCCGAGCATTTCTTTGACGGCTATATAGAGGATGAGGAATATGCCATGGCTTCGCTTGAAGCGGCAAAACATGCAGATATCCTCTGCCTTTGCGATACAAACGGCGGAACTTATACCAAAGATATTTTCGAGATCACAAAAAAGGTCTGCGAAACTTTTGAAGGGAAAGAAGTCGGCATCCATTGCCATAATGACTGCGGTCTTGCCGTTGCCAACTCCATGTTTGCCGTTGAAGCAGGCGCTTCGCATATTCAGGGGACTTTCCTCGGCTTCGGCGAGCGATGCGGCAATGCGGTTTTATCGACGCTCATCCCCAATTTGCAGATCAAGCGCGGTCACAACTGCATTCCCGAAGAAAACCTGCAGCTTCTGACCTCTGCGGCGAGAAGAATTGCTGATGTGGCAAATTTCTCTCTGCCCGGTTCAAGACCATACATCGGCAAGAGTGCTTTTGCCCATAAAGGCGGCATGCACATCGACGGCGTAACAAAACAAAGTTCCTCTTTTGAACATATCGACCCGGCACTCGTCGGCAACCACAGGCGTTTCCTTTTAAGCGAAATGTCCGGCAAAACGACCCTGATGAGCCGTATTCATGCGATCGACCCGACGATCGAACGCAGCGACAAAAAGGTCGAAGAGATCATCGAAGAATTAAAGCTCCGTGAAATGAGTGGGTATCAGTTTGAAGGCGCAGACGGTTCTTTTGACCTTATCATCCGCCGTAAGCTTGGGCTTATGCCGACATTCTTCCATCTCGATTATTTCAAAATTTTAGGCGAACAGCCAATGCTCAGCAGCGAATATCCTTCTTCTGCCGTGATGAAAGTCCGCGTCGGCAGCGAAACGGAGATCACCGCCGCAGAAGGCAACGGCCCTGTCAATGCGCTTGACTTGGCTCTGAGAAAAGCACTCATGCGCTTTTACCCGAAGCTTTCGGAAATGCGCCTGACAGACTTCAAAGTAAGAGTCCTCGAAAGCGATGCCACGACAGCCGCAACCGTTCGCGTTCTCATCGAATCAAGCGACGGCAGAAACCGCTGGTCAACGATCGGCGTTTCGCCCGACGTCATCGGTGCAAGCTTCATCGCACTGCGCGATTCCGTCGAATATAAGCTGATGCTCGACAATCTTGCCAAAAAATAAGACTGTTTTTCGGAGGTATAGTATGGAAAAATTCGTAGCACTCATCAAATCGGGAAAAAGTGTCATTTTAGATACGGATATTGGACCTGACTGCGACGATGTCGGTTCACTCGTCATCCTCTATCATTTCGCAAAAGAGGCAGGCATTCCCGTTTTGGCGACGGTCAACTGCACCTCCAATCCCTATGGCAACGGCACGCTTGACGTCATCAACCGCTATTTCGGCTATACGGATGTCAGAATCGCCCAATACGAAAAAGACGGATTTTTAGACGGCGAAGAAACCTTGAAATTCAACCGCGCGCTGACCGAAAAATTCGGCGGCAGCATAAATGCAGCTTCTTCCCTTGAAACTTACCGCGAATGCCTCGAATCTGCAAAAGACGGCGGCGTTATCCTCATCACGATCGGTCAGTTCAACACCGCAGCAGGCGCCTTAAAGGCTTTCCCCGAGCTTTTCAACAAAAAGATCTCGCATATCGTTTCCATGGCGGCTGCTTTCCCCGAAGGCAGAGAATACAACGTCTTTTGTGATGCGGAAGCGGCAAAATATGTTTTTGACAATTTCAGCGGCGAGATCATCTGTTCCGGTTTTGAAGTTGGTGAAACGGTCATGACAGGCTTTGCCGGCGAAACCGATGTGGAAAATGACCCGATCAAGCTCGCTTACCTGCTCTATAACGGTCCTTCGATAATCCGCAACAGCTGGGATCTCACAGCCGTACATTTCGCCTGCACCGCAGACGAACATTTCTACAAGATTTCCGAACCCGGTAGGATGGAAATTTTGCCCGACGGCAGAAACCGCTTCCATGCAGATGAACCGGGGAATTGCCGTTACCTTATCAAAAACACAAGCGACGAAGAACTCGCCGCATACTTAAACAAAATTTTAGCAGAAGAAAGCAAATGAAATGCATCATCATCGGCAGTCCGGGCAGCGGTAAAAGCTGGCTCGGACGCCTTTTATCTGAAAAAACAAATATTCCGCTTTATCCGCTTGATCTTTACTACTGGAATGCAGGCTGGCAGCCCACAGAGCGAGAGGAATGGATCAAAAAGCAGCAGGAAATGATCGCAGGCGAAAACTGGATCATCGAAGGCAACTATAAAAGCACGCTTGACCTTCGCATTGCCGCTGCGGATACGATCATCTTCCTCGATATGCCGCGGCTTTTATGCATATGGCGCATTATCTGCCGACGCAATAAGAAAAGACCGGATCTTCCCGAAGGGTTAAGAGAACCCTTTGACCGAGAATTTTTCGAATTTCTGAAGCTCGCATGGGATTTCCCGAAAACCGAACGGCAATCGATCATTCAAAAGCTCAGCTGTCAGCCATCGGCAGGCAAAAACATCCTGCACATCATCCACATCCGCACGAAAAAGCAGCTGAAAAACTACATCGCACAGCTTTCCTCATCAGCGGACTTGCCGAATCGCTTTTCAAACTGATATTTGATGGCACCGACAAGCAAAAGCATCGTCAGACCGTTCTGTACCTCTTCCATCGGCAAAAGCTGCGGTGTTTTCCTTGAATAAAACATGGTTCCGCTATGGAAAAACCGCCCGTCTTTTTCAAAATAGCGGTCTCGGGAAATGCGTTTTCCGCAAAAAACGAGCGAAGACGACTCTATGGCAATCTTTTCCGCACCAAGCGCCAAAAGCGCATCCTTCAGCACATCAAGGCTTTCTCTTGTCTCTTTTTCAAAGGAAAAAACATAGGAAAGCGCACGCGGTTTGCCGAAAACAAAGCTTCCCTCTTCGTGAAAAAGAAAGAGCGAAGCACCGTTCAGCTCTGTTTGCTCAAGCCGATCTTCCGTACTGTAATAGAAAAAAGACATGATCTCCCTCATTTCGCTGTTTTTAGACATTGTATGCGAATGAGTCCGAGATCATGTCTTTTATTTTATATGAGACCTAATTTTTCCAAGCGCTCACGAATGGCACTTTCGCTGCGTTCGTGTATTTTTGCGATATCGGCGATGGATTTCCCGCGGAAATAGGCAAGCTTCAGCCTGCGGATCTCATCGGCAGACCAGACTTTACCGCTGTTTTCCGCTTTTTTCGCCCTATATCCATTGATGATCGCAAGGAAATCGCTCGCATAAAGCTCCGCCTTGCGCTTGCCGATGCCATAAATGCGGATAAAATCGTAATAGGTTTTCGGTCTTTCCTCCGCAAGTGCCTGCAGGGTTTCGTTTGTAAAGACAACATAGGCCGGCAGACGCTTTCGTTTGGCGATCTCGTTTCGTTTTGCGGCAAGTTTTTTATACAGCGCATCGCTGCCCTGTTTCTTTTCCGTTTTGGGAAGGATCGGGTCTGTACAGCGGCTGCATTTTCCGCAGTCATCCTTCGGTTCTTCGCCGAAATAGCGCAGAATATAGTTCCTGAGGCAGCCGTAAGTCTTGCAATACAAGACCATAAGCGCCAATCTTTCCTGATTCTGCTCAAGGTGTTTCTTTTCGAGTTCGGGCGAAAGCTCGCTTTGCTTAACGCCGTTTTCAAGCAGCCATTTGCAGCGTGCGACATCTGCCTCTGCAAAATAAAGCATACATTCCGCAGGTTCACCGTTTCTTCCTGCTCTTCCTGCTTCCTGATAATAATGCTCAAGGTTCAGCGGAATGCTGTAATGCAGAACATAGGCAACATCGGGCTTATCAATGCCCATGCCGAAAGCATTTGTCGCCACGATAACACGGGTTTTTCCCGATAAAAAAGCTTCCTGATTTTCTTTGCGCTCTTCTTCCGAAAGACCTGCATGGTAAGCGGCTGCGCTGATCCCACGGCTCAATAAAAGTTCCGTTACTTCGTCTGTCTGTTTGCGCGTCAGGCAATAAACGATGCCGCATTTTTCCGCTCTGTTCCTGATAAATTTCAAAAGCGCTTTTTCTTTATCCTCAGGTTCTTCAACAAAAAAACTTAAATTCGGCCTGTCAAAACCAAGAACGAGCTTATAGGGATCTTGCAGTTTGAGGAAAAATTCAATATCTTCACGGACTCTATCCGTTGCGGTTGCGGTAAAGGCGGCAATGATCGGCCGTTTTGCAAGTTTTGCGGTAAAATC
This sequence comes from Clostridiales bacterium, assembly GCA_015056045.1. Taxonomy (GTDB): domain Bacteria; phylum Bacillota; class Clostridia; order Christensenellales; family Christensenellaceae; genus SIG371. Next base: position 12,352 of record SVGZ01000026.1, on the reverse strand, counting down.
GGCGATTTTCCGGTAACTTGGGCGGAAATCCTGACCCCATTCGGAAATGCAGTGTGCTTCATCGACAACGAGCAGACGGATATCGAGCTGCCTTACAACAGAAAGAAAAGCTTCGGAATCGAGCCTTTCCGGTGCACAATAGATCAGGCTGTATTCACCCCTGAGCGCACGAACTAAAACTGTGCGGACCTGACCGGGTGTCAATGTGCTGTTGATATAGGCTGCACGGATGCCTTTCTTAATGAGCTGCGAAACCTGATCTGCCATAAGCGAGATCAATGGCGAAATGACCAGCGTTACACCGCCCAAAGCCAAAGCAGGCAGCTGATAACAGATGGATTTTCCACCGCCTGTCGGCATGATCGAAAGCACATCCCTTCCCGCAACAATGCGGTCGATGACTTCTTCCTGTCCTGCGCGGAAAGCATCATAGCCAAAATATTCTTTTAGAAGCTGTCTCGTTTTTTCCATACTTTCCCGCTTTCAGGTTTCATTCCCCATTATGATACCATAAAAAAGGCCCATGCAAAAGCACAGGTCAATTTTCACATTATAAATTTACTTTTTGCAGTGTTTCCGTAAGAAGTGCCAAAACAGGCGGCATTCCCGGCGCATAACAGCGTTTTTCGATTGCTTTGCGGTAGGCAAACCTGTCGTCACTTTCAAAGGGCAGATGCTGAATGATGACATTTTTCGGTTTGATGATATTGCAGATCGCATCTCTTCCCGAGGAAAGCGTATAAAACGGGAAGTTGATAAAGGCAAGGTCTACCGTTTTCCCCGAAAGGAAATGCGGGATCTCCGGCGCTGTGAGCGATGCATCGCCAAGCGAAAGGATCGTCTTTCCCTCAAATTCGATCAGGAAACCATAGTTGATGACATCCTTATACTGATCTCCGCTGTGCAGAAGGCGGCAATACTCCACGCGCAGATCGAGATTTTTGATCTCAAAACTGCCGTGATCCGCTGCAAGCGGAAGCGTTGCCATCGGGTGTTCGGGCATGATATAGGCGGGATGATATTTTTCCGCATAAGCACGGTTCATCTCTTCGCCGAAATGATCGGGATGGATATGCGAATAGAAAAGCACATCTGCCTTTTCCTTTTCCAGAACATAGCGGAAGGTTTCTTCGGGAACTTTCGAAAAAGGCGGCGCCTGCACTTCATGAAGAAGGTCAAAGCCGATCGCTGCCTTTTCACCTTTTAAGAGGACACCGCAGTTTGCCGTATAGAGAAGTTCCATCATTTAAGGAGATCCTCTAAGGCAAAAATGACGGCTCATTTGACGTTTTCATAGACCATACCGCCCTGCATATAGGCCGTATAGGGTTTGCGGATCGGTGCATCTGCGGAAAGCTCGATCGAACCGCCTTGCATGAATGTACCTGCGGCCATAATGACGGGATCTTCATAACCGGGCATTTCCCAGGGATAAGGAACGACGTTGCTGTCTACAGGCGAAGCCTTCTGTACCGCGCGGATGAAAGCGACAAGCTCTTCTTCCGTATCGAAAACGACAGCCTGTGTGATATCTGTTCTTTTTGCATCATAGGCAGGAAATACGCGGTAGCCGAGTTTTTCCATGACTTTTGCCGTCAAAACAACGCCCATTAAAGCCTGCGAAACGATATGCGGTGCCATATAAATGCCCTGGAAGAAAGGCAGATAGCTGCTATGGTAAGAACCGATCTCCATACCAAGACCCGGAGCTGTAAAGCGGCCTGCGATTTTTTCGACATAGTTTTTCTTGCCGGCGATATAACCGCCCGAAGGCGCAATGCCTGCACCGGGGTTTTTGATAAGCGAACCCATAATGATGTCTGCACCGACTTCCGTGGGTTCTTTTTCCTCGGTAAATTCGCCGTAGCAATTATCGACCGCAACGCAGATCTGCGGATATTTTTCCTTGACGGCAGAAATGAGTTTTTCCATCTCTGCGATCGTGATCGAAGGACGAAGCTCATAGCCGCGCGAACGCTGAATGTAGACAACTTTGATCGTATCATCCACTGCGAGCGCATCCATAACGGCAGGGATATCCATTTTGCCTTCACTTGTGAGCGCAACTTCGCTGTAACCGATGCCGAAATCTTTCATCGAGCCGTCTGCATTGCCTTCAATGCCGATGACGCCTCTTATCGTATCGTAAGGTGTTCCCGTTACGGAAAGGAAACGATCCCCCGGGCGAAGAAGCCCGAAAAGACCCACGGAAAGCGTATGAGTTCCGGAGGCAAAATGCGGGCTGACGATGGCGTCCTCTGTGCGGAAAATCTCGGAAAAAAGTCTGGCGAGCATTTCTCTGCCCTGATCGGAATAGCCGTATCCCGTTGTCGGGGCAAAATGTCTCTCGGAAACTTCGCACTTGCGGAAAGCATCGATGACCTTAAATGTATTAAATTCGCTGATCTTTCTGATCCTATCAAAAACAGACGCAGCTTCCTGCTCTGCTGCTGCGATAAGGGAAGCTGCGGTTATGTTTTTGTTGACAGTATTCGTATTAAACTGACTCATTCTTCGATCGTATCCTGTTCACCTGTAGCCGAGGCTGCAAACTTCACTGCTCTCTGCGGCGTGATGGTCGATACTGCATGTTTGAAAATGATCAGCTGCTTTCCATCGCTGTCTACAACGATAACGTAATTATCGAAAGCTTTGACCAGACCTTTGATCTGGAATCCGTTCATAAGATGGATCGTGACTGCGACATTTTCTTTACGCATCTGATTGAGTAATCTGTCCTGAATGGAAATATTCTTAGGTTGCAAAAGCGTATCCTCCTTACCCATCAATCTTTTTCATTATATCACAAAGTATTGAAGAAATACAATCAAATTCCGCTACATTTATCCAATTAATTCGCTCATCCGGTCTGAGCCAGGTCAGCTGACGCTTTGCATAGCGCCTTGTATTGAGCTTTATCGCCTCCGAGACTGCCGGAAGATCGATCTCTCCCTTGAAATACGGGATAAATTCCTTATAGCCGATCGCTGCGAAAGCCTGTATATCTTCGCCGTAGTTATCATATAACGAGCGGGCTTCTTTTTCAAGCCCCATTTCAAACATGATATCCACACGGCGGTTGATATCGCTGTATAATTTTTCGCGCGGCTTTGTTACGGCAAAAATGGAGAAATCATATTTTTCGGAAGGCTTGCGGAAATTATATTCTTTTCTGCCGCCTTTTTCTGCAATTTCGATCGCACGAATGACGCGGACTTTATCGTTTTTGTGGATGCGTGCAGCTGCTTCCGGGTCTTTTTCCGTAAGGAGCGCATGCATATAGTCTGCGCCTTTTTCATCATATTCACGCGAAAGTTCCTCTCGCCGCGAAAGGTCTGCCTCCGGTGCGGAAAAATCGATGTCATAGGTCAGCGAATTGATATAAAGACCCGTTCCGCCGACGATCATCGGCGTTTTCCCACGGGAGATAATATCCTCGATCAATGCTTCCGCATCTGCCTTATACTGCGCTGTGCTGTAATGCGCATCGGGCGAAACGAAACCCATCAGGTGATGCGGGATACCCTGCATTTCCTCCGGGAAAGGTCTTGCCGTTCCTACCTGCATTTCGCTGTAGATCTGCATCGAATCCGCAGAAATGATCTCTGCGTTTATTTTTTTTGCCAGTTCGACCGAAACTGCCGTTTTGCCGGAAGCTGTCGGCCCTGTAATAATAATGACTTTTTTCATATCAAACGATCCTCTTAAAACCCTTTTCGAGCTCCGTCTTGCTAATGGCAAGTGCTAACGGACGCCCATGCGGGCAATGGGGAATGACTTTTGTTTTGGCGATCTCGTCTAAAATTTTCCGTGCATCGGCTTCTGTGATCCTCTGCCCTGCCTTGATCGCGCGTTTGCAGGCTGCCCTTGCCACACGGTCACGGGAAAGTGCGATATTCTTTTTGCCATACTGCAGGCCATCCAGAATATCTTCAAAGAAACCGCGGATGTTGATCTCTCCGACGATCTGCGGAACAGCCGATACTTTGATCGAAAGCGGTCCGAAAAGCTCCGCTTCGATACCGAGTTCCGATAAGATCCCAAGATTTTCCTGCAAGGCGATCATATGATCATGCGGAAAAGAGAGAATTTCAGGGATCAGCAGCTGCTGCGAAATGACCCTTTCATCACCCGAAAGCTTGTCATAGATCATGCGCTCATGCGCTGCGTGCTGATCGATGAGGTAAAGCTCCTCGCCCATTTCAAAAATCAGATAAGAATTGAAAGCTGCGCCGATATATTTCGCTTCGGCGATTTCCGAAAGCATATTCGCTTCGGGTTCGATGGTTTCTACCGCTTTTTTCGGTATCTCATCCTTTTTCAGGAAAGCATAATTTTCCTCTTCATCGGTAAAGAAGCTCTTCTGTTCGAGGATCTCTGAACGCCTGACGGAAACATCCTTTGCAAAAACGGAACGGATGATATCATCGATCGGCTCGGTTTCCGTCTGTGTCGGCTGCTGCGGTTTTTCTGTATATTCCGTGGGTTCTTTTTCGATAATTTTCGGAATTTCGGCCGTTTTCTGCGGAATTTTGCTCACTTCAAGGCGCTGTGTTGTTTCGGAATTTTCGACTGCCATGCGGACGGCCTGTTCCACAACATATTCGAGCTTGCCTTCATCGCGGAAATGCACCTGCATTTTGTTCGGATGCACGTTGACATCGACTTCTTCATAGGGCATCTCGATATACAGAATATAGAAGGGATAAGTGCCTTTCAAAAGGCGCTCGCCATAGGCCCTAGTCACCGCTCTGCGTACGATTTCCGAACGGATATAACGCCCGTTGACAAAAAGGCTCTGATTGCGCGAAGTTTTCTGATAAAAAGTATGTTTGCCGATATAGCCATAAACACGAACACCGTTGAAGCTGAAATCAGCCGGGGCGATGCTCGTTCTTGCCGGTTTTCCATAGATCGCAAGCGCCGCATCGATGACTTTGCCGCTGCCGGGGCTATGATAAATAACCTTATCATTTGCCGAATAGCGGAAAGAGATCTGCGGATTGCCCAAAATAAAGCGTGTCATAAGCTCAGAAACGGCTGCTGTTTCCGTTGACGCGGATTTGACAAACTTCAGCCTTACCGGCGTGTTGAAAAAGAGGTTTTCTGCGATCGCCGTTGTGCCTTCGGGCAAGCCTGCTTCACGGATCGATTCGACTTTTCCGCCCGTTACTTTCAGTTCGCAGCCTGTTTCGGCGGTTCTTGTCCGCGAGCGCAGGGTAAACATCGAAACTGCAGCGATGGAGAAAAGCGCTTCCCCACGGAAACCCATGGAAGATATCCTTTCCAGATCCTTTGCATTTTCGATCTTGCTCGTGGCATGTTTAAGAACGGTCATCGGCATATCGTCTTTTTCGATACCGAAACCGTTATCCGAAACGGTTATTTTGCGCAAACCGCCGTTTTCGATCGAAACGCTGACAGCCGTTGCGCCTGCATCGATCGCATTTTCAACGAGTTCTTTGACGATCGAAGCCGGTCTTTCAACAACTTCGCCTGCGGCGATCCTTGCGGCAGTGCCTTCATCCAAAATGCGTATTCTGCTCATCGCTCAGCCTTCTTTTTCAAATCATCGAGCAATACCATCGCTTCGATGGGTGTCAGTTTATTGAGATCGAGCGCACGGAGTTCACCTAAAACCTTTGCTGCCCGTTCATCTTCTTTCTTTTCCTCTGTTTCGTTGATCTCGAGGGAGGATATCCGCATCATGGCATTGCTTTCGATCGCCATGAGCAGCTTTTTCGCACGGCTGAGAAGCTCTTCGGGTAAGCCCGCAAGCCTTGCGACTTCGATGCCGAAGCTTCTGTCTGCACCACCGCGTTTGATCCTGTGCAAAAAGATGACCGTATTTTCGAGTTCCTTGACGCCGACGCTGTAATTGACGACTCCGGGAATATTTCCCTCAAGGTCTGTCAGCTCGTGGAAATGCGTTGCAAAAAGCGTTTTGAAGCCTTTTTTTGCCGCGGTGATATGTTCGATCGTTGCCCATGCGATGGCAAGTCCATCCTGCGTGCTTGTGCCTCTGCCGATCTCATCCAGAATCAGCAGGCTGTTTTCCGTTGCATTGAGGAGGATACCCGCAAGCTCGTTCATTTCGACCATAAAGGTAGACTGACCGGAAGCAAGATCATCGGATGCGCCGACACGGGTAAAGATCCTGTCCACAAGACAGATCTGTGCGCTCTGCGCCGGAACGAAGCTGCCGATATGCGCCATTAAGACGATCAGCGCCGTCTGACGCATAAATGTACTCTTACCGGCCATATTCGGGCCTGTAATCACGAGCATACGGTCCTTTTCATTATCGAGATGCGCATCATTGGGAACAAAATCCTGCCTGACGCTTCGCTCAACAACGGGGTGTCTGCCTTCTTTGATCATAAGGACGCCGTCATTCGTCATCTTCGGGCGTGTATAGCCGTAGTCATAGGCAACCTGTGCAAAGGATAAGAGGGCGTCTGTTTCCGCAACGATACGGGAATTTTTCTGTAAAACGTCGATATGCGCCGCGATCTTATCACGAATAAGAAGGAATATCTCTTCTTCGAGTTTTTTTAATTTTTCTTCTGCGCCGTTTACCGTATCTTCGAGTTCTTTTAATTCCTGCGTAACGTAGCGCTCTGCATTGGCAAGGGTCTGCTTGCGGATATATTCATAGGGAACCTGATCGGAATACATGCGCGTGACCTCGATATAATAGCCGAAAACGCGGTTGTAGCCGACTTTAAGGGTTTTGATCCCAGTAGCCTTTCTTTCCCTTGCTTCGAGCTGTGCGATCCATTCACGGGCATTTTTGCCGGAATTGCGCAGTTTATCGACCTCGGGGTTAAAGCCTTCTTTGATGATGCCGCCATCACGGATGCCGATCGGCGGATTTTCCGCAATGGAATTTTTGAGGTAAAGATACAGATCTGTAAGCGGGTCAAGCTCTTCATAAGCCGATTTTAAAAGCTCGCTCTTGCAATCTTTAAGGGCTTCCTTGATGAGCGCAAACTTTTCGATCGACTGCATGAGTGAAAGGGCGTGCCTTGCATCCATACTGCCGTAAGAAATTTTCGATAACAGTCTTTCGACGTCAAATACATTTTCAAGCGCTTCACGGAGCTCATAGCGGAGCTGATAATCGCCGTTGAGTTCGGCAACGGCTGCATGTCTGCGGTTGATCGCACGGATATTGTTTAAGGGCTGCTCGATCCAGTTGCGCATGAGCCTGCTGCCCATTGAAGTCTTTGTCTTATCGAGAAGCCAGAGAAGCGAACCGCGTTTTTTGTGGTCACGCATCGAATAGGTCAGCTCGAGGTTACGCTTTGTCGCCTGATCGAGGATCATATAGCTGCGGTCATTATCCGCCGTCATTTTGCGGATGTGCATGAGCATATTCTTCTGTGTTTCATGCAGATAGCGCATAAGCGCACCGGCTGCACAGATGCCCGTTTTCATTCCCGAAACGCCATAGATCGAAATATCCGCTACGCCGAAATGCTCTTTCAACATGGAAAGCGCATTTTCCCGGTCAAAAGCATAGTGGAAATACTCGGAAAGAGATGTATTCAGCTCAGAAATGCCGTATTTTTCACCTTCGGGAATGAGAATTTCCTTCGGTGCGATGCGCATGATGAGGTCATCGAGTTTTTTCCTGTCGGTATATTCGCCGACGACAAATTCACCCGTCGAAACCTCTGCATAAGCTGCACCAAAACTGCCTTTTTCCGTCGGGTCTTCAAAAACGGATAAGATATAGCGTGTGCCTTCGGTATCGGCAGTCGATGTTCCGGGCGTAATAATGCGGACGATACCTCGCTCAACGATGCCTTTCGCCTCTTTCGGGTCCTGCAGCTGTTCGCAGATCGCCACCTTATGACCGTATTCGATCATTTTTTCGATGTAGGTATCGACGGCATGATGCGGAACACCGCACATCGGCGCACGTTCCTCAAGCCCGCAATCCCTTCCGGTCAGCGTGAGTTCGAGCTCCTTTGAAATAAGTTTTGCGTCCTCAAAAAACATTTCGTAAAAGTCGCCGATCCTGTATAAAACGATACAATCCGGGTTTGCCTCTTTTACATCCAGATATTGACGCATCATCGGTGATAAAGCCAATTTTTATGCTCCTTTCCCACGCTTTATAAGCCTGCCCCGCGGATCTTTTCGCGGAGTCTTTCTCTTGCTCTAAATAGTCTTGATTTAACCGTTCCTTCGCCGATTTCCAGAAGTTCGGCGATCTCCTGATAGCTCATTTCCTTAATTTCACGGAGGATGAGCACGCTCCTGAATTCTTCCGGCAATTCGTCGATCAGCGAGATCAGTTTTTCTGCGCTTTCCTTTGAAACCGCGCTGCCCTCGGGGTCATATTCCAATATTTCGCTCGCAAGGTCGGTCATTTCTTCGATATCCGCTGTTTCTCGGCGATGCTTTAAAATATCGAGCGCACAATTCCGTGCAATCGCATAAAGCCATGTCGAAAAAGCGGATTCACCGCGGAAACGGTGCAGGCTGCGGTAAGCTTTGATAAAGCATTCCTGCGCAGCATCCTCTGCATCGGCGGTGTTTTTGGTAATTTGGAGACAAAGGTAATAAACCTTGCCCTGATATTTCCGGACAAGCTTCCCGAATGCATGATGGCTGCCTTTCAGCACTTTTCTGATAGTCGCAAGATCTTCCATAGCACTCTCACAAGCCTTTGTACTCAGAATATATTATACAGCAAAAAACGTTTTTATGGAAGCATACTTTCAGTCTTCGGGTTCATCACGAAGTGCAAGCTGCAGTTTTTTTAAGGCTTTTGTCTCAATGCGGGAAACATAGCTCCGGGAAATCCCCAGTTTCTTTGCGATCTCTCTTTGCGGGAGCATCTCTTCGCCCATAAGCCCGTAGCGGTATCTGATCACGGCAGCTTCCCTCGGCGTGAGCGTTTTGGAAAAAACTTTTGCCAGCTTTTCGATATCCGTCTTTGTTTCCACAATGGAAAAAATATCCGCTTCGCCTGCGCCGACGACATCTTCAAGCGAAAGCTTATTGCCCTCTTTATCTTCGCCGATAGGTTCCGAAAGAGAAACCTCCGCTGCTCTTCGTTTCATCTGGCGGAAAACCATCAGGATCTCATTTTCGATGCATTTCGCCGCATAACTTGATAATGCACGGCTCTTTTCATAGGAAAAGGTATTTACCGCTTTAATGAGGCCGATCGTCCCGATAGAGATCAGGTCATCCATATCTACGCCTGCACCGGCATATTTTTTTGCGATATGTGCAACAAGGCGCAGGTTATGTTCGATGAGCATATCACGCGCTTTTTCATCGCCTTTCTGCATTTTTTCGATGTATTCCGTTTCTTTTTCGGGGCTCAGGGGCTTTTTGAAGCTCTGCGCACCGCCGATATAACCCGCAAAAAAGAAGATCTGTCGTAAAAAATCAAAAATAAGCGGCATAGGCTGAACCATCCTTACTTTTCGTGGTCTTTCATCCTATGCCGTTTCCCGCGGATTTAGAAGATTTTTGTCGTATATGCGGTATAAAACAACATTTGACAGAGATATTGTTTTGTGTTAAATTTTTCCTATATCCCATCCTTAAAAAGGAGAGAACATCATGGAACCCTGCAAAAATTTTAAAGTAGCAACCTATGTATATGCCTATTATCTGGCAAAATCCGATGATGCGACGATCCAGCGCGACATCGATTATTACAAACAGTATATCCATTTCGACAAAGCCTATATCGAAAACCACCGCGGCATCGTCGATATCACACCCGAACGCTTAAGAGAAGTCAAAGCGCTTTTCGAAAAGAACGGCATCGAAACAGCCGGCGGCATCACCTCCACACAGAACGTCAACGGCATCAGAAAGCCCTCTTATTACGACACCTTCTGCTATTCCGATCCTGACCACAGAAAAGAATACAAGCGCATCGTTTCGGAGCTTGCCGGTGTATTTGACGAGATCATTCTGGATGACTTCTTCTTTACCGCCTGCCGCTGCGAAATGTGCATCGAAGCAAAGGGCAAGATGAGCTGGGCAGAATACCGCTTGAAACTGATGGAAGATTTCTCCCACGAAGTTGTTGACCTTGCAAAGAGCATCAACCCGAAGCTGAATTTCATCATCAAATATCCGAACTGGTATGAATCTTATCAGGAAACGGGCTATAACCCCGGCAAACAGAAAGATATCTTCGATATGGTCTATACCGGCACGGAAACACGCGAAGCGATCTATTCCGCACAGCATCTGCAGCGTTATGAATCCTATTCCCTCATCCGTCTGCTTGAAAACACAGCACCCGGCAGAAACGGCGGCGGCTGGATCGATCCGGGCGGTTCTTCCGACAATATCAACCGCTACCTCGAACAGGCAGACCTTACCGTTTTCGCAAAAGCACGCGAGATCACACTCTTCAACTTCGAAGAAGTTCTCGGCACAAACTTAGCCCCGACACTCGGCAACGAATACAGACGCGTTGATAAGCTCGTCGGCAAAATGGGCAATCCCGTCGGCGTATGGGCATGGGAACCCTTTGACGGAGATGGCGAAGACCAGGCATATAACTATCTCGGTATGTGCGGAACACCGGTCGAGCCTTCGCCCTATATGAATATGGATGCACCCGTTGTCCTCTTCACGCAGTCCACAGCACACGAAGAAGATGCGATGGAAAAACTCGAAGAATACGTCCGCAAAGGCGGCAATGCCGTTATCACAACAGGCTTCTTAAAAGAAGTCTATGACAAGGGCATCAAAGACCTGACATCCGTTCGCTTGACAGGCCGCCATGTTTTAGGCCGCGAATATATGATCGCACACGCCAACTACACCGCAGAGCATTATGCCATGGGCACAGATCAGGTCATGTTTGAGATCCTGAGCTATAAGACAAACGCTACCGCAGCGGATATCGCGCTGATCGCCGGCGAACATAACTTCCCCATCATGACGGAAGACAACTATGGCAAAGGCAGACTTTTCATCCTCAACCTGCCCGAAAACTTTGCAGAGCTCTATAAGCTCCCGCTGGAAGTCATCCGCGGCATCAACAAGCACCTTTCCATGGGTCAGCGCGTTTACCTCGGCTGCAAGCCCAAATATAACCTCTTCGCTTACGACAACAACGTCTTCGGTATTCAGACCTATCGCCCGATGAAGGATACGGTTCAGGTCATCGTCCGCGGTGCATGCAAGGGCATCCGCAATATCGAAACGGGTCAGGTTTATTCCGAATATCTGACTTTGCCGACGCCGAACCCGCAGAGCGACGCAACAACAGTCATCGAAGAACCGACCGAATATGCTTTCGAAGTCACGCTGAATCCGGGACATTATATGTTCTTTGAAATCGTCGACTGAGGAAAAATTTCATAACAATAATTCCTATCCCGGCAGACAATCCTGCCGGGACTGTTCTTGAATATATTGCAGCCGTATGATAAAACAACTGATAAGACCAATCATCTTGCGTTTGACGGGTAGAAAAAAGACGAAAAAGTATAAATGTCCATGCTGTGGATATTTTACTTTTGAGTACAAGCCAAATGGTAATTACGATGTTTGTCCTGTCTGTTTTTGGGAAGACGATCCAATGGCATACGATGATCCGGACGAAGAATTCTCTTGTAATCAAGTGAGTCTAAACCAAGCAAAGCACAATTATGTTGAGTTTGGTGCCTGTCGTAAAGATATAATCGTTTATGTGAGAAAGCCTAATGCAGATGAATTAACAGGCATTGAATAAATCCCAATTTGTCGGACAGACACAAGAAAACCTTACAATTAGTCAAACCTGAATTTGACGAGGTGATAAAATGCTGATAGAAATTGAATCTGCATATGGTGACAAGTTAATTCACGGCAGTCACCTTGACAGAAAAGAATTACAAAACGCACTTAAAAAGATTTTGCAAACAGTTTCAGAAGAAGATTTTCTCTCTGTATTTTGCGCTCGTTATGGATATGAGGAATTACCTTACTCTGATACTGTTCATATCGACTATACCATTGATTTGGATACACATTTGTTAATCAAGCCAAAGTACTGATACAATTCGACAAATCCCAATTTGTCGAACAGATACAAGAAAACCTTTCCCATAGCAGACAATCCTGCTGGGACTGTTCTTGAACAACTTGCCGCTATGCGATAGAATCAATCAAACAATTAGTCAAACTTGAATCTAATTGAAAGGATATATATGCTGGATAGAACGATACCATTTTACAATACAATTTTAAGATGTGACCACTATCAACATAGAGAGGTGGTTTTGCCCTATGGTTTTTCTATCGTTCCCTATGAAAAAGGGTTTGAAAAGGGATGGGCAGAGATGGAATATGCTATTGGAGATTTTGATTCTTTGGA
>SVGZ01000025.1 GCA_015056045.1 Clostridiales bacterium | reverse complement strand
GCTGCGGAAAGAACCATTGTGATAGCTGCTGTAAGTGTTGTCTTACCATGGTCAACGTGACCGATTGTGCCGATGTTTACATGCGGTTTGCTTCTCTGATAAACCTGCTTTGCCATGTGTTTCCTCCAAAAAATTTATTTATTAAAATTTATTTTATCTCTTTCTATCGCCAAGGATCTTTTCAGCAATGCCTGCAGAAACCTTGTCGTAATGAGAGAACTGCATTGTGTATGTGCCTCTGCCCTGTGTTCTGGAACGGAGGTCTGTTGCATAACCGAACATTTCGGAAAGCGGAACCATTGCATCGATGACCTGTGCACCGCCGCGAACGGTTGTACCTTCGATACGGCCTCTTCTCGAGGTGACGTTGCCAAGGATATCGCCGAAATAATCTTCGGGAACAACGATCTCAACCTTCATCATAGGCTCTAAGAGTGAGCAGTTTGCCTTTGCAAGCGCTTCTTTTAATGCCATGGAGCCTGCGATCTTGAACGCCATTTCGGAGGAGTCGACTTCGTGGTAGGAACCGTCTGTTAAGGTTACCTTGAAGTCTACAACTTCGTAACCGCCTAAGACACCGCTCTTTGCAGCTTCGCGGATACCCTGTTCAACTGCGGGGATGTATTCACGCGGGATTGCGCCGCCAACGATAGCATTTTCAAATTCAATGCCCTTGCCGGGTTCGTTCGGTGTGAGCGTGATCTTACAATGACCATACTGACCTTTACCACCAGACTGACGGACGTATCTGCCTTCAACGTCAACAGTCTTTGTGGGAGCTTCTCTGTATGCAACCTGGGGCTTACCGACGTTTGCTTCAACCTTATATTCGCGGAGCATTCTGTCTACGATGATTTCAAGGTGAAGTTCGCCCATGCCGGCGATGATCGTCTGACCGGTTTCTTCGTCTGTGTAAGACTTGAAAGACGGGTCTTCTTCGGAAAGCTTCATGATAGCAACGGACATCTTTTCCTGTCCGGCTTTTGTCTTGGGTTCGATCGCAACGCGGATAACCGGTTCTGGGAATTCCATGCTTTCGAGGATGATCGGCGCTTTTTCGGAGCAAAGTGTATCGCCTGTGCCGACGTCTCTTAAGCCGACAACAGCAACGATTTCGCCAGCTTCAGCTTCCTGAATTTCTTCTCTCTGGTTAGCGTGCATCATGACGATACGGCCGATTCTGTCTCTTCTCTGTTTTGTGGAGTTATAAACAGTGGAACCGGAAGTGATCTTACCGGAATATACACGCATGAAGACGAGCTTACCAACAAAGGGGTCAACGAGGATCTTGAATGCGAGTGCAGAGAACGGTGCATCGACGGAGGATTCTCTCGAATCTTCTTCTTTTGTTGTCGGGTTTGTGCCCTTCATTGCGGGAACATCGATCGGCGACGGGAGAAGATCAACAACGAGGTCGAGCAGCGGCTGAACGCCCTTGTTGCGGTAAGAAGAACCGCAGCATACTGCGACAATTTTGTTTGCGATGGTCAGCTTGCGGAGTGCAGCGATGATCTCATCGTGTGTAACTTCTTCGCCTTCGAGGATCTTTTCCATGAGGTCGTCATCTGCTTCGGAAACGACATCAAGAAGTTTTTCTCTGTATTCTTCTGCCTGTTCACGATAATTTTCGGGGATTTCGACGATATCGAATTCCTTGCCCATCTTATCATCTTCGTGATAAACGATCGCTTTCATATCGATCAGGTCGATAATGCCGCGGAATTCGTCTTTCTGGCCAAGCGGGAGCTGTACACAAACGGGGTTTGCATTCAGTCTGTCGTCGATCATGCTGACTACGTTAAAGAAGTCTGCACCGATGACGTCCATCTTGTTGACGTAGCAGATTCTCGGAATGCCGTATTTATCTGCCTGGCGCCAAACTGTTTCACTCTGAGGTTCAACACCGCCCTTAGCGCAGAAAACCGCAACAGCACCATCAAGTACGCGGAGGCAGCGTTCAACTTCTACTGTGAAGTCAACGTGTCCGGGAGTGTCGATGATGTTGATTCTATGGTTTTTCCAGAACGCCGTTACAGCTGCGGATGTGATTGTAATACCTCTCTCCTGCTCCTGCTCCATGTAGTCTGTTGTTGCGGAGCCATCGTGTGTTTCACCGAGCTTGTGGCTCTTTCCTGTGTAATACAGGATTCGTTCAGAAGTTGTGGTCTTGCCGGCGTCGATATGCGCCATGATACCAATATTTCTGACTCTGTCAATGGGGTATTCCAAAGACATAAACTCTCCTTTCATGCCAATTGGCACGGCCGATACGGCCTTGAAAAAAATTATAAACTTTATATAAATGTTCAAAAAAACTTGAACATAACATTCAAAAGGAAAAAACATGCCGCGAACGACATGTTTTTGTTAGTTGTTTTCTTGTCAACAATAAGAAAAACTGTCGCGAAAAGTGAAGAATGCAACCCAGTTTTCCATCGATTGACGGATTAATAACGGAAGTGTGCGAAAGCTTTGTTAGCTTCAGCTGCTCTGTGCATTTCTTCTTTTCTTCTTACGCTGTTGCCAACGCCATTGGCAGCGTCCATAATTTCGCCAGCGAGCCTTTCGTCCATTGTTCTTTCGCTTCTTGCTCTGGAGTAAGAAACGAGCCAACGCAGTGCGAGTGTCTGTCTTCTGTCTGCGCGTACTTCGATCGGAACCTGATATGTAGCACCGCCGATTCTGCGAGCTTTGACTTCAAGAACGGGTTTCAGGTTTTCCATGCAAGCTTCGAATACTTCGATAGCTTCTTTGCCTGTCTTGTTCTTGATAATATCGAATGCGCTGTAAACAATTGTCTGTGCAGTGCCTCTCTTGCCATCATACATAACGTTGTTGATGAGCTTTGTGACAACTGTGCTGTTGTACATCGGGTCAACGTGAACTTCACGTTTGGAAACTCCGCCTCTTCTAGGCATAGGTAAGCCCTCCTTAATAAATCAAAATCTAAGTGCTGGGCTTATTTCTTGCCAGCTGTTCTCGGCCTCTTAGCGCCATAAAGGCTGCGGCTCTGAGCTCTGTTTGCAACACCGGCTGCGTCGAGTGCACCGCGGATGATATGATATCTAACACCCGGGAGGTCCTTAACTCTTCCGCCTCTGATGAGGACTACAGAGTGTTCCTGTAAGTTATGTCCAATACCGGGAATATAAACTGTACCTTCCATACCGTTTACAAGGCGGACTCTTGCGATCTTTCTTAAAGCAGAGTTCGGCTTTTTAGGTGTCATTGTACGTACAGCTGTGCATACTCCGCGCTTCTGGGGGCATTCCTGCAGGATAGGCGATTTGGATTTATATTTGACCGTCTGTCTGCCCTTTCTGACTAACTGATTAATGGTAGGCATTCCAACCATCCTCCTAAAAAATTCTATGTGTCCTTCTGCGCAACCCTCACATCCGGACTTTATCGTCTTTTTTAGACGTCAGCATCTTTATCAAATGCAAGTTGCTTTTCGGGTTTATGGGCAGTCTTCGCCCTTACCCAAACAAACTAATTCTAACAGTTTGTTCTCAAAATGTCAACAAATAACATCGGGTTTTATGCGATTTTTTGCGAACTTTTTTTGCTTATTCGACCGTTTTATTCTTGTAAAAAGCGTTCGGGCGGGGCTTCTTTTTGGTGAAAACGAGCACGCCGGATTTTTTCTCCTTAACGCCGAACTGATACCAGCCTTTTTCGATCATTTCTGCGATCTGCGGGATCTCTTTGATGTCGAGGATGACTTCTTTTTCAAGCTTTGCACGGATGTTCTTTTCCATGGTCATGCCAATCGCATAACCGGCAAGTGCGCCTGCTGCGATGGAGAGCATGGAAACATACCAGCTGCCTTCCGCATTGACAAAATCGGGGAAGAAGGACAGGATGAGCATGGCAAGAAGACCACCGATAAGTGCGCCGAACCATTTCGTGTTGTTTGCGCGCTGGAGGAGCTTTTTGCAGTGTGCGCAGATCGGCACGGGGATCTGTAATAAAGAACCGACCTGTGCCCTTGTTTCCTGACCGAGACCGAAGAACTTTTTCTTCATGTATTCCGGTTCCGGGTGAGCCATTTCGATGAGCGCATAAGCGACCTTTTCCCTTGCACCTTCACGACAGAACTGGCAAGCTGTCGATGTATGCAGTGCGTCGATATCATCGGGCAAATTGCTCTGTGTCACTTCCCAACCGGAAGCGATATCTGCTGCGTCTTTTGCGTTTGCCATATTCAGAATACAATCGGCACAGCCTTCACTGCCGGCATACTGGCAGATCGGGTGATCGATATATTTGCAGTCTTTTTTAATTCTTTCAATACTCATTTTTCTTCTCCAAAAGATTTACAAAATGTTAAAAATCTCGATGTATGCTCATAAGCCGGGGGCATAAACCCCCGGCTTTTTAAGCTTTTGATCAGTCGCCTGCGCCAACTTCTGTTTCAGCCGGTGCTGCGTCTTCTTTTTTGATAACGTCGATATCTCTGTATTTTGCAAGGCCTGTTCCTGCGGGGATCAGCTTGCCGATGATGATATTTTCCTTGAGGCCGATAAGCGGGTCGATCTTGCCCTTGATAACGGCATCCGTAAGGACTCTCGTTGTTTCCTGGAAGGAAGCTGCGGAGAGGAAGGAATCTGTCGAAAGAGCTGCCTTTGTGATACCAAGGAGGACTCTCGATGCAACGGCAGGTGTCTTGCCTTCTGCCAATGCCTTCTTGTTTTCCGCTTCAAAGGTGAACATATCGACCATTTCGCCGGGAAGCATATTGGTATCGCCGGCATCTTCGATACGGCACTTGCGGAGCATCTGACGGATGATGACTTCAAGGTGCTTATCGCTGATTTCTACGCCCTGGAGACGGTAAACAGCCTGTACTTCCTTTAAGAGGTAAGCCTGTACGCCTCTTGTACCCTTGATGCGAAGGATGTCGTTCGGGTTGATGGAACCTTCTGTGAGTTCATCACCTGCTTCGATCTGCTGACCGTCTGTGACCTTCATCCTCGAGCCATAAGGGATCGGGTAAACTCTTGCTTCGCCTTCTTCGGAATGAACGGTAACTTCTCTCTTTCTGCCGCTTTCAGCAACAGAAACGGTTCCGCCGATCTCGGAAATGATCGCGAGACCTCTGGGCTTTCTTGCCTCGAAAAGCTCTTCGACACGGGGAAGACCCTGTGTGATGTCGCCGCCTGCGATACCGCCGGAGTGGAACGTACGCATTGTGAGCTGTGTACCGGGTTCACCGATGGACTGCGCTGCGATGACGCCGACAGCTTCTCCGATGTTGACGAGGTTGCCATTGGACATATCTGCACCGTAGCATTTTGCGCAGACGCCGTGTTCGCTCTTACAAGTAAGAACGGAACGGATATAAACTTCTTTGATGCCGGCATCGACGATGGCTTTTGCAGCTTTTGCATCGACCATTGTGTTTGCGGGGCAAAGAACTTCGTCTGTTTCCGGGTGACGGATCTCATAAACAGATACTCTGCCGCGGATACGGTCTTCCAAAGGTTCAAGAACGCTGTTGCCGTTCATGAGGTCGGAAACCCATGTACCCTGGATCTGTTCGCCAAGTGTTTCGAAGCAGTCATCTTCGCGGACGATAACGTTGTGGGAAACGTCAACAAGACGTCTTGTGAGGTAACCGGAGTCTGCCGTTCTGAGAGCAGTGTCTGCCTGACCTTTTCTTGCACCGTGCGAAGAAATGAAGAATTCCAATACGGAAAGACCTTCACGGAAGTTTGCACGGATCGGGATCTCGATGATTTCACCGGAAGGATCGGCCATAAGACCACGCATACCTGCAAGCTGACGGATCTGGTTCATAGAACCACGGGCACCGGATCTTGCCATCATGTTGATCGGGTTGAATTCGTCGAGGTTGCGGTTCAGCGCCTTTGTAACTTCGTCCGTTGTCTTGCTCCAGACGTCGATAACAGCCTGTTTTCTTTCGGAATTGGTTAAGAAACCTCTTCTGTACTGGCGTTCGATGCCTGCAATCTTCTGTTCTGCAGCCTTGATGTATTCCTGTTTTTCCTTCGGGACGATAACGTCGGAAACGGAGACTGTGATCGCGCCGATGGTGGAATATTTGAAGCCCTGTGCCTTGATATCGTCGAGGATCCTCGAGGTCTGTGTCGGACCAAACGCTGCATAGCATTTATCAACGATGTTGCCGAGTGCTTTTTTGTCAACAACTTCGTCAACTTCGAATTTGAGTTCGTTGCCGGGTTTGGATCTATCCATATAGCCCCAACCCTGCGGAATAGCATCGTTAAAGATGATTCTGCCGACGGATGTTTCAACAAGACCTGTCATTTCCTGACCGTTGACTTCGAGTGTTCTTCTGACGCGGATCTTTGCCTGAATCTCGATCTGACCTGTTGTGTAAGCGAGTTTTGCTTCGTCAACATTGGCAAATACGGAGCCTTCACCCTTTGCACCGTCTTTTAAGATGGTGAGGTAATAGGAACCGATGACCATGTCCTGCGTCGGGGAAACGACCGGTTTGCCGTCCTGCGGCTTTAAGATATTGTTTGCAGCGAGCATGAGGAATCTTGCTTCTGCCTGTGCTTCAACGGAAAGCGGTACGTGTACAGCCATCTGGTCGCCGTCGAAGTCAGCGTTGAAAGCTGTGCAGCAAAGCGGATGCAGTTTGATCGCTCTGCCTTCAACGAGGACAGGTTCAAATGCCTGAATACCGAGTCTATGAAGCGTCGGAGCACGGTTTAAGAGAACCGGATGACCCTTGATAACTTCTTCAAGAACATCCCAGACTTCGGGTCTGATCTTTTCAACCATGCGCTTTGCGCTCTTGATGTTGTGTGCGTGGCCGTCTTCAACGAGCTTCTTCATAACGAAGGGCTTGAAGAGTTCGAGAGCCATTTCTCTGGGGAGACCGCACTGATACATCTGGAGTGTCGGGCCAACGACGATAACGCTTCGGCCGGAATAGTCAACACGTTTGCCAAGGAGGTTCTGACGGAATCTGCCCTGCTTACCGCGAAGCATATCGGATAAGGATTTGAGCGCTCTATTGCCGGGTCCTGTTACGGGTCTGCCTCTTCTGCCGTTGTCGATTAAAGCGTCAACAGCTTCCTGAAGCATTCTCTTTTCGTTGCGGACGATGATATCCGGAGCCTTTAACTGGAGGAGTCTCTGCAGACGGTTGTTTCTGTTGATGACTCTTCTGTAAAGATCGTTTAAGTCGGATGTTGCAAATCTGCCGCCATCGAGCTGAACCATCGGGCGGATTTCCGGCGGAATTACCGGAAGAACGTCCAAGATGATCCATTCGGGTCTGTTGCCGGATTTGCGGAAAGCTTCGACAACTTCGAGTCTCTTGACCGCTCTTGCTCTCTTCTGACCTGTGGAATTGTTGATCTCATCCTTCAGTTCTTTGGAGGTCTTTTCGAGGTCGATCTGTTTTAAAAGTTCCTTAACGGCTTCTGCGCCCATGCCTGCCTTGAAAGCATCTGCACCATAGGTTTCGCGTGCTTCATGGAGTTCTCTGTCGGAAAGAAGCTGTTTATTTTCAAGATTCGTGTTTCCCTTGTCGATAACGACGAAGCTTGCAAAATAGAGGACCTGTTCGAGGTTTCTCGGCGACATATCGAGAAGGAGACCCATACGGGAAGGAATACCCTTGAAATACCAGATATGGGAAACGGGTGCTGCGAGTTCGATGTGACCCATTCTTTCTCTTCTGACTTTAGCGCGTGTGATTTCAACGCCGCACTTATCGCAGATGACGCCTTTGTGCTTAATTCTCTTGTATTTTCCGCAGTGGCATTCCCAGTCCTTTGTGGGTCCGAAGATGCGTTCGCAGAAAAGACCGTCTTTTTCAGGTTTTAAAGTCCTGTAGTTAATCGTTTCGGGTTTCTTGACTTCGCCGTAAGACCATTCTCTGATCTTTTCGGGCGAAGCAAGGTTTATCTGCATCGAATCAAATGTGCTCAGTTCATACATGCGATTCTGCTCCCTTTCTTTATCAAAAAACTTTGCAAGTTGCTTTTACAGTGTGTCGTCATCGCCAAGGAGTGCGCCTGCGCCGAACGGATCGAAATCGAGGTCGCTGTCCAGGTGATCGTCGATGCTGTCGAGGTCGCCTAAATCATCGAGGGATGCATATGCGTCTTCTTCATCGCCGAATACGCCAAGGTCATCAAGGTTGAGATCGACGTCTTCATCGTCATCATCCATGGGCATATCTTCATTCTCATCTTCTGCTGCTGGTTCTTCTTCGGCTTCTTCCTCAAGCGAGAAGGAATCGAGGTCGAAATCGCTGCTGAAGTCGAATTCTTCGATGAGTGTCGGGGCCTGTTTTTCTTCAGGTCTTGCGACGGGTGCGCTGTCTTCATTGCCTTCGATGTTGACGTCGAGGACGACATCGTCATCGTCTGTTTCGCGAAGGATGATCTCCTGATTGCCCGGTCCCAATACCTTGACATCAAGGCAGAGGCTCTGCATTTCCTTGATGAGGACTTTGAAGGATTCGGGAACACCCGGTGCCGGGATGTTTTCGCCCTTAACGATCGCTTCATAGGTCTTGACACGGCCGACGATATCGTCAGACTTGACTGTCAGGATCTCCTGCAGTGTGTTTGCAGCGCCGTATGCTTCGAGAGCCCAGACTTCCATTTCGCCGAAACGCTGACCGCCGAACTGTGCCTTGCCGCCGAGAGGCTGCTGTGTAACAAGGCTGTAGGGGCCTGTGCTTCTTGCGTGGATCTTGTCGTCAACAAGGTGATGCAGCTTCTGCATATACATGTAGCCGACGGTTACGCGGTTTTCGAAAGGCTGGCCGCTTCTGCCGTCATAAAGAACGGTCTTACCATCGCGGCTTTCGTGGATGCGCTTGCCGATCCTTGCGATCTTTTCGTCATCACAGCCTGCTTCGGCGAGTTTTGCCAGAGCTTCTTCTGTCATGCCGTTTTCCGCAACGAAACGAGCCAGAGCTTCATCCAATTCTTCTTTTTCAACGAAGTTGCGGATGTTTTCCTCTGCGTGGGATTTCATCAGCAGTTCTTCGATATCTTCTTCTGTTGCGCCGTCAAATACGGGCGTTGCGATCTTCCAGCCGTTGAGCTTTGCTGCAAGTCCCAAGTGAACTTCGAGTACCTGTCCAAGGTTCATACGGGAAGGTACACCGAGCGGATTCAGAACGATGTCGAGCGGTGTGCCATCGGGAAGGAAAGGCATATCTTCAACGGGAAGAATACGGGAGATAACACCCTTGTTGCCGTGACGTCCAGCCATCTTATCGCCGACGGAGATCTTTCTCTTCTGTGCGATATATACGCGGACAAGCTTGTTGACGCCTGCGGTGAGTTCGTCTTTGTCTTCTCTTGTGAAGAGCTTGACATCAACGATAACGCCGCCTTCGCCGTGCGGTACTCTGAGGGATGTATCGCGGACTTCTCTTGCCTTTTCGCCGAAAATAGCACGGAGGAGTCTTTCTTCTGCGGTGAGTTCTGTTTCACCTTTCGGGGTGACTTTGCCGACGAGGACGTCTCCGCTGCGAACTTCTGCACCGATGCGGATGATACCGCGGCTGTCGAGGTCTTTCAAGACATCTTCACCAACGTTGGGGATATCTCTTGTGATCTCTTCCGGTCCGAGCTTGGTGTCTCTTGCCTGGCATTCATACTCTTCGATATGGATAGAGGTGAATACGTCGTTGACAACGAGTTTTTCGGAAAGCAGGATAGCGTCTTCGTAGTTGTAGCCTTCCCATGTCATGAAGCCGATGAGAACGTTTCTGCCGAGTGCGATCTCGCCGTTATCTGTGGAAGGACCATCTGCCAAAACTTCACCCTTTGCAATGCGCTGGCCTTTGCTGACGAGCGGCTGCTGGTTGATGCATGTACCCTGGTTGCTTCTCGAATATTTGATGAGTCTGTATTTATCTACTTCACCGTCATCGGTAACGATTTCGATGTTCTTTGCGTCAACATGGCTGACGTAGCCTGCTCTCTTTGCGATCTGGAGGACGCCGCTGTCATATGCAGCTTTGCCTTCCATACCTGTGCCGACGATCGGGGACTGCGGGCAAAGAAGCGGAACTGCCTGTCTCTGCATGTTTGCACCCATGAGCGCACGGTTGGAGTCGTCGTTTTCAAGGAAGGGGATCATTGCCGTTGCAACGGAAACGAGCTGCATCGGGGAAACGTCCATCAAATCAACTTCGCTTGCCGGAACTTCGACGATCTGGTCGCGGATACGGCACATAACGCGGTTGTTGATGAAGCGGCCTTCTTCGTCTACGGGTTCGTTTGCCTGAACGACGACGTACTGGTCTTCTTCGTCTGCGACCATGTAGCGGATCTCATCTGTAACGATGCCTTTTTCCTTATCAACAACGCGGTACGGGCTTTCGATGAAGCCGTATTCGTTGATCTTTGCATAGGTCGAAAGCGCACCGATAAGACCGATGTTCGGACCTTCAGGTGTTTCGATCGGGCACATTCTGCCGTAATGGGAGTGATGTACGTCTCGAACTTCGAAGCTTGCACGGTCACGGTTTAAACCGCCGGGGCCAAGTGCGGAAAGTCTTCTCTTATTGGTAAGCTCTGCCAGCGGGTTTGTCTGGTCCATAAACTGGGAAAGCTGGGAAGAACCGAAGAATTCTTTAATCGCAGCCGTAACGGGGCGAATGTTGATCAGGTTGGAAGGTGTTGCCATTTCCATATCCTGAATGGACATTCTTTCGCGGACTACTCTTTCGAGTCTTGCCAAACCAACGCGGATCTGGTTCTGTAAAAGTTCGCCGACGGAACGGAGTCTTCTGTTTGCAAGGTGGTCAATATCGTCTGTTACGCCGATGCCGAAACGCAGGCAAAGCAGATAGTTGACGGAAGAATACATATCTTCAAGGATGATGTGCTTCGGAACGATCTCATTGATCGCATCACGGAGAGCTTCCTTTAATTCTTCTTCGTCATGGCCGTGGTTATCGAGGATAGCCTTGAAGATCGGCCAGTAAACCATTTCCTTGATGCCGGCTTCTTCCGGATCAAAGGAGAGATATTTGCTGGAATCGACAAAGTGGTTGCCGATGACCTTAACGGGTCTTTCAGCGCCGCAGTCTACATAAACGGCATTGATGCCGGCATTCTGGATCTCCCAAGCGATTTCTTCTGTGATAACATCGCCTTCAGCGCAGAAAAGCTCGCCTGTTTCGGTGTTGATGATGTTTTCGGCAGCTTTCTGGCCTGTGATTCTTGTCGCAAGGGAAAGCTTTTTGTTGAATTTATAACGGCCGACTCTTGCCAAGTCATATCTCTTCGGGTCAAAGAAAAGTGCGTTGATGAGCATGGAAGCGCTTTCAACTGTCGGCGGTTCGCCCGGACGCAGTCTCTTATAGATCTCGATGAGACCCTGATCGGAGTTGCTTGTCGGGTCTTTTTTATAGGTAGCTTCGATGAGTTCGTCATAGCCGAAGTATTCATCGATGTCGGAATTCTGCGATAAGCCCATTGCGCGCAGGAAAACGGTTACCGGGATCTTTCTTGTTCTGTCAACACGGATCCAGAGGCAATCGTTGCTGTCGCTTTCGAGTTCGAGCCATGCACCTCTGTTCGGGATAGCCTGAGAGGTGAAAAGGTCCTTGCCGGATTTATCCTTTACGGTATCATAATAAGCGCCGGGGCTGCGAACGAGCTGGCTGACGATGACTCTTTCTGCGCCGTTGATGATGAAGGTGCCCTTATCTGTCATCAGGGGGAAGTCGCCCATGAAAACATCCTGTTCCTTCACTTCGCCGGTTTCCTTATTATAAAGGCGTACCTTTACCTTTAAGGGTGCAGCATAGTTGACATCACGTTCCTTGCATTCTTCTTCATCGTATTTGGGTTCGCCAGCGATGTAGTAGTCGAGGAACTCAAGCATAAGGTTTTCGGAATAGTCCGTGATCGGAGAAATATCACGGAGAACTTCGCGAAGTCCGTCTTTGAGGAAACCTTCATAAGAGTCTTTCTGAATCGCAATAAGGTCCGGAATATCCAGAACTTCTTTTATGCTCGAAAAACTCATCCTCGTGCCTTTACCGGTCTTGATCTCATGAAGCATATCTTCTCTTACTCCTGTATTTTAAAATCTTTATCAGCATCGTTAAAACAGCTCTCTTGACAAAAAGCCGCATATGGGTTACAGTAATAACCGCAATGACAGCGTGTTTATAAAAAAACATAAGTTTGGGGTTTATACGGTCTTTCCCGAGCCTCGGGATCGAACATCGATGTTACCCCATGATGCAATGTTTTATTTTATCATGCGTTTTGCCATCTGTCAAGCGTTATTCTCCCCTCATGTTTAAAAAATACCAATTATTTCGGATTTTTTTATTTTGCTTTTCTTTTCTGTCTTTGCTTTTCCCTAAAAAATCGACACAAAAACAGCTCTATGCGCGAAATGTATATTTTGTGCATATTTTGTTTATTATTTGAATTTTTATACAATATAAGCTTTAATCCGCAAGTTTTTCAAATAATTTCCATGTGAGCGCTTCGCTGCGCATGCCTTCCGTTGCGCCGACTTCGGATAAACAGCAGGCCGCGGCTGCGTTTGCAAAATCGAGCGATCTTGTGAGTTCCCAGCCTTTTTCAATGCCATAGAGCATCCCGGCACAGAAAGCATCGCCTGCGCCGACTGTGCCTTTGATATACCCTTCGGGCAGCTTTAAGCTCTTTCTCTTTTCGAAATGCCCGTTTTTATCCATGGCAAAACCGCCCTCGGGGCAATGGATGCAGCCAAGCCTGTTCAACCCTTTTGCAAAAAGCGCATGGAGGATCTTTTCCATGTTTTCTTCGATCAAAGCGCCTTCTTCATCTCGGGCAGGAATACCGACAGCATTTCCTGCCTCGATCTCGTTGACGATGAGGTAATCCGTATAAGGAAGTGCCGCCAGAACGGCTTTTGCAAAATCCGCACCTTCACGGGAAACGACATCGATCGAAGTCCTGTGTCCCTTTTCGCGGATCATTTTTAAGCCTTTTGCGAGCTTCGTGCCGAATTCTTCGTCTTCCTCATCGAGCTTTGCCATCATGAGAAGGTAGCCGATATGGAAAAGCTCCGTTTTGATCTCATTTGCAAAAAGCTCGTCCAAACCGTATTCCGCATTGGCACCGGAAAAATGGAAAAAAGTCCGCTCACCGCCTTCTTCGGTGATGACATCCGTAAAAGAAGTCGCAGTTTCTTCCTTTATAATAATATCGGAAACATCGAGACCGTTTTTCTCCATAAAATCCATGGCAAAACTGCCGTCCTGATCTTTGCCGATGCAGCCCATGGCATAAACGGGAAGCTCCGGATCAAAGCGTTTGAGAGAGATCCCCGTATTGGGAACGATTCCGCCCATGCTTTGCCCAAGCTGCAATATATTGGCGAGCATACCCTTTTTCGGGTAGCGTTCGATCACCTTGAGCTTATCGCAGACGATGCTGCCTGCAACTGTGATCCCTTTCATGCTTATTCCCCGAAAACCAAAGTTTCAAGCTCGTTGCAAAGCGGATATATGACCGCTTCATCTTCATCGATCGTGGTAAACCTCGGGAGTTTTGCGGCAAAGCGGTTATCCGTATCGTCGTCATTGACAGCGGAAACTTCGCCGACGATCAAATCTCCTTCTGCATGGAATAAATGATACATGCCGGGTCTTATCGTAATGCTGCAGCCAACGGGAACTTCAACAAAACTGCCTGCCGGAACCATCGATTTGATGCCGTCCATCTCCACTTCAACATCATTTACAAGGTCAAGCTCGCCGTTTTCAAGCGAATTATAGACCTGAATTTTCAAAATACCGCCAACGCGGTTGATGATATCTTCGACTTTATCGAAATGGAAATGCAGCGGAAGCTCCTGCCCGTCTTCCATGACGATATATTTTTCCGCATAGGGAGTGCCGACTTCGGGCTTGCCCAATACGCCGTTTCTGACCGTAAAAAGTACTGCGCCCATATGTGCAAAGTCGCCCTGACCCCAATCCGTAACATCCCAGCCGAGCTTCGTCTGGCGGATGGTTCCAAGCTGCTCTTTTCTCTTTTTCCAGTCATCAAGCTTCCAATAACCGAACATCGGCAGTGTGATGCCTTTTTCACCGAGCTTTGCGATCGTTTTTTCAATGGCGATTCTAACTTCAGACCTTTTCATGCGGATCCTCCCTATATATATGACAAAACTGCGCTCAGAACGAGCCTTTCAGTCTTGCAAAGATCATTCTTCCTGCGGAAGTCTGCAAAACGCTTGTGACTTCGACTTCCACTTCTGCACCGATATATTTTTTCCCATTTTCCACGACGATCATCGTGCCGTCTTCAAGGTACGCAAGCCCTTGACCGGATTCTCTGCCTTCGCGGATGACCTGTACGCAAAGGCTTTCACCCGGCAAAGTGACAGGCTTTAAGGCATTGGCAAGGTCGTTTAAGTTGATAACACGAACGCCCTGCAAAGCGGCGATCTTATTCAGGTTGAAATCGCCCGTGATGAGAATGCCTTCTTCTTCCCCGGCAAAACGCACGAGCTTTTCACCCGTTGTGCCGAGGTCTTCATAATCTCTGCCGATGATGCGGACTTTAAAATCCTTCTGCATCCCCTGCAAAATGTCAAGGCCTCTTCTTCCTCTGCTGCGCTTGATCGGGTCTGTGCTGTCTGCGACCTTTTCGAGTTCACGCAATATAAAGGAAGGAACGACAAGCTCACCCGCCATGATGCCCGTGCGGTAAACATCGCCGATTCTTCCGTCGATGATGATGCTCGTATCCAAAATATAGCGTGCTGTTTTTTCTTTCGGAATAACGGGAGATACTTCTTCCTCTTTTTCCACGGTATTGAAGAAGCGTTTGAAATTCACTTTCGTGGAAATTTTGACCATTGTCACGATACAGACATAGACCGAAAGCAGATACAGGATCAGCGTGATCGGCACATTGAGCCATGCCGAAGGGATCATCGATAAAGGACCCGTCAGGAAAAAGGCGATCGCAAGCCCAAAAAGCAGCCCGATAAGACCGCTGAAATAGTTCCACGGCGTGAGCCTTGAAATTTTCTGTTCGAGATCGGAAACTTTCCCACGGATAAATTTCGTCAGTTTATCCGCAAAAATATTCGTTACAACGCCTGTTAAAAGCGCCGCAACCGCCATAATGAGCATATTCGTTTTCGGGTCGATCTCCGTTAAGAGTTCAAAACCCGTCAGTTTCGCCAGAAGTTCATAAACCAGCATCACAATACCGGGTCCCAAAAAGATCCCTGCAGCAATGATCAGCGTTTTTAAGGATTTGCTCAGCAAAGCATTCACCCCAACATTTCATAAATATAGATACTATCATGATAATAAAAGAAAGGCCTTCTGTCAATCGGGAATTATCCCCTGTTTTCCCCCAAAATACCGCATAAATTGCATCGCCCGGGAAATGGATATGGGCTATGCTCCGGCGGTATAATGAGCAAAAAAAGGAGACCCGATCATGTCCGAAAACCTCTATGATATATACCTGCTCGAATTTCAGCACGCAGCGCAGAATTGCATTCACCGCAACAAAAATTTGCTCGACAGCCTTTCCAAACACGAAAACGCCGCTTCACGCATCAGCCGCGCGATCATCAAAGCCTCAACGCAATGCGGCTGCATTTCCCTTTGCGGCAAAAAGGAAGAGATCCCGACAACGCAGATTTCGGGCGAGATCTGCAGCGACTGCCGTGAAGTCATCGAAAACGAGATCGGCGAAGAGCTTTTTTATCTTGCGGCGATTGCTTCCGCTTTTGATATTTCCCTTTACGATATTCTCCTCCGTGAGCGCAAAAAGCTCGAAATTCTGGGCAAATTCAGCTTAAAATAGGAAAAACTCCGCCAAGTTTCGCCAAAAACCCCGAAGAAAATTGGACAGTGTGCGTTTTGCGTGCTATAATCTGTATTTGTAAAACTATGTTTTTTAGAGGTTTACAAATGAAACTGATCAGCACAAGAGACATCACAAACAGCCTGACACCGCTCGAAGCCGTTTTAAAGGGCATCGCATCGGATGGCGGGCTTTATGTTCCCGCATATTTCCCGAAGATCGATAACCGCTTCCTCGAAAGCCTTCTTCCGCTTTCCTATCCGCAGCTTGCTTCCCGTGTCATGGGGCAGTATTTCGATATTGAAAATCTGGAAGAACTTTTAACCGAAGCATACAGCAGCTTTGATACCAAAGAAGTCGCACCGCTGCACAAGCTCACAGACAACAATTTTGTCATGGAGCTCTGGCATGGCCCGACGCTTGCTTTCAAAGATATGGCCCTGCAGGTTTTGCCGAGGCTGATGAGCTGTGCAAGACCCTATGCCGGCGGAAAAGACATCCTTATTTTAACCGCAACCTCCGGCGATACGGGCAAGGCTGCGCTCGATGGTTTTGCCGATGTCGAGGGCACAAAGATCGTCGTATTCTTCCCCGATGAAGGTGTTTCCGATATGCAGAAGCTGCAGATGGTCACGCAGAAGGGCGATAATACCTTTGTCTGCTCCGTCAAGGGCAACTTTGACGATGCACAGACAGGCGTCAAAAAGCTCTTTGCCAGCGAAGCCTTTGCCAAAGCTGCGGAAAATTACCGCCTTTCCTCTGCGAATTCGATCAACTTCGGAAGACTCGCACCGCAGATCGCCTATTATTTCCACGCCTATATCGAGCTTGTTCGCAAAAATGTCATCAAGATCGGCGATAAAGTCAATTTCACCGTTCCGACGGGCAACTTTGGCAACATCCTTGCCGCATACTATGCGCGCGAAATGGGTCTTCCCATTGGCAGGCTCATCTGTGCTTCCAACAAAAACGATGTCCTGACCGAATTCTTCGCAACAGGTGGCTATAACGCAAGAAGAGAATTCTTTAAGACAACATCGCCTTCGATGGATATCCTCATTTCGAGCAACCTCGAACGCCTTCTCTTTGAGATCTGCGGCAGAGACGATAAAAAAGTCGCTTCCCTCATGCGTGAGCTTTCCGAAAACGGCTATTACGAGATCACAAAGGAAATGCAGGAAGGTCTTTCCGTATTCGCGGCAGGTTCCGCAGACGATGAAAAAGCGCTTGCCACGATAAAAAATGTCTTCAATAAATACGGCTACCTGATCGATACGCATACCGCCGTTGCAGAGGCTGTCTATGAAAACTATGCCGTTTATGGCGATAAGACACCGAACGTCGTTGTTTCGACGGCAAGCCCCTATAAATTCGTTTCCGACGTTCTCTATGCGGTAACGGGCGAGCGAATCGAAGAACCTTTCACAGCGGCAAAAATGCTTTCGGAAAAAACAGGCACTGCCCTGCCGAAACAGATCAGCGCACTCGAAACGGCAGAGATCATCCACAAAAACACATCCGAAAAAGAAAAGCTCGCCGAAGCTGTCCTCGGATTTATCTGATAAAAGGGAGTTATCATTATGGAAAACACAAAGAAAACCATTTACAGCGGCATTCAGCCTTCCGGTATTTTAACGCTGGGCAACTACCTCGGTGCTGTTAAAAACTGGGCTTTGCTGCAGGAAGAATATAACTGCTACTACGGCGTTGTCGATATGCATGCGATCACCGTCCGCCAGAACCCGACAGAACTCAGAAAACGCTGTGCCGATACGATGGCACTTATCCTCGCCGCAGGCGTAGACCCCGAGCGTCACACCGTCTATTACCAGTCTCAGGTCGGCGCACACGCAGAGCTGATGTGGATCTTAAACTGCTTCACCTATATGGGCGAGCTTAACCGCATGACGCAGTTCAAGGAAAAATCTTCCCGCCATGCCGATAATATCAACTCCGGTCTTTTCACCTATCCGGTTCTCATGGCTGCGGATATCCTTCTTTATAATGCAGACCTCGTTCCCGTCGGTTCCGATCAGCGCCAGCATCTCGAGCTTACCCGTGATATCGCGATCCGCATGAACGGTATTTTCGGCGATATCTTCACTGTTCCCGAAGCCTATATCGCCAAGGCAGGCGCACGCATCATGAGCCTCCAGTCGCCCGAAAAGAAGATGTCCAAATCCGATGAAAACGTCAACGGCTTCATCGCCCTTCTCGATGACGAAAAGACCATCCGCGCAAAGATCCGCCGTGCCGTTACGGATTCCGATGGTGAAATCCGCCTTGCGCCCGAAAAACCCGGCATCACAAACCTGCTTTCGATCTATGCTGCGATCAAAAAGATCACACCCGAAGAAGCAGAAAAAGAATTTGCCGGCATGAACTACGGCCAGCTCAAAGAAGGCGTTTCCGATGCGATCGTTGATGAATTAAAACCGCTGCAGGAACGCTACTATGAGATCCGCAAAGATAAGGAACTCTTAAACCGTGTTGCTGCCGAAGGTGCAGAAAAAGCCGCTTCCGTTGCATACCGCACGCTCGGCAAGGTTCAGCGCAAAGTCGGTTTCGCACCGCGCAAACTCTGATATAATAAAAACAGCCGCTTCCCACAGGAGCGGCTTTTTTTGATGTCTATCTCTTTGTTCCCCTGAAGGGATTGTCTTTTCTTGCGATCTCCACTTCGCTCTTGGCAATGTGATTCTGCAGGCGGTATTGCGTCGGTGTTTGCCCTGTCTGCGCCTTGAATTGCCGCATAAAATGCACATCGTTCATATATCCGCATCGCCTTGCCACATCCGCAACCGTCATATCCGAACCCGAAAGCAGATATTTTGCCTGCTGCATACGGCTTGCCGTAATATCCTTTATCAAGCTTTCACCAAAAAAGGTCTTGTATAAATGCTGCAGATAAGACCTCGAAAGATTGATGCGCCTTGCGATCTCGTCAACATTCCAGTTTTGTTCGGGCGAAAGGTAGATCTCGCTGCGTATCTCTGCAAGCTCGCGGTAATAAAGGCTCTCCTTACCGCTGAAGGGCAGCTCCATTCCTTCGCTCAGTTTTGTTAAAAGCAGCAGGAAATACAGGCCTAAAGATTCTTCTCTCCTCGGGTTCTGCGAATACCTCTCGGAAAAAATGTTTTTGATCAGCGAAGTCACAAGTGTCAGGTCACGCACAGGGAAAAGCTCATCAAAAGGCAGGCCAAGCTCTGCGATCTTTTGCAAAAGCGCCTCATCCGCTTCAAAATGGATCCAGTCGTTGATAAAATCCTCACCCAATCCGCCGTAAAGCTGCGGTGTATCTTTGCGGAATAAAACCGCCTGTCCGGGCATTGCTTCCCTCTTTTTGCCCTCAAGATGAAAAAAAGCCCTTGAACGCAGAACAACAAGAAGATAATCACCGGACCCGTAAGGTCTGTTAATCATAAACTCCGGCGGATGCCGATATGCCGATCCAACATTGACGATCTTCATTTTTCCTCCATATAAAAGCACAAAAGATCAGTTAGCAGCATCTTAACACATTGTCAGAATTCACGCAATATGGCATGATAAAATAAAGAAAAACTGCGGAGGATCTTTATGAAAGCAGAAATCATCATCAACAAAGATTACACGATCGGCGAGATCGATGGCCGCATCTACGGCTCTTTCATTGAACATTTAGGCCGTGCGATCTATAGCGGTATCTATGAACCCGGTCACGAAACGGCAGACGAAATGGGCTTCAGAAAAGACGTCATCGAACTCATAAACAAGCTCAATGTACCGATCGTCCGTTATCCCGGCGGCAACTTTGTTTCCGGCTATAATTGGGAAGATGGTACCGGCGATAGAAGCAAACGCCCGAAGAGAGTTGAATGCGCATGGGAAGTTACCGAAACCAACGAGATCGGCATCGACGAATTTCAGGAATGGGCAAAACGCGCCAATACCGAGATCATGATGGCGGTCAACTTAGGCACAAGAGGCCCTGCCGATGCGAAAAACCTGCTCGAATACTGCAACCTCGATACCGATACCTATTACGCCAATATGCGCCGCGGGAATGGCTTTGATAAACCTTTCGGCATCAAAACATGGTGCCTCGGCAATGAGATGGATGGTCCCTGGCAGATCTGCCATAAAACTGCGGAAGAATACGGCAGAGTTGCCACAGAAACCGCAAAGCTCATGAAAATGACCGACCCTTCGATCGAACTCGTCGCCTGCGGAAGCTCCAATTACGATATGCCGACCTTTGGCGAATGGGAACTCACCGTTCTTGACCATACCTACGACTATGTAGATTACCTTTCCCTGCATCAGTATTACGGCAACGAAAAGAACGATACGCTTGATTTCATCGGCAAATCCGTCCATATGGATATGTTCATCAAAGGCGTTGCGGCGATCTGTGATGCGATCAAGGCAAAGAAACACGCCAAGAAACAGATCAACCTTTCCTTTGACGAATGGAATATCTGGTTCCACAGCCACGGCACGACCTTTGACAGATGGTGTATCGCACCGCCGCAGCTTGAAGATATCTATACTTTTGAAGATGCCCTTCTTGCCGGCTGCATCCTCATGACCCTGCAGAACAACTGCGACCGCGTCAAGATGGCCTGCCTTGCACAGCTCGTCAACGTCATCGCACCGATCATGACGGAAAAAGGCGGCAAAGCCTGGGTTCAGTCGATCTTCTGGCCTTTCATGTATGCTTCTGCCTATGGCCGCGGCGAAACCATGAACACGATCGTCCGTTCCGAAAAATACGCCACCGATTACAGCAGCGAAGTTCCCTACCTCGCAAGCTCCGTCGTACACAATGCCGAAAAGAGAGAGATCGTTCTCTTTGCGGTTAACCGTTCGCTCGATGAAGATATGGATCTTTCCCTCAGCTTCAGCGGCTTTGAAAACTGCCGACCCGTGAAGCATGTTGAGCTCTATCACGACGATATGAAGGCACACAACAGCGCCGAAGAAGAAAACGTCGCACCGACCGAACGCGAGATCATGGGCAGCCTGAGCCTCCGCAAGCACAGCTGGAACATGATCGTCTATCAGTATTAAGTTTTCAAAGAACAGCCTCTCCATAAGAGAGGCTTTTTTTGATGCAATAAGCGAAAAAATTATGTCGTTTCCCTCGTGATCGGTTTTTCGCAAAGCGAATACTCGGATCTCTCAACTATTATGATAGCGTATCTTTTCACCGCACAGTCCGCATTTCCGTGCACAAAAAACGCTTCAATATTTCGCCCAAAACGCTCCCAAAGCTCCGTTCCCTGACATCCGCACCCAAAATAAGCCCGACTTCAAAAACTTCCCCGTCTGCCATCGTGCAAACAAGCCTGCCAACCAAATCACCGGCAAACATCGGCGCAGAGATCTCATCCGCCATGATCTCTTTTTTAATGCCGTTTTCCTGCCCTCGCTCGCAGAGAATAAAAAGGTCTTCCGCTGCACAAACCGGGTAATATTCCTCCTCTGCACCGAGCGCAGAAACACGGCCGATCTTCACGCCTTTTTTCGCAATGCCAAGAAGCGTGTATTTCGCATCCGCAAAGGAAAGCCCGGAAAGTGCACGCTGAAAGCGGCTGTTTGAATCCTTTTCGCCGAGTACGACCGCAATATACCTCGCCTGACCGCTTTTTAAGCTTGCCGCAATGCAGTACCCTGCCGTTTTGGAAGAAGCCGTCGCCATGCCGTCGATTTTTTCCGTTCGCACGAGCCTGTTTGGGTTGACCATTTCGGTCTCTCTGCCGCTGTTGTGGGTAAAATTCCCCATGTAATTGCCGCTCATTTGAAAAAACTTCGGGTAAGCCGAAAGTGCCTGTGCGATTTTGAAAATATCCCTTGCGCTCATGCGCTGTTCTTCTATAAGACCCGTCGCATCCGCAAATTTTGCCGAAAGCCCAAGCTCTGCCGCTCTTTTGTTCATCTCTTCCGCAAAGGCTTCTTCCGTTCCGAAAAGATGTTCCGCAAGTGCAGCCGCTGCATCGTTTGCACCGCACCAGACAACCGCTTCCAATAGTTTTTCATAGGGGTAGACCGCACCGGCATCGAGGAAAACCCTTGTGCCCGTCTTTTTCGCAGCCGCTGCTGAAACGCGAACTTCCTCATTTTCCCTGAAATTTTCAAAGAACAACAAACAGGACATGAGCCTGATCATTCCCGCTGCGGGGAGCTGTTCATCTGCATTTTCTTCTTCAAGGATGATCCCTGCGTTTGCCTCACCCAAAAGATACGCTGTCTTTCCTTCTATTGCGTGGCTTTTCCGCATCGGCAAAAAAGCGATCAGAAAAGCAAGCATGACCGTCAAAACCTTTTTCATCCCGTACACCTCGTTTTTTCTATGTGTACGAAGCGAAGCGAAGTCCTATTCCAAAAAAAATAAAAAAAGAGAAAGCGGGAAGGAAATTTAAGAAACCGTTTTTTTCTTCTCTTTCCTTCTCTTTCTTTCTCTTTTCTTTTGTTTTATTTTCTTTTATTTTCTTTTATGGTATTTCCGCATACAGAAACCCCCGTTATTGCATACAGAAACTCTTTTTCCATATCCTGGTGATGTTTCCATAATCTTTTTATCTTATCACGGGGAAAGTTTGCACAGTCCGCAAGTTGTTTTCAAATATGGCGGACTGTACAGCGAAAAGGAGAAGTATAATGGATAATGGAAGAAGGTGTGAAGTGCCGATCACTCTGTTTTTCCTAAGGAAGTATTCCAAATTTGATCGCAGGTGAAGTTTACAGCAAGAAGTTTTGTGGTGAAATGGCACAATCCCTCAGTCATTTTTGTAAACAAAATGACAGCTCCGCCAAGTTTTGCGTCAGCAATACTTGATTGCACAAGGGAAAGTGAGTATTCACTTCATGAAAACTTGCTTAGAAAGAAAGTTTTATGGTGAAAGAATACAATCCCTCAGTCATTTTTGCAAACAAAATGACAGCTCCGCCAAGTTTTGCGTCAGCAATACTTGATTGCACAAGGGAAAGGGAGTATTCACTTTGTGAAAACTCAAGTATTCAATTCGTGAAAACTCAAGTATTCAATTCGTGAAAACTTGCTTAAAAAGAAAGTTTTGGGGTGAAAGAATACAATCCCTCAGTCATTTTTGTAAACAAAATGACAGCTCCGCCAAGTTTTGCGTCAGCAATACTTGATTAAAAAGAGAGTTTTATGGTGAAAGAATACAATCCCTCAGTCATTTTTGCAAACAAAATGACAGCTCCGCCAAGTTTTGCGTCAGCAATACTTGATTGCACAAGGGAAAGTGAGTATTCAATTCGTGAAAACTTGCTTAAAAAGAAAGTTTTGGGGTGAAAGAATACAATCCCTCAGTCATTTTTGTAAACAAAATGACAGCTCCCTTTACACAAGGGAGCCTTTATTTGTGATCTTTGTTTTTATTTCTGTCCGTAATAGGCGTTTTTGCCGTGTTTGCGGAAATAGTGCTTATCCATGATGGATTTATCCGCAGCTTCCACTCTTGGGTTAAGCGTCAGCGTCAGGTAGCTCATGGCAGCCGTTTCTTCGAGTACAGCCGCATTTTCAACCGCCTTCATGGCGTCTTTGCCCCATGTGAAAGGACCGTGCTTGCGAACGAAAACAGCCGGTGTTGCATCGGGATCAATTTCCCTTTTGCTGAAGGTCTCCGCAATGACAAGCCCCGTGTTCTTCTCATAGGCAGAAGCGATCTCTTCCGGCGTAAGGTGTCTTGTCACGGGAACTGCGCCATAGAAATAATCTGCGTGTGTTGTTCCGAAGCAGGGCATATCCATCTCCGCCTGTGCAAAAAGCGTCGCATAGCGCGAATGTGTGTGGACGATGCCGCCGATATTGGGGAAAGCTTTGTAAAGCTCGATATGTGAAGGCGTATCCGAAGAAGGTCGTAAGTTTCCTTCGACGACGTTTCCCTCAAGGTCAACAACGACCATATCCTCCGCCTGCATCGTTTCATATTCAACTCCGCTGGGTTTGATGACGATCAGCCCGCTTTCCCTGTCGATCTCCGAAACGTTGCCCCATGTAAAGGTGACAAGACCGTATTTCGGCAGCAAGAGGTTCGCTTTCCATACCTTTTCCTTTAATTTCTCCAGCATGATGTTCTCCTTAGTTCAGGTTGTGTTTGTCGCCCTGCATTATGCCGATCATTTCCTTTTTCAAGTCATAGAGACCGTCGGAGAGGTCTACTTTATAGAAATGCGGACGGTTGAAGCGCTTATATTCATCCCAGAATGTCGCAAGATCCTCTTTGCAGTATTCGCGGATCTCGAGGACGCTCGGGGAATGATAGACCTGTTTGCCGTTTTCAAAGATGGGGATCAAAAGCTCGCGC
Source organism: Clostridiales bacterium (assembly GCA_015056045.1). GTDB lineage: Bacteria > Bacillota > Clostridia > Christensenellales > Christensenellaceae > SIG371. Next base: position 2,968 of record SVGZ01000025.1, on the reverse strand, counting down.
ACGCTGTAATTCGTCAGCGTCATCTTCTTCCATGTTGCGATTGGGTCAAAGATCGTGAGCGGTTTTGTTTCGTCGATCTCTTCGCCTTCGAGCATGATCAGGTCTGCCAAAGCCTTACCGTTAATTTTGCTGTAAATGCGGACAAGCTTTTTATAGCCCGGGTTCGTGATCTTGGCATGGTTATCGGAAAGCTTGATCTTGGGGATCATCTCTCCATTTTCCGTTTCGATCGCCGAAAGCTTATAGACACCGCCCAATGCCGGGCAGTTTTCGCTTGTGATGAGCCTTGTGCCGACACCCCATGTGTCGATTTTTGCGCCCTGTGCGTAAAGATCCTGAATGACGCTTTCATCAAGATCGGAAGATGCACAGATCTTTGCCTTTTCAAAACCGGCTTCATCGAGCATTTTTCTTGCCGCTTTGGAAAGATATGCGAGGTCACCCGAATCTAATCTGATGCCAAGCGGTTCATGGCCTTTTTCGCGCAGTTCCTTAAACACTTTGATCGCATTGGGAACACCGCTTCTGAGCGTATCGTATGTATCGACGAGAAGCAGGCAGGCATCGGGGTAAATATCCGCATAAGCACGGAATGCGTCGATCTCCTTCGGGAAAGACATGACCCAGCTGTGTGCGTGCGTTCCGCTGACGGCAACACCAAACATCTGCCCTGCAAGCACATTCGAAGTCGATGCACATCCGCCGATGACCGCAGCCCTTGCGCCGTAAATACCGGCATCGGGTCCTTGCGCGCGTCTTAAACCAAATTCCAGAACAGCGCCTTTGCCCGCAGCATAGCATACACGGGAAGCCTTTGTTGCGATCAGCGTCTGGTGGTTGATGATGTTCAGAATAGCCGTTTCGACGAGCTGCGCTTCAATGAGCTTTGTCTTGATGCGGAGGAGCGGTTCCTGCGGGAAAACGACCGTACCTTCGGGAACGGCATAAACTTCACCCGTAAAGCGCATTTCCGCAAGGTAGCTTAAAAAATCTTCATCAAAAAGCTTCAGGCTGCGAAGATATTCGATATCCTCCGCCGAAAAGTGCAGGTTATTTATCAGTTCGATGACCTGCTCCAATCCGCACATGATCGCATAGCCGCTTTCACCTGCCGGTTTGCGGAAAAAAACATCATATACGGCGAGCTTGTGATGCGTATTTTTCTTGAAATAGCCATACATCATCGTCAGCTCATAGAGGTCTGTCATCATTGTCAGGTTTCTCATGGTAAAAATCTCTTTTCTTTAAAAAAGGATAGTGGTTTTTATTTATTATAGTTTTCTCTTTCCCGTGCGTCAAGGAAAAAGCTTATCCGATCATTTTGCGGACAAAATCTTCCACGATGTCAAAGACTCTGTCGCTCCAGAAATCCTCTGCACCGTGGTCGCCCCATTTCATTTTGATCAGGCGTGCTTCTTTGCCCATTTCGAGCATTTTATTATACAGAAGGATGCTCTGACCAAAAGGAACGAGCCTGTCCTTATCGCCGTGGATAATGAGCAACGGTGCGATCTGTTTTTCTTTAGTGATGTAGTTCATGACGACGGTTTCATCCGCAAGCTCAGGATTTTCGAGGACGTTTTTCCCACCGATGAGCATACCTTCCGGGCTTTCCCATGAAATATGATCCATGATCGAAGGTTCAAAATTCATTTTGGCAATATCCGTCGGCCCGTAATAATCGACGATCGCTTTGATGGGCAGAGCTTCGCCTTCTTCATCCTGAAAATACGGGTCGCCTTCCGTAAGAGCCGTCATCACCGCCGTATGCGCACCGGAGGAATCGCCCCAGATGAAAACTCTTTCCTTATCGATATGGAATTCCTCTGCGTGTGAAAGCAAAAACCTTGCCGCCGTTCTTGTGTCGCGGATCTGTGCAGGGAACTTTGCCACCGAAGAAGCCCTGTATTCGATCTGTGCAACAATGAAGCCTCTTCTTGCGAAGTTCGCCATCTGTGCTGTCGTGTCGTCAATATTCTGTTTGCGCCAAGCCGAACCGGGGATAAAGATCGCCAAAGGAAGTTTTTCATCGCCTCTTTCGGGCAGATGCAGGTTTAAGTGCAGCTCTGTGCCGTCTTTTTCGGCATATTTCACAAAATGACGGAAGCGCACGACATAATGCCCAAGCGTTGCACCGATCACTTCCATACCTTCCGCTTTAAAATCCGAAGACGGGAAATCCCAGAATTCCTGAAACTTTGCTTCGATCAATTTCTCATGCATAAAATACCTCCATCAATGTGAGCCCTTCCGCAGCGGCGATCACACCTGCTTTTTCTCTGTCCTTTGCTTCGATGATCGCAGGAACAGAGTCGGCAGCTCGTTTGCCTTCGCCGATCTCGATCAAGGTTCCCGCAATGATCCGCACCATATGATATAAAAACCCGTTTCCCGTAACATCAATGATAATTTCATTGCCGTTTTCCGTAATGTCAAGCGAAGTGATCTCCCTGACGGTCGATTTTTTCATCCGCTTGTTATCGCAGAAGCTCATAAAATCTTTTTTGCCGATGAAATCTTCCGCAGCCTTTTTCATAGCGGCAACATCGAGCTTTTCCTTATGCCAGAAGCGCTGCCTTCTGCCGAAAACTTCGGGGATCTCGCCCGTTAAGATGCGGTAGCGATAAGTTTTCCCCGTTGCCGAAAGCCTGCTGTGAAAGCGCATATCCGCTTCCCATGCCGCAACGATGCCGATATCATCGGGCAAAAACCTATTGATATAGCGCATGATCTCTTCTGCGGAAAGCTCCGTTTCGAGCTTAAAGTTGGCGATCTGCCCAAGCGCATGGACACCGCCGTCCGTTCTTCCCGAACCGTGGACTTCTGTGTATTTTCCCGTCATCTTTTTCAAGATCGCTTCGAGCTTTCCCTGTATTGTTTTTTCCGTGTTGCCCTGTACCTGCCAGCCGTTATATCTCGTGCCGTCGTACTGGACTTTGACTGCAATATTTTAACATAAATCCAGATC
>SVGZ01000024.1 GCA_015056045.1 Clostridiales bacterium | reverse complement strand
CATGACCATAACGGCGGCAGAGAAAGAGTTGCCATGGGTCTGCTTCTCGCGCGCTGGCTGCAGAAAAACAACGACGAAAAAGTTCTTGCAAGCCTGAAAAAATATATGGCTTATATCGAAAGAGAGCTTTTTGATGAAGAAACAGGCATTGTCTATAACGATGTCAAGCGCAACAACGATTGGAACAGACTCTATAACTACCCGTGGATGGCAACGCTTTTCATGGAATATTACAGGCTTATCGGCGATAAGAAATACCTTATCAATGCGGCGAACGCTATGAAAGCAATGTACAGTGTCGGCAGCATTACGCTTGACCGACACGAACAGAAAGGCGGCATGGAATTCTATGCGATCAATATCCCGATGGTCGAATTGACCGAAGAACTCGCAAAAGCCGGTCTAGCGGAGCTTTCCGCGGAAATGAAAGCGCTTTTCCTCGAACATGCCGAAAACCTCCGACAGATCGGGCTCAATTTCCCGCCTTCTGAAGTCAATTTCGAACAGAGCATTGTCGGTCCTGCTGCGGAATGCATGTTTATGGCATATGAGCTTTCGGGCGATAAGAAATTCCTTGAAATTGGCGAAAAGATCCTTTCTGTCCTTGAGCTTTTCAGCGGTTTCCAGCCGGATTACCATATGTATGAAGTCGGCATCCGCCATTGGGATGGCTATTGGTTTGGCGGCAACCGTATTTTCGGCGATACCTATCCGCATTACTGGAGCAGCATCACGGGCAATGTCTATGCGCTGTATCATAAACTGACGGGCAAAGCGGAATATAAAACACTTGCCGAAGCTAATCTGCGCGGTTCACTTTCGCTTTTCTTCCCGGATGGCAGCGCATCCTGTGCGATGGTTTACCCGCGGACGGTCAACGGCAGAGCAGCAAACAGCTATGATCCCTGGGCAAATGACCAGGATTGGGCGGCATATTTCTACCTTAAAAAACACGACTGATCGGAAAAGAGGTTTAGGATGAAATTCGGAAAATTCGGTGACAGTTATTTTATCAGGCTTGAAAAAGGTGAAGAGATCGTCTCTTCTCTGGAAAAACTCTGCCGGCAGGAAAAGATCCGTCTGGGTGAAATTTCCGGTCTTGGCGCAGCATCTTCCGTTCGCATCGGGCTTTTTGATATCGATGAAAAGCAGTTTTTTGAAAATCATATCGAGGAACCGCTTGAGATCGCTTCGATCACGGGCAATGTTTCCGAAATGGATGGAGAAGTCTATCTACATATCCATGCCGTAGCCGCAGGGCGTGATGGGAAAGCCATTGGCGGTCATTTGAAAGAAGCTGTCATCAGCGCAACGGCAGAGATCTTTATCCGCTGCCTCGATGGTGCGGTTGATCGTTTCTTTGATCCGGAAATCGGGTTGAACCTTCTTTCGCTTTAAGAATTTTGGGCAAGAGCTTGTTTGAAAAGCGGCTTTTGCCCTTTTATTTGTTCAATAAAAATTATAAAAACCTTAAAAAATTATCTTTTTTGCTGTGATATCCTGTTCTTTAGGGGAAAAAGGACTATACAAAAAGATTTTTTGCCATTATACTAAACGTGTTAACTTAACAATACACAGGAGAGTATATGCTGTCTGTTATCGAAAGCTGCGGGCTGAACGGGCTCGAAGGCTATGGTGTTTATATTGAAACGGATGTTTCGACGGGATTGCCCGGTTGGGATATCGTTGGTTTGCCCGATGCCGCGGTAAAGGAAAGCCGAGAAAGAGTGCGCCTTGCCATTCAGAACAGCGGGAAATATTACCCCACAGCGCGCATTACGATCAATCTTGCACCGGCCGATATGCGCAAAGAAGGTTCTGTCTATGATTTGCCGATCGCTGTCGGTATCTTATCTTCAACCATGCAGATCGATCTCGGCGAATTTGCCGATGCCGTTTTCATGGGTGAATTGGCACTCGATGGTGAGCTTCGTGCGGTGACGGGTGCTTTGCCGATGGTCATTGACGCTGCACAGCGCGGAAAGAAACGCTTTGTTTTGCCTGAACGCAATGCACAGGAAGTTTCCTATATTGAGGGAATTGACATTTTATCCGTAAAAAGCCTTCGTGAGTTTATTGAGATCGCTTCCGGTGAAAGAAGATTATCGTTTTTACCGACCGCAAAATATACACCGGCAAGCACAGCAATGGCTTCGATCGATTTTGAAAATATCCGCGGACAGGAAAGTGCCAAGCGAGCGCTCGAAATTGCCGTCGCAGGCGGACATAATATTCTCTTTATCGGGCCACCGGGTTCGGGAAAAACGATGCTCGCAAGGAGTATTCCTTCGATTTTGCCGCCTTTGGGCTTTGAAGAAGCGCTTGAAACGACAAAGATCCATTCCGTTTCGGGTGAACTTGGCGAAAACGGGCTCATATGTGAAAGACCTTTCAGGAGTCCGCATCATTCCGCATCGATGGCAGCTTTGACCGGCGGCGGTATGAAGGCAAAACCGGGTGAAGTCAGCCTTGCGCATAATGGCGTTCTGTTCCTCGATGAACTTCCGGAATTCAACCGCATTACTTTGGAATCGCTTCGCCAGCCGATGGAAGATGGATTTGTCAATATCGTCCGTGCAAACGCAAAAGTGCGCTATCCGGCAAATTTCATGCTTGTCGCTTCGATGAACCCCTGTCCGTGCGGCAATTATGGTTCGGAATCCGAATGCCGCTGCAGCAAAATGCAGATCAGCCGCTATTTATCGAAAATTTCGGGTCCTTTGCTCGACCGTATCGATATGCATATAGAGGTCAGCCGTGTCAAATATGGCGAACTGACCGCAAAATCCAAAGCAGAAAGCTCTGCCGTCGTCCGTGAAAGGGTAGAAGCAGCAAGAGAACTGCAGCGTGAACGCTTAAAAGGCACGGGGCTTTACACCAATGCACAGCTGACGGGTTCGCTTTTCGATGAATACTGCAAGCCCGATCAAGGCGGAGAAGCGCTTCTCAAAATCGCTTTTGAGCGCATGAAACTTTCTGCACGTTCCTATAAGCGCATCCTCATGATGGCAAGAACGATCGCAGACCTTGACCACGAGAAAACGATCAAGCAGAAGCATATTGCGGAGGCGATTCAATACCGCTCGCTGGATAGAAAATTCTGGGGTAACTGATGCTGCATAACGAACAGGAAAAATATTATTTCTGGCTGGCGATGACGCCGAATGTCGGGACAAAAACGCTCGCCAAAATATTGGAAAACTATCCCGATCCCGAAGAATTGTTTTTTGAAGCGGAACAAGGGAAAACCCTGAACCTCGGGCTTGGCGAAAAGACAACGCCCAAGATAACGCAGATCCTGCATAAAAGGGCAGACAGAGTGCGTTTCGATGAACAGCTTGCCTATATTAATAAGAAAGAAATCGAAGTTTTAACTTTTATCGGGGATGATTACCCGCCGATGCTGCGCGAAATATACAGTCCGCCGCCGTTTCTTTTCGTCAAAGGGTATGCGGAATGCCTCATGGAAGATTGTTTTGCGATCGTCGGAACACGCCATGCGACAAGGCGTGGCATGGAAAATACGAATAATATCGCAAAAGAACTTTCCGAAAACGGACTCGTTATCGTTTCGGGAATGGCTTCGGGGATCGATACAGCTGCCCATATGGGTGCGCTTTCGGGAAATGGCAAAACGATTGCCGTTCTTGGCTGCGGTGTCGATGTGGTCTATCCGCGTGAAAACGAGCGCCTGTATGAAGAAATACTGGAAAACGGTGCGATCGTCAGCGATTATTTGCCCGGAACACCCGCAGACCCGAGAAGATTTCCGCCGAGAAACCGTATTATCACGGGGCTTTCCCATGGCGTTCTCGTTGCGGAAGGCAGCCTGAAAAGCGGTGCTTCGATCACGGCAAATTTTGCACTCGAACAGAACAGAGATGTCTTTGCACTGCCGGCGGATATCAGCCTTGAACAGGGGAAACTCCCCAATCACCTGATCTCTGAAGGCGCACAGATCGTGCTCGGTGCGGAAACAATTCTTGATGCATATAATATAAATGAAAGAAATTTCAGCGAAGAAACGGATGAGGAACTTCTTCCTCAACTTGATTTTTTGCAGCAAGCCTTGTATAATTTGCTAAAGCAAGGCGACATGACACTTGAGCAGCTCACAGATGCCGCGGAACGACCCGTTCCCGAGCTGATGGAAGCACTTACCATGCTCGAGATACTGGGCGTTGTCGAAAAAATGCCCGGAAATATTTTCAGAATTATCAGATAAGCACTTTGGAGGATGGTTCATGGCAGAGAAAGCCGAAACCGCGACAAAAAAAACAACAGCAAAAAAGACGACGGCAAAGAAAACCGCTGCAGCAAAAAAGACAGCGTCCCAAAAAACAGCTGCCAAGTCTTCGAAGGATAAATATAACCTGATCATCGTGGAATCCCCTGCAAAAGCAAAGACGATCGAGAATTTCCTCGGGAAAGGCTACAGAGTCGCAGCCAGCAATGGGCATCTCATCGATTTGCCGAAGAGCAAGATCGGCGTTGATATCGAAAACGATTTTGAACCGCAGTATATCGTCATCCGCGGGCGCACGAGTATTCTGAAGGAACTCCAGAATACCGCCGCAAAGGCAGATAAAGTCTACCTCGCAACGGACCCTGACCGCGAAGGCGAAGCGATCTCCTGGCATCTTGCCAACAGGTTCGGTTTTGAACCGGATAAGCTCTGCCGCATCGAATTCAACGAGATCACAAAAACAGCGGTCACCAATGCGATCAAAAATCCGCGTACGGTCGATATCAACCGTGTCAATGCACAGCAGGCACGCCGTGTTCTCGACAGACTTGTCGGCTATAAGCTTTCGCCGCTTCTCTGGCGAAAAGTCCGTCCCGGTCTTTCTGCAGGCAGAGTACAGTCCGTTGCCGTTGAACTCATCGTTGACAGAGAAAACGAGATCCGTGTTTTTGTTCCCGAAGAATACTGGACGCTTTCCGCAATGCTTGCAGATCATGCCGAAACACAGGATTTTGAAGCGAAATTCTGGGGTATGGATGGCGATAAATATGTTCCCGCAAACGAAGAGGAAACCAACGCCGTTCTTTCCCGTCTTGAAAATGCGAAATACATAGTCACCGATGTCAAGCGTTCGCAGATGCAGAGAAGACCTGCAGCGCCTTTTACAACGAGTACACTGCAGCAGGATGCGGCAAGTAAGCTGAATTTTACAACGAAAAAGACCATGATGGTTGCCCAGAGCCTCTATGAAGGCATCAGCATCCGCGGTCATGTCGTCGGTCTTATTACCTATATGCGTACAGACTCGACCCGTATTTCTGCGGAAGCGCAGTCTGCGGCAAGGGAGATCATTTTAAACAAATACGGCGAGGAATACGTTCCCGAAAAGCCGAATATCTATACGACAAAGAAGAACGCACAGGATGCACACGAAGCGATCCGTCCGTCTTACCTCGAGCATAGCCCGGAATCGATCAAAGAATTCCTTTCGAACGATCAGTATAAGCTCTATCGCCTCATCTATACACGCTTCATGGCAAGCCAGATGACACCGGCAAAATACGATACGCTGCGCTATGAGATCGAAGCAAATGGCTGTCTTTTCCGTGCATCGGGCAGAAAAATGACCTTCAAAGGCTTTACCGCCGTTTATAAAGACGATAAGGACGAAAAAGATGCCATCAGGCTGCCTTCGATGGAAGCGGGAGAGGAATGCATTCTCCGTGCGCTTCTGCCGAAACAGAATTTCACGCAGCCGCCGGCAAGATATACCGAAGAAACGCTCGTCCGTGCGCTCGAAGAAAAAGGCATCGGAAGACCTTCGACCTATGCGCCGATCATCTCCACCATTCAGGAGAGAAAATACGTCCGCAAAGACAAAAAATCCATCCTGCCGACAGAACTTGGCGAGATCGTTACGGATATCATGAAGAAGAATTTCTCCAGCGTTATCAATGAGAAATTCACCGCCGATATGGAAAATCAGCTCGACGATATTGAAAGCGAAGGCAAAGACTGGAAAGGCGTATTGCGCGAATTCTATGAGCCTTTCAGCGAGCTTTTGGGCAAAGTCGAAGAAAACCTTGAACATGTCGATATGCCGGATAGACCGGCAGGCATCATCTGCGAAAAATGCGGCGCAGAAATGGTCTATAAAATGGGCAGATACGGCGAATTTATCGCTTGCCCGAATTACCCGACCTGTAAAAACACCAAGCCTATAAGAAACGTAATACCTACGCCTTGTCCGGTCTGCGGCGGTGAAGTGCTGCAGAAAAAAGGCAGAAGAGGTGCAATTTTCTATGGCTGTTCCCATTATCCGGAGTGCAATTTCGTATCCTGGGATTATCCGCTCGAAGAAAAATGCTCCGTCTGCGGCAAATATATGGTTCGCCATCGTACGCAGAACGGCGTCAGCTTCAAGCGCTGTTCCGACCCGGAATGCAGCTCGCATCATAAGAAAAAACAGGAAGAAACTGAAGAATGATCACTGTCATCGGTGCAGGTCTTGCCGGCTGTGAAGCTGCGCATCAGATCGCAAAAAAAGGAATACAGGTTCGTCTTATCGAGATGAAACCGAAGAAAAAATCACCCGCACATACGAGCGACGGTTTTGCCGAGCTTGTTTGTTCCAATTCCCTTCGTGCGGCGGCAATAACAAACGCTGTCGGGCTCATGAAAGAGGAAATGCGCCGTCTTGATTCGCTGATTATGGAGGCTGCGGATAAGACAAGTGTTGCTGCGGGCGGCTCTTTGGCCGTAGACAGACATCTTTTTTCGGAATATATCACCAATGCGATCAGAAACAATCCCCTGATCGAGGTCGAAGAAAGGGAAGTGGATTCTCTTTCGGAAATCAAAGGCATCTGCGTTGTTGCGACGGGTCCTTTGACCTCGGGCGGTCTTTATGATGAAGTCGGCCGCTTAACAGGCGATAAGCTGCATTTCTTTGATGCGGCTGCACCGATCGTATCCCGTGAAAGCATCAATATGGAGAAAGTCTTTTTTGCTTCCCGCTGGGGTAAAGGCGATGCGGATTATCTGAATTGCCCGATGACAAAAGAGGAATACGATGCTTTCTATCAGGCACTCATTTCCGCCGAATGTGCAGAGCTTGCCGGCTTTGAGGATGATAGCGTTTTCGAAGGCTGCCTGCCCGTTGAAGTCATGGCAAAAAGAGGCTACGAGACCCTTTTATATGGTCCATTGAAGCCTGTCGGCCTTTTCGATGAAGAAGGAAAGAAATCATATGCCGTCGTTCAGCTGCGCCGTGAGGATGCAGAAGGAACGATGTTCAACCTTGTTGGATTCCAGACTCATCTCAAATTCCCGGAGCAGAAGCGCGTTTTTGCTTTGATCCCGGGGCTTGAAAAGCTGGAGATCGTCCGCTATGGCGTAATGCACAGGAATACCTATATCAATTCGCCGGGCATTCTCGATCGGAATTATCGGCTTATCAAGAACAACAATATTTTCTTCGCCGGGCAGATGACCGGTGTAGAAGGCTATATCGAATCGGCTGCAAGCGGACTTTATGCAGGTCTTTCGGCGGCAGCGCAGGCAATGGAAGAAGAGCTTCCGTTCCTTTCCAACAAAACAACGCTCGGTGCAATGGCGGAATATATCAGTTCCTGGGCAGGAAGCGATTTCCAGCCGATGAACATCAATTTCGGCATCATGGCACCGCTGGAGATGCGCATCCGCAATAAGAAAGAGAAAAATACCAAGATCGCAGAACGAGCTCTTGCAGAGATCGATGCATTCAGGAGCAGATAATGACAGAATTCAGAGGAACAACGATCGTTGCCGTCAGAAAAAATGGAAAATGTGCCGTCGCAGGCGATGGACAGGTCACCATGGGCGAAAAAACGATCATGAAACATGGCGCAGTAAAAGTACGCAGGATCTATGGCGGCAAAGTTATCATCGGTTTTGCCGGTTCCGTTGCGGATGCTTTTACGCTTTCGCTGCGTTTTGAAGAAAAATTAACAGAGTATAACGGCGCACTCATGCGCGCGGCTGTTGAACTCGTACAGGAATGGAGAAGCGACAGGGCTCTCCGGCAGCTTGAAGCCATGATGATCGCTGCAGACAGCGAAAATACACTCCTTATTTCGGGAACGGGCGAAGTGATCGAATCCGATAACGGCGTATTGGCGATCGGTTCGGGCGGCAGTTATGCACAGGCAGCAGCCGTTGCCCTTACAGAAAATACAGCGCTTTCCGCAAGAGAGATCGCAGAAAAATCGATCAAAATCGCTTCGGATATCTGCGTGTTCACCAATTCTCATATCACGGTGGAGGAAATCTAAATGGAACTCACACCTATTCAGATCGTCAGAGAATTAGATAAATACATCATCGGGCAGGAAGAAGCCAAAAAAGCCGTTGCCGTTGCACTCCGCAACCGTTACCGCAGGTCTAAGCTTTCGCCCGAAATGCAGGCAGAGATCAGCCCGAAGAATATTATTCTCATGGGCCCGACAGGCGTTGGCAAAACAGAGATCGCAAGAAGACTTTCGAAGCTCGTCCGTGCGCCTTTTGTTAAGGTTGAAGCCACAAAATATACAGAAGTCGGCTATGTCGGCAGAGATGTTGAATCGATGGTCCGTGATCTTGTCGAGGCATCGATCCATATCGTCAAACAGGAAAAGTATGATGCCGTAAGACCGCAGGCAGAAGCTGCTGCGGAAAGAAGACTTGTAGACCTCTTAATGGGCGATAAAAAAGTACAGGAACCGGCACAGAATCCCTTTGCGATGCTTTTCGGTCAGCCGCAGATCGCACCTGCTCCGTCGGAAACACCCGAACAGAAGCAGGAAAAAATGTCCAAGCGCCAGCAGATCGAATACAGCCTCCGTGCAGGCACGCTCGATAACAATATGATCGAGATCGAAGTCGAAGATCAGAGCGGACTCGATATCGAAATTGCAGGCATCGGCGCAGACATCAACCTGGGCAATGTCTTTACCGGCATGATGCCCAAGAAAACAAAGAAAAAGAACGTTACTGTTGCGGAAGCAAGAAAAATCTTGGAACAGGAAGAAGCGGCAAACCTCCTCGATATGGATCAGGTTAATGAGCTTGCAATCGCGCGCGCAGAGCAGGAAGGCATCATCTTCCTCGATGAGATCGATAAGATCATTGCGCGTTCTTCGGGCAACGGACCCGATATTTCCCGTGAAGGCGTACAGAGGGATATTCTCCCCATCGTCGAAGGCAGCACCGTTTCCACAAAATACGGTCCCGTCAAAACGGACTATATGCTCTTTATCGGCGCAGGTGCCTTCCATAACACAAAAGTTTCCGACCTCATGCCGGAGCTGCAGGGTCGTTTCCCGATCCATGTTGAGCTTACGAGCCTGAAAAAGGAAGATTTCAAAAAGATTTTATCTCAGCCCGAAAATGCGATCACCAAGCAGTATCAGGCACTCCTTTCCGCAGATGGCGTCAACCTCGTCTTTACGGATGATGCGATCGAAGCCATGGCTGAATTTGCGGAAAAAGCCAATATGACGATGGAAAACATCGGTGCAAGAAGGCTGCATACGGTTATCGAAGCTGTTCTTGATGATATTTCCTTCAATGCGGGCGATGTTTACCCGCCGGTTGAAGTGAAGATCGATGCGGAATATGTCAAAACGCATATGCAGGGTTACTTAAAAGAAAAAGATTTATCGAGGTTTATTATTTAATGCCACTTATCATTTCGGGAGTCAGCGGCAAGGCAAGAAAAAGCGGAATTGCTGCAGGTGATACACTCCTTTCGATCAACAAAGAAGCGATGCTCGACCTTATCGACTATATTTCGGTCTGTGAGGATGATCATGCGGATATCGTTTTCAAAAAGCCGAACGGAACCCTTAAAACCGCACGCATCAAAAAAGAAGCAGGCGAAGATATCGGCATCGAATTTGAAGACGGCTTCGGGAAAACACGCGGCTGTGTAAACAACTGTATGTTCTGCTTTGTCGATCAGCTCCCGAAAGGCATGCGCGAAAGCCTCTATTTTAAGGATGATGACTGGCGTATGTCGCTCATCATGGGCAATTATGTCACGCTGACAAATGTTGCGGAAAATGAATTTCAGCGTATTTTAGACAGAGAAGTTTCTCCGCTGTATATTTCCGTTCATGCGACGGATGATGATGTCCGTGAGCGCATGATCGGGCAGAAGAGAGCAAGAGGCATTATGGATCGTCTCCGCCGTTTTGCAGAGGCAGGCATGAGCTTCCATGCACAGGCGGTCGTCGTTCCCGGTGTCAATGATGGCGAAGTTCTGGAAAAAACGATCCGTGATCTCGCATCGCTTGCACCTTGTGCGCTTTCGCTTGCGGTCGTACCGGTGGGTCTTACATGCCATCGTGAAGGACTTGAAAAGATCTCGCCCATGACGAAAGAAGAAGCGGCTGCGATCGTTGAAATTATCGAAAGATTGCAGAAAGAACTTTTGCCCGAACTCGAAACACGCTTTGTTTTCGCTGCGGATGAGCTTTATATCAAGGCAGGTCTGCCTTTCCCCGAAGCGGAAACCTACGAAGGCTTTTTGCAGATCGGTGATGGCGTAGGCATGGCGGCAAATTTCAGGGAAAGCTTTGAGCTCGGCTTCAAATCTGAAGAAAAATGTGACCTGAATAAAACGGTTTCTCTTGCCTGCGGTGTGGATATCGCACCCTTTATGCAGGAAATCGCAGAGCAGATCGAAGAAAAATTCGGTGTCAGGATCCATGTTTACGGGATCGAAAACCGCTTTTTCGGCGAAACGATCACGGTCACGGGTCTCTTAACCGGTCAGGATATTGCTGCCGGCTTAAAAGGCAAAGAATTAGGGGAGCAGCTTCTGCTTTCGGAAAGCATGCTCCGTGATAATACAAATGTCTTCCTTGATGATATGACAAAGGAAGAATTGGAAGAAGCCCTTGGGGTTGGTATTATGACCGTTCAGGGCGATGGATATGATTTTTTAATGGCTGTACTTGGGATAACGGAGGAAGAAAATGGCTAAACCGCTTGTTGCGATCGTCGGAAGGCCGAATGTCGGCAAATCGACTTTCTTTAATAAGATCACACAGACGAAATCTTCGATCGTCGATGACAGACCGGGCGTAACACGCGACCGAATTTTTGAAGATGCGGAGTGGTTGGGAAAAAACTTTACACTCGTCGATACGGGCGGTATTGAACCCGAAAGCGAAGAAGTCATTCCCAAACAGATGCGCCTGCAGGCACAGCTTGCGATCGATTCCGCAGATGTTATCCTCTTTTTCTGCGATGTTAAGGATGGCGTCGTTCCGGCTGACTATGAAGTTGCCGAAATGCTCCGTAAGGTTTCCAAACCCGTTTTCATCGTCGTCAATAAAGTCGATAATATGAAGCAGATGGACGATATTTACGATTTCTATGCTCTTGGCGTCGGCGAACTTTTTGCGATTTCTGCAGAACAGTCCTTGGGTCTTGGCGATCTTCTCGATGCCATTATCGAAAGTTTCCCCGATGATGCGGAAACAGAAGCCGAAGGCGACAGGATGAAAATTGCGATCGTCGGCAAACCGAATGCCGGCAAGAGCTCGCTGACAAACAAAATTCTTGGCGAAGAACGCGTTATCGTCAGCAACATCCCCGGAACAACAAGGGATTCCATCAACGCCGATTTTGAAAAGAACGGACAGAAATATACCATCATCGACACCGCAGGTATCCGCCGCAAGAGCAAGATCGAAGATGCAAGCCTCGAGCGTTATTCCGTCATCCGCAGCTTTGCAGCAGTCAGACAGGCAGATGTTGCCGTCACGATGATCGACGCTGTGGAAGGTATTTCCGAACAGGATGCAAAGATCGCGGGCTTCGTCCATGATGAAGGCAAACCTTCCGTCATTGCGGTCAATAAATGGGATGCCGTTGAAAAAGATACCTATACAACGCTCGAATACGACAAAAAGATCAGAACCTCGCTTTCCTTTATGGATTATGCGGATATCGTCTATATTTCCGCAAAAACAGGCCAGCGTGTGGATAAACTCTTTGAGCTGATCCATAAAGCACACGAAAACAATTCGCGCCGTATTACAACCGGTCTTTTGAATGACTTCCTGCGTGATGCTGTCTATGCGGTCGAACCGCCGACAGATAAGGGCAGAAGACTCAAGATCTATTATGCAACGCAGATCGGCATTAATCCGCCGACATTCGTTCTTTTCGTCAATGATGATAAACTGATGCACTTCTCATATTTGCGCTATCTCGAGAATTCGCTCAGGAAAACATTTGACTTTGGCGGTACACCTATTAAAATATTATTAAGAGCAAGAGGCGAATCCGGTGCGGATATGCCCGATGCAAAAAAATAAATCTTAAAGGAAAAAGAAATGGACATAGTATACTATATCCTTTGTGGGCTTTTGGCCTACCTTGTGGGAAGCATCAATCCTTCGCTGATCCTCTCAAACAGCCTGATGAGCAAAGACATCCGCAAATATGGCAGCGGCAATGCCGGAACGACAAATATGCTCCGTGTATTCGGCTGGCAGTTTGCACTTGTGACCTTCCTTTGCGACGTGTTAAAGGGATGTATTGCAGTGGCTTTATCGAGGCATTTCTGCGGAGATACAGCCGGGTTTATTGCATCGATCGCCGTTGTTATCGGGCATAACTGGCCCGTCTATTACGGTTTCCGCGGCGGAAAAGGTGTTGCGACAACGTTTGGCGTGCTCATTATCTGGCAGCCTGCGTTGACATTTGCGGTTTTTGCCGTGGCGATCGGTATTGTTGCTTTGACGAGAATGGTTTCCTTGGCGGCAATGTCCGGCGCAGTCCTTTCGTTGGTTGCCGTTATGATTTTCTATCCGGGCGAAGCATACCTTATGCAGCGCATTGCGATCGGTATTCTGGCTGTGTTCGTTGTTTTCCAGCACAGAGCCAACATCAAGCGCATCATCGCCGGAAAAGAAAATAAGATCAGCTTCAAATCTTCGACAGTCATCATGAAAGAGATGCCTAAAGGGGATACCAATCAGAAATAAATATAGCAGCCGCCTGTTTTTCGGGCGGTCGCTTTTATAATGAATAGAACAGGAAAAAGATTATGGCAAGAATTTTTTCGCAGCATAAGATCAGAAGAACAGCAAACCTTCCCGATACATGGGATTTTTCCGCAGCTGGCAAAACTTTGAAAATGCACGTTCCGGGCTGTTGGGAAACCATTTCCGAATTCTCCAATTACCGCGGCAAAGCGCTCTATGAAACCGAATTTTTCGGCAAAGGCTATATGCGCATCGTCTTTAACGGCGTCAGCCATACGGCAAAAATCAGCCTTGATGGGGAAATGATGGCAGAGCATTACGGTGCATACAGTGCCTTTGATTTCGTTTCGGAAAAGCTCGAAGCAGGTATGCATCAGCTCGTGGCAGAAGTCGATAACAGCTTCCACAAGGATTCTGCACTGCATATCCCCGGGAACGATTATTATTCCTATGGCGGCATTACAAGACCCGTAGAACTCGAATTTATCGAAAATGGCATCTATATTTCCGCTTTCCGCATGACGCCCGTTTATACGGATAAAGGCTGGAGAGGCAGAAGCGTCGTTTCCATCAAAAACCTCGAGGATAAAAAGAGAGATATTACGCTTTCCCTTGAAATCGCCGGCAAAAAAACACTGATGCCTGTCAAGATCGATGCAAAGGACGAGCATACTGTCTTTTTTGAAGAAAGCTATGAAAATGCCGAAACCTATACGCTTTCCGATCCGAAACTCTATTTCGCAGAGCTCGTTCTTTACGAAAACGGCGAAGCGATCGACGACCTGATCGACAGAGTAGGCTTCAGAACCGTTGAGATCAAAGGCGATAAGATCTTCTTCGCAGGTGAAGAGCTCAAATTAAAAGGCTTCAACCGCCACGAAGATTATGCGGAATACGGCTGTGCAATTCCGGTTTCCGTGATGGCAAGAGATATTGCGATCATCAAAGAAGCCAATGCAAACTGTATCCGCACCTCGCATTATCCCAATGACGATCGTTTTATCGACCTTTGCGATGAAAATGGCATCCTCGTCTGGGAAGAAGCGCACGCACGTGCTTTGCTCGAAGAAAATATGCGTCATCCGAAATTCATGGAACAGTCGCTTCTTTCGATCCGTGAAATGATCGGGCAGCATTTCAATCATCCCTGCATTTTTACATGGGGTATGCTCAACGAATGTGCAAGCGATACGGAATTCGGCAGAGAATGTTATAAAGTATTGATCGCAGAGATCAAAAAACTCGATCCTTCGAGACCTTCGACCTTTGCAACCTTTAAATACGGCGTACACGGAAACGATATCTGCCTCGATCTTCCCGATATCGTCAGCTACAATATCTATCCCGGCTGGTATCTTAAAGTGCCGACAGGCGAACATATCGCAGGGCTCAAGAAATTTATCGATACAACACCCGGCGCAGGCAAACCGATCATCATCAGCGAGATCGGTGCAGGCGGCATTTATGGTTTCAGAAGTGACGTCAAACCCAAATGGTCTGAGGACAGACAGGCAGAACTCGTTGCCGAACAGATCGAAGGCGTTCTTAAAGATGACGATTTCGTCGGCGTTCTGATCTGGCAGTTTGCCGATTGCCGTGTCGATGAAGATATCTTCGCTTCCAGACCGAAAACACAGAATAACAAAGGTATCGTCGATACTTACCGCAGAAAGAAACTCGCTTTTGCAGCAGTCCGCGATATTTTTGGCAAATACTGACATAGCAAGAGACCCTTCCGCATATAGTGAAACAGACTATAAGCGGAGGGTCTTTTTTCATGGAAGCATATGATATGTATAAGGATATAGCAAAGCGCACAGACGGGGATATTTATATCGGTGTTGTCGGCCCTGTGCGAACGGGTAAATCAACCTTTATCTCGAAACTCTCGGAACAGCTCATCATTCCGAATATTGAGGATGAGTATGCGAAAAACCGCGTGATCGATGAATTACCGCAAAGTGCCGCAGGTAGATCCGTCATGACAACACAGCCGAAATTTGTGCCGAACCGTGCGATCAAAATCGATCTCGATGAAAATGCAAGTTTTTCCCTGCGTTTGGTCGATTGTGTCGGCTATATGGTAAACGGTGCAATGGGTCATATGGAAGGTGATGAGCCACGAATGGTCAAAACGCCCTGGTATGAAAACGAAATCCCCTTTGAAGAAGCGGCGGAGATCGGCACAAGAAAAGTCATTCGCGATCATTCGACAGTCGGTGTGATCATGACAACTGATGGCAGTTTTTCGGAAATTCCGCGCAGCAGCTATGTCCCTGCGGAGGAACGCGTCGTTTCGGAAATGAAGGAAATGGGAAAGCCTTTTGTGATCGTCCTCAATTCCGCAGAACCCGAAAGTGAACAGGCAAAAAATCTTGCCGCACAGTTAAAAGAAAAATATCGATCGCCCGTTTTGCTGATGAATATTTTGGCATTTGGCAAAGAGGAAATGCTTCAATTGCTTTCCGATCTGCTCTATGAGTTCCCGATCAAAGAGATCGACCTCAAGGTCAGCAAGTGGCTTTGTGCGCTTGATAGGGAACATTGGCTGCTTTCCGATGTCTTGGAAAGGCTTGCCCATGCGACAGACGATATGCAGATCATGCGTGACCACGAAAAATTAAAGGAAGTGTTTACGGGCTGCGATTATGTTGAGCAGATCATGCCTGCGGAAATTTCTCTCGGAAGCGGCAGACTGACCGTCCACATCAAGCTCAAGGATGCGCTTTTTTATCAGATTCTTGGTGAAGAATGCGGTGAAGAAGTGCGCGATGATTCGCATCTCCTCAGTATGATGAAGGAAATGGTTGCGGCAAAACGGGAATACGACAGACTTGAAGCGGCGATCCGTTCGGCAAAACAAGGCGGTTACGGTATTGTTCCGCCGCAGATGAGCGAACTCATGCTCGAAGAACCCGAGCTCACACAGCAATCCGGCCGTTTTGGTGTTCGCTTAAAGGCGAGTGCACCTTGCCTGCATATCGTAAAAGTCGATGTCGAGGCTTCTGTTTCGCCGATGATCGGTGATGAAAAACAGAGCAAAGAGCTTGCACAATATCTGGAAAACCGTTTTGAAACCGATCCTTCAACGATCTGGGAAACGGATATTTTCGGAAAGTCATTGAGCGATGTCGTCCGTGAAGGTTTGAACGGCAAAATCAGCGGCATTCCGCAGGATGCACAGGAAAAGATCCGCGAAACCTTAACACGCATCACAAACGAAGGTGACGGCGGTATGCTCTGCATCCTCTTATAAAATAAATTGCCCTTTTTATGCGGAATTTTTCCGAAAAAGGGCTGTTTTTCTTGTAAAAAACTCTCCGTAGGCTTATAATAAAGTGCAATTTGCAAACGGAGGAAAGCATGAAAAAAGAATTTCTGAATATACTCACCGAAGGCTCTCATGAGATCGGTTTTGAAGAAGAAGTCCATTCTGAAAAAGCAGGCGAAGCGCTGCAGAAACTGATGCACGGTGACGATGAATATGTCCATGGCACAAGCAACCATGCGGAATTGACAGAAGAAGTCCGCCACGAAACAACAGTTCACGGTCAGCATCCTTATGCGGTCGTCGTTACCTGTTCCGATGCGCGTGTTCCGCCGGAACATATTTTCTCTGCAGGTATTGGCGAGCTTTTCGTTATCCGCAATGCAGGGAACCTCATCAGCGATATCGACCTTGGCAGCATTGAATATGCCGTTGAACACCTCGGTGCAACGCTTGTCGTCATCATGGGTCATACACATTGCGGTGCTGTTGCCGCTGCACTTGAAGGCGATGGCGAAAGCTTTATCCACAGGATCATCGAAGAAGTCAAGCACGGTATCGGCGATGCAAAAGATCCGCGTGATGCAGAGATCAGAAACGTCAAGCATAGCCTGGCAAGACTCCATGACAGCGAGATCCTTGCACATCTGCACCATGAAGGCAAGCTCGAATTTGCCGGTGCGATCTATGATATTGAAAAAGGTACAGTTGAATTTTTAACGCATTAAAAATGAAGCCCTCGGAAAATCCGGGGGCTTTTGAAATGGAAAATATGGTTTAGGATGGATATTGTTTGAAGTTTGTATCATATGCGATGGAAAGCCGGGCTTTGACAAGCGTTTTTTGAAGGAGAATTTGTAAATTCAGCCCGGCGTCACTTTCGCAAAAAAGACTTAGTATATGGGTTAGATATATCTAACTTGGTTATATATTAGCATGATGCTGGGATATTGTCAACAAGAATTTTTAATTTTTTTGTATAAAAAACAGATTTTTACAGACAATAAGCGCGAAAGAAAAGTTTTTTTCATTTTCCGGGGAAGGCATTGGAAAAAATTGCCGGAATAAGTAAGGGAAGCCCCGGGCAACATAAGACTGCGCTTGAAAAACGCAAGTAAAAAAAGGAGGTGTGACAATGTCCAGCAACAAACCCGTCGTTCCGAACGCCAAGCAGGCTTTGGATAACATGAAGTATGAAATTGCCAAGGAAAACGGCATCAATTTTAAGCAGGGTTATAATGGCGACCTCACCGCAGCTGAAAACGGCAAAATTGGCGGTCAGATGGTCAAAAAGATGATCGATCAGTATAAGAACGGTTAAATAAAAAGAAAATTTGACGGAAAGGAGGATTGACAATGGCTAAGAATCAGAAGCTCGAACAGATGAAGTACGAGATCGCAAACCAGGTTGGTGTTAACTTAAAGGAAGGCTACAATGGTGATCTTACAAGCCGTGAAGCCGGTACAGTCGGCGGTCAGATGGTGAAGAAAATGATCGAAGACTACGAAAACTCCATGAAATAAGCTTTCGGGAATGACCCGATATTATATAGCCTGAAAAAGGCAAAACAAAAAGAGGACCACAGCTGTGATCCTCTTTTTAAATTTCTTAGAATACGAGTTTTTCTTCGATGAAGTTTCTGAGCTCGCTGATCGGAAGTCTGATCTGCTGCATGGTGTCTCTGTCACGAACGGTGACGGAACCATCTTCGAGTGTGTCGAAGTCAACTGTGATGCAGTAGGGTGTGCCGATTTCATCCTGACGGCGGTATCTCTTGCCGATGCTGCCTGCAACGTCATAATCAACTGCAAAGTATTTGGAAAGCTCTGCATAGATTTCGTCAGCTTTGTCGCTGAGCTTCTTCTGCAGCGGGAGTACGCAAGCCTTGTAGGGTGCAAGTGCCGGGTGCAGATGCATAACTGTGCGGACGTCGCCGTTTTCGAGTTCTTCTTCGTCATAAGCTTCGCAGAGGAATGCGAGTGCAACGCGGTCTGCGCCAAGCGAGGGTTCGATGCAGTAAGGAACGTATTTTTCGTTTGTGATCGGGTCTGTGTAAACGAAGTTTTCGCCGGAATGCTCCATGTGTGCCTTCAGGTCGAAGTCTGTTCTGTCTGCAATGCCCCAAAGTTCACCCCAGCCAAAGGGGAAGAGGAATTCGATATCCGTTGTTGCGTTGGAATAGTGGGAAAGTTCTTCCTGTTCGTGGTCGCGGAGGCGTACATGATCTTTCGCCATGCCGAGATTGTAGAGGAAGTTTGCGCAATAATCTTTCCAATAATAGAACCAATCCATTTCTTCCTTCGGGTTGCAGAAGAATTCGAGTTCCATCTGTTCAAATTCTCTTGTACGGAAAGTGAAGTTGCCGGGTGTGATCTCGTTGCGGAAGGATTTACCGACCTGTGCGATACCCATAGGCATTTTGCGTCTTGTGGAACGGAGAACGTTTTTGAAGTTGACGAAAATACCCTGTGCTGTTTCCGGGCGGAGGTAAAGCTGGGAAGCTGTATCTTCGTTGACGCCCTGGAAGGTCTTGAACATCAGGTTGAACTTACGGATAGAGGTGAAGTCGTTCTTTCCGCAGCTCGGGCAGGGGATGTTCTTGCTGATGAAATCAAACATTTCTTCGTTTGTCATCGCTTCGGGTTTGATGTCGAGACCATTTTCCTGTGCATAATCTTCGATGAGCTTGTCTGCGCGGAAACGTTCTTTGCAGCTCTTGCAGTCCATCAGCGGGTCGGAGAAGCCGCCAACATGACCGGAAGCAACCCATGTTTCGGGGTTCATAAGAATAGCGCAGTCGAGACCGACGTTATATTTGCTTTCGCGAACGAATTTCTGCCACCATGCTTTTTTTACGTTGTTTTTAAATTCAACGCCAAGCGGACCGTAGTCCCATGCGTTTGCGAGTCCGCCGTAAATTTCGGAGCCGGGGAAGATAAAGCCTCTGTTTTTGCAAAGTGCAACGACTTTGTCCATTGTGAGTTTCGATCTGTCCATAGTGATCTGCCTTTCAAAATTGTTTTAAAACTTAAAATAAAAAAACTCTCATCCCATCTGCAGGGACGAAAGCATAGTTCCGTGGTTCCACCCTTATTGGCATAAAGCCCACTTTAGAGTTTGGCACAAGCTGCAGGCGCCTATACACGATGGGGCATTCATGGTTTGCATCGACCACCATGTTTCTTTGAAATGACGCCCAAAGTCTTTTTCTGCGTACCGTATTCAGTTGATTTTATTGTAGCCGAGTTGAGGCAGATTGTCAAGCGAGCTTTTGCTTTTCGGGGATTACTTGCGGAATTTTCGTTGCTGTTTTATAATGAAACCATCCAAAGAAGAAAGGATCGATCGGATGAAACGTATTCTTGTTATGGCGGCTGTTTTTGCTGGTTTTCTGTATTATTTGATCAGTGGGATTATTGAACTGAAAAAGATGAGGCGCTATCTGAAAGACGGTATCCGTATTACCGCAGAGATCCTCGAAATGCACTGTACCAATCACAAAACAGGTGCGGAATCTTTTGCCGCACATATCCGCTATGAAGCGGAAGGCAGGCAATTTGTGCGGATGCTGCCTTTTGAAATGATCTATGAGAACAAGCTTTCGCTTGAAAATAACCTTGTTTATCTCCCGGGTGAACCCGAAAAAGCGATCTTTTATGAAGAGGCAAAAAGAGGCGGTGCAAGTCGTCAGGCTTTTATTATGGCTCTTGTGATATTTGTTTTCATTATGCTGACGGTATTCTTCGGGAAGTGGGATTAAAATATGCAAGTTTCAAAACCGGTCTTTTTTCTCAT
Organism: Clostridiales bacterium; assembly: GCA_015056045.1. Taxonomy (GTDB): domain Bacteria; phylum Bacillota; class Clostridia; order Christensenellales; family Christensenellaceae; genus SIG371. The sequence goes on along the minus strand of SVGZ01000024.1, from coordinate 8,090 downwards.
CATGGCAGCGGCCTTTATTACTGCCTTTTTCCTGCGCGAAAGAAAAAAGAAACCTTATTATAAAGACGCTGTGTTGGTAAAAGGGAAAATTCTTGAGAAAAAACGCCGTATGGGCAATATGAACAAAACAACGGTAAGCGTTGCCTATCAGTTCGGAAAAAGGCGATATGAGCGGCATTTTTCCTACAATACGGCGAGTGCGCTTGCCCTTGGTGAAGAAGTCGATCTGCTTTTGCCAAAGGGAAAACCGGGCAGTGCTTACCCGAAAACATGGATTTTTTGGTATCGTGTGCATTCGGTATTGGTTTTAGCGGTCGGTATTTTGTTTTTATTGATGGCGCTTTTTGTATTTGTGAATGGAGAGGTGTAAAAGATGAACTGGATCGTATCGCTGATATTAAGTCTGTGTTTCTTTGGACTTGGCATCTATAAAAAAATACAAAATGAGCGCTTTATCCGTCAGGGAAAAAAGTATCGCGGGATCATTATTAAAAAGAGGCGAGAGATCGCCTATAAGCATTCGAGATACTTTGCAACGGTTCGTTTTGATGCGGATGGCGTGAGCTATGAAAAAGAAGTGCGCTATATTCCTTTGATCGGGCATGAAAATGCGGAGGATATGATGCTGATCTATCCGCCGGGTCAGCCGGATAAAGTGATGTCGGAATCGTTTTTGAAGTGGGAAAGAACGATGGTTCATATGTTTGCTTTCGGTGTTGTTTTCATGGTTTATGCGGTGTATATGCTGGTTTCGGGAAAAAGCATCTGACCAAAATTCGGATCATCAAGAGGAAGAGAATGGATTTTCGCTGGCTATTCAGCCTGTGTATTGCGGGAGTGCTTTTATGCATGGGTGTACTTGAAAAAAGAAAATATGACCGCTATCTGCGCGAAGGAATAAGGGTTCGCTGTAAAGTTCTGCATAAGCGAAAAAGTACGGCTATAAGCGAACATATTACTATGCGCTTGTCCGTTTTGAAGCGGAAGGAAAGACGATCGAACAGGAGATCGGTTATACTGCTTCCATATAAAAAGAAATCAAAGAAGAGATGCGCCTTGTTTATATGCCGGGTGAACCCGAAAAAGCGCTGTTTGAAGTATTCCTTGAAAACGGCGGAGGCACAACAAGTACGATCGTTGCGGCGATTCTAATTATAATACTTTCTTTATGGATGATGTTTATGGGAAAATAAAAAACGCAGGTTTTAAACCTGCATTTTTTTGTTGTTTTAATCGTCTTCTCTTTCAGCATCCCATTCTGTGATCTTGCCGGTTTTTGCGCTGATCTCGAAATCGTATTCATATCCTTCGTGGATGATCTCGCCTTCATATTCGTTGTCTTCAGCGTCATATTTGATGCGGATATTGCTTGCACCGGGAACTTTTGCAAGCGCGATCTTCTTTGCTTCGGAGATGCTGATCGCTTGATCGCTGCTTTCGGTCGTTGTTTCGGGTTTCGGTGTAGATGCGGGTTTCTGTGTTGTCTTTGCCTTGTCAACATCCCATTCAACGATCTTGCCTGTTCTGATGCTGATCTCGAATTCATATTCCTTGCCGTCGTAGAGGATCTTTCCGTCGTATTCGTTGTCTTCTTTGTCGTGCCAGATCGTCAGGTCATTTTCCGCTGCACCGGGAACCTTTGCAAGAGCGATCTTCTTTGCTTCTTCAAGGCTTAAAGCCTCTGTTGTGTTTTCGGTTGTTGATTGTGTGCTGTTTGTTCGCTGTTTTTCAACTTCCCATTCGGCAAATTCGCCTGTCTTGGCGTTGATCTCGAAATCATATTCATTGCCTTCGTGCCTGATCTCGCCATCGTATTCATTTTCTTCTTTATCGAAGTGGATCTTGATGTCTGTTGCACCGGGAACCTTTGCAAGGGCGAGTTTCTTTGCTTCTTCGAGGGTGATGTTGCCGTTTGCTGTTGTTGCTGCGGGTTTTTCTTTGCTGTCCAAACGGTCAACATCCCAATCGACGATCTTGCCTGTTTTGGCGTTGATCTCGAATTCATATTCTTTTTCTTCGTAAAGGATCACGCCTTCATACTGTCCATCCTGTTCATCGTATCTGATGCGGATATCCGTTGCACCGGGGACTTTTCCGAGGGCAAGCTCTTTGGCTTCTTCGAGGCTGATCGTGTTGGTGTTTTCTTTATTTTTCTGTGCGTATGCGCCTGTGAAGCCGACGATGGCTGTTGCGCCTACGAGGACTGCTGTTGTTAAGATTGCGACTATTGTTCTTTTTTTCATGGTGTCTTACCTCCGTTCTTTATGGCTTAATGATACTGTGTCCGGATTAAAGAATTATTAAAACGAAAAAACTTTTTTAAGAAAAGAATATTTTTGAAAAATGCGATCAGAACGGGAAAAACTGAGGTTTTCCAATTTTTAGCGAAAAGTTTTTTATGAAAAAACGGGAGAATTTTCATTTTTCTCCCGTAATTTTTTATTTTGTGGGAAAGCGGAAGCGGAAAACAGCGCCCTTGTCGTTTTCGGCATGAATACTGCCGCCGTGTATTTCGGCGATCCATGCTGCGATCGGCAAGCCTAAACCATGTCCATCGGTATGCCTTGCCTGATCCGAGCGGTAAAAACGTTCGAAGATTTTTTCTAAAGCTTCCTCTGCAATACCGTCGCCGTCATCTTTGACATAGCCGCAGATGGTATCATTTTCACGGTAAAGTGCGCATTGTACAAGACCGTTTTCTTTGCCGTATTTGACCGCATTGTCAAGAAGGTTCATAAGGAAGCGCATCATCAGCGTTTCGTCAGCTTCCAAAACCAAATCTTCCTCAATATGGCGTTCGATGCGGATGTTCTTTTCTTCCGCACGGGGTAAAAGCTCATCGGCAACGATATGGAATAGTCCGCTGAGATCCACTTTTTCAAGATGCAGCTTCTGTCTGCCTGCATCTGCGCGCGCAAGGAGCAATAAGGCCGAAATGAGCTGCGAAAGCTTGTTCGATTCTTTCAATATAATATGAAGGGAATCGTTTGCCGCAGCAGGATTTTCAAGGGCATATTCGGCTTCTGCGGTGATAACGGCAGCAGGTGTTCTCAGTTCATGCGAAGCGTCCGAGGTAAAGCGCTTTTCATTTTCAAAAGAGCGCTCGAGCTTTGCAAACATGGTGTTGAAGCTTTTTGCCAGAAGGAGAAGCTCACCGCTTGCTTTTTCTTCGTTGATACGCCCTGAAAGATCGCCGCTTTTTTCGATCTGATCTGCCGTTTCGATCATGTTGGAGATCGGCCTGAACTGCAGAGAGATGACAAGATAGCCGAGCAATGCGGAAAGGATGATCGCTCCCGGTAAGGCGATCAGTGCAATATCGATAAGCTGCTGAAATTCTTCATGATATACTTCGACGGAACTGACCGCACGGATATAAACCCAACCATAACCATCGATTCTTGTCTGACTGTCGTAAATGAGCCAGTTATCCTGTTCGCGGATCTCCTGCAGAAAGTCACCGGGCAAAATGACACCGGGCGGTGTTTTTCCTTCGATGAGGTAAAAAGCCTCGTCATATACCGAAAGATAAATGCCGTGGGAGATATATTCGAGATCATCGTCGATCGTAACGCCGTCTTCATCGTCATATTCGATCGCATGGGAAAATTTTTCCGCAGCCATTTCGAGAGATTTTTTGCTCGTATCGATCCGGGAAGCTCTGCCGAAAAGCAGGATCATGATAAAGATAAATACGGCGAAGAGCGTCATCGCGAGTGTATATACAAGCGTGATTCTGAGCTTGATCGCGTTTTTTTTCATCATATCATTCCTTTAAAATATAGCCGACGCCACGAACCGTGTGGATAAGCTTCGGCGAAAAATCTTCATCGATTTTTTTCCTGAGATAGCGGATGTAGACATCGATGATGTTGGAACCGCCTTCATAATCATAGCTCCATGAATGCTCAGAGATCTGCCCGCGGGTCAAAACCTGTCCCGCATTTCTTGCCAGATATTCGAGAATGGCAAATTCCCGTGAAGAAAGCGAGATCTCTTTTTCGCCTCTTGTGACACGATGTGAAGCAAAATCGATTTTCAGATCTGCCAGACGGAAATCGTTTGCTTTGTTCGGCGTGGATTTTCTTAAAAGCGCACGCACTCTTGCCAAAAGCTCGTCAAAAGAAAACGGTTTGACAAGGTAATCATCTGCACCGGCGTCAAGCCCGCGGACTTTATCGGCAACGCTGTCCTTTGCGGTCAAAAGCAATACGGGAACCTGTTTTCCTTCACTGCGCAGGCGTGCAAGAACGCTTAAACCGTCGACTTTCGGCAGCATAATATCGAGGATAATGGCGTCATATTCCGTCGCACGGATATAATCGAGCGCTTCCTGCCCATCAAAACAGCTATCCACGCTGTAATGCGCAAGGAGCAGCCTCTTTTTTAATACTTCATTTAAGGATCTTTCATCTTCAACAATTAAAAGCCGCATAGTAAAAACCTCCGATCCTATTGTATCTGCTCAAAATGAAAATTCGATTAAACTCTATTCAATTATATTTTACGGTAAGAGGGTTTTGACGGGAAGTGCTTTTGCAACAAATATCTTTGAATAAAGTTTTAACTTTTAAAGGAAAAAAGATTCTTCCTTGCAGCATCGGGCAGGCTATGATATATTTTAAACATAAAGGATAAGATAAAAATATATCGGGAAAATATATTTTAGAGGATAATATGGAATTAAAACAGCTGAAATACTTTACAACGATCGTGGAAGAAGGGAATATCAGCGCAGCGGCTAAAAAGCTGCATATTTCGCAGCCGCCGCTTTCCTTGCAGTTAAAGCTCCTTGAAGAAGAGCTTGGCGTCAAGCTTGTCGTGCGCGGTGCAAGGCGATGCACGCTGACAGATGCAGGGCGAATTTTCTATAACCGTGCCGTCAATATTTCGAGCCTTTCCGATTCGGCAATGAGCGAACTTTCCGATTTCAAAGAGGGAAGAAAGGGAACACTTAGATTGGGTATGGTTTCTACAGCAGGAACAACGCTTTTGTCGGAGCGTATTTATGAGTTTCACAGGGCTTTCCCCGATATTCGCTTTGAACTCTATGAAGGCAACACCTATGAACTGATCGAAATGCTCGAAAGCGGCGTTATCGAAGCGGCGATCGTTAGGACACCTTTTTCCTCGGAAGATCTTGACTGCATTTACCTCGAGAGAGAACCGATGGTCGCTGTCGGCAGTGAAAGATTTCTGTCGGGATTTACGGATGACAGTATTGAGCTTGAAATGCTTGGGGATATGCCGATCATTCTCTACAGACGATTTGAAGCGATCATTCTTTCCGCCTGCGCAGAGCAGGGATACCTGCCGCATGTTTTATCCAAAACGGATGATGCACGCACATCGATGATGTGGGCAAAAGCCGGTCTTGGTGTGGCAATTTTACCGAAAAGCGCCGTTATCCCTTCGGAAGACCTGATGGAAATGCCGATCGATGCACCGATGCTCTATACGCAGACGGCTGCGATCACAAGAAAAAATACCTTTTTATCCTGGGCTGCACGGAGCTTCCTCGATGTTTTCCGCGGCGATGTGCCCGAAATCTGAAATTTGTCTGAAAGGAATAATATAATATGAAGAAAATGATGTCTGTACTTGCGGTGATGCTTGTTTTTATGCTGATCCCGATGGCTGCTTTTGCGGAAAGTTTCCGTTATATCGATGATGGCGCAGAGATGTTTTCCGCAGAAATCCGTGAACAGATCGAAAAAGCGGCAATGGAGCTTGAAGCCGAATATGGCGCTTCGGTCTATGTCTATACGCGCGATGATCATACAGGTGATCTTGCGGCATATACCTATGAGCTTTATTGCGACCTCGGTTTTGAAACGGAAAGCAACCGCGATATCGTGCTGTTCCTTTATGAAGAATCCGAGGAATACTGGGCAATTCAGGGTCTTGGCATCCAGCACAAAATGACGGATGATCTTTTATCCAAATATCTGGATGAATATTTTGTTCCGGATTATGATAAAGGGCTCGATGATGCGGCAATTCTTTCCTTTATCGAAGGTATCGGCAAATTTTACCGCGAGACTTATGCGGAATCGATGTCCATCAAACACCCCGAGACGATGCAGAATGAACAGTTTGTTACGGTAAACCGCGGAGGATGCGGACTTTCCTGTTTATCTTGTGTCGGTCTTTCCTGTTTATCCTGTGCAGGCTGCGGCGGTGGTGGTTCTCTGTTTGGTTTCGTGATCATTCTCATCATTGTGGCAAGCATCAGCTCGATTTTCAGAGGTTTTTCAAGACCTCGTTTTGGCGGCGGATTTTACAGAAGACCTCCCAGAATGCATTTCGGCGGTTTCCATAGACCGATGGGTAGACCCATGGGCGGTATGCATAGACCCGGTGGTTTTGGCGGAAGCAGACCCGGTGGAAGCTTCGGCGGTTCAAGAGGCAGTGGTCCCAGAGGTAGCGCACCTAGAGGTGCTGGTGGTTCCCGTGGCGGCAGAGGTGCAGGAAGATAATACGGGTAATATAATATGAAGTATTTTGATTATCATCTTCATTCGGAAGGTTCTTTTGACTGCGAAGTTCCGCTTCTTCTGCAGGCAGAAGCTGCAAACAGGGCAGGTATTTCCGAAATCTGCGTGACGGATCATGTGGATCTTGACCCATTTACAAAAGAAAACTATCCTGCATCGGATTTTACAGTTCTGAAGAAAAAACACGAAGAAATTCTTCCCTTATCGCCGATCCCGATCAAGTTCGGCGTAGAGCTTGGCGTGTATAAGGAAAATATCGCTGAATATGAAGCGTTCCTCAAAAACAGGGAATTTGATTTTGTCATCTGTTCGCAGCATTATGTCATCGATTGCGATCCCTATTTTTCGGACAGATATTACAGCGGATTGACGCAAAAAGAAGCTTATGATAAATATCTCCTCGAGCTTTACCGCAGTATTTCGGCGTTTCAGGATTACAATGTTGTCGGGCATATCGGCTATGTGACGAAGTATTATCCCGGTCCAGAGGAAAAAAAGCTGCAGTATCAAAACCATGCCGATCTTATTGACGCCATTTTGAAAAAAGTCATCGAAAGCGGTAAGGGCATCGAGATCAATACGGGCGGCATCGACGCAACGGGCGAAACTTTACCGACAAAAGAGATCGCTGCACGTTATCTGGAGCTTGGCGGAGAGATCATCACAACGGGTTCGGATTCGCATAAGACAGAAAATACGGGAAAATATATCGCAGATGCAGTCGAAATGCTGAAAAGCATCGGCTTCCGTTATGTCTGCAGTTTTTCCGAGCGGAAACCTATTTTCCACAGGATCGGCTGATATGGATCATCTTGTTTTTATGGGCTGCCTGCTTTTGGCAATAGGGCTGATTTTCTATGGGATTTTTCTTTTGCTTTTTGCATTGAGCCGAAAAAATTACGGAAAAGCTGCGGAAGGCATCGTTGTGGACCTTGTCAAAACCACAAAAAGGGAATACGAGCGCGCGTATGAACGCTTTGACCCCGTGATCGAATATTCGCTGAACGGCAATACTTACCGTGTGAAGCTGCCGCTTAAAGTGGAACCGGGTGCATATCATATCGGAGAGAAGCTTTCCCTGCGTGTTTCCGAAAAAAGACCTGCGCGTGTTTATATTGTCGGCGATGACAGGCGTTTTGTCCGCGCGTATTCGATGATCGGTATCGGGCTGCTTTTTCTTGCGATCGCACTTTCAAATTATTTTAAGGGAAAGTCTTGACAAATAGGATCTTCGGTCTTATAATATTCCTTGCTGATGAAGTTCAGTACTGTGTGCCTGTAGCTCAGCCGGATAGAGTGCCTGGCTACGAACCAGTAGGTCGGGGGTTCGAATCCCTCCAGGCACGCCAACAAAGAAACCACCGTGAATTCGGTGGTTATTTTTGTTAATATGAAAAGAGGGATTCGAACCGGAAGCGAGCGCGCCCAGTGGGCGAAACAGCGAGCGGACGAGGTGAGCTTTGCTGGAATCCCTCCAGGCACGCCAACAAAGAAACCACCGTGAATTCGGTGGTTATTTTTGTTAATATGAAAAGAGGGATTCGAACCGGAAGCGAGCGCGCCCAGTGGGCGAAACAGCGAGCGGACGAGGTG
>SVGZ01000044.1 GCA_015056045.1 Clostridiales bacterium | reverse complement strand
CCTTGCGCATCAGCTCGTCATTGCCTATGAAAAAGATGATGCCGGCGAATATACCGTGCCTGTCCGCTATATGATCTGTTCTTCGGGCAAAAACGGCAACAGTACAGGCGTTTGGGAAATGGGCGAACATCGCGTTCGTTTCGGCGAATTTGTCAACGATAATTGCTACGGGCAGTATTGGTCCAATATCCACGGCAGGATCTATTTCCATTCGCTGTTATATTCGGAAAGAAATGCGCAGACCTATACCAAGACTTCCTACAATAATCTTGGCAAAAAGGCATCGCATGGCTGTATTCGTCTGACAGTTCCCGATGCACGCTGGATCTATTATCATTGTGCGATCGGAACGGAAGTTGAGATACGCGACGGTTCCAAGGATGATGCGGAACTCAATGCCATCCGTGAAAAAATGGTCTTACCCGAACAGCCGAGTTCACGCCCGAAATTAAAACGCGGAGAGATCCCCTGGACGGATAATTGGACGATCGAGGAGCTTTGGGCAAGCCTTGGTTATGTTCCCGAAGCGGAAGAAGAGTAAAAAGTGGAAATACATTTCGCAAATACAGAAGATATCGCGTGCCTTGCAGCGCTTTCAGCCGATTTTGAACGTGAGCTTTTGCCGGGGATACCGCCGGAGCTTATGGGCTTTTTCGGGGAAACGCATCCGCACTATTTTGAAAAGCTCGTTTCGGAAAAAACGGGCTTTATCCTCATTTCAAGGGAAGAAACGGGTGAGATCTCCGGCTTTGCTGCACTCGAATTTCACGATACCTGCAGCCTGGAAAGCCTTTATGTTGTGCCGCAATACCGAAAAATGGGCAGAGGACGTGCGCTGATCTCCCATGCAAAAAGAATTGCCGCAATAAAAGGTTATGCGGTCATGACCTTGCACGTTTACAGCGCCAACGAAGGCGCAAGGCTTTTATATGAAAAATGCGGTTTTCGCGGCAGTCGTACAATGATGTCTACGGAATTATAAGGAGAAAAAATGCAATTTGTCGTTGTTGGGATCTATGCGGTCCTGATCATACTGATCTCGGTGATCAGTGCAAAAAAATCAAAAACGGTCGGTGATTTTTACTTAGGCGGAAGAAACATCGGCGGTTGGGTCGCTGCATTGGGTTATGGAACGACCTATTTTTCTGCGGTCATGTTTGTCGGTTATGCCGGCAGTATGGGCGCAAAATTCGGCATTTCCTCGATGTGGATCGGCATTGCCAACGGCGTTTTGGGGACGCTTTTTGCGTGGCTCGTTTTGGCAAAACCGACCTCACAGATGACGCGCCGCATCGATGCTTCGACGATGCCTTCCTTCTTTGAAAAGCGCTACGATTCAAAAGGCATGAAGATCTTGGCGACGATCATCATTTTCGTCTTCCTTGTTCCGTATTGCGCATCGGTCTATCAGGGCCTGAGCTATGTCTTTGAAAGTGCTTTCGGCATTCCCTATACCTACTGCATGATGGCGATGGCGGTTTTAACGCTGATCTACTTGCTCGCAGGCGGCTATATGGCTTCTAAATTGAGCGATCTTTTGCAGGCATTTATTATGGTGCTGGGGGTTTCTGCGCTTGTGTATTTTATTTTCAAACACGAAGCGACAGGCGGCATGATGAACGGCATCGAAAAATTGGCTGCGATCGAAGAATCCCGTGCAATGCTTTTCGGCGCAAAGGAAAATGCCTTCAGCCTGATCTGCCTTATGCTATCGACCAGCCTTGGAACATGGGGTCTCCCGCAGATGGTACATAAATTCTATGCGATCAAGGATGAAGCTTCGATCAAAAGAGGCACGGTCGTAGCAACGGTTTTCGTTGTTCTGATCGGCGGCATTGTTTATTTCCTTGGCGGTTTCGGTATTCTTTTCACAGGCGGTGCGATCCCTGCGGAAGGTTCGGATATCATTATGCCCACGATGATGGGTACAGCATTGCCGCCTTTCTGGCTCGGTATCGTCGTTGTACTGTTGATGGCGGCTTCGATGGGAACGCTTTCTTCGCTCGTTTTGGCTTCAAGTTCTGCGATTACGCTTGACCTGATCAAAGGCACCGTCAAAAAAGACCTTTCCGAAAAGAAAACACTTCTCGTTCTGCGTGTTCTCTGCGCTGTTTTCGTCGTGATCTCTTTCCTCATCGCACTGAAAAAGCCTGCGGCGATCTTAACGCTGATGAGCCTTTCCTGGGGTGCGATTTCCGGCAGTTTCTTAGCGCCGTTTATGCTCGGCGTTCGCTGGCGCGGAGTGACGAAAGCCGGTGCTTGGGCAGGTATGCTCGGCGGTATTCTGACAACGATCGGCATGGCGCTTTTCTGGAAGCTCGACTCCGAAAGTTCGCCTGTGATCTGCGTGACGTCAATTTTCCTTTCACTCGTTCTGACGGTGGTCGTCAGCCTTGTGACAAAGAAATTCAGCAAAGAACATATCGAAAAAATGTTTGGTTAAAAAAAGAGAGAAGACGAAAAAGTCTTCTCTTTTTATTTATAGGCGATAAAAAACAGTCTGCGGAAACGAAAGATGATCTCTCCGTTTTTCATCGGTCGGTATAGCGGAAGCGTTTTTTGGAAAAGCTCCGCTTCGAATTTTTTCTGCATAGCTTCGTTCATCTGGCAGAGGAAAGGCCGGAGTCTTGCGCCTTTTACCCATTCTATAAGCGCATCAACACCCGGCATAGCGTGGTAATAGACGGTTTCCCAAATTGCGAAACGGGAAGCACAGGCAGAAAGAATATCAAAATAATCCTCCGGCGGAAGCGTATCGTTTGTTTCGTATTCGGTAAAGCCCCATTTTTCGTCCTTCGTCATCTCGTCAAGAAGGGTTCATCCATGTTGTTTGGAAGCTGTACGGCGAGGATACCGTTTGGCGTAAGCTGCTGCATCAGACTGGGGAATGAGTTTTTCGTGGTTTTCGATCCATTGCAGGCAGGCATTGGAAAAAAGCAGATCATAGGTTCCGCTGATCGTGCGTGCATCCTGCAATGCGAAAGAAAGCGTCGGGTATTTTTCCCTTGCACGTGCGATCATATCGGGCGAAGAATCTATCCCCGTGAGCTTTGCATCGGGGAAAAATTCCGCAAGAACGGCAGTGCTGTTGCCGGGTCCGCAGCCAATGTCAAGGATGTTGTTTGGCTTGTTATCCACTCTTTTTGCCAGATCACGCGAAGGCTGAGTCCGTTGTGTTTCAAATTGCAGGTATTGTTTGCTGTTCCATTCGCTCATGTCGTTCACCTCAATTCAAAGATAACAAAGAAAAGCTTTGCTTGCAAGAAAAAGCGCCTTGTGATACGCTATTATCATCCGAGGAAAGGAATACACACTATGACATTCAGAAAACTGACAGATATTTCCTATACAGATACGCAGAAACTCGATCTCTATTTGCCTGATTGCGAGGGAAAAGCACCTCTTTTCATCTTTTTCCATGGCGGCGGCATCGAAAACGGAGATAAAGCAGACCCGGGTTCCTTTGCAGAGCTTGCGGAAAGCGGCATTGCGGTCGCTTCTGCAAATTATAGGCTTTACCCCGAGGCAAAATTTCCCGAATTTATTGAAGATGCTGCGGCTGCGGTGGCATGGTGTATGAAAAAAAGCGGCGAAGAATTTTCCGGCGTTTATGTCGGCGGTTCTTCTGCGGGAAGCTATCTTTCCATGATGCTCGCTTTTGATGAACATTACCTCATGCAATATGGCATTTCCCCGAACGAGATCGATGGCTATTTCTTTGATGCCGGACAGCCGACAACGCATTATAACGTCCTGCGTGAAAGAGGGCTTGATACAAGGCTTGTCCGTGTGGATGAAGCTGCGCCGATCTATTTCCTCAAAGATGCCAAAG
>SVGZ01000005.1 GCA_015056045.1 Clostridiales bacterium | reverse complement strand
GTTGTTTTCAGCGTTTTGCGATAGCGCTGTCGAGAACCTTGAGAACCGGTTCGGAAGCAGCCTTGGGTGTATTCATAAGAATACCTCTTGCTTCGATTACGTTCTTGCCTCTGATCTGATCGATAACGATTCTAACTTTGGAGGAGGAGATGCGAATGTATTTCGCAACAGCTCTGGGTCTCATATCTTTAGCGGCCGCACGGGCTGCTGCTTTTTCTTTAGATCTTGTTGCCATTTAAGCTATCCTCCCGATTATCTCTTTCCGGTAGCTTTATCGCCGCCGTGTCCTCTGAAGGTGTGTGTCGGGGCGAATTCGCCAAGTTTGTGACCAACCATATCTTCAGTTACGTATACCGGAACAAATTTTCTGCCATCGTGAACGCCAATTGTGTGCGAAACCATATCCGGGAATATGGTAGACGAACGCGACCAGGTTTTAAGTACCTGCTTTTCGTTCTTTTCATTCATTTCCTGAATGCGAGCGAGAAGCTTTGCATCAACAAAGGGTCCTTTTTTGATCGACCTGCTCATTATTTTACTCCTTCCCTTCTCTTGGCTTATTTAGCGTTTCTGCGTCTTACAATGTACTTGTTAGACTGTTTCTTCTTGCTTCTGGTCTTATAACCAAGCGTGGGCTTGCCCCAAGGTGTCAGCGGGCCAGGATGGCCGATCGGGGATTTGCCGTTGCCGCCGCCGTGCGGATGGTCAACCGGGTTCATAACGGAACCGCGAACTTTCGGTCTTCTGCCAAGGTGGCGTGTCTTACCGGCTTTGCCTAAAGAAACGTTCTGGTAGTCAAGGTTGCCGACCTGACCGATTGTAGCTTTCGCATTGATCGGGATGATGCGGACTTCGCCGGAGGGAAGTCTGATCTGAGCTTCGTCGCCTTCCTTAGCCATGAGCTGAGCTGCTGCGCCTGCTGTACGAGCGATCTGTGCGCCTTTGCCGGGGATCATTTCGATGTTGTGGATCATTGTACCAACCGGGATCTCGCTGATCTGCATAGAGTTGCCGGGTTTGATATCAATGCCGCTGCCGCTCATAACTGTATCGCCAACTTTGAGGCCGAGAGGAGCTAAGATATATCTCTTTTCACCATCTGCATAGCTCAGAAGAGCGATGTTTGCGGATCTGTTCGGATCGTATTCGATCGTGACAACTTTTGCCGGGATACCGTCTTTATTTCTCTTGAAATCGACGAGTCTGATCTTGGTTTTGTTGCCGCCGCCTCTGCGTCTGATCGTGATCTTGCCCTGTGCATTTCTGCCTGCGCTGTGCTTCTTGGAAACGAGCAGCGCTTTCTGGGGCTTATTTGTTGTAATTTCGGAATAGTCCAGTACGGACGCGCCTCTTCTGCCGGGAGAAGTCGGATTATAATTCTTTATAGCCATTTTTCGTTACTCCCTTTACTGTACCATGCTTTCGAAGAATTCGATGCCCTTGGAGTCTTTCTTAAGAATGACATAGGCTTTCTTCTGAGCTGCTGTGTAACCCATCGTTCTGCCCTGTCTCTTTAATTTGCCGGACTTGTTTACGATGTTTACTTTGTCAACCTTAACGTCGAAGATTTCTTCGACTGCTTTTTTGATCTCGGATTTGCCCGCTTTAACGTCTACATAGAAAACGTACTTCTTATCGGAGATTCCGTCATAAGCTTTTTCTGTGAGAACCGGAGCTTTAATGATGTCATGAGCGTTTTTCATTACGCATAAACCTCCTCAACCTTTTTGACGGCGTCTACCGTTAAAACGATCTTGTTGCAGTTCAGAATGTCGTAAACGTTCATTTCGCCGGTGTTGGATGTCTTGACTGCTTCGATGTTTCTGGAAGCGCGGAGGAATGTTTCATCCTTAGCCGCTGTTACGAAGAGGACTTTGCCTTCGAGGCCGAGGTTCTTCATGATTGCAACAACTTCCTTTGTCTTCGGAGCTGCGAGTTCAACATCTTCGAGAACTACGAGTTCACCACTTGCAACTTTTGCGGAAAGTGCACTTGCCATTGCAAGGTACTTGATCTGCTTGTTGACTTTCTTGCTGTAGTCACGCGGCTTCGGTGCGAATACTACGCCGCCGCCTTTCCACTGCGGTGCACGGATGGAGCCCTGTCTTGCTCTGCCTGTGCCTTTCTGTCTCCAGGGTTTGATGCCGCCTCCGCGAACTTCGCCGCGGGATTTTGCGCTCTGTGTTCCCTGTCTGCGGTTTGCGAGCTGAGCGACAACGACTTCGTGAAGGGCTGCTTCATTGACTTCGATGCCGAAAATGTCATCATTCAGCATGATCTGGCCAGCTTCGCTGCCGTTTGTTTTATAAATTGTAACATTGGGCATTGCCGTTTCCTCCCTTAAGCTTTAACGCTTTTCTTCACGATGACCATGCTGCCGTTCTTGCCGGGGATGCTGCCCTTAACAAGAAGAAGGTTTCTTTCGAGCATGACGCCTGCAACTGTCAGGTTCTGGATCGTGACTTTTTCATTACCGAGGTGACCGGAGCGTTTTGTACCTTTTCTGGTCTTACCGGTTCTCGTACCCATAGAGCCGCCTTTTCTGTGCGATCTTGTGACACCGTGTGTCATGGGGCTTCTGTGGTGGTTCCAACGTTTGATAGCGCCGGCATAGCCTTTGCCCTTGGAAATACCTGTAACGTCTACGAGTTCGCCTTTTTCAAAAACATCTGCCAATATTTCCTGGCCAACTTCATAGTTGTTAACTTCGTTTGTCTTGAATTCACGCAGGTAGCGCTTTACTGTTAAGCCGGCTTTTTTGAATGTTCCGGCAACCGGTTTGTTTACGAGGCTTTCGCGGATCTCGCCATAGCCGAGCTGGATTGCTTCGTAACCGTCGCTGTCGACTGTTTTCTTCTGAACGACAACGCAGGGGCCGGCTTCAACGACTGTTACGGGAATCATTTCGCCATTCTCTTCGAAGATCTGCGTCATCCCGACTTTTTTTCCTAAAATCGCTTTAAGCATTTTTACCTCCTCTTACGCTGCCTTAGAGCTTGATTTCGATATCAACGCCAGCGGGGAGATCGAGTCTCATAAGAGCATCTGTTGTCTTAGCGTTTGCATCGAGGATATCGATAAGTCTCTTGTGCGTTCTAACCTCAAACTGTTCCCTGCTGTCTTTATACTTATGCGTAGCACGAAGTATTGTGATGATCTCCTTCTGTGTGGGAAGCGGGATCGGACCGGAAACATGAGCGCCTGTGCGTTTCGCCGTCTCTACGATTCTGGCGGACGACTGGTCGATCAGGTTGTGATCATAAGCCTTCAGTTTAATTCTGATTCTCTGGCTTGCCATTATTTGTTGTTCCTCCTTTAGTGTCTATACACGCGGCCGGGTGTGTCGTATTATTTTTGTTTCCGAAGCCCGTGAGAGTGCTTCGGCCCGGCGTTCGCGTGGTTTGGGAGCGATCGTTCTCTGACGATCTATCAGCATCGGAACTACCCGGTATGGCAGACCGGCAACCTCCAATGCCGTCTTCGCAAAATTCGCGAACATACTTATTATAGCGAAGGTCTTCTGGAATTGCAAGTATTTTTTAAGAATTTATGACATTTTTTCGGTGATTTTTTCCGCATTGACAAGTTCCTTTCCCGGAAATATAATGAAGCCATCAATTCCTATTATTTTTTAAGGAGATTAAAAATGGAAAACACCGCAAATAAGGGCAATTTCCTGACAGGTATTATCGGCGCACTCATAGGCGCGATCATCGGTGCGATCCCGTGGTTCATCTGTTCCCGTTTTCTGGGCATGTACCTCGGTATTCTCGGCGCTGTTATTTCGATCGCTTCCTTCTTTGGCTATACCAAGCTGAACGGCAGAAAGAATTTCGCTTTTGCGCTTGTCGTCGTCATCATCTTCTCGATCGCCGCTGTTCTTCTTTCCGAATTTATCAGCATGATCAGCTATCTCTTTGCCGAACCGGATTTCGCAGCAGTTGCCGCTGAAAACGGCATGGGAGAACTGGAATACGCAATTCTCTTCATATTATATTCCGGTGTTCTCGGCGAACTTGCCCGCGATCTTCTGATCTGCATCCTTTTCGTCGGTCTCGGTATCTTCTCTTCCTATAAGATGTTCCGTCCTTATTTCGTCGTCATCACAGGCGAACCCGCTGTGCAGCCTGCAGATACCGCCGATGCAGCCGTCAATTTCACAAACGAAAGTACGGAAACCGCCGAAAGCGGCGAATATACGATCCCCACAGACGAAAACAAATAACAAAATATTCGCATGATAAAAGCTGCTCTTCTTTTCACGGAAGGGCAGCTTTTTTTAAACCATCAATTATATATAGAGCAATTGTTGACAAAACACTTCCGATATAATAAACTAATACTATACTTTATTAAATGTTATCCCCTCAAAAATTGAAAGCATTTTTGTATTATGTTTGAAATTGTACGGGGGAATCTGTCAAAAGACCCATTTCTCATTAAAGCACAACGAAGAGAACTTTAACGAACAGGAGAAAAGTATGGCAAAAATTGTTGATGTAGAAGTGTTTAAAGTGCAGGCGCCGAAAACCTTCGATGGCAGCATGTCGCGTTGGATGAATGTCGAAAAAGAGAGTCGTCCCGCTTACATTACCTGCAAGTCCATGCCGAGAAGAAAGGGCGTACTGGGCAACGTCGTCCATCAGGAAGGCGCAGTCGTCGTTAAGATCATCACAGAAGATGGTATCTACGGTCTTGGCAGCAGCGGTCTCTACCGTAACTGCACAGTCATCGTCGAAGAAGTTTTGAAGCCGATCCTCCTTGGCGCAGACGCTATGGAAATCGAAAAGCTTTGGGATATCATGTTCAAGGCAACAGTCGCTTTCGGCAGAAAAGGCGCTGTTATCCAGGCCATTTCCGCAGTTGATATCGCCCTTTGGGACCTCATGGGCAAAACGATGGGCATCCCGGTATATCAGCTCTTAGGCGGCAAAGTACGCGATAAGATCAAGGTTTATGCAACAGGCACAGACCTCGAACGTTTCCGTGCAATGGGCTACAAAGCAAACAAGATCCCTGCACCGGGTGGTCCCGGCGGTGGTCTCGAAGCATTCAAGGCGAACATCGCAGCTGCACAGCGCGTTGCCAACATCATGGGTGAAGACGCTGAAATCATGTATGACTGCTGGCAGGGTTGGGATATCGAATTCACCGTTAAGCTCTGCAAAGAATTAAAGAGACAGAACCTTAACGTTCGCTGGATCGAAGAACCTCTCATGGCAGACGATATCGAAGGCCACAGAAGATTAAAAGACCTCTTAAACCCGATGGGTATCCTCGTCGCAACAGGCGAACACGAATACACACGCTGGGGTGCAAGAGAACTGATCGAAAATCAGGCGATCGACATCATGCAGTGCGATATCTGGTACAGCGGCGGTATTTCCGAAATGAGAAAGATGCTTGCTTATGCAAAAGCACACAACGTATATGTTGTTCCGCATTGCAACGGCATGCCCGTTTACCACGTATCTATTTCCAGCCTCCAGTCCCCGTTTGCTGAAACACTGGTTCTCCAGTCTGCTGCAAACGACGCAAACAGACTGTTCCTCGGCGAACCCCAGGTTATCGATGGTTACCTCGATGTTCCGGATAGACCGGGCCTCGGCTATGAGCTCAACTATGAATGGGGCAGAATGCTTCCTTATAGCTAAGAATATCGCCTGACGCTGTAAACAGTATTATTTGCTACCAGAAATACGGAGACAAACTATGAAAATAACGAATGTAGAAGTATTTAAATTTTTCCCGAAGAAAGCCGCTGCAGATGATAAGTGGAACACATGGCCGATCGCAAAGCCGATCTCCGCTTATGAAGATTTCTTCAAAGCAAAAAATCTTGATATTCAGGATCTCGTAGCAGGCGCATGCGTTGTCAAGATCACCGCTGAAGACGGCACCTATGGCCTTGGCAGCACCGGCCTTTACAGAGAAAGCGCAAGCTTCCTTGATGAATGCTTAAAGCCCCATCTTCTTGGTCTCGATGCACTCGAAATCGAATACGTTTGGGATATCATGTATAAGACCTGCTGTGCATACGGCAGAACAGGCCTCCTTATCCACGCGATCTCCGCAATCGATATCGCCCTCTGGGATCTTTACGGAAAGCTCATCAAACAGCCCGTATATCAGCTCCTCGGCGGTAAAGTCCGCGATAAGATCAAAGCATACGCAACAGGCCCCGATTTCCAGCTTTACCATGACATGGGCTACAAAGCTGCAAAGATCCCGATGCCCTATGGCGCAATGCACGGCAAAGAAGGCTTAAAGAAGAACATCGAAACTCTCGAATATGTTGCAGGCATCATGGGCTCCGATGCAGAGCTTATGCTCGACTGCTGGATGAGCTGGGATACAGATTACACCATCCAGATCGCAAAAGAACTCCAGAACTTCAACGTACGCTGGGTAGAAGAACCCACAATGCCCGATGATTACGACGGCTACAAGCGCTGCCGTGAGATCTTAAACAAAAAAGGCATCCTCGTTTCCGGCGGCGAACATGAATTCACACGCTGGGGCGCAAGAAAGCTCGTTGAATGGGGCTGCGTAGACATCCTCCAGTGCGACGTTGGTTATGCAGGCGGTATTTCCGAACTGAGAAAGATCAATGCTTATGCGAAGGCACACGACGTCAAGCTGATCCCGCACAGCAACAGCATCCCGACACTGCACTTCTCCATCGCAAGCACAAACTCCCCGTTTGCGGAAACACTCATGCACAAGAACGTCAGCTCGCTCTTCACAAATCAGCCTGAAGTCAAAGACGGTTACATCGACCTTCCGGATACACCCGGCTTCGGTTATGAAATCGACTGGGATTATGGCCCGCATTATAAATATGAAGACGGCAAGTACATCTATGATGACAAGTTCCGTGCAAACCTCAAAGACGGTCTCATGGTCAACGTTGGTATCCCGACAGACGACAACAAGTATGTCAGAGGCAACGAATAAGATTCAAAATAAAAAGGCTGTATCGCAAGATACAGTCTTTTTTTATTTATATCTTCTGCATGATCAGCACCACTTTCCGGTTTACTTTTTCATAGCGCTGTTTTATAATGTTAATAACATCCGGTTTTTAACATTAAACAAGCATAATTGATCCCTATCATATCAAAGGAGAACCCCATGAAACGTTCAGAAGTCAACCGTGCTCTTAAAGAACTTGAAGCGATGTGCGAAAAATACCATTGTTATCTTCCTCCGTTCTGTCACTTTACACCTGAAGAATGGCAGAATATCGGCCACGAATATGATGAAGTGCGCGATTGCATGCTCGGATGGGATATTACGGATTATGGCCTCGGCAATTTTGATAAATTCGGCTTTTCGCTGATCACCATCCGCAACGGAAACCGCGCAATGGCAGATAAATACCCGAAAGTCTATGCAGAAAAACTCCTTTACTTAAAAGAAGGGCAGTATGCGCCAAACCATTTCCATTGGTATAAGACGGAAGACATCATCAATCGCGGCGGAGGCAATGTCCTTATCAAAGTCTATAACAGCCTCCCCAACGAAGAGATCGATTATGAATCCGATGTTACCGTTCATACCGACGGACGCAGCTATACCGTTCCCGCAGGAACACAGATCCGTCTTTGCCCCGGTGAAAGCATCCATGTCCAGCAATTCCTTTATCACGATTTTTCCGTTGAAGAAGGTACAGGACCTGTCCTTTTAGGCGAAGTCAGCCAGTGCAATGACGATAATACAGACAACCGTTTCAATCCGCCGGTTGGCCGTTTCCCGAAGATCGAAGAAGACGAAGCGCCTTATCGCCTGCTTTGCAACGAATATCCTGCGGCAAAATGAGGTGAGATCATGATCGATGTTGTTGCTTTAGGCGAGCTTTTAATAGACTTCACTTGCGTTTCTGCCGATGCAGATGGCTACCCGACTCTTTCTGCGCATCCGGGCGGTGCTCCGGCAAATTATCTCGCTGCTTTGGCAAAATTCGGCGCTGAAACCGCCTTTATCGGCAAAGTCGGCAATGATACTTTCGGAAAATTGCTTTCCGCAACCCTGCAGAAGGCCGGTATTGAAACAAGAGGGCTCGTTATGGCAGAGGATGTTTTCACAACGCTCGCCTTTGTTACGCTTGACGAAACCGGCGACCGTGAATTTTCTTTTGCAAGAAAACCCGGTGCAGATATCTGCCTCCGCTTTGAAGAAGCCGATCTTTCCCTGATCGATGAGGCAAAGTCTTTCCATTTCGGTACGCTTTCTCTGACAGATGAACCCGCCAGAACCACAACGGCAAAGCTCCTTGCCCATGCAAAAACACAGGGAAAACTCATCAGCTATGATCCAAACCTCCGCAAACCGCTTTGGCGAAACCTTGCAGAAGCAAAAGAACAGCTTCTTTGGGGGCTTTCACAGGCAAATGTTGTCAAAATCAGCGACGAAGAAGTTGAATTTCTCTTTGGCTTATCGCCGGAAGAAGGTGCAAGGCATATCTTAAGCCATTATGATGTCAAGCTTGTTTATGTCACCTGCGGCAAAGACGGCTGCTATTATAAAAACGCTCTGGCAGAAGGCTTTGTTCCTGCGCTTCAGGGGATAAATGTCCTTGATACAACGGGTGCAGGCGATATTTTCGGCGGCAGTGCCATGTATAAGCTGCTCTCCTTTGGGAAAGCACCGGAACTGCTCTGCGATGAAGAGCTGCAAGAGATTGTTCGTTTTGCCTGCACAGCAGCAGGGCTTTCGACCACAAAACCGGGCGGAATTTCAAGTGTGCCCGATTACGGCGAAGTGATCAAACATTTATAAAAAGAAAGACTGTATCGCAAGATACAGTCTTTTTTTGTTACTTATTTTAATATCAGTTCATCAGCTCGGATAAGACCGCCGTTTTCTCCGTAATAGGTATTTATCGGGTGTTCAAAATAGTTATACCATTTCTTTCCATAACAGACAGAATACATCATCAACAGATAATCTTCCCCATCGATCCGAACTTCTGCCGCTGTAACAGTTTGGTCATCAACCTGCAATGCTCTCTGCCTCGTTTCGAACATTCCTTCCATATAGGGTTCCCATTCTTCAAAGGAATACGGTATTTCTTCCCAACGGTAAATCTCACCGATCTCTATTTCTGAAATAATTTTCTCCGTATCTCTGCCGTGAATATGTGCCATATCAAATGCTTCATATTCTTCACTTTCAACGCTCCGCACCCAACTTTGCCAATTATAAGGATCAAAATCCTGATACAAATCCATGCAAACCCGATAAAACGGTGCGATCATCGAACGGCAAAGCATCCGTGTTCTTGCCTGCAGCATGATTTTTTCGGAGAAAGCATCGGTTGCATACATATCAAGCAAATGATTAGTACCGGATGCATTGATATAAGCTCCGTTCAGCTCAATAGCTTCCCGCAGGTCCATCTCTTCCAACGCCGTTTCGATCGCAAAGGTCGAAAGCGCTTCGTCATAATCGAGCGATTTCAGGGCTGTGAGATAAGCAAAAAGCGCATCCTCCGCCGAATCATAGCCTTTTCCTTCCTCTTTTTTCGGCGCAAAGAACAGAACGGAAAGAATAATTCCCACAGCAAGCAAACCCGAAAGAAATCCGGTTCCATAATACAAAATACTTCTTTTCTTACTCTGCATAGTTTCTCCTATTCCGTTTCACAGGGTTGGAAGCCAAAGCTAAAAGCAAGATTATACCATCTGCCATCATATTTTATTTGGTCAATTACCTGATAGTATTTTTTACCAGCCATTTCCACTTCGGCTACAGCCCAACAATAATCCTCTGCACCCAAACCTCTCATGCATTTTTGATAGTTTTCTTCCAAAGATTCCCTCGAAGAGAAATCATTCGGAAAATAATCATAATAATCATACAGACCTATGATCTGCATCTTTCTCAGCTTTTTTTCCATCATCCCATCGGGAAAATGTTCCTTGATAAAGGCTTCAGGATCATCGGTTTCCATAGAACCATCAGTAATATTCCATGTACCACTCAACCTATAATAGATGATCTCCAGAAGCTCGTTGACATTGCTGATCCGCATTTCCAGCATAATATCCTTTGTAAACTCGCTTTCTATATCAGTTAAAAGCTCGCCACGCAGATAGTATTGGCACACATAAGCTGCGTCTTGATCCCAGCTACTCTTTTCGACAAGGCTTTCGATCGCAAAAGTTTCAAAAATCGCTTCCCTGTCCGTTTTTTGAAGTGCAGTCAAATAAGCCATGAATGCATCTTCCGGTGTGTCATAGCCTTCGCCTTCGATTTTCTCGGTCGGTGCTTCATATATCAGCGCAAAGGCAATGCCGCCCAAAAGAACAGCAGCAACAAAACCTGCCAGAAATTTAAGAAAAATAACTTTTTTCTCCATATGCTGCACTCCTTTTTATCCTATATATCTATCATAACACGGGCTTTGCCATTAAACAATAAAGGCTGTATCGCAAGATACAGTCTTTTTTATTGTTTATTTTAATATCAGTTCATCCGCTCGGATAAGGCCGCCGTTATCTGTCTGTGCCTTAAACAGAGGATTTTCACTTGCCATAAAATTATACCATTTCTTTCCATAGCATACCGATTGCATCAGAATAATATAATCTTCCCCATCAATTCGGATCTCAGCTGCTAAAACGGCTATATCATCTGCCTGCAGTATTTTCTGCCTTTGGTCAAGCAAACCGGCAATCTCTTCTTCCGATATGTTAAGCGCATAAGGGAGTTCTTCAAGCCTGTAAATCTCCCCTATTTCCATATCAGAAATAATCTTCTCGGTATCTCTTCCATGGATATATTCTGCATCAAAATTTTCGATGTTGTCATAATGTACAACACCGGGTGATGATTCTTCCCGATATAATCCCATGCAAACCCGATAAAACGGTGCGATCATATAGGTATTGATAAGTCTTTTTCTTCCTTCTATCATCGCTTTTTCGGAAAAATCGTCCGTCGAATACATATCAAAAAAGCGCTCTGTCCCATAAAAGTAGACATACTTCTCTTCAAGCTCGATGCTCTCACGCAGGCTCATCTTTTCTACTGCTGTTTCGATCGCAAAGGTCGAAAGCGCTTCGTCATAATCGAGCGATTTCAGCGCTGTGAGATAAGCAAAAAGCACGCCTTCTGCCGAATCGCAGCCTTTTCCTTCCTCTTTTTTCGGAATAATAAACAAAACGGAAAGAACGATCGCCGCGACAAGTAAGCCTGCAATAAAACCGAATAGAATACTTCTTTTCTGCATGATCTTTCTTCCTTTCAATATATAAATCCCATTCCAAAGGCAGATGCACCCAGCCAGGCATTATACCATCTTCCATCATACTTGACGCAGTCCATCAAAAGATAACATTCGTTTCCGTCAACCACCAATTCGGCAATGACGATGCGATAATCCTCCGCACCGGAAGCACGGATCTCATCTTCACGGTTCTCCTCGTAAAATGCATGCCACGGATATTCGGGATACTCACTTGCATCCTGAACCGCCTTTATCTGTATATCTTTCAATTTGTTTTCCATCATGCCTTCGGGGAAATGTTCCTTGATAAAAGCATCCGCATCTTCTACTTTCTCATAACCTGCACCGTAAAGCAGTGTACCGCTCAGTTCATAAAACATATGTTCAAGAAGCCGATTGACCTGCCCTATGCGCATTTCAAGCAGCAATTCTTCGGTAAATTCACCCTCTATATCCGTATATAGAGAACCATTCTGCAAGGAATATACCCCCGCTTTTATGCCATAATCCCAGTTCATCTTTTCGACAAGGCTTTCGATCGCAAAAGTTTCAAAAATCGCTTCCCTGTCCGTTTTTTGAAGTGCAGTCAAATAAGCCATGAATGCATCTTCTGGTGTTTCAAAGCCTTCGCCTTCGATTTTCGCTTTATATATCAGCGCAAAGGCAATGCCGCCCAAAAGAACAGCAGCAACAAAACCTGCCAGAAATTTAAGAAAAATAACTTTTTTCTCCATATGCTGCACTCCTTTTTTATCCTATATATCTATCATAACACGGGCTTTGCCATTAAACAATAAAGAAAAGACCCATGCCAATGCACGGGTCTTATTTTTCTTATTCTTCTTCTTCGATTTCTTCGTGTTCACCGATGTCTTCAACCGGCGGTTCGAGCCCTTCGATCGTAATGCCGCTCTTCTGGGTGTAATCCCAAAGTGCTGCGTGGATCGCTTCTTCTGCCAAAAGCGAGCAGTGAACTTTAACAGCCGGAAGCCCGTCAAGTGCGTTCATAACAGCCTTGTTGGTAACTTCGAGAGCTTCATAGATCGTCTTGCCCTTGACAAGCTCTGTTGCCATGCTGCTCGTTGCGATTGCAGCGCCGCAGCCGAATGTCTTGAATTTAACATCGCGAATAACCTGATTTTCGTCGATGTCGAGGAAGATCCTCATGATATCTCCGCATTTGGCATTGCCGACTGTACCGGTGCCGCTTGCGTTTTCGATCTCACCCATGTTTCTCGGGTGCATGAAATGGTCCATTACTTTTTCGCTGTACATAGTATATCCTCAGATTTATTTGTTGTTTTTTACGAAATCTTCGTAGAGCGGCGACATATTGCGCAGCTTTTCAACGATTTCTTTGACACTGTCGATAACGTAATCGATCTCTTCTTTTGTATTGGCATCCGAAAGCGTCAG
The DNA here is from genome assembly GCA_015056045.1 of Clostridiales bacterium. GTDB lineage: Bacteria > Bacillota > Clostridia > Christensenellales > Christensenellaceae > SIG371. The sequence continues at coordinate 114,634 of SVGZ01000005.1, read as the reverse complement.
ACGGAGTGAACCGTGTGCGATCTCATGTTCAAGGCCAATCGCCAGAAGAACGTGAGAAGGATCCAGAGAACCGGATGTGCATGCGCTGCCGGAAGAACCGCAGATCCCCGCCATATCGAGCCACATGAGAAGGGATTCGCCTTCGATGAAGCGGAAGCAGAAGTTTGCGTTGTTCGGGAGTCTGTTTTCTCTGTGTCCGTTCAGCCTTGCATAGGGAACTTCCGCAAGAATACGGTTAATGAGGTAATCGCGGAGCTCAACTTCTTTTGCTGTGCGTTCTGCCATTGTTTCGCCTGCGAGCTCTGCAGCTTTACCAATGCCGACAATACCGGGAACATTTTCAGTACCGGCTCTTCTGCCTCTTTCCTGCTGACCGCCATGCACGAAGCTCTTGACCTTGAGACCTTTTTTCATATAGAGGAAGCCGATGCCCTTGGGACCGTTGAGCTTATGGCCGCTTGCGGAAAGCATATCGATGCCGAGTTCTTTGACATTGATCGGAACCTGACCGAAAGCCTGCACCGCGTCTGTGTGGAAAAGGACGCCGTGTTTCTTTGCGATCTCTCCGATTTCTTTGATCGGTTCGATCGTGCCGATCTCATTGTTGGCAAACATGACGGAGATCAGGATCGTTTCCGGGCGAATAGCTGCTTCGAGTTCATCCAGTTTGATGACGCCGTTTTCATCAACATCGATATAGCTGACTTCAAAACCGCGCTTTTCCAAATATTCGCAGGTATGAAGGATAGCATGATGTTCGATCTTGCTTGTGATGATGTGGTTGCCCTTATCCTTATAGGCTTCTGCTGTTGCTTTCAGCGCCCAGTTGTCGGATTCGCTGCCGCCTGCTGTGAAATAGATTTCATTTGCCTGTGCGCCGAGAACCTTTGCGATTCTTTCGCGTGCCTGTGCAACTGCCTGTTTATTCTGCTGACCCAAGCTGTAAACGCTCGAGGGATTTCCGAAACTCTCTGTAAAATACGGGAGCATTTCCTGCAAAACTTCGGGTTTTGTCGGTGTTGTCGCCGCATTGTCAAGATAAATTGTCTTATTCATATATATCGCTCCTAAATTGTACTATTGTAATGTCTCTTCAAGAAGTGTGCTGAGCTTGATCGCATCAACTGTTTCCGTAATACTGTCATTGATGCGCTTCCATACGTATTTGCTGACACAGAGGCTGGAATTTTTGCATTTCAGCTTGCCATCCTGTGTTAAGGCAATGCAATCGACGGGGTTGATATCGCCTTCCAGCGCGCGGAGGATATCACCGACCGAAATTTCATCCGAAGATTTCGCAAGGAAATAACCACCCTGTGCGCCTCTGATGCTCGTAACGAGTCCCGCTTTTTTCAGTTTTGCCATCAGCTGTTCGAGATAACTCTCCGAAAGCGACTGTCTGCTCGCGATCGAACTGATCGGTACGGGGCCATCCTGCCCATTCATTGCCAAGTCGATGATCGCTCTTAAGCCGTATCTTCCTTTTGTTGATAATTTCATGTCTACCTCATCTGTTGCCTTAATAGAGAGCTGCCGAGCAATTCCAACTACTTTACTCAAGTATAAAATATACCCGTAAAAAAGTCAATAGACCACAATAATACTCTGCCCCATTTTTAATAAAAACAGAGTTTGTTTTCAATCCCTTTACAATTGCTGGGCAAAAAACCCGGTAAATGAAAGGGTCTGATCGTGTCATATTAACCTTTCCATCACTCTATCGATATAATAATATAAAATTGTATTTTTTTCAATCCTTTTAAGCCTTTTTCCCGTTCCTGCTTAATTTTTATTGCCAACGGATGATGATATTGTTATAATAAGCATATAGCTATTAAACAAACTAAGGAGAAAGAATATGCTCGATTACGGTGTAATTGATACACACGTTCACCTTTGGGATACTGTTCCCCCGTTTGATAAAAGACCCAACCCCTTTGGCGTTCACGGCACACCGAAAGAATTTCTCGAAGCCTGCGGCAGCGTCAAGGTAGACAAGATCGTTCACATGGAATTCGGCAGAGGCGTTGATACATTCATGCCCGAGATCGAACTCATGGAAAAACTCGCCGAGGAACACCCGAAGCTCGTCGCCATGGTCGCATGGGCTCCCTTATCCAAGGGCAAAAATGCAGCTTATGACCTCGATGAGATCAAAAAACATCCCATCGTCAAAGGCATCCGTCAGGCACATTTCTCCGATCCCGACGGCATGGCATATGTCAAAGACGATATGATCGACGGCGTTCGCCTGTTAAAACAGTATGGCTACGGCTTTGTTTTGGGCACAAGCTTCAACCAGAACGGCGGCGTTATCCGCTTCCTCGATAAGATCGGTGAAGATATTCCGCTGATTTTAGACCACATGGGCAAACCTCCGGTACAGCAGAAGCTCTTTGACGTTTGGGCAAAGGACATCGAAAAGATGGCACAGAATAAGCAGCTCACGATGAAGATCTCCAGCATCGCAACAGAAGCCGCTGACCCGAATTGGACAAAGGAAGATATCGCACCTTACATCCGCCACAGCATCGATGTTTTCGGCTGGGACAGAGTCATCTATGCTTCCGACTGGCCGGTTTCCACAAGAAACTCCAACCCCGAACGCCAGATGGCAACACTCCTCGATATCCTTTCGGATGCAACACCCGAACAGCTGCATAAACTCTTTGTCGATAACGCAGCGAAGTATTACAATCTTTAATTTGGACAGAATAAGAAATATTATTATCGGAGGATAAAAATATGGCAGCAAAAGTATATTTCACACGCGAAATCACGCCCGAAAAAGTTGTTGAGCTCTATAAGCTCGTTGGCAAAGAACTCCCCGGCAAAGTAGCTGTTAAGATCCACTCCGGCGAAGAAGGCAACCAGAACTATATCGGCCCCGAACTCTGGAAACCGATGGTTGAACTCGTAGACGGCACGATCGTTGAATGCAACACAGCTTACGAAGGTCAGCGCTATAAAACAGAAGACCACATCAAGCTGATGGAAAACCACGGCTGGTCCAAATATTTCAAAGTTGACATCCTCGATGGCGAAGGCCCGGACCTTGAACTCGATATTCCGAACGGCAAGATGATCAAAAAGAACTACGTTGGCAAAAACATCGCTAACTATGATTCCATGCTCGTCCTTTCCCATTTCAAAGGTCACCCGATGGGCGGTTACGGCGGTGCATTAAAGCAGCTCTCGATCGGTGTCGCTTCTTCCTATGGCAAGGGCTACATCCACGGTTCCGGCTGCATGGAAAACTTCTTCGGCGCAGACCACAAATCCTTCCTCAAATCCATGGCTGATGCTGCAGGCTCCGTCATCGAATACTTCAAAGGCAAATGCGTCTATGTCAACGTCATGATGAATATGTCTGTTGACTGCGACTGCTGCGCTGTTGCTGAAGATCCCTGCATGGCAGATATCGGCATCCTCGCTTCCGATGACCCGATCGCTATCGATCAGGCTTGCCTCGACCTCGTTTACAAATCCGACGACCCGGGCAAAGCACACCTCATCGAACGCATCGAATCTCTTGATGGTGTCCTCACAGTTGAAACAGCTGCTGAACACGGCTACGGCACAAGAGAATACGAACTTATCGAGCTCTGAGATGAAACAAAGAAACTCCGAAGAAATTCGGAGTTTTTCTTTTGCTTAAAAATAGAATAGTTCTTCAAACTTTTTATCAAGTGCGATGCAGAGGATCAGCGCAAGTTTTGCCGTCGGGTTAAACTGCCCCGTTTCGATCGAACTGATCGTATTCCGCGAAACGCCGACCATTTCCGCAAGCTGATTCTGCGAAAGCCCTTTTTCCATGCGCACTTCTTTTAAGTGGTTCTTTAAGATCAGTTTATCATCCATGGCTGACCGCCTTCATGCAAACCGCAACAGCAAAAGCAATGGCAAAAATGATCTCGACAATGCCGTAAATGAGCTTTGAACTGTTTTTCAGATGTTTATATAAGACGAGGTTGCTGCTGCCCTGCATGGTGAAATAGACCAGCCATGCCGTCAGCGAAATGATCGGTTCATCAAGGATAAGCTCACCGATAAGAACAAGCGCAACGCAGAGCAATGCACCCGCAAGCATACCAACGCGCGAAGCACGCCCAAAAACGGCGAGTTCTCTTTCATCCAGTTTCCCTTTGTTTTCTTCTCTGCTTTTCTGCAGAATTTCTTCTTTTTTCATTCCAATCTCCTTGTGCCAAGTTTTCTTGTCATAACCAAATTATATCTTTGCCAAGTTTACTTGTCAATACTTTTGCAAAGTTTTCTTGGCAAAATATCGCCGCAACCAAAAATTGCGCGATAGTTGGTGGATGGATGCAGAGATTTTCGGTACAATATGCCTGAAAAAACAAAAGGAGATCTTATCATGGCACCAGCTGCATCCGGCATATCCTTCGCAATCATCCTTTGGCTCATACTCGGTCTTATTTCTCTTTGTTCGTTTATCTATCTCTTTATTCTTCTCGTCAAAGCGCTCAGAAAATACATCAACTCTGCCGACGCAAGAAAAGAACAGCATGCCATCAAAAAATCTTTGGGCGAAACCCTGAGGGAATACCGTACCGAACGCAAAATGACACAGGAATTTGTTGCGGAACATCTTGGCATCAGCAGGCAGGCTGTTTCCAAATGGGAAAGCGGCATTTCCGAACCAAGCACATCAAATCTTCTCGCCCTGGCAAAGCTATTCGGTGTTCCTGCGGAGGAACTTTTGGCCAATATCCATTAACAAAAAACCGGCTCATGCGTTTTGCAAAAGCCGGTCATTTTTTATTTTTCCTTTTTATATTTTGATAAATAGATCATTGCGATCAGGCAGGAAAGCACAAAGACAAGAAAAGCGAAATAGAAAGGCGATTTTTCGTTTGTGTCATAGATCAATCCCGCAAAAAGCGAACCCGTGATCGCACCGAGTGAGGTCATCGATTGGTAAAAGCCCATAACACGGTTGCTCGTTTCAGGTCTTGCTCTGCCTGCAGCCATATTCTGCAAAAGCGGTGTGCGCACCGTATTGACCGCAAAGAAAAGAATATCCATCGCCGCAAAGGGAATGAGCCATTTTTCAAAGAACAAAATCAGCCCAAGCGGAAGCGTACAGCCGAAAACAATCCAGATAAAGCTTCGGTTGATGTCCGTCTTTTTCAGCATCCACATACAGATCGTGCTGTTGGCAATCAGCCCGACGATCGCAATGATCGCCTTGAAAATGCCGTTATAGGCAGAGGAAAGTCCCATCTGATCCTTCAGGTAATAATTGAAGACCTGTTCAAAGGCAAACTGCCCCATTGCACCCAGAGCCACAAGCGCAAAAATAAGGATCAGCATCGGCGTCAGGAAATCTTTTGCGGAAAGCAGCGCCGCAAAGGGATTGACATTGCCGAAGCGAAGCTTTTCCGTCGGTTTTGCTTTCATTTCCGTATCGTCTGAGCAGAAAATGAAGAACAGAATTGCCGCAAGGATCAAAAGAGAAACCTGTACGGTAAACGTCGTTTCGATCGAGATAAGACCAAGCATTCCGCCGACAAAATAACCGACGGCATCCCCAACGGAGCTTATCGTCAGGTAGATCGTGAGATTTTTCCCGCGAAGAACGGCATCCGGCGAAGTATTGATCGTATAATTTGAAAAAGCTGTATAAACACCCGAGGTGAAAACACCCGCAAACATTCTGCCGCCGATGACCATTGCCTCGGAATAGGCACTGCCGAAAATTATCTGCCCGATGGAATAACCGAAAACGCAGACCGTAATGATCGTTCTTGTCGGGATATATTCGCAAAGCTTGCCCCAAAACGGCGCAAATAAAAACATCGTGCATTGTACTGCCGCCATTGCCACGCCAAAGATCGAACTGTCAAGGCTTCTTTCGACGATCATCGTCGGCGTGATCGGATGCGCCATTCCTGCGGAAATACAGAAAAGCGTCAGCACGCAAAAGAACGCAAAATGTGTTTTTGTCTTTCTCATAGCTGTCTCTCTTTCATAAAAAAACGGGTCTTATACAAGTCCCGTTCGTTTTTTAATCAAGCAAGGTACGGATAGCTTCACGAAGCTGCACAGCACACTGCATATATTCTTCTTCATCGCCGCCGTAAGGATCGGAAATATCGTAGCCTTCACCCGGGAAACCGCCAATTCCGGCCGTATAGCCAAGGAGTGTATGCGTTTTTTCCGCTGCTTCGGGGAACATCGCGCAAACGATCTCTACATGTGTCGCTTCCATCGCAAAAATAATATCAGCCCAATCGATAAGCTTTTTCGAAAGCGGTTTGGAGCGGTGTTTTTCCGGCTCATAGCCGAGGTTTTCAAGCGCAAGCTCTGCATTTTTCGATGCTGGCGCACCATCTGCCGCAAAAGTGCCTGCGGAATCGACCTTAAACGGAAGCTCAGCTTTCTCTATTTCCTCCGCCATGATCGCTTCGGCCATATAGCTTCGGCAGGTATTGCCGGTGCAAACAAATAAAATATTTTTCAAGACATTCCCTTTCTCAGATCAGCTTAAAACCTGCTGCACGGATCATGCGGTTCATAACGGCAAGCCCGATACCATCTGTACTGAGTCCTTCAAAAAGAACGACCTCCACACCGCGTTCATCGGCAAGCCTGAGCTCCGAAAAAAGCGATGCGGCAATTTCTTCTGCATTTTTACCAAGCAAGCGGCAATTTCTTTCCCCATAAAGACTGCGGCTTGCTTCCATACAGAATATTTCGCTCTTTCTACCTTCTTTGATACACTTATCATACAGGATATTGATGCGTCCTGCAAGCTCTTTTTCTTCACCGCCCATGGCTAAAAAAACCTCGGCCTTCGGCGAATAATGCTTATAGAGCATCCCCGGGGAAAGCGCCTTTTCGCCTTCTTTCAGCTCTTCCAATACACCGGGAGAGATCATTACATCGCCTGCAACGCTTCTGATCATTTCCGCTGTGACACCACCGGGTCGCAAAACGATCGGAACATCTCCGCGCAGATCGCAGACCGTCGATTCAAGGCCGACATCTGCACTTCCTCCATCTAAAATGACGGGGATCTTCCCCATAAAATCATCGATGACGTGCTGTGCCGTTGTCGGGCTCGGTTTTCCCGAAAGGTTTGCCGAAGGCGCTGCAATGAGCTTTCCGCTTCTTTTGATCAGTTCGCGCGCCATTGCGTGAGCAGGCATACGGACTGCCACCGTTTTCAGACCACCGCTGACGGTATCGTTGACCTCGGGCTTTTTATTCAAAACCGCTGTAAAAGGACCCGGCCAGAAAACACGCAGGAGTTTTTCCGCTTTTTCGGGCACTTCGGAAACAAGCGCATCAAGCTGTTCAAATTTGTAAATATGAACGATCAGCGGATTGTTGGAAGGTCTGCCTTTTGCCAGATAGATCGAACGGACAGCCTCTTCATTCATGGCATCTGCGCCAAGACCATAGACCGTTTCCGTCGGAAAACCGACCAGTTTTCCATCGGCGATCGCTTTTGCCGCTGTCTCAAGACCTTTATCATATTCAGTTTTCAGGTCAAAAATCTCTGTTTTCATATTTTTTAAGCTTCTTCCATACGGCTTTCTGCTTCCGCACGGGCAAGTGCCTCGAGGATCTCATCCATATCGCCATCGAGGAAGGCTTCGAGTTTATAGAGCGTCAAGCCGACTCTGTGATCGGTGACTCTGCCCTGCGGGAAGTTATAGGTGCGAATGCGTTCGCTTCTATCGCCGCTGCCGACCTGTGTTTTTCTCGCTTCGGAATATTCTCTGTCTGCTTCTTCTTTTTTCATCGCATAAAGACGGCTGCGAAGAACTTTCAGCGCTCTGTCTTTATTTTTGAGCTGCGAACGCTCATCCTGACAGGTAACGACGACACCCGTCGGCAAATGCGTAATGCGGACAGCCGAGTCCGTCGTATTGACACCTTGACCGCCATGACCACCCGATCTGTATACATCGATCTTCAGGTCATTGGGGTTAATATCGATCTCAACATCTTCCGCTTCGGGCATAACGGCAACCGTTGCCGCAGAAGTATGGATCCTTCCGCCGGATTCCGTTTCGGGAACTCTCTGTACACGGTGAACGCCGCTTTCGTATTTCAGCTTGGCAAAAGCGCCTTTGCCCTTAACGCCGACGATGACTTCCTTGACACCGCCAAGCTCCGTAAAGTTTGTGGAAATATATTCGAGTTTGAGTTTATGGCGTTCTGCATAGCGTGTGTACATCCTAAGAAGATCTACGCCGAAAAGTGCAGCTTCCTCACCGCCTGTTCCTGCACGGATCTCAAGGATGACGTTTCTGTCTGCATCCGGGTCTTTGGGAACAAGGAGCAGCTTTAATTCATCTTCAAGCCTTGCCGTTCTTTCCGCAAGCTCTTCCGCTTCCGCTTCGATAAGGAGGAGCATCTCTTCATCTGCTTCTGCCTTCATTTCGGCGATGTCTTCCGCTTCCTGCAGCGCCGTTTTATATGCGGCAAATTTGGAAACGATCTCTTCCATGGCAGCGTGTTCACGGAGGAGTTTCGTATATTCCGCCATATCCGCAGCGACTTCGGGAAGCGACAGGCGCTCTGTGATCTCGTGATATCGTTTTTCGAATTGTTCTAATTTATCTATTAACATATTTTCCGCTGACGACCCGGTCAATGCCGCCAAGGTCCTTTATTGTGTAAATTTCCGAATAGCCGTTTTCCGCAAGGAATTCCCAAACTGCTTCCGCCTGCAGGAAACCGACCTCTAAAAAGATCCTTCCGCAGAGGTATTTTTTGGCTTCTTCGGCAATTCTCCGATAAAAATAAAGTCCGTTTTCCTCCGCAACAAGGGCAAGCTGCGGTTCGTAGAAGATGATCTCCGGCTGAAGATCCATATATTCTTCAAACGCAATATACGGCGGGTTTGCCGTAATGATGTCAAAAACGCCTTCGATATTGTCAAAAAGATCCGACTCTATAAAATTCACCGCAAGGCCGTTTCTTTCGGCATTTTCCTTCGCAATGGCAAGCGCCTCTTTTGAAATATCCGATGCGGTGACTTCCATATTTGGCAACGCCGCTTTGAGCGACAGGGCAATACATCCGCTGCCTGTGCAGATATCGAGCGCATTTTTTGCGCCGGTCTTTTTTGCATAGGCAATGGCATCTTCCGCAAGCGTTTCGGTATCCTGCCTTGGGATGAGAACATTTTTATTGACCGAAAGCGTCAGCCCCATAAAATCCCATTCACCAAGAATATAGGCCAAGGGTTCTGCCTGTTTTCTGCGGCAAATAAGCTCCTGCAGCTGCTTTTCTTCGGCATCTGTGAGCTCTTTTTCCGGGTCAAGATAGATCTCTGCCTGTGAAATTCCCAAAACCGCACGCAGACTATGGCGAATTTCCGCTGTTTCAAGCGTTTCAAATTCTTTTTTCAAAAGCAGGAGTGCTTCACGCCTGTTCATTTGTCACGCAGCTTTCTTCGGTTTCGTTAGCCGTTTCTTCCGCAGGATTTTCAGCAGAGATTTCTGCCTCTTCCGTGGTTTCTTCGGGCTTGTTTACTCTTCTGTCGAAGCTCTTTCGCATTTCTTCGATCTCTTCGGCGGATTTTTCTTCCAAAGCCGCTTCAAAAGCGAGGATTGCACATTCGATCATGCCGTCATCGGGTTCGAGCGTCGTCAATCGCTGCAGCTGCATACCGGGCCAACGCAGAATACGGAAGCAGAGATTATCGCTTTTTGCCGCAAATTTCAAAAATTCATAGGAAATGCCTGCGATCAAAGGCAAAAGCGCAAGCTTGACCAAAACGCGCAGGATACCATGACCGCTGAAGCCCGTTACCGCATAAACAAGCACGGAAACGACCATAACGATCAGGATATAGCTTGTTCCGCAGCGGGGATGCAGACGGGAACATTTCCTGACGTTTTCAACCGTCAGGGGAAGATCCTTTTCAAAGCAGTTGATCGTCTTGTGCTCCGCACCATGATAGCCGAAAACGCGTGCAATATCTTTCATCAGGCGCACGGCGAGCATATAGATCATCATGATGACGATGCGAACGCCGCCTTCGATCAGATTGATCAGGGTCTGGTTTTCAAGCGAACCTTTGATCAGGTCTGTGATAAGCGTCGGCAAAATGAAGAACAATCCAACGGCAAGAAGAATACCCAAAAATGCCGCAAAGACGATCATAACGTCCATGGCGTTTTTGCCTGTCTTTTCGGCGATCTTCTTTTCAAACTTGCTCGGCTCAAATTCTGCCGATAAGGATTCGTCAAACATTTTGGCGCTCTTTGTGATGGTCGAATAGCCCATGACCATCATATCGACAAAATTGACGACACCACGAATGATCGGCACTTTAGCATACCATTCGTTTCTTTCTTTATTTTTCCATTCGTCGAGCGTCAGCTCTCCGTTTTCTTTGCGGACGGCAAGTGCAGATTTTTTAGGCGCACGCATCATGACGCCTTCCAAAACGCCCTGTCCGCCGATCGATGTCTTTTTCAATGTGATCTCTCCGATTTTTAATAATATTTATGGTAAAATTTTAAATAAAATTTATTATATAACGCAAAAGGCAGCCCGGAGCATTATCGGCCGGTCTGCCTTTAACTTGTCATGCTCCCAAACTGCATAGGAGCGCAACTCATTTGATTCCGTATCTCTTTTTGAACTTATCAACACGGCCGCCTGTATCAACTAATTTCTGTCTGCCGGTATAGAAAGGATGACATTTGGAGCAAATATCAACTCTGAGCTCTTTCTCTACGGAGCCGGTTACGAAGGTTTCGCCGCATGCGCATCTAACAACACATTCGTTGTAGTTGGGATGGATAGCTTTCTTCATAGAATTTCCCTCCTTCTAAAAAAGTCACAACTAGTATTATAGCAGAAGTAAAGAAAATTTCAATACTTTTAGGGGATTAATCATAGAATTTTACGGTGAAAAATCGCATCGATTTCACCTTTTGTTGACAATTCGCCGCTGCTGCCGTATCATTTTCCTATAAGAAAAACAAAGGAGCTTTCCCATGGCAAAAAAAGTACTTTCCATGATATTGATACTGTTGTTTGTTTTCAGCGGTTTTTCCTGCAAAAAACAAGAAGAAGGTCCTGACCTGATCGCACCGATCGATGGGTTTATGGGCAGTATTTCCGTCGGCATCTGCAGCAATGCACCGAATGAAACGGAAAAAGCCGTGATCGGCAAGCTTGAAGAGCTTCTTCTTGGTGAAGAACACCATGTCGTCATCACGGAATCTTCCGATCTTTCGGCAAGTGTGCAGGATTTTGTTGCCGGCGGAATGGATTTTATCCTTGTCGTTGGCGATAAAAAGGGAAGCATCAGCAAAGAAGCTGCGGATTCTGCCGCAGAAATGGGCAGCTACCTGGTTTCTTTCGGCGAAAGCCTTTCCAAAAAACATATTGATACGCTTTACCGCTTTGATATGGGCAAGCTTTCCGAAGAAGATGCTGCAAATCGCCTGCTCCAATATCTCTATGGCATCGTCATTTTAGCAGAGGATTGCCCAAAGGAATACACCGCAAAATAAGCCGCTATGGTAAGACCGGTCTGCCCGGTCTTTTTCTTTTTCAAAGGAAATTTCTGCTCTTTCATTCCGTCTTATCTGCGGTTTTTATATACATTTCATTTGCATATTTTGCGATTTTTCCGATAATTTTCGCATATTTTTACATCATTTGAATTTTCGGAAAAAATATTTTTCATTTTTCTTCTTTTTTACTTGTAATATTGCCAAAAAAAGCTATAATGAAATGGTAAAAATGCAATCTAAAAGACTTATGGAGGTCATACTATGTCTTATGTAGATAGAGTTTATCAGCAAGTCGTTGAAAAGAACCCCGGCGAAAAAGAGTTTCATCAGGCTCTGTATGAGGTTCTTCAGTCTATCGCACCCGTTTTTGAAAAGCACCCCGAATACGAAGCTGTCGGTCTCCTCGAAAGCATCGTTGAACCGGAACGTCAGATCATGTTCCGTGTTCCCTGGGTCGATGATAATGGCAAAGTCCATGTGAACCGCGGCTACAGAATCCAGTACAACAGCGCGATCGGTCCCTATAAGGGCGGCATTCGTCTGCATCCTTCCGTCAACCTGAGCATCCTCAAATTCTTAGGCTTTGAACAGATCTTCAAAAACTCGCTGACAACACTGCCCATCGGCGGTGCAAAGGGCGGCAGTGACTTTGATCCCAAAGGCAAATCCGACATGGAAGTTATGCGTTTCTGCCAGAGCTTCATGAACGAGCTTTACCGTCATATCGGTCCCGATACAGATGTTCCCGCAGGCGATATCGGCACAGGCGCAAGAGAGATCGGCTATATGTTCGGTCAGTATAAGAAGCTCATGAACGAAGTTACAGGCGTTTTCACCGGTAAAGGCATCCCCTACGGCGGTTCCCTCGGCCGTACACAGGCTACAGGCTATGGTCTTGTTTACTTCATGACAGAGTTCTTAAAAGCAAACGGCAAGAGCTTTGACGGCGCAACAGTCCTCATCTCCGGTTCCGGCAATGTTGCGATCTATGCTTGCGAAAAGGCACAGACCATGGGCGCTAAAGTTGTTGCTATGTCTGACTCCAACGGCTATGTCTATGACAAGAACGGCATCGACCTTGCCACTGTAAAGGCAATCAAAGAAGGTCGTCGCGGCAGAATCAAAGAATACCTTGAAGTACATCCCGAAGCTGAATATCATGAAGGCTGCTCCGGCATTTGGACGATTCCCTGTGATATCGCACTTCCCTGCGCAACACAGAACGAGATCAACGAAGAAAGTGCCGCTGCACTCATCAAGAACGGCTGCTACGCTGTTGGTGAAGGTGCAAACATGCCCACAAACCTTGGCGCAACAAAGATGTTCCAGGAATCCGGCGTTCTCTTCGCACCCGGCAAAGCTGCAAATGCAGGCGGTGTTGCAACAAGTGCGCTTGAAATGTCCCAGAACTCCATGCGTTATTCCTGGAGCTTCGCAGAAGTTGATGAAAAGCTCAAGGGCATCATGAAGAGCATTTATGAACAGGCAAGCAGTGCAGCTGAACGTTACGGTCAGCCCAATAACCTCGTTGTCGGCGCAAACATCGCAGGCTTCGAAAAAGTTGCCGCTGCTATGTATGCACAGGGCGTCATCTAACAAGCCTAACGCTTGGCGAATTCTCAATGATAGAGATTTATCGTTGAAAGGATACGACCTGCAGTCAAAAATATCGTGATAAAAGTAGGGGCGACCATTGGTCGCCTCTTTTTTTCAAGCCTAACGCTTGGCGAATTCTCAATGACAGAGATTTGTCGTTGAAAGGATACGACCTGCAATCAATAATACAGTATTAAAAGTAGGGGCGACCATCAGTCGCCTCTTTTTTCAAGCCTAACGCGCAATATTCACCGAAGGTGAATTTGCCAAGTTTTGCGAAGCAATACTTGAGGTTTTGCGAAGCAATACTTGAGGTTTTGCGAAGCAATACTTGCTCGGCGAATTCTCAACGATAGAGTTTTATCGTTGAAAGGATACGACCTGCAATCGATAATACAGTGATAAAAGTAGGGGCGACCATCGGTCGCCTCTTTTTCAAGCCTAACGCTTGGTAAATGCTCAATGACAGAGATTTATCGTTGAGAAACTACAAGCCTCAATCCACAATAAAACGACAAAAGAGAGCGGGATATCCTCGCCCTCTTTTTTACATCATCGCAAGCCCAAAAATATTTTCTTCCGAAAAATCGGTCTTTTCGCATTTGTCATAGACCATGGAAAAAGCACGATCAGAACCTTGCCCGATCACACGGCAAATTTCGCCTTCCTTTGCCACGGCAGAAGCCGCTTCTTCCGCAGGAAAACCGATGCACTCCTGAAAAAGCCATTCATTACCACGCAAATCGCCAAGCAAAATGCCTTCGCTTTGACCATCCGAAATGCGGTAACCCTGACCGGCAAACTGCACTTCCCTTGCGGTAAAAACGATATGCGCTTTACCCGAAAGCAGCTTTTCACGCAAGGCGATATAGCTTTCGGCATCAATTTTTTCCGCTGTTAAAGCCTTCTTCTTTGCATAAAAGCGCAGATCAGCACAATCGGACCAATTTATAAAGCCCTGTTTTCTGTAAAAAGCAAAAAGGCTTTCCTCCGCAGGCACAGTAAAAACGAGCGGTTCCTGCAAAATTTTCATGGCTTCCGAAAAAAGCTTGCTTGAAAGCCCTTGCCCACGATATTTTTCGTCCGTTGCCACCGCATAAAGATAGCGTGCAGGGCGATTTTCATTTTCCGAAGAAAAACAGATCGGCAAAAGGCTCAATATCGAGGCTGTTTCCCCATTTTCGCCAACAGCGGCATAAAAGCAATCTTTCGGGTAAGCACGGGTAAATTGCAGAACAAAATCCGCAGGATCACCGAAAACGTTTTCCCAAACAGCGGCAAAACCGGCTTTATCTTCCATTAAGCCAAATTTCATGCGAGTGTGACGGTGATCTTCAGCCCAAGCCGCTCGGGATAATAGGAAAGTTTCGCTTTACGGAGACCTTCTTCACCGATATCCTCCTGCCTATTGATATAACGAAAACCGGCTGCGGCATTTTTGGCGAATTCACGGTTGATCAGCGCATAGATACCGTCATATTGGGTGAGCGCTTTTTCAAAATGCACCATGAAAATTTCATCGTTCAAGGCATCGCCGACAGCATAAGCCGCCGGTTTTTCATCAACATAGATGATCGCACCCTTCATCTGCAGCTCTTCAAAGCTATCAAAGAGGCGCTTTAAGGCAAGTATTTCGCCCTGTGCGGTCTCGTTATCGCTGCGGTCTTTGCCTTCATACCAAAGGCGATTGATCTGCAGGCAATCCGCAATATTTTCCTTGGTAATTTCCTCATAACGCCAGTTTTCGTACTTGGTCAAAAATCTATTGATATGGTTACGCTTTCCATGGAGCTTTTTTCCGGCAAGCGTCTGCAATTTTTCCGCTTCATAGATATAATCGGCGTTATCACGATCCTGTGTGAAGATAAATTTTCCCGGGAAAGCCGCTTCGATCTCCTGTTTTTTCTTTTCCGTCATGGAAAACAGCCTGAACCGGTTTCCTCTTTCTTCGGCATCCTGCAAAAGCTTCGGCAAAAGCACAGAAATATCGCCGTCGCCTGCATAGGTATAGGTTTCATAGCCCGGGTAACGGCTCATGATGATGAGGAAACCGTCTTCTTCCGCAGCGCAATAACCATAAACATCCTGCCAGATATAATTAAAAGTGAAGCTGTACTCCATGCATTCAAAACTGTCTTTTTGTAAATAGTTTTCCATCCATGCTCTGTCTTCGAGCGTGATCGGTTTAAATGCGAGCATATTATGTCCTCCGTGTATGCTTTTTTCATTTTACCACAGTTTAAATCTGCCATCAATCTGCCAATAAATTTATGTTTTTTCATTAAATTCCCTGCAAAAACGTCATAAATCATGTATAATAGATATATACGTGTACATAAGGAGGAAATATGGGACTTTTAAAAGCAGGTATCGGCGCACTTGGCGGCGCATTGGCAGACCAGTGGCGAGAATATATTTATTGTGAAGCTTTAAGCGAAAATGTTTTGGCGGTTAAAGGCCAGAAACGCACGTCCGCTCGCGGTTCCAACACCAAGGGCACAGAAAACGTCATCAGCAACGGCAGCATCGTCGCCGTTAACGAAGGGCAGTGCATGATCATCGTCGATCAGGGCAAGGTCGTTGATCTTTGTGCAGAAGCAGGCGAATATGTCTACGATCAGTCCACAGAACCGAGTATGCTTTACGGCGGCTTTGGCAAAGGTCTCCTTGAAACTTTCAAAAATATCGGCAAGCGTTTCACCATGGGCGGTGAAGCCGGAAGTGATCAGCGCGTTTATTTCTTCAATACAAAGGAAATCCTCGGCAACAAATACGGCACACCGAGCCCTGTTCCTTTCCGTGTCATCGATCAGAATATCGGACTTGATATCGATATTGCGATCCGCTGCCACGGCGAATATTCCTATAAAATCACAGACCCGATGCTCTTCTATACCAACGTTTGCGGCAATGTCGAAGGCGCATACACAAGAGACCGCATCGACAGCATGCTCAAGAGCGAGCTTATGACAGCCCTTCAGCCGGCATTTGCAAAGATCTCTGCCATGGGCATCCGTTACAGCGCACTTCCCGGCCATACGATGGAGATCGCTGACGCCTTAAACGAAGTTTTATCGAAGAAATGGTCTGAACTCCGCGGTATTTCCGTTGCTTCCTTCGGTATCAATGCGGTAAACGCTTCCGAAGAAGACGAAGAAATGATCAAGAACCTCCAGCGCACAGCCGTTATGCGCGATCCTTCGATGGCAGCGGCAACGCTCACGACCGCACAGGCAGACGCTATGCGTGCAGCAGCTTCCAACACGGCAACAGGCCCGATGTTTGCTTTTGCAGGCATGAATATGGCGGCACAGACCGGCGGTGTTAATGCGGGCGACCTTTACAACATGGCAGCTCAGCAGAAAGCAGCAGCTCCGACAGCAGCACCTGCAGCAGCTCCGGCAAAAGACAGCTGGACCTGTTCCTGCGGTCATGTCAATACCGGTAAATTCTGCACAGAATGCGGCAGCAAGAAACCCGAAGATGGTTGGGTATGCAGCTGCGGCGCTGTCAATAAAGGCAAGTTCTGCCCCGAATGCGGTGCTAAAAAACCGGCAGGCGTTCCCCAGTACAAATGCGATAAATGCGGCTGGGAACCCGAAAAAGGCGTAAAACCGCCTAAATTCTGTCCGGAATGCGGCGATCCCTTTGATAACGGCGACATTATTTAAAACAGAATACAACAGGAAGAAAGGAACAAATCATGGGACTTTTTGACAGAAAATACTGCGATGTTTGCGGCAGCAAGATCGGTCTTTTCGGCAACCGCAAACTTGAAAACGGAAACCTTTGTAAAGATTGTGCCAAAAAGCTCTCCTATTGGTTCGACGACAGAAGGCACAGCACCGTCGAAGAGATCAAGGCACAGCTCGCTTACCGCGAAGGAAACAAAAAACAGCTTGAAAGCTTCAACATCACAAAGAGCTACGGCAGAGACCCTGTTGTTGCCATCGACGAAGATAAACGACAGTTTGCTATCGTCCGTACGGGCAACATCCGCGAAGAAAACCCCGATCTGATCAGCTTTTCTCAGGTCACCGGCTGTGATGTCGATATTGAAGAAGATAAGCAGGAAGAAAAGCGCACACTTGAAGATGGCCGCGAAGTCAGCTATAATCCGCCGCGCTACACATGGTACTATGATTTCCATATGACCATCCGCGTCAACCATCCTTATTTTGATGATATGTCTTTCGACCTGAACGACAGCCAGATCCGCATCGACTCTGAAGACCTCAACCGTTCTGCAGTCGGCGCTCTGCGCTTCAACCCGAGGAAGCATCCCGATTTCCTCGAATATATGCAGATGGCCAACGAGATCAAAGCGGCTTTGACGGAAATGCGCGATACCGAAAGACAGCGTGCAGAAGAAGCAAAACTCCCAGTCGGTCCTGTTATCTGCCCATTCTGCGGCGCAACGACAACACCCGACAGCAACGGCTGCTGTGAATACTGTATGTCTCCGATCAAATGATCAAAACAAACACGAAAGAGAGTGCCAAAAGCACTCTCTTTTTTAAAGAAAGGCTTTTATGAGCAATATGCTTGACTATCTGCTTTGGCGAGGCGATCTTTCGCTCAAAAAAGCAGCCTTTAACGACATCGATGCGCTGATCCTTTCGCGCATGGTCTATACAAAATTCGATAATATCGTACCAAACGGTTATTTATCCGGCACTATCACCATTCGGGAAGCGATAAAACAGGTTTTAGCCAAGACACCGGCAAGCGAGCACGAAGATCATAAGCTTTTGCAGCTGCTGATCAAAAGCCCGCGGTTTTCCGGACTGCATCTTTGCGCCTATACGAGCCATTTTGACCCCGTAGCGGAAGAACAGTTTTGTGCCATGACCGTCCTTTTGCCGGATGAAACAGCCATTGCGCTTTTCCGCGGAACCGATGCCACGCTTGTCGGCTGGAAAGAAAATTTCAATACGGTTTTCCTTCCCGAAGTACCTTCGCAGCGTTCTGCCGTGCAATATCTCGAGCGACTCGCCGGTTTTTATGGCGGATATCTTCGCCTTGCCGGTCATTCCAAAGGCGGAAACCTTGCGATGTATGCTGCTGTTTTTGCCAATGCGCTCACACGCCAGCGGATCATTCGTGTCTGCAATTTTGATGGACCCGGTTTCAGGGAAGAAGCTTTATTGCAGCCCGGTTTTGCCGAAATGCAGAGTCGAATCACCACTTATCTGCCGCAAGCTTCGATCATCGGGCTCTTATTTGAACAGGCGGAGCAATTCACCATCATCAAGAGCGAAAACCTGAGCATTTTCCAGCACAATCTCTATTCGTGGCAGATTTTGGGCAAAGAGTTTATCCGTGAGCCTGCTTTAACCAGGGAAAGCCTTGCCTTTGACTCGGCAATGAAGCATTTTTTGACGCAAATGCCGCAGGAACAGCGCGAAAAACTCATTAACAGCATCTATCAGATTCTGGAAAATGCAGGAATAAAAACGATCGGGCAGCTTGGTGAACTGAAAAATTTAACGGCGATCTTCCGTGCGGCAAAAAATCTTGAACCCGAAACGCAAAAAGCGCTTTACGAGAGCTTCCGCTTCCTGCAAAAAAGAACGGGCATAAACAAAAACTCACCCGCATAAGCTTAAACAAATGCTTTTCAGGGGGAATTTATGACAGAAGTGCTGACAAACGAATTTAAAGGGCATCGCGTCACGATCGAAGCCAAGCGCAAAATCACCGTAACTGCGGTCGAAGACATCGACAGTTTCAACGAAAACGAGATCATTTTTCTCACAACGGCAGGCATGATGACCGTTTCGGGGCAGGACCTGCATATCAACCGTCTTTCGCTCGAAGAAGGCATTCTTTCCATCGACGGGGAAATTTTTGCGATCGATTATGCAGACCTTGAGGAACAGCGCACGCAGAAAAGCGGTTTCTTTTCCCGTGTTTTTAAATAAATGGCCGGCGGAACGCTGAATCAGCCCTTTGTTTTTGCAGCAATGGTCTATGCAGGGCTTCTCATCGGTGCGGTTTACAGCCTATTTTCCGGGCTTGGGAAGCTTTTTCACGGGAAATTCCTCATTGATCTGCTCTTTGATACGATGTTTATCCTCATTTCTGCGGCGATCGGCTGCTTTGCTCTATATTATGCTGCAGGGCTTGGGCTGCGATTTTTCCATTTTTTAGGGCTTGCGATCGGGATCATCCTCTATCTGCGGCTGCTCATGCCTTGCTTTATGGAATTGTTTACAAATAAAAAGAAAAAGAGGATTGACAAGAAGACAAAAAAAGTTTCTAATTAATATGTATTGCCACAGGGCAATAACAAAGAAACGCAGAGGTTCAACGTGAGCGAAAGAGTACCCAAAGAAAAGAACAAAAAGTTTTCCGGAAAAAAGATCCCTTGGAGGACGCTTATTCTTTTTGTTATGCTCATTTACGCTGCGATCACTTTTATTGATCAGGAAAAACAGCTCAATGCCGCAGATGCACGCCATGCGGAGCTTTTAAAACAGGAAGCTGCTGCACAGGAAGAGCTGGATTACCTCGAACGCAAGGAAAACATGATCGAAACCGATGAATATGTTGAGCAAAGCGTCCGTGAAAGATTAAGCTGGATCGGCGAAGACGAAATGCTTTTCTATGCGGGCGAAATCATCGAAGCGGAACCTACCGCAACACCACAGGCAACGGAATAAACAATGGAAAAAGTATATATTATCGATATCGGAACAAATTCGACGAGGCTGATGCTGGCAGAAAGAAACGGCAGAATACCTCGCCGTATTTATAAAACCCTGCGGACAGTCCGCACGGGTGAAAACGTCAACAACACAGGCAGACTTGCAGAAGCGGCGATTCTTCGCACGATCGGCGCGATCCGCGAATATACGGAAATCATCAAGTCGGAAAACCCCGATGTTCCCGTTTATTGCTTTGCGACAAGCGCAGTCCGCGACAGCGAAAACAAACTTGACTTCGTCAGCCGCGTAAAAGAAGAAACGGGCGTTTCCGTTCGTATTCTTTCCGGCGAAGAAGAAGCTGATATCGGCTTTATGGGCGCTGTTTCCGGCGGAACAGGCGGTATCATCGATATTGGCGGCGGCAGTACGGAAGTCATTTTCGGGCACAACGGCAAAATCGAATTTTCCTACAGCTTCCAGCTTGGCTGTGTCCGTAGCCTCGATATGTTTAAAAATGAGGAAGAAGCCCGCATTTATTCGAAAAAGCTGTTTGACGGGATCGATAAAACTGCGGCAAAAGGGCTCGATTTTTATGGTATCGGCGGAACGGCAACTTCGATCGCTGCCATTGCGCTCGCTTTACCCCGTTATGACAGCGAAAAAGTGCAGAATTTCCGCATTACAAGAAGCGAAATGGAAGCGCTTTACCATAAGCTGCTCTCTATGACGACGGAAGAGCGCTTAACTCTCCCGGGGCTTGACCGGCGTCGTGCGGATATCATCGGTTTCGGTGCAGCTATTCTGCTCTCTTTTATGGAAAGTTTCGACCTTGCGGAAGTCATCGCCAGCGAATCCGACGGAATGGAAGGTGCGATCGCTGCCGGTTATGCAGAATAAAAATTATAAAAAATAACTCTTGACAATCCGAGCAGCAGCCTTTATAATAGTAAATACCGACGCGGGGTGGAGCAGTCTGGTAGCTCGTCGGGCTCATAACCCGAAGGTCATGTGGTTCAAATCCCTTCCCCGCAACCATTATTGTGGCGGCATAGCTCAGTTGGCTAGAGCAATCGGTTCATACCCGGTCGGTCATCTGTTCGAGTCAGATTGCCGCTACCAAACAAAAGCACTCAATTACTTGAGTGCTTTTTTATTATATTTATCTGTAAGCAAATCATGTAAGACGAAAGAATCATCTCTATGAAAGAAAATTATATTCATAATAATACAAATAGCCAAAGGATTAAAGTAAAAGAAACGTATTTAATCGATGGAATCTTTTACTTTGTTCCTGAACAAGGGAATTTCGATATGATTTATCGGGCCGCAATGGGAGTATATTGGCACGAAAAACATAAATCTCTTTATTACGATGAACCAATTCCCTTTGAAAGAGCTTTTTACTGGATCAACGAAGCTCTAAAGAACGAATATGGTGTTATCCTTTATTTAAAAAATTAACCGGAAGCCTGAAAACTTCCGGTTCTTTTTTATTTCAGTTTTGCGTTTGTGCGTGCCATAAACTTTTCACTCTGTACGATGAAGCGTTCATGTCTGCCTTTGCCGATAAGCCCGGCTTCGTCATAAGCTTCAACAGCAAAAACGAGCTTTCTGCCGTCAATTTCGATGAGTTCGCTCTCACAGCGGACTTTCATGCCGATGGGTGTTGCCGCAACATGGTCAACATCAAGCTTTGTGCCGACGCTTGTCGTACCTTCTTCGAGATGCGGTTTGACGCTTTCCGCAGCTGTTTTTTCAATCAACGCAATCATCTTCGGCGTTGCAAAAACCATAAGGTCACCGCTGCCGACGACTTTTGCGCTGTCATTTTCCGTAACGAGCATTTCTTCATGCCCCAAAATACCGATTTTTAATTCCATAAATACTCCATATACGATAAAAGGGAGCCGATAAAGCTCCCCTTTTTATCTTTTTTATGCGTGTTTATGCGTTTCCCTTGCGCGGTTGATGAAATACAGGATCATATCTGTACCAACCATCAGGAAATTCAATACATACACAGCGAATGAAAAGATCCATAATCCCTTATCGACAGCGCCGGCATAACGCAGAAGTTTTGCGATAATACCGCAAGCATAACCGATCTCGATCAAGATCATAAAGGTTAAGCTCTTGCCTTTTGTCGATCTCGTTTTCAGGGATTTCACAATGTTCATCGGTCAGGAAAACCGAAGCTGATGAGCATTAGTGTTTCGAGGACCTCTGAATATGCCTCCCTTTTTGATTAGTTTTTTTCTAATAATCAGAAAGGTTTAGCTTCTCTGTTGGGGTTGCCGTGTGTGTATGTGGGCAGGAGCTTCGGGGATACGAGATCGCTCTTGATGCCTGCTGCTTCGCATTCCTTAGCGAAATCATCAACATGGCTGAGTGTCAGTTTGCCGATTTCTACGCCTTCAACAGCTTTTGCGGTCTGCTGACCAGCGTTTCTGCCGAATACGATGATATCGAGAAGCGAGTTGCCCATGAGTCTGTTGCGGCCGTGGATGCCTCCGATTGCTTCGCCGGCAACGAAGAGACCCGGAACGCAGGTTTCGCCCTTAACGTTTACTTCGATACCGCCGTTCTGATAGTGCAGCGTCGGGTAAATGAGGATCGGAACTTTTCTCATGTCGATGTCATATTTCATGTACATACGGAGCATAGCGGGAAGTCTCTTTTCGAGTGTGCCTGCGCCGTGGATCATATCGATCATCGGGGTATCAAGCCAGATACCGGGACCATCGGAACCCATGATGCCGTTGCCGTTTGTGGAGCATTCACGAATGATGGAAGCTGCAGCAACGTCTCTTGTTTCGAGCGGATGCATGAAAGCAACGCCGTCTTTATTGATCAGCTTTGCACCGAGGGAACGAACTTTTTCGGTAACGAGTGCGCCGAAGATCTGGTTCGGATAAGCAACACCTGTCGGATGATACTGCAGTGTATCCTGATAGAGGAGCTTTGCACCTGCGCGGTAAGCGAGGACGAGACCGTCTGCTGTTGCACCATAGTGGTTCGATGTCGGGAAGCCCTGATAGTGCATTCTGCCTGCACCGCCTGTTGCGATGACGACTGCCTTTGCTCTTGCAACGAGGATCTCGCCTGTTTCCATGTTCATGAGAACAGCGCCTGCGCAGCGGCCGTTTTCGTCTTTGATGAGTTCGATTGCAGCTGTGAAATCCACAACGGGGATCTCGCGGTTTAAGACTTCGTCACGGAGTGTACGCATGATTTCTGCGCCGGAGTAGTCTGCTGCTGCGTGCATTCTCTTGAAGGATGTGCCGCCGCCGTGTGTTGTGATCATCGTGCCGTCTTCTTCTTTATCGAATTCAACGCCGAGTTCATTGAGCCATTTGATTGCGGAAGGACCGTCGTTAACGAGCTTCTGAACGAGTTCGGGTCTGTTTACATAGTGACCGCCGCCCATAACGTCAATGTAATGTCTTGCCGGGGAATCGCCGGGCTTATCTGCAGCCTGGATGCCGCCTTCAGCCATCATTGTGTTAGCATCGCCGATACGAAGCTTGGTAACGATCATAACGTCTTTGCCTGCTTCGTGTGCTTCGATCGCTGCGGAAGAACCTGCACCGCCGCCGCCGATAACGAGAACGTCTACATCGTAGTCGATCTTATCGAGGTTGACTTCGAGCTGGCTGACTCTTGCGTTAGCTTCGAGCATTTCGATGAGCTCAAGAGGAGCTTTTTCGCCTGCGTTCTTACCAACTTTGATGATGCCGAAGTTGTCTTCTCTATAGTCCGGATGATATTTCTTTAAAAGCGCTTCCTTTTCTTCCGCTGTCATTCTGCGGGGTTCAAGAGCGATATTCGCTTCTCTGGCCGCTTCAACTTTTGCGACCGATTCAAGCATTTCAGAAGTATAAATCATAGTTTTTCTCCTGTCTTATTTCTCGATGACGCGGTTGTTGTAGAGCTCTTTGAGTTCTTCAATGGGCTTCTGCATAACAGCTTCGAGTTCGGCAACGAATTCGCCGTTTTCGATCTCTTCGACTCTCTTGGTTAAGTGCTTTGCTTCGGGAGCAATGTACTTGCCGTTTAAGCGGCGTGCCAAAAGGGCAACCTGCGGATGAGAAATACCTGCGGGGCATCTGGAGGAGCAGATACCGCACATGACGCAGTCAAAGCTCATTTCAGCGCAAGCCTTGAAATCGCCTCTCTGTGCAGCGGCGATGTACTGCATAACGTTGAGGCTCTGGGAGCAAGCGTTTGTGCAGGCATTGCAGCCGATGCAGCAGTAGATTTCGGGGTAGAGCTGCATCATGATCTGTGCATCAACCTTAATGTCGTTGATGTCATAGACCTGTTTTTCAAGCGGGAAGAAGGGAAGTGTCGCAACGTACATATTCTCTTCAACTGTTGTCTGGCAAGCAAGAGCGACTTTCAGTTCTCTTTCGCCTTTGATTCTATAGATCGTTGCGCAAGCACCGCAGAAACCGTTTCTGCAGCCGCAGCCACGGACGAGTCTGTAGCCAGCGTATTCGAGTGCGCCCATGATCGTAAGTCCTTCGGGAACTTCATATTTCTTTCCCATTAAGTAAACATTGATCTTCTTTTCCATTTCAGTAGCCTCCGGTCATCAATATTCATCCGGCAGTTCGCCAAGTTCGTCAAATCGGAATACCGGGCCGTCTTTGCAGACATATTTGTTTCCGATATTGCAGCGGCCGCATTTGCCGATGCCGCATTTCATGCGCATTTCCATTGTTGTAAAGATCTGTGTTCTGCTGAAGCCCATCTTTTCAAGCTCAACAAGCGTGAATTTGATCATGATCGGCGGACCGCAGATGAGCACCTTGCAGTCGGGCTTGAAATCAAGCTCTTTGACGTATGCGGGAACGAAACCAACGTGGCCATCCCAACCGTCCTGTGCGCGGTCGATCGTCAGGTGAACACGGATACCCTTATCTTCCATCCATTCGGAAACGATCTCTTTATAGTCAACGAGGTCGTCCATAGAACGGGAGCCGTATACGATATCGATTTCGCCATAGTTTTCTCTGTTAGCGCGGCAATAGTTGATGACGCTGCGCAGAGGAGCAAGGCCGATACCACCGGCGATGAAGAGCAGGTTCTGACCTTTTAATTCCGTTTCGACCGGGAAGTTATTTCCATAAGGTCCACGGATGGTGATCTGCTGACCGGGTTCCATCTGATGCAGCCAGCTTGTTAAGCAGCCGCACTTTTTGATGGAAAATTCCATAAATTCTTTATTTGTCGGGGAAGATGTTATCGAGAACATTGCTTCGCCAACGCCGGGGATAGAGAGCATTGCGCACTGGCCCGGTTTATGCTCAAAGCATTTGCCGCCGCCAAGGGCATTGACTCTGAATGTCTTAACGTCCGGTGTATCGATGCGAACGTCCGTAACAACTCCCAGCATAGGTACTAAAGGTTCTTTATTCATTATTCTTCCTCCCCTAAAGCTTTGATAACTTTAACGATGTTGAGATTCATCGGGCATTTTTCAACACATCTGCCGCAGCCTACGCAGCTATACATTCCGTCGTTGTTTGCCGGGAAGTAAACGAGTTTATGCATAAAACGCTGACGGTATCTTTCAACCTGCGTGGGTCTGGGTGTTTCTGCTGCCATGAGCGTAAAGTCATGATACATGCAGGAGTCCCAGCAGCGGTATCTTTCGATGCCGTGACCTGTGTTATAGTCGCGGATATCGTAGCACTGGCATGTCGGGCAGACAAATGTGCAGCTGCCGCAGCCAAGGCATGCAGCGGAAAGCTTCTTCCACTTTTTGGATTCGAAGAGCTCGTTCATGTTCTCGCCCTTGAAGCGGGAAATGTTGAGGTTTGCGAAAGGCAGTGCTGCTGCTTTTTCAGCGATCTCTTTCTTTGCTGTTTCAACAACAGCTGCGTCGGCATCTTCGAGTTCCCAGTTTGCTGTCAAGGCTTCGCCTTTTTCGCTGTATGTTTCGACATAGTATTCGCCGTCGACTTTCCAGAGGACGACGTCTGCAGCCGGCTGTGCCGGGTCAATGCCGAAATTCATGCAGAAGCAGCTCTGTTCGGGCTCTGCACAAGCGAGGCCAACGATCGTGCCGTGGTTTCTTCTTGCAGCATAGTAGGTATCTACCGGGTCTGCGAGGAAAACTTTATCTAAAACTTCGATCGCGCGGATGTCGCAGGCTTTTACGCCAAACATAACGTAATCTTCTTCCTGACGAGCCTGTTCTGTGATCTCGATGGTCTTGCCTTCCATGCGGAAGTGCATGAGGTTTTCCCACTGCGGGAAGAGCAGATCTTTGGGCGATTTGGAAGCTTTGCATGCGTCGAGGTTGACGGATGTGCCTTCTTCATAGCGCTTATATTCAACAAGACCTGTATCAACATCGGCAGGAACATAAACGGCATTTCCGGAAGCTGCGATGATCGCATTCAGTTTTTCAGCCGAAAACTTTTTCATTATGCGTTCCCCCTTGTATGTACGATGGAAGGCTCAACATCGCTCTGCTGATAGCTTGTGAGCGGTGTGCGTTCTTCTTCGCCTTCACCTGCCTGGTATTCGCCGTAAAGCTCATTGATATCCTTGATGTACTTTCTGTTGAAGAGGTGCAGCGGGATATTCTGCGGGCATACTCTGGAGCATTCACCGCAGTCTGTGCAGCGGCCTGCAACGTGGAAAGCACGGATGATGTGGAAGAGATTTTCCTGGAAATCCGTAACGTTTGCTTTTTCGGCAACACCGGAATCGGGGTTATCGAATACGCATTTTCTGCAGGTGCATGCGGGGCAGATATTGCGGCAAGCATTGCAGCGGATGCAGCGGGAAAGTTCGTTTCTCCAGAATTCAAAACGTTCTTCGTGTGTCATCGCTTCAAGCTTTGCGACTTCTTCAAATCTGTCTGCGCTTTCTACTGTTCTTGCTTCTTCGTCGTCGATGATCTCATCATAAACTTCGAAGTTCTTGCTCTTGCAGGTCTTGCATTTTGCGAGGAGTCCGTTTTCATCCTTCATACCTTTGCAGCCTGCGCCGATGATATAGAACTTTTCTCTTACAACGCGGTGCTCTTTTAAAAGCTGGTTGAAGGAAAGTGTATCACAGGGCTTTAAGATGACGAGCGTCTTGCCTTCCAGTTTGGAAAGATCACGGAGTACGCAGGTTTTGCTCAAGTTTGCGCCTGCATAATCGCCATAAACGAGGCCCTTTAATTCTTCTGCATCTTCAAAGAGTGCAACAGACCAGTCAGCTACGAGCTCACCTTTTTCCCAACCGAGAACTCTTGCGACTTCTCCGCTGTTCATGAGCTCAAACGCACGTTCATAGATCGCTGTTCCTATCTTTTGCATCTAAGGTCACCTAACTTTCTGTTTTCGCCAAGCTCTGTAACGGTCTTTACGAATTCGTTCATTGTCCTGGAGAATTTTTCGCCTTCAGCAGCGCTTACCCATTCAACTCTTGTACGGCCTCTTTCGATGCCAAGGTAATCGAGCATACTGAAAAGAAGTGTCATTCTGCGTCTTGCATAATAGTTGCCGCTTGTATAGTGGCAATCGCCCGGATGGCAGCCGCAAAGGATAACGCCATCTGCACCGCGTTCAAATGCTTTTAAGATGAAAAGCGGGTTAACACGGCAAGAGCAGGGAACACGGATAATTTTTACTTCAGCCGGGTAGGAAAGCCTTCCGGAGCCTGCAAGGTCTGCACCTGCATAGGAGCACCAGTTGCAGCAGAAAGCTACGATTTTCGGCTTCCATTCATTTCCTGTCATAGACATATTGCATCTACCTCCGACATAATCTGCTTGTTGCTGAATCCTTTAAGGTCCATTGCGCCGGAAGGACATGTTACTGTGCATGCACCGCAGCCCTGGCAAACAGCCGGGTTGACCTGTGCAACTCTGCGTACTTCGCGAACGCCGGGTCCTCTGACTTCCTTATCGACATAGGTGATCGCGCCATAGGGGCAGACCTTTTCGCACTGAGAGCAGCCGTTGCAGAGCAGAGCGTTGGATTCTGCGATGCAGGGGTTCGTAACGAGGTGGTCTTTAACGAGAAGGGAGATAACCTTGGAAGCTGCTGCACCAGCCTGTGCAACGGTTTCGGGGATATCCTTCGGGCCCTGTGCAACGCCGGAAAGGAAGATACCTGCTGTCGGGGATTCGACAGGGCGAAGCTTCGGGTGAGCCTCTGTGAAGAAGTCATTTGTATCCATGGATGCGGTGAGCATCGTTGCGATGGATCTTGCCGTCGGATCGGGTTCGATCGCAGCTGCGAG
Organism: Clostridiales bacterium; assembly: GCA_015056045.1. Classification (GTDB taxonomy): domain Bacteria; phylum Bacillota; class Clostridia; order Christensenellales; family Christensenellaceae; genus SIG371. Next base: position 86,628 of record SVGZ01000005.1, on the reverse strand, counting down.
GACAACCATGTCCGCTTCGATCTTGACCTGTTCATTGTTGATGAGGTCGCTGCCCTGAACCATGAGCTTGCCGTTTTCCTGTGCAACTTTGCCGACCATACCCTTGATATAGTCTACGCCATACTGTTCTGCAGCGCGGCGGTAGAATTCATCAAAGTTCTTACCGGGTGTACGTTCGTCGATGTAGAATACATGAACGTCTGTATCCGGATATTTTTCGCGGACGAGCATAGCATGTTTTGCTGTGTACATGCAGCAGATCTTGCTGCAATAGGGCTTGCCGCGATCTGTATTTTCGTCGCAGCGGGAGCCTACGCACTGGATGAAGACGAGTGTCTTCGGGTGCGAACCATCGGAAGGACGAAGGAGTGTGCCTTTTGTCGGGCCTGCAGCGTTCATCAATCTTTCGAATTCGAGGCTTGTTACGACGTCTTTATTTTCGGCATAACCAAATTCATTGAGTGCAGAGGGATCCATCTGGCGGAAGCCTGTTGCGACAACGATCGCACCATATTCGCGTTCGATGAATTCGTCTTTCTGTTCATAGTTGATAGCGCCTGCGGAGCAAACCTTCTGGCAGAGACCGCATTTGCCTGTTTTCATCTTGATGCACTGTTCTGTATCGATAACCGCAACGTTCGGGATCGCCTGTGCGAAGGGGATATAGATCGCCGGGCGGTTATTCAGCTTCATGTTGAACTCGTCCTTACCTTTTTTGGAAGGGCATTTTGCCATACATTCGCCGCAGCCTGTGCATTTTGCTTCGTCAACGAATCTTGCTTTCTTTCTGATCGTTGCCTTGAAGTTGCCGACAAAGCCGGAAACCTTTTCAACATTTGCGTAGCTGATGATGTTGATCTTATCGCTCTGTGCAGCGTCTACCATTTTAGGTGTTAAGATACAAGCTGCGCAGTCGAGCGTCGGGAATGTCTTATCGAGCTGTGCCATACGGCCGCCGATCGTCGGACCCTGTTCAACGATGTCAACTTCAAAACCTGCATCAGCAACGTCGAGCGCTGTCTGGATACCTGCAATACCACCGCCGATGACGAGTGCGCGCTTTGTTACTGCGCTTGTACCGGCCTGAAGGGGTGTATTGTTGCGAACTTTTGCGATAGCGGCTTTTGCCAGGATAATCGCTTTTTCTGTGCCTTCTTCCATATCCTTATGGATCCAGGAGCACTGTTCGCGGATGTTAGCGATTTCTACCATATAGGGGTTGAGGCCTGCATTTTCAGCTGTTCTGCGGAATGTAGCTTCGTGCATTCTGGGCGAACAGGAGCATACTACGATACCATCGAGCTGTTTTTCAGCGATAGCGTCGGAGATGAGCTTCTGGCCTGCAGCGGAACACATATACTGGTAATCTGTGGAATAGACCACGCCGCTTTCGGATTTTACTGCTTCTGCAACTGCTTTAACGTCTACTGTACCGGCGATGTTGGAACCGCACCAGCAAACGAATACGCCAATTTTCTGCATATGTGGTTTTCCTCCTTACTCTCTGTATTTACGCATTGCCGCCATAAAGAGCTGCTGCGGAACGTTTTCATCCGCAAATGCAGCGATATCGACTGCGTTTCTTCTGTCATTGCCCTGCTGGCGGATCTGCATAACGCGGACAGCTTCAACGAGCTTGCCGGGTTCTACGCCTCTGGGGCATCTTTCTACACAAGCCATGCAGCTCAGGCAAAGGTAGATGGAATCGCTCGCCATGAGCTTTTCGATCTGTCCCTTATCGACCATTGCGACGAACTGATGCGGATGGTATTCCATCTTGTCATAGTTCGGGCAAGCGCCTGTGCATTTGCCGCATTTCATGCATTTTTTCGGGTTGACGCCGCTGATCTCGACTGCTGTTTTTGCAAAATTGTTAGCTTCCATCAGTCTTCCTCCTTAACGCCAAGAGCTTCTGCAAGAAGTTCTGTGAAGTAATGTACGGGCATGGTTTCGCCTGCAGCATTGTGTACGAGGTTATACATACAGAGCGGGCATGCGGTGATGAGTTCTTCTGCGCCGTTTGCCAGTGCAGAGTGGATCGCCTTGTTGACCTGTGCTGTTGCGGAAGATTTATCTTCAAGAGCAACATAAGCACCGCAGCATTCGTTTCTGTAGGGGTAGCTTACCGCTTCTGCGCCGAGTGCGCGGATGAAGTCTTCGATAATGGTCGGGTTTTCCGGATCATCAAACGCGAGGACTTTACCGGGTCGGAGGAACATACATCCATAGAAAGCACCGATCTTTCTGCCTTTGAGCGGGTTCTTGACCATTTTCTTGAGCTGGTCAAAGCCGATCTCATCGCGAAGGAGTTCGAGGAAGTGGATAACGTTTGTTTCGCCGTCATAAGCTTCTTCGGGCTTTAAAACGCCTGCCTTCATGAAGTTCGTAGCCTTTGTGCGGAAGTTCTCATCCTGGTTCCAGTCATAAGCCGTACGCTTGAGGACGTGGTGGCATGCACTGCACATCGTGACGAGCTTGCCGTTTTCGGCATCTCTCAAAGCTCTGACAGCGCCAAGTCTTCTTGCGATCTCATCCTTGACCTGCGGATAAACGGCACCGCAGCACTGCCATTCTTCGAGTTCACGGAGCTCGATGCCCAATGCCTCTGCAGATTTGCGTCCGTATATATCCAACTGTGTCGCTTTCGATTTGAGCGTGCAGCCGGGATAATAGCTGTAAATCATTTTATAGTCCATCCTTTTTGCATAAGTCGGGGGAATAACTCCCCTTCTCCATTTCGCCTATTTATCCGCTGAGAAAAGCTGCCTTCCCTCAGCGGTCCTAAACAATTTTTAGCACATTCCTTCCGGATTGAATACTTCGTCGAATTTTTCTTCTGTCAAGAAACCGAGACCGACGCAAGCTTCCTTAAGGGAAATGTTTTCTTTATAAGCCTTCTTAGCGGTCTTCGCAGCGTTTTCATAGCCGATATAGGGGTTGAGCGCTGTAACGAGCATGAGGCTGTTGTAGAGGTTGTGGTGCATCTTTTCCTTGTTGGCTTTGATGCCGACGAGGCAGTTGCTGTTGAAGGAACGCAGGGAATCTGCCAAGAGTCTTGCGCTCTGGAGGAAGTTATAGATAAGAACCGGCATGAAAACGTTCAGCTCGAAGTTGCCCTGGGAAGCTGCCATACCGACTGCAACATCGTTGCCCATGACCTGAACAGCGACCATTGTAACGGATTCGCACTGTGTCGGGTTTACTTTGCCGGGCATGATGGAGGAACCGGGTTCGTTTTCGGGGATGAAGATTTCGCCAAGACCGTCTCTCGGGCCGCTTGCGAGCCAGCGAACGTCGTTTGCGATCTTCATCATGTTTGCTGCAAGGCCTTTTAATGCGCCGTGTGCAAATACGAGTTCATCTTTGGATGTTAAAGCGTGGAATTTATTTGCCGCTGTAACGAAGTCTTTTCCTGTGATCTCGGAAACAACTTTAGCAACTTCTTCTGCGAAGCCTGCAGGGCAGTTTAAGCCTGTGCCGACTGCTGTGCCGCCAAGAGCCAGTTCTTTAAGACCGCCAAGAGCGAGTGTTAACTGTGCCTTGGATTTTTCGATCATGTTTCTCCAGCCGCTGATTTCCTGCGGGAAGGAGATCGGTGTAGCATCCTGAAGGTGTGTTCTGCCTGTTTTGACAACGCCTTCGTTTTCAGCTTCGAGTCTCTTGAAGGTTGCGATAACTTCATCCATAGCCGGGAAGAGGTTATCTTCGATAGCTAAAACTGCGGAAATATGCATAGCCGTCGGGAACGTATCATTCGAAGACTGGGACATATTGACATGATCATTCGGGTGGCAAAGTTTTTCGCCTAAAATTTCGTTTGCACGGTTAGCGATAACTTCGTTTGCGTTCATGTTGGACTGTGTGCCGCTGCCTGTCTGCCAGACGACGAGCGGGAAATGATCGTTCAGACTGCCGGAGATGACTTCATCACAAGCCTGAGAAATACCTGCGAGTTTCTTGTCGTCCATTCTGTCGGGACGAATACGGTTGTTTGCGATCGCTGCAGCTTTCTTTAAAATACCGAAAGCATGTGTGATCTCGCGCGGCATGATCTCTCCGCCGATAACGAAGTTCTGCTTACTTCTCTGTGTCTGGGCACCCCAGTATCTGTCTGCAGGTACCTGCATCTCACCCATAGAGTCATGTTCTATTCTGAATTCCATGTGTAGTTCCTTTCTGATCATTTGCTTATGCCCATGCGGTCTTTTTACAAACCAATCTGGGCGATCAACCTATAGATATTTGCCGTATATGCAAGGCAACGGCTGTGCCTAAAGCGACATTTTTTGGGGGATTTTCCGCAAAAAGCGGATGCAAAACAGAAGATAGCCCCTGTTTGGTTTAAAATATCCCAAATATGACACTTTTCTCCAACCATATTGTAACACCAAAAGACTGCATAATCAATCCTGTAATGCCGTCACGCGATATTTTTTTCACAAATTTCTTTTAAATTTTCCCATTAAAACGGCAGTTGGTATCTTTTTCATACCAATTTTTGACAAATTCTCACATTTTTCTATTTGATAAAATATTTTGGAAATCGCAAAGGAATACAAAAAAACAGGACCCGTTTTTCGGATCCTGCTGATCTGTTATTTTGTTTAGCTGATCTTGATATAGCTCGAGGACATATAGCCGTATACGCCGTTGTAGCGGACTCTGTGCCAGCCGGATTTTGCGTTCTTTTCGATGATCTCGATCTCACTGTTTTTGCTTGCTAAAAGCAGGACATCATAGCTTGTCGAAGGACCACGGCGGAGCTTGACATCGCTTCCTGTGACGCTTCCTTTGGCAACAACGGTCATGCCGTTTTCGTCAATCTTGACATATTCCGCCGAAACATAGGCGATACCGCCGTTCCAGTTGATCTCATACCAGCCGTCTGCAGCATTGAGGTTTCTGATCTCCACAACACTGCCCTTTGTTCCGACGCCGAGCTTCTTGGAGTTTGTCGTCGTGGGCTTCTCTCGGATGTTGACATTGCCCGTTGTTGTGCCGACTGCGATAACACTGCCATCGGGCTGTGTTTCTTTTGCCATAACAGTCACTTTGCAGCTTGCGGTAAAGCCGCCGTCTTTCGTCTTGACGGTGATCGTTGCCGTGCCTTCTTTTACTGCGGTGACTTTTCCTCCGCTGACCGTTGCAACGCCATCATCGGAGGTTATCCAGGAAACGGTCTTATCCGCAGCATCGCTCGGGCTGACCGTTGCAGTCAATGTGAAGCTTTCGCCTTCGGTCAAGGTCTTTTCCGAAACATCAAGGGCAACAGCTGTGACAGCTTTATCTTCCGTATCGCCGCCGGTATTACCGCCAAGGTTTTCCTCTGTGATCTTGATATATTTCGAGGACATATAGCCGTATGTTCCGTTATAGCAGACTCTGTGCCAACCGCTTGCCGCATTCTGCTTAATGATCTCGATCGCGCTGTTTTTGCTTGCCAGGAGCAGCTGATCATAGCTTGTCGAAGGACCACGACGAAGCTTGACATCGCTTCCTGTGACGGTTCCTTTTGCGGTAACGGTCATGCCGTCTTTATCGATTTTGACATAATCTGCCGAAACATAGGCTTTGCCGCCGTTCCAGTTGATCTCATACCATCCGTCTGCTGCCTTGAGGTTTGTGATCTCTACGACACTGCCCTTTGTTCCGACGCCGAGCTTTTCAGAATTTGTCGTTGTGGGCTTCTTGCGGATGTTGACATTTCCCGTCGTTGTACCGACTGCGATAACACTGCCGTCAGGTTCAACTTCTTTTGCCTTGACGGTCACTTTACAGCTTGCAGTGAAGCTTCCGTCTTCCGTTGTAACGGTAATGTCTGCTGTTCCTGCTTTTAAAGCCGTCACTTTGCCATTTTCGACTGTAGCCACGCCATCATCTGAAGTTGCCCAGGAAACAGCCTTATTTTCTGCATCTGCCGGCGAAACTGTCGCCGTTAACGTGAAGCTTTCACCTTCGGTCAAGGTCTTTTCCGAAACATCGAGCGAAACACCTGTAACAGCAATTTTCTTTTCTTCGACCGTAATATCGCAGACCGCATAGACTTTTCCATCCGGTGTTGCCGCTTTGATCATGGCAGAACCGGCTTTCAGCGCGGTAACTTTACCATTCTCTACTATCGCGACTTTTTCGTTGCTTGTCAACCATTCAACGGTCTTATCCGTTGCATTTTCGGGTAAAACGGTTGCTGTCAGCGTGAAGCTTTCGCCAACTGTCAGCGTTTTCTTTGTTTCGTTAAGCGTGATCGATGTTACGGCAACCGTTTCTTCTTCAACCGTGACTTCGCAGGAAGCGGTAAATCCGCCGTCAGTTGTTGTAACGGTAATGGTTGCGGTTCCTGCTTTCAGAGCCGTCACTTTGCCGTTTTCGACCTTTACCGCAGCGGAGTCACTGCTTGCCCAGGAAACGGCTTTGTTTGCCGCATTTTCGGGTAAAATGGTCGCTGTCAGTGTGAAGCTTTCACCGACTTTAAGGGTTTTTTCCGCCATATCGAGCGAAACGCCCGTAACTTTGACAGCAGTTTCGCTGATCTTGATATAGCTCGAAGACATATAGCCGAACATATCGTTATACAGTACTCTGTGCCAGCCGGATTTTGTATTTTCCTCAATGATATAGATCGTGCTGTTTTTGCTTGCCAGCGTCAGAATATCATAACTTGTCGAAGGACCACGGCGGAGTTTAACATCGCTGCCCGTAACGGTACCTTCCGCAATGATCTTCATGCCGTCCTTATCGATCGTGACATAATCTGCGGAAACATAGGCATCCTTGCCGTTCCAGTTGATCATGTACCAGCCGTCTGCCGGATCGGTATCTTTGATCTCCAGAACTGCACCTGCGGCAACTTCATCAAGCTTTGTGGAGCTTGTCGTCGCTTTTTCGCGGATGTTGACTTCTTCCGTAACCGTGCCGACAGCAACGATACCTGCAGGGATGATTTTTCTTTCCTCAACTGTCACAACACAGGAAGCTTCAAATTCGCCGTCTTCCGTTGTGGCTGTGATTGTTGCCGAACCGACTGCAAGTGCCGTAACTGTGCAGCCGCCGTTGACATCTTCTTCCACTGTGACGACTTTTTCGTTGGAGCTTGCCCATGTATGCGTTTTGTTTGTCGCATCTTCAGGTAAAACTTCCGCTGTCAGTTCATATTCCTGACCGACATAAAGCGCAAGATTTGCATTGCTGAGGGTAATGCCGCTTACCGCAACCGGATCGGGATCTACCGTAATGACACAGGAAGCTGTATAGCCGCCTTCATCCGTTGTGATAACGACTGCAGCACTTCCCGCTGCGATCGCACGAACGGTGCAGGTATTGTTTTCGCCTGCCGTCAGCTGCAAAGCATCTTCATTCGTCGTTTTCCATGTTACCGTATTCTTTGCCGCATCTTCGGGCAATACCGATGCCGTGAGCGTAATGCTGCTGCCGATGCTCATTGTTGCCTGTGTCTGATCAAGCGAAACGCCCGTTACGGTAATGCTTTCGTTATCGATGCTGATATAGCTGCTGGACATATAGCCGTAAATATCGTTATACAGCACTCTGTGCCAGCCGGATTTTGCATTCTTTTTAATGATATAGATCTTGCTGTTTTTGGAAGCCAAGGTCAGCTGATCAAAATCAGTTCCCGGGCCACGGCGCAGTTTGACGTCACTGCCTGTGACGATACCTTCCGCGATGACCTTCATGCCGTCTTCATCGATCGTGACATAATCTGCGGAAACATAGGCGATCTGCCCGTTATACCAGATCTTATGCCAACCCGAAACAACATTTTTCTCCACAATCTCTACAACAGAGCCTGTCTTTAAGGTTCCAAGCTTGGTATACTCTTCGCCTGCACCGGAGCGGACGTTGACGTTGCCTGTCGATGTGCCGACAGCCGCAAGTTCGGGCTTTGCGATAACGGTGCTGTTTGTCTTTCTGTTTTCAAGCTTCGGGGCTGTGATGTTGCCTTCCTTGATCTCGCAGTTGGGATAATAGAAATCGATCATCTGCTCATAGGTCCAGCCGCTTTTTGCCATCTGCTGTGCGCCGTGCTGAGAGAAACCTACACCATGGCCGCTTCTTACCTGAGAAAGTATATAATAGCTATCCGTTTCCTCAAGCCTGAAAAGACGGAGATTCGTCTTGGAATATACTTCATAAGTGCCGTCGACTTTGAGCTTTGTCGCATCCATTTCAACGGTATAGCTCTTTGTTGTGCCGCCGATCTTTGCCTTTAAGGTAACGGCAAAGCCCGTATAATTGGGGCATACGGAAAGGAATTCGCTGTGGTTTGCATATTTTTCTGCCCCATGACCGGCACATTTTTTATCAGGCCAGGAAGTATGACCCGAAGCGATCGTTTTCGGCTCGATCTTATCGATCGAAACAAGTGTAACATCAGACCTTCCACTGCCTGCCTTACCCGCAACGAGATCTTTTAAATAGTTCGAAAGATTTGCTGCAAGGCTGTTTGCCGAAAGGTCTTTATAAATTTTCAGAGATTCCTTCGGGCTCTTTGCGTTGTCTCTGTCCCATATATCTTCACGGACGATATCATAGGGTTCGACCGCACGCGGATACCATGCATGCTGATAGCACTCGACATAGCCGCCGTTGCTGTTTGTATAATAGACATCGACAAGCTCACTGTCGCAATATAAGAGCTGTTTTGCCGTAGCCTCTGCACCGGCAATACAGTTTGTCCAGCTTGCGTTATAGCCTTTATAGACCTGGCTTCTCGAAGTATCGTAAAGGTCAAAGGTTCCCGAATCGGACATATGCGTAACGGCATAAGTACGGGCAATGATCGCCTGCGATTTCTGCACTTCGATCGGGTAATAATCGCCGATCTCGCCAACGAGAACACCGGGGATGTAATCCTCAATATACACATGGTTGACAAGCTGCAGATTTCCCGAAACGATCGTGAACTTCATGTTGCCTTTGTAATGGTAGCTGCCAACCGTCATATAATTGTTGCCGGTCGTATCCGCACACTGTACAAAAGTAATGGAGCTCTTTCCCGAAAGGACCGTTTCGCCAAGAGGATCCTTTAAGGTCAAGGCATTGTTTTCAATACCGACCGTATAGGACTGCCTGTAAAGCTCGGTCGATTTCGATTCCTCAATGTAATAATTGCCGTCGATCGTCAAAGCCTGCTGCTTAACACTGCCGATGGAAATCTTGACGCGAACGATCGAATGGTCATCAACTGCGGCAAAAGCAGCCGTCGGCATAAGCCCGATGATCATCGTGAACGCCAGTATAAATGCGATCAGTTTTTTTGTTTTTATCATAAATCCTCCATGTTATGCAAAAGAAAACAAATATGCACTTTTTGTTAGTATAATTAAAACATAAAAAACCTTCCCAAACAAGCGGCACATTTGTCAAAGTCGCAAACTCTTTATGAATGATTGCGGTTTTTTTCGTTTTTTTCATAAAAATTGACAGTTTTTCCCCACTTTCTTTGCAAAATACCGCCTATACAATTTCCCAAATAAATGATATGATGAATAGGTAAAGGCGGTATTGTAACCATGTTTATTTCATTTGAAGGCGTAGACGGAAGCGGCAAATCCACACAGATCAGGCTTTTTGCCGCATACCTCGAAGAAAAGAATATTCCTTATATTATGCTCCGCGAACCCGGCAGTACAAAGATCGGCGAAAAGATCCGCGATCTTCTTCTTGACCCGGAAAACAGCGAAATGCAGCCCGAAACGGAAGCTGTGCTCTATGCAGCTGCACGCGTTCAGCTGATCAAGGAAGTCATCAAGCCCGCACTCAGCGAAGGCAAAGTCGTCATCTGCGACCGTTACCTCGATTCGAGCATTGCGTATCAGGCTTATGGGCGTGAGCTTGGGCTTGGGGAAGTTTTGCGCATCAATGATTATGCCGTGAAAAACTGCCTGCCCGATATTACGATCTTCCTCGATGTTCCGCCGAAAACCGCCGGCAACCGCATGGAAGGCAGAACGCTCGACAGGCTTGAGCTTGAAGGGATCACCTTTAAGGAAAGAGTCTACAAGGGTTTCCATGAAGCTGCAAAACACTTTCCCGAACGCATCCGCGTGATCACGGCAACAGGCACAAAAGAGGAAACGCAGGCAATGATCCGCCATGCGATTCGCGAAAAAGGCCTATGAGCAAGCTCTTTACCGTTCCGACGGAAGCCATTATCAGCCGCCGATTAGCGCAGGCTTACCTCATCACCGCAGGTTCCGCAGAAGCTGCCGATGAAGCGGCAAGGGATTTTGCCCGTGCGATCTTTTGTGAAACCGGCACAGGCTGCGGTATTTGCCAAGGCTGCCGTAAATTTGATTCGGGAAACCATATGGATTACCTCGAGATCAGCTCCGATGGTGCGATCAATAAAGACGCCATTGCCGATCTTCCGTTTTTCCTTTCCGTTCGCCCGATGGAAGGCGGTTATAGGGTCATTTATATCAAAAATGCCCACAACATGAATACGACCGTACAAAACAGGCTCCTCAAAAGCTTCGAGGATCCACCGCCGAACACGGTTTTTATTCTGGCAACGGATACGCCGACAAAGCTTTTGCCGACAGTCGCTTCCCGCTGCCTCAAGATCAATTTAACGCCTCCGGCTGCACGCAGCAGCGAAGAATCCGAAAAGTTCAAAATCGCCCTTGCCTATACAGGCGGTTTTGCCGAACAGGCCGAAGCTCTTCTTTCCGATGAAGAGTTTTTTGCCGCAAGAGATGCTGCGCTTTCCGTTGCGAAAAAGCTGCTCTTAGGGAAAGTCCCGATCTTTACTCTGGCACAGGAGCTTTTGCAGCACGGCAAGAAAATTTCCGATTGCCTGTTTACGCTTTCCGCTTGTTTTATGGATGCAGCGGCATGGCAGATCGCAAAGACAGAGCCGCAGTTTACGCCCGATATGAAAGAAGCCTTTGCGGAAACGAAGCTCAGCGCAGTGCAGCTTTCCAAAATTTCGGAAACGACCCTGCAATATGCCGAAAAACAGGCGGCAAACCCCGGTGTTCCCGATAGGCTCATCACCGAAACGATGTTTTTCGATATCATGGATATCATCAAGCAAACAAGATAAACCACCTAAAAGGACGGTATATACATGACAAAGATCATTGGTGTCCGCTTTGGTAAAGCGGGCAAAGCATATTATTTCGATACTTCCGGGCTTTCCCTCAAAGTCGGCGATGAAGTCGTTGTGGAAACGGTCCACGGCGTAGAGATCGGCATCGTCAGCACACCCGAATGGGAAACCGAAAACGAAGACCCGGAAAATCCCTATAAACCCGTCATCCGCAAAGCGACCGAAAAGGACCTGCAGGATGCACAGGAAAGCAAACAGCGTGAAGCGGAGGCTTTTGAGACATGCCAGCAGAAGATCGAAAAGCTTGGCATGGATATGAAGCTCATCAACGTCGAATATGCTTTTGACGGCAGCAAGATCATCTTCTATTTCACCGCAGACGGCAGAGTCGATTTCCGTGAACTCGTCAAAGAGCTTGCCGGCGTTTTCAAAACACGCATCGAGCTGCGTCAGATCGGCGTTCGCGATGAGGCAAAGCTTATCGGCGGTTTAGGCCCTTGCGGAAGACCGGTCTGCTGCTCGGTTTTCCTCAGCGATTTTTCGCCTGTTTCGATCAAAATGGCCAAGGAACAGAACCTTTCCCTTTCGCCGACGAAGATCAGCGGTCTTTGCGGAAGGCTCATGTGCTGCCTTAACTTCGAAAATGACTATTACGAAGAAGTTCGCCGTATTTTACCCAAAAACGGCATGGACGTCAAAACACCCGACGGTGAAGGCATCGTTGCGGATTCCAACCCGCTGACGCAGAAGGTCAAAGTCAAGCTCAGCCTGCCCGATGGTTCGATCGATCTGCGCGAATATGACAACGCCGACCTTAAAGTGCTGAAAAAGAAAAAGAATAACGACGAGAAAAAATCCGACGAAAAAAAGCACGAAGACAGACACCACGAAGAGAAGAAATCTGACAACAAACACAGCAAATAACGCAAAACCATAAAATTCTATTGCAATTTTATTCTTCAGTTACTATAATATAAGCGCAAGAACAATAAATATGGAGGCTATTCACTATGGCATACAAAATTACAGACGCTTGCCTTTCCTGCGGTGCATGTGCAGAAGCTTGCCCCATGAGCGCTATCTCTGAAGGCGATACACAGTATGTAATCGATGCTGATGCTTGCATCGGCTGCGGCGCTTGCGCAGATACCTGCCCCGTTGGCGCTATCGTAGAAGACTAATCGCAGTTTTCCCGGAAAAGAAGCCTGTTCCAGCTTGGCACAGGCTCTTTTTATAAGCAAAATGACAGAAAGAATCGAAGACCTCCAGTATAAAGGCCTCCGCTTTATACAAAACAGTGAATATTTCGCCTTCGGCACGGATGCTGTCCTTTTGGCGCGCTTTGCCACCTGCAAAAAGAACGAAACCATCGTCGATTTCGGCACAGGCACAGGGATCATCCCCGTTCTTTTGGCTGCAGATACCGACGCAAAGTTTTATGGCATTGAACTGCAGGAAGGTCCTGCTTCCCTTGCCCAAAGAAACGCCGAGTTAAACGGGCTTTCGGATAAGATCACGATCTTAAACGGCGATATCCGCAATGCTTACCAAATGGTCGGCAAATATGCCGATGTCGTCATCTGCAATCCGCCTTATGATAAGCCATTATCCGGCGCACAGAAGGAAAAGGAAAGCCTCAAGATCGCACGCTATGAGATCGCCATCACGATCAAAGAGATCATTGCTTCCGCAGCTGCCATGCTGCAGACCGCAGGCAGATTTTATATGATCCACCGAACGAGCCGTTTGGCAGAGCTGATCTACCTTTTAAAAGAACACCGCCTTGAACCGAAAACCATCCGTCTTGTGCAGTCGCAAGTCGGCAAAACGCCGAATTATGTTCTTATCGCCTGTAAAAAAGACGCCAAAGAAGGCGTAGACATCCCTGCACCGCTCATCATTTATGAAAAAGACGGCAGCTATACCAAAGAAATGAAAGAGATCTATCATCTTGGATAACCTGGAAAACTTTAACGAAATCACAGAAGAATTTGAAGAACCCGTTTTTTCGATGGAAAACGCATCGCTCTTTATCGTCGCAACGCCGATCGGCAACCTTGGCGATATCAGCCAGCGTGCCATTGAAACGCTTCGCCATGCGGATCTTATCGCTGCGGAGGATACACGGCACACGATCAAGCTCTTAAACCGTCTGGGCATTAAAAATACGCTTGTCAGCTATCACGAATATTCCGACCAGAAAAAGATCGACAGCCTGATCACACAAATGCTCGAAGGTAAAAAGATCGCCCTTGTTTCCGATGCCGGTATGCCCGGAATTTCCGATCCGGGTTCACCGCTTGTTTCTGCCTGCATTGCAAACGACATCGGCATTACGGTCATTCCCGGTCCTTGTGCGGTCGTAACGGCTTTGCCCATGAGCGGGATCGATGCAAGGCGCTTTGTTTTCGAGGGCTTCATTCCGCGCGATAAGACAAGGCGTGATGTGATCAGCGATATTGCGGAAAGCAAACGAACGGTCGTTTTTTATGAAAGTCCGCATCATCTCCTGCGTACACTTGAGGAATTTGCTGCGATCATTCCCGAACGGAAAATTGCGATCTGCCGTGAGCTTACCAAAATCCATGAAGAAGTCCTGCGCATGAGCGTTGCCGAAGCTGCTGCTTATTTTGCGGAAAGACAGCCCAGAGGTGAATTTGTCATCATTCTCGAAGGCAAAAAAGAAGAAATTAAAGTCCTCACCGAAGAAGACATCCGCCGCTTTATCGAAGAAAACCTGTCGCTCGGCATGAGCAGAAAAGATGCTGCGGCAAAAGCCGTTTCTGAGCTCGGCGCGGCAAAAAACATTGCCAAGCGCATTGCCAACGAATTTTAAACAAGGAAAAAACATGCAGCCCAATTTATACCATTACCTCAACCTTGCCTGTGCAGTTGTGCCGGCGATCTGTCTTTTCTATTACATTCAGAAAAATGAATTTGCCCAAACGGAAAGCCCGCGAACGATATTGCGGCTGATCCGCGGCGGTATCTTTTCCGCAATTTTTGCTTACCTGATCGCATTGCCTCTGTATTTCCTTTTCAGGTGGCTTTTGGGTTTCCCATACAGTGTTCTGCACTTTTTCCCTGCTTCTGCGGCAATAGGCGAAGCGGCAAAGCTCTTTTTCCTCAAAAAAAGCTTTTGGCACAGCGCACATTTCAACCACGAATACAGCTCTTTGCTCTATATGTTCCTGATCTCCGCCGGGTATATCGCTGCGGAAAATGTGCTCTGTATTTTTTACCCGGAGCTTTCCCTGAGGGCACTGCTTTCGATCCCTGCACAGCTCGGTGTTTCCGTTGTCTGCTCGGTCTTTTATTTCAACTCAAAGCTTTACGAAAACCACGGCAGCACACACAGAAGGCGCTTTCACCTATTCCTTGGCTGGTTTTCCGCATCGGTGTTGAATACGGTCTATAACCTGACGATCTTTTGGGCAAGAGCGGAATTTTTTGCCGTATTCCTTGTTTTTATGGCGGTAAGCTTCCTTTTTGCGATGTACATCATGCGCCAGCAATACGAACAGAAAATAAAATAAACTGCGGGAAACCGCAGTTTTTTATTTCAGCAAAGATTCTTTTACTAATTTTTTCAAAAGTTCTTCCGGCCATTCCTTGTCATAAGGCAGGTATATGGCCGATTTTTTGACGACAAAACCGGAAAAACCCAATTTTGTCAGGACATCTTCATCGGCATACAGGCTGATATGCCCCCGAAACGCTGCAAAAGAAACGGCATTTTCTCCGCAGACAAAATACGGCATACTCCATGCGATCTTTTCTTTTGCAGCGGGCACAGCAGAAAGGATGATCTCTCGCAGATGGCAAAGCGATCCCTGCACATCATTTTCCTGTGCGGCAATGTATTCCTGTACATTTTCAGGCGCTTTTCCGCAATAATGCCCCTGATTTATCCGCTTAAACATACGCCCGCATTTCGGACACTCCCACATAATTCCTCCAAAAAAGCCGCACGCAAAAACGTACGGCTTCATTTTTATTTGTTTGTGATCTCCTGCATGATCTCTTCGACGATCTCTTTTTCGTTGAAATCGTAGCGCACGCCTTTGATCTCCTGATAATATTCGTGGCCTTTGCCGGCTAAGATGATGACGTCATCCTTCTTTGCATTTTCGATCGCATAGCGGATGGCCTCGAGCCTGTTTTCGATGACGATATAACGGTCGCTCGTCATGCCTGCCGTGATCTGTGCAATAATATCCGCAGGTTCCTCAAATCGGGGGTTATCCGTCGTGACGATAGCGAGGTCTGCATGTTTTTCCGTCACAGCACCCATCAGCGGACGCTTTGTATTATCGCGGTTTCCGCCGCAGCCAAAGAGGCAGACGATCCTTCCCTTGGCAAAGAGCTTGACGCTCGTTAAGATGTTTTCCAGCGAATCGGGCGTATGCGCATAGTCAAGGATGATCGTATAGGGCATTCCCTTGGTATCGAGCTTTTCAAAACGGCCCGGTACACCATGAATAGCTTCAAGACCACGCTTAACCTGTATGAGGTCGATCCCGAGCTCAAGGCAGCAGCTGACGGCTGCAAGCGCATTATAAACCATGAATTTTCCGGGCAGCTCGATATAAAGCGGCATACGGAAATCCTTTGTTTCGAGCATGAAGCGCGAATTCTGCGAGGAAAGCTCAATATCGTATGCTCTGTAATCCGCTTTCTGTTCAATGGCATAGGTAAATTTCTTTTTATCCGCACCTTCGAGCATGAATCTGCCGCGGGGATCATCGATATTGCCGATGCTGATATCCGCATTTTTGAAAAGGATCTGTTTTGCCGCCGCATAGTTATCGAAATCGCCGTGAATATCCATATGATCCTGCGAAAGATTGGTATACACAGCCGCATCAAAACGCATGCCGTAAACACGGTCAAAGATCAGCGCACTCGAGGAAACTTCCATAACGACGCTGGTCATGCCGGAAGCCTGCATTTCCGCAAGAAGTGCCTGCAGATCGGGAGCTTCGGGTGTTGTATGTTTTGCCGGGATCACCTTTTCGCCGATCATATAATAGATCGTGCCGATCAGACCGACTTTTTCGCCAGCAGCTTCGAGGATGGCTTTTAACATATAGGTCGTCGAGGTTTTGCCTTTCGTACCCGTTACGCCGATCATTTTCATTTTTTTCGCAGGATTTCCGTAGAAATTGGCAGAAATCAGCGCCATCGCCTGTCTGTCATTTTTGACGAGGATCTGCACCGCATCAATATCTTCGAGGAAGCGCGTGACAACGATCGCCGAAGCGCCGTTTTTCACAGCAGCAGCTGCGTAATTATGCCCATCCACAGCAAAACCGACAATGCAGAAAAAGAGACTGTTTTCTCCGGCTTTTCTGGAATCGTAACAGATCGAGCTGACCTCTGTATCGATATCTCCCCGGAGTTCATAATCGATTCCCGAAAGAATATCCCTGAGTTTCATATTGTTTCCATCCTTTTTCAAATGATTCCGTTTTGTTTATGCAAAGTGAGTATTATTCACACCTGACTTCGATCATCATGCCGAAATCGACTTCTGTGCCTTCGGGAACGCTTTGCCAGATGATCTCTCCACTGCCGACTTCACCTTTAAGGCGCAGGTTGATGCCCAGTTTTTCGCATTCCGTAATGGCATCAAAAAGGTTCATTCCCTCAATATCGGGAACTTTGCCTTCAACACCGCCGGAGCTTTCTTCGCCATTGGTTTCCGCAAAGACATAACTGCCGCGGACAACTTCCGTTCCCGCAACGGGAAGCTGAGACTGTATCTTTGCCTCATTCATTGCTTCAAGCTTTAACCCAACGCTTTCAAGCGCATTTTTTGCTTCTTCATAGGAAAGTCCGCAGATATCAGGCACTTCAACAAGCTGCGTATCTTCCTTATCCGCGGGAATACCCATATATTTGAGCGATTTTTCGAGGATCGTTTTGGCATAAGGTGCTGCAACGATACTGCCGAAATCGACCGCAACATCCGCTTCATAGACGATGAAAAGAACGGCGATCTTCGGATCATCCGCCGGTGCAAAACCGACGAAGCTCGAGATATGCTTATTCTGTACGATACTGCCGTCTTCACCGTAAAGCTGTGCTGTACCGGTTTTTCCGCCGACGCTGTATCCGGGGATCTGTGCACGGGAACCGCTGCCGTTTTCCACAACGCTGAGGAGCAGTTTCCGCATCGTTGCCGAAGTATCTTCGGAAATAACTCTGCCTCGGTTTACCGTATCGAAGCTCTTGACGAGTGTACCTTCTGCTGTGCGGAGTTCCTTCACAAGACGCGGCTGATGGAGTTCACCGCCGTTTATGACCGCACAAACCGCATTTAAAAGCTGCAGCGGAGTTACCGCAATGCTTTGCCCAAAGCCGATACGCGCAAGGTCCGAATTGGTAACATATTTCGGGTCTGTGACGATGCCTGCACCGTCTGTACCGATGTTGATGCCCGTATTTGTTCCAAAGCCAAAGCGGCGGATATAGTCATAAAAGACACCGTTGCCCATATCGATCGCCATGGAGACAAAACAGGGATTGCAGGAATTCTGCAGTGCCTGGGCAAGATCCTGTTCACCATGCGGTCTGCCCGAACGCCAGCATTTGATCTTTTCACCGTTGACCATGCTGTAGCCGATGCAGTTAAATTCGCTTTCGGTCGTGATCTTTCCCGAATCGAGTGCTGCGGCTGTTGTGATGATCTTAAAGGTCGAACCCGGTTCATAAGCATCCGCAACGGCACGGTTTCTCGAAAGCTCATTTAAGCGGTCAATATCGCTTCTGTCGATGTTGTTAAGGTCCATCGCCGGCAGCATGACCATCGAATAAATATCGGAGTTTTCCGGGTTCATCGCAAGCGCAATAACGCTCGAAGCCCCTGTTGCCGTCATGCATTCCTCTGCAGCGGCTTCGGTAAAGCTCTGGATCGCAGAATTGACCGTCGTGATGACGTTTACGCCGTCGCTTGCCGGAGAGAAAACCTGTTCCGTTCCGGGGATCGTATTCTGGTAAGCATCTGTCTGCACGAGGATCGTGCCGTTTTCGCCTGCCAGATATTTTTCAAACATCTTTTCAAGGCCCGTTTGGCCAACACCGTCTATCGTCGTATAGCCAAGAACCTGCGATAAGGAATCGTTATAGGGGTAATAGCGTTTTGTTTCAATAAAAAAATCCACACCTTCAAGGTTCAGGGATGCGATCTTGCTTGCCTGCTCACTCGAAATGTGGCGTTTCAGCCAGACTTCTACTTTTTCCTGAGAGGCGAGTTCATAGATCGCTTGTTCATCCATCCCGAGGATCGGTGCCAATATCCGGCTGATCTCACCGGGATCATCGATCTCTCCCGGGCGCAGAAGGACGCTTTGTGTCGAGGCACTTTGCGCCAAAACTTCCCCATCGGCATCGAGGATATTGCCTCTCTTTGCCGCAACGGTGATCTCTCTTGTCCATTGGCTTTCGACCGTATCCTGCAGCTCATCGCTGCGGATGAGCGTATAATACGCAACAACGCCGCCTAGAAAAAGCAGCCCCAATACCGCTATCAAAAACAATATCAGGAGCCTGTTTCTGTTAATTTGTCTGATCAAAGGTTACTTCCTTTCAGCCGAAGATATCGCGGACTTTATCGATCACTTCGAGGATGTCAAAGCCATCTTCCTCCACCGCTGCAGGCGCTTCGGCCGGCATTTCGACTGTGATATAACGGACCTGATCTGTACCCGCAAAACCGAGCCCAAGCTCTTCCGCACGCACCTGGAGGACTGTCAGATCCTTTGCTTCGTTGATGGCAACATCGAGCAGCTCTGCCTGTGTTTCCATATTATCTATATTCGCTTCAATCTTCTGATTTTCCAGATTTTTGGAAGAAATCTGCGCATAGCGCATAACGACGAAAGAGCAAATCGCAAAAACAGCAGCAAAAAAGGCAATATTTTTGAAGATACGCGAAGATGCCTTTCTTTCCTCCGCAACAAAGCCGACCATCATCTGTTTCTTCGGTTCGGTCTTTTCCTGCGGTTTCCTGCGGACAGGCGCATCGTTATAATATTGCTCTTCGATCGGGATCTCCGGCACTTCCGGCTTTACTGCAGGTGCAGCTGCGCCGTAATTATACCAGTTTGCATCCCATTCGTTTGTTCTTCTGTTTCTTCTTGCTGCCATGCTTTCTCCGTTTTTTTGGGATACCCCGCAAGAAAACGCCTCACTTTTCTCTTGCGGGATATTCCGTTCCGTTTACACGGATCCATCTTACTTTTGGCTGTAAAATATTTTTATCCTGAACTCTTTTTATAAGAGTTTCTATCTGTTAAATGTGTTCGAATATGCGGAGCTTTGCGCTCTTCGAACGGGGGTTTTCTTCCATTTCTTTTTCAGAGGGAAGGATCGGCTTCCTTGTTAAGGCCTTGCCCTTTGGTTTCTTTCCGCAAATGCAGACGGGAAATTCTTTTGGGCAAGTACAGGGGTCTTCTGCCGTTCTCATGGCATTTTTGACTGCCCTGTCTTCGAGTGAATGGAAGCTGATAATGGCAAGCCTTCCGCCGCTTTCCAAAAGATCGATATATTCACCGATCGCTTCTTCCAAGCCCTCGAGCTCCTTATTGACCTCGATGCGAATGGCCTGAAACGTTCTTTTCGCAGGGTTTCCGCCTTGTCTTCTTGCCGGTGCGGGGATCGCATCACGGATGACGTTGGCTAACTGCTCTGTATCTTCGAGCGGTCTTGCCTTAACGATCGCCCTGGCAATGCGGGGTGCGAATTTTTCTTCGCCGTATTGATAAATGATCTTTTTCAGATCTTCCTCGCTGTATTCGTTGACGACCTCTTTTGCCGAAAGCGGAGCGCTCTTATCCATGCGCATATCGAGCGGTGCTTTTCTGCTGTAGGAAAAACCTCTTTCTTCCTCATCGAGCTGGAAAGAAGATACGCCAAGGTCCATCAGTATGCCCTGTACTTTCCTGCCGCCAAGAGCTTCACGGACAGCATCAAGGTCTTTATAATCCGTGCGGAGGAATTCCACGGGGTAACCTGCAAGGCGAATACTGCAGCGTTCGATGGCATCGCCGTCTTTATCGATCGCCAAAAGACCGCCTGCACCGCCTTTTAAAATGGCTTCACTATGACCACCGCCGCCTGCCGTTGCATCAATGAAAAGACCGCCGCGACTTGGCAGAAGTGCCTCCATACATTCAGGGAGTAATACGGAAATATGGCTCATATTCCCCTGCCTGCGAGGTTTGCTAAAGTATCGTCAAAATCATCCTCGCTGCCGTTGTTGTATTCGCTCCAGTTTTCGGGGCTCCAGATCTCAACTCTTGTCATAACGCCGATGACGGTCGCTTCTTCATCGATGCCTGCATATTCGCGCAGACGCTGCGGAAGGAGGATCCTGCCCTGTTTATCCGGTTCGCATTCCGTTGCCGAAGCAAAGAGCATACGGGTAAACTGCTGTGCGCCTTTATCTGTCAGCGGGAGCTGGCGGAGCTTTTCATAAAGTTCGTTCCACATATCCATCGGGAAGACAAAGAGGCATTTACCGATCCCGCGTGTTGCGATAAATTTTTCGCCAAGCTCTTCGCGGAGCTTCGCCGGCATGAATACTCTGCCCTTCTTATCTACGCTGTGCTGAAATTCACCAAGCAGCATTTTCGGTAATCCTCCTTTCCCAACGAATTTGTGCACGGCTTTTATGAAATTCACCGCTTTTCACCACAAAAAGCCACTTTTATGGTTTTATACAGTTATATTCTACCGAAAAGCTTTCTGCAATGCAAGCCTTTGGCACAAATAATTCACAATTCGGAAAAAATCTTTCAGAAAAAATAAAAAAACTTCCCGGGAAAAGCACAAATTTCTTTTCGGGAAGGAATTTTTGGCATATTTTGGGAGAACCAGAAGAAAATATTGTTTTCTGCGCTTCTTTCCTATGTTAAAATGGAACTGTCAAAATTATTTCCGGAGATCATTATGAAAACACAAAAGAACAGACATCTTCTTCTCCTCTGCGTTGCGCTTTTCTGGGCCGCACAGCATATCTTTACGCCTTATCAGACGCCCTATATGACGGCAATGGGCATTTTAGCCGATACGGCGGGTATCATCGTCGGCGCATACGGCTTTACACAGATGCTCCTGCGTTTTCCCATCGGCGTGAATGCAGACAGAAAAGCCAAACATAAGCCTTTTATCGCAGCAGGTTTTCTCTGCATCATGGGCGCATCGGTCCTTCGCCTTTTTGCATCGTCTGCACCGCTTTTCCTTGCAGCAAACCTCCTGGCAGGCGTTGGTTCTTCGATGTGGATCTCCTTTACGATCCTTTTTTCCAATATGTATTCCGAAGATGAGCTCAGAAGCTCGATCTCGCTCGTCTTTTCCTTTAACCAGCTCGGTATGCTCGCTGCCTATATGGTCGGCATCCTGATCTACCCGATCGATGCGAAGTACATCTTCATCACGAGTATTGCGCTTTCGCTGACGGGTCTTGTGCTTTCTTTCTTCGTCAAGGAAGATGCGCCTTCGGGAAACGGCAAGGCAGACATCAGAAAGATCATCAAAGATGCGATCTCGAAAAGGCTCGTTCTGTTCTCTGTTCTGGCGATCATTACACAGGCAGCTGCACAGGCAACGCAGTCTTCCTTTACCTCGCAGGTCGCCAAAGAACTCGGTGCTGATTCCACACAGCTCGGCATCCTGAGCATCATCACAATGGGTTCGGCTTTCCTTGGCTCTTCTCTCCTCAGGACGAAATTCCTCAAAAATGCACCGATCCATCTTCTCATTACGGTCTGCGCTTCGCTTTATGCCGGCTATTGCCTGATGGTCGGTTTTGCAGGTTCTGTCATGACGGTCTTTATCGCGCAGTTTTTCGGCGGAATGGCCAATGCACAGCTTGGTTCTCTCTTCATGTCCTCTGCGATCGAAGGATGCCCTGCCGCTTCCAAATCGACCGCAATGGGCTTCTATCAGGCTGTCTATGGTTTCGGCATGACGATCGGACCCGTCATCATGGGCTTTGCTGCGGAAAACTTCAGCTACACTGCCGGATTCGGCATCATGGCTGCGCTGATCATGCTCGATGTTGCGCTTTACTATATTTTCAGGAAAAAGATCTGAGAAACAAGCCTCCCCTTACAAATTCGCTATGCGGGTATTTATGGGGAGGCATTTTTTGATAGGATAACCGGATAAATAAACTTGGATTGTTCTGACTGATTCAAATACTAAACTTGCCTCTCCCTTTGGGAGAGGTGCTCCAAAGGAGCGGAGAGGGCGTATACCCTCTCAGTCACGGCTTACGCCGTGCCAGCTCTCCCAAAGGGAGAGCCAAGAGCACCTGCATCTTATGAAATTCAAGTTTGCCAAACAGAAATATAAAAACTCCCCAAAATCTATACTTTGGGGAGTTTTTTCATCTTATTTACGGACGAAAGCTGCGCCTTTTTCGATCGCCTGCTCATTGAGCGGGATCAGATGTGCTTTCTTTTCGCCGAAGCTTTCCTTTAACTGTGCGATCGCCGTTTCGGGTTTGACGAGGTGTGTCAGTTCGAGGTAAGCGCCCAGCATAACGATATTCGCAACTCTTGCATTGCCGAGCTCGTTTGCAATATCGCTGACGGGAACATAGTAGACTTCGATATCATCTCTTGTCGCTTTCTTATCGATGAGCGAGCTATTGATGAAAAGTCTGCCGCCTTTTCTTAATTTGCTCTCGTATTTATCGAGCGAAGGGCGGTTCATAACGATGACGGTATCGGCTTCATCGATAACGGGCGAGCCGATCTCTTCATCGGAAACGATGACGCTGCAGTTTGCTGTGCCGCCGCGCATTTCCGGGCCATAGGAAGGCATCCAGGAAACGTTTTTGCCTTCACGCATACCGGAGTATGCCAGAAGCTGACCTAAAAGGAGGACACCCTGTCCGCCGAAGCCTGCACTCAAGATCTGTTCTGTCATTTTGCTTCACCATCCTTCTTTACGCCAAGGGGATAATAGGGGATCATGTTATCCTTCAGCCATTCGCAAGCCTTTGTCGGCGTCATGCCCCAGTTTGTCGGGCATGTGGAAAGGAGTTCGACAAGCGTGAAGCCCTTGCCTTCCATCTGATATGTGAAAGCCTTTTTGATCGCTTTCTTTGCCTTTACGATGTTGGGAACATCGTGCAGAGAGCAGCGTTCGATATAATATGCACCATCCAGCTGGGAAAGCATTTCGGAGATCTTAACGGGCATACCGTTGAGCTCTTTCTTTCTGCCATAGGGGGATGTTGTTGTGACCTGACCCATGAGGCTTGTCGGAGCCATCTGACCGCCGGTCATGCCGTAAATCGCGTTATTGATGAAAATAACGGTAATGTTTTCGCCTCTTGCAGCAGCGTGAACGATCTCTGCAGCACCGATGGATGCGAGGTCGCCGTCACCCTGATAAGAGAAGACGAGGTTTTCGGGATGTACGCGCTTTGCACCCGTTGCAACAGCCGGAGCTCTGCCGTGAGAAGCTTCATACATATCACAATTAAAATATTTATAGGCAAATACAGCGCAGCCGACCGGTGCAACACCGACAGCTTTTTCTGTCATGCCGAGTTCCTCAATGCACTCTGCAACGAGTCTGTGCGCGATACCGTGCGTGCAACCCGGGCAATAGTGGAAGGGAACATCTGTCAGCATTTTTGTTTTTTCAAATACCTTAGCCATTTATTTTCCCTCCTTCATGATGTTCTTGACCTGTTCTGCGATCTGGCTCGGTGTCGGGACGAATCCACCCGTTATGCCCATGAAATGGACGGGCTTTTTGCCATTGACGGAAAGCTTGACGTCTTCGACCATCTGTCCCAAAGACATTTCAACATCGAGGAAGAATTTGACCTGATCGGCATATTTTGCATAGCTTGCATCCGGGAAAGGCCATACGGTGATCGGGCGGATAACGCCGGCTTTGATGCCTTCAGCGCGGAGCTTCTGAACAGCGCTCTTTGCAATACGGGCAACCGTTCCGTATGCGGTGATGCAGATTTCCGCATCTTCCATCATGTATTCTTCAACTCTTGTTTCGTTGTCTTTGATTTCCTGATAGCGCGCTTTTAATCTCTGTGTGACTTCTTCCATCTCTTCCGCTGCGATATAGAGGGAATTGATGACAGCGCGTTTTCTGGATTTGCCATCCCAGCCTGTTGCAGCCCAATCCTTTTTGGGGAGAGGTCTTTCGCTGGGTTCTTTGAATTCAACGGGTTCCATCATCTGGCCGATCATGCCGTCGCCAAGGATCATAACAGGATTTCTGTAAAGATCTGCCAAATCGAAGCCATCCATGATGAGGTCAGCAGCTTCCTGAATGGAGGAAGGTGCCAGAACGATCAGGTGATAATCGCCATGGCCGCCGCCTTTTGTTGCCTGGAAGTAGTCTCCCTGGCTGGGAAGAATACCGCCAAGACCGGGGCCTGTACGGACCATATTGACGATTACTGCGGGAAGCTCTGCACAAGCGATATAGCTGATGCCTTCCTGTTTTAAGCTGATGCCGGGGCTCGAAGAGGATGTCATTGCTCTTGCGCCTGCACCTGCTGCACCGTAGACCATATTGATCGCGGCGACTTCACTTTCTGCCTGAACAAAAGTTCCGCCGATCTGCGGCATTCTTCTGCTCATATATTCGGGTATTTCATTCTGAGGGGTGATCGGATAGCCGAAGAAGAAACGGCAGCCAGCCTTGATGGCAGCTTCTGCGATCGCCTCATTACCTTTCATCAGTTTCTTTGCCATGTCTTGTCCTTTCTTAAATCCGTTCTCTTATCTTTCGACCTCGATAACAACGTCCGGGCATCTGCGTGCACAGGAAGCACAGCCAATGCAAAGGGACATATCCATTACCTCTACCGGGTGGTAACCGCCGGCATTAAGAACAGTTTCCGACAATTTCAGAATATTTTTCGGGCAGGCCTCTACACAAAGACCGCAGCCTTTGCAGGAGTCCGTCCTGATCATCAGTTTTGCCATATTTGCACTCCTTCAATAAATTCTGCCTTATAAGCTATTTCACTACTATATAAAATAGCACATCCGAAATAAAAACGCAACGGAATGGTAAGACCTTTTGCATATTTTTACAATTTTTAAGCATAACCTGCGTATTTATTCACAAAGTTATCCCTTGCCCATTCGGGAAAAGCACGGTAAACTGATAAAAACAGCATTTATGGGTGAATGTATGCGAAAAGTAAAAATCACAGTGATCAAAAGCGATTGCCGCAGCGGCTATTTAAAAGAAGGCGAAAGCTTTATTGTGGGCGATCTTTGCCCGCCGATCTGCCATGAACTGTGGCATGCCGCTTATCCCTATGTTTTTGCGCTGCTAAACGGCGCAGAACTCGATTCCGGCGAAGAAAAGCGCCCTGCCTTTACCGTAAAATGCCCCGACGAAGGCAGGGTCATCCTTATGGGCGAAGTCACCAATGAATAAAGAAAAACGACAGGATATTCTCCTGCCGTTATTTTTTATTTCAGCATACCGGGCATAAGGCGCCAGTTCCAGTTGCCGCCTTCGTCGCCGTCTTCGCTGACGGTTCCGGGCGTATTCATTCTTGCGCTGCTGCCAAGGCCTAAAATATCCTGTATCGGGAAAACTGCCCACGCCGCATCGGATCTTTCGAGCCTTTCGATGATCTTTTCACGCTCTTCCTCAGGATCACCGGCAAAATTTGTTTCCGCAAGCCAGCCCATGATCGTGTCGTTGTCATGCGTGCCGGTATAGAAAGCTCTATCTGCCTGTCCGTCTTCCGTGAACATATAATCGCAGGAGAACTGATAGACCCGCATCCCTAAGAATCCGCAGATATTGCGCAGCGCATCGACGCCGGGTAAGATCAGCCCGAGATCTTCCGCAATGATCGGGAGATTTCCAAATCTTTCCTGCATTCTCTTAAAGAAGCGGATGCCCGGACCTTTTTTCCAATGCCCTTCTTTTGCGGTTTTGGCTTCTTTCGGCACTTCCCAGAAAGCTTCAAAGCCGCGGAAATGGTCAAGGCGGACATAATCCAGCGTATCGAAAGCATGTTTTAAGCGTTTTTCCCACCAAAGGAGGCATTCTTCATGATCCCAGCGGTAAAGAGGATTTCCCCAGAGCTGTCCGTCTTCCGCAAAATAATCCGGCGGAACACCGGCAAGGCTGTTTTGTCTGCCTTCGCTGTCGAGATCAAAAACCGCTCTGTTTGCCCAGACATCTGCACTGTCATCCGCAACATAAATGGGTAAATCGCCGAAAAGACAGATGCCTTTTTCGTTGGCATATTGGCGCAGAGCATCAAGCTGCAGGGAGAACATATACTGCACAAAGAGATGATAGCCGATCTCTTTTTCGAGCTTCTTTTTATAAACGCCGAGCCTTGTGCGGTTTCTTGCACCGTTCGGCCAATCCTGCCAAGCTGCACCGCCAAAGTTTTCCTTCAAAGCCATGAAAAGCGCATAATCAGGCAGCCAATCTTCATTTTCTTTGACGAATTTCTCAAAAGAAGCGTCTTTTTCAAAGCGTTCATAGGCCTTTTGATACAGCGCTGTGCGTTTTTCCCTTGTGACGGAAAAGCGGATGCGGCTGCCTTTGATCTCCTGTTTTGCTTCTTCGAGCTCTTCTTTTGTGACGAGTCCACGGGCAAAAAGGTCTTCCGCATCGATGAGCAATTCGTTGCCCGCAAAGACAGAGCTGCTGTAATATGGCGAATCGCCCTTGCCCGTTGTCGAAAGCGGCAAAACCTGCCAGAGCGAATACCCTTTTTCCGCCAAATAGTCGATGAAATCACGGCTTTCCTTGCCCATGCTGCCGCAGCCATATGCACCGGGAAGCGAGCTGATATGGCAAAGGATGCCCTTTCTCTTGCCGAAAGAAGGGAGTTTTGCCTCTTTTCTGACGTAAATGATCAGCGAAGACTGCGGTAAAACGACCATTTCGTTTTCTTCGATGAGCTTGCCCGTATGCAGCTCAACCGCACGGTCGCCTTCTTCCAGATATGCGCTAAGATCGAGCATTTTTCCGGAATCTGCCGAAGCATTCATGCAGAAGATGATCTTTTCCTCTTTATTTTCACGGATCTGCAGGTAAAGCGCAGCATCCGGCGATTCGCATCGGAAGCTGCCGTTTTTTAAGACATCGTATTCGCGGCGAAGGTCTGCGGCAAATTTGAATGCGCCGAAAATATCTTCGTTGACCTTGCCCCAAGGGAATGTCGCGCGGTTATAAGGGTCTGTCAAGCCTTCAAGGCCGGCTTCATCGCCATAATAGACCGAGGGAACACCCGGGAAAAGCATCTGCGCTTCAAACATCATGCGGATGCGCCTGAGTGCCGTCTGATACTGTTCTTCGGATAATTTGGGTTCTTCTTCGCTTGCACCGCCGAGCATGCTTAAAATACGCGTGCGGTCATGCGAACCGACGAGGTTCATTGCCGCATAGAAATTCTGCGGCGGATAATTTTCCGCAAGACTCATCATCTGCCTTGAGAGTGTTTCGCCGTCGATATCGCCAAGAAGGTATTCAATGAAGCCCTTGCGGAAGGGATAATTCATCGTGCTGTCGAGCTCTTTGCCGTTGAAATAGCTGCGGAGCTTGCCATAGCTGATCTTGTTGGAAGCATCTTCCCAGACTTCGCCGATGAGGATGCTGTCCTCGTCTTCTTCGTTCATTGCGGTGCGGATGCCTTCGATGAAACTATCGGGCAGTTCATCCGCAACGTCAAGGCGCCAGCCTTTGATGCCTTTCCTCAGCCAATGACGAACGACGCTGTCTTCGTTTTTATAGATAAATTCGCGGTATTTTTCGCTGTTTTTATCCGCATTCGGCAAATCGCGAACACCCCACCAATAGGTATATTCGCCGTTTTCATCCTTTTTGAACCAATCCGCATAGGGCGAATCCGTGTTTTCATAGGCGCCGTTTCCGCCAAAGCTACCGAACTGATCAAAATAGACGCTGTCTCTGCCGACATGGGAGAACACCCCATCCAGAATGATCTTCATGCCGCGCTTTTCCGCTTCGGAAATGAGCATGGCAAAGCTTTCCTCATCACCAAGACCGGGATCAACACGGTGGAAATCCGCCGTATCGTAACGGTGGCAGGAAGAAGCTTCAAAAATCGGATTCAGATATAAAATGCTGATGCCAATTTCTTTCAGATAATCGAGTTTTTCGGTGATACCGGTCAAGGTTCCGCCAAAGAAAGGCCATTTGGTGATATCTCCGTTTTCGTCCTTCATATAGAAAGGTTCATCATTCCAATCGGTGTCAAGAATATGCGGAAGCATCGTGCGCTTCTGTGTATGCGCAGCGGCTCTTTCCGCAAAATCGCTGCCTCTGTTAAAACGATCGGGGAAGATCTGATACATCATCCCTTCCCTGTACCATGCAGGGATATTCTTTTTGCGATAGACCGTGATCTGATAGGAATTTTCAAGATATGGGAGAAGTCTTCCTTCGCCGCCGAGGTTATCCTCCGCATTGTTATAGAACCATGTCTTCCCTTCGCTTTCGATCATGAAAGCGTACCACAAAAGACCCGGCTCTTCGGGCATTTTTATCTCTGCACGGAAATATTCGCCATCTCTTTCCATGGGGATGAGCGTTTCCTTATCATCCCAAAGGCGAAGCGTACATTTTACGTCTTCGCATTCCGTTAGATAAATGCGGAGCTGCACAAGCTTTCCGCATTCTGCAGCCCCGAAAGGTTCTCTCATTAAACTATTTTGCGAGTTATGACAGACGATCATTTTTCTGCAAGTTCCTCATAAATTTCTTTGTATTTTTTCGCAGAGCTTTCCCAGCTGAAATCCGCATCCATTGCCTGCGTGACGAGGCGATCCCAAGCGGGTTTGTTTTCGCGGTAAAGCCTTGCCGCGCGCTTAACGGTAAAGAGCAGTTCATGCGCATTGTAGTTGCGGAAAGAGAATCCTGTGCCTTCGCCTGTATATTCGTTATAGGGCGTGACGGTATCTTTCAGACCGCCTGTTTCGCGAACGACCGGAAGCGTACCATAGCGCATGGAGATGATCTGCGATAAGCCGCAGGGTTCAAAACGGGAAGGCATGATGAACATATCGCTTGCTGCGTAAATTCTGCGGGATAAACCTTCATCAAAGAGCAGCTGTGCGGATACTCTGCCGACGTTGCGTTTTTCCAGAGCACGAAGTTCTTTTTCGTATTTTTCTTCGCCTGTGCCAAGAACGACGAGCTGAATATCTTCGCGGACGAGTTCATCTGCAATGAAGAGAAGCAGGTCAAGACCTTTCTGTTCGGTGAGTCTTGTAACGATCGCAGCCATCGGGACATCTTCACGAACGGGAAGCCCGAGTTCACGCTGAAGCGCTGTTTTGTTGGCGATCTTTTCTTCTCTTGTATCGCGGTTATAGTTGCGGTGCAATGCACGGTCTGTTTCGGGGTTGAATTCATCGTAATCGATGCCGTTCAGAATGCCGTGGAGGCTGCCCGAACGGAGTCTCATGACCCAGCCAAGACCTTCACCGAAGAATTCATATTTGATCTCTTCTGCGTATGTCGGCGAAACCGTTGTAATGACATCGGTAAAGAAGAGCGCAGCTTTTAAGCAATTGACGGCATCATCGCTGTCAAGGCAGTCTTCCGCAGCGGTATGCCCTGCAAGTCCAAGAACATCGCCGATGATCTCTTTGCCGAAAACGCCCTGGAACTTGAGGTTATGGATCGTGAACATCGTGCGGATATCGTAATAGAAGGGATTGCCGCCATAGAATTCTTTTAAGAATACGGGAATAAGCGCCGTATGCCAATCGTTGCAATGGATGACATCGGGCTTGAAATTTTCGAGGTAAGCGATGCTGCGCAGAACGGCGTTGCTGAAATAAGCGACTCTTTCTGCGTCGTCATAGTAACCATAGAGCTTATCTCTCTTGAAATAATATTCGTTATCAACAAAATAGAAGGTGACGCCTTCATGTTCGAGCCTGAAAAGTCCGCAATACTGGTTTCTCCAGCCGACGCTGACGGTAAAGCTGCAGAGGAATTCCATCTGCTGCACATACTTTTCGGGAATGGAGAGGAACTTCGGCATGATCACGCGGATGTCAACGCCTTCTTTTTTCAGATATTTGGGCAAAGAGCCGGCGACATCGCCGAGTCCGCCCGTTTTCGCAAAAGGAACTGCCTCGAAGGCTGCCATCAAAACCTTTGTGGGTCCAATTTTTTCCATTATAATCTGCCTTTCTTTTATCTTGCGGCTTTTATGAAAAGGGACCGGGAACTGCCCGATCCCTTCTTTGTTTCATAACTTTTTTAGGGTGATGCGTTTAGATTGTTGCCATCTTTCTTAAATAGATCGGCTTTTCCGCTCTTCCCTTAATCACTGTATCTGCGCTGATCTCGGTGTATTTATCGATGATCGCATTTTCAAGGACAGCACCGCTGTTGATAACAGCGCCCTGCATGATGATGCAGTTTTTGACGACGGCACCGGGCTTTACGACGCAGCGTCTGGATAAAACACTGTTTTCGATCTGACCCTGAATGATGCAGCCGTTTGCGATAAGGGAATTTCTGACTTTGCAGCCGGTCTCATATCTTGTGGGAACGTTATCTCTGACTTTTGTATAGATCTTTCTTTCGCCGGTGAAAAGCTCTTCGCGGACTTCTTTCTTGAGAAGATCCATGCTCGTCTGGAAATAATTTTCCACGGAGTCGATCCTGTGGGAATAGCCCGTCATTTCGTAGCTGCGAACATTCACTGTGCGGATGTTCTGTTCGATGACTTCCATCAGGTCGATATAGGGAACTTCCCTGTACCATTCGATGAACTGCATGAGGAGCTTACGCTTGATGACGATAACGTCACAGAAGAGGTATTCTTTAACGGCAGCCTGGCTATGGCTCATGCTGTCAACACGGCCGGCATCGCCAAGGTTGAGGAAGATCTTTTCTTCCGGGCTTTCATAGAAGCCTGTTGTCTGTTTATAAAGCAGGGTGACATCGGCATCAGCCGCAATGTGTGCCTTTGCCATTGCTTCAAAGGAAATGTTGAATACCTGGTTTGCCGAGCTGATAATAACGTGTTCTTCGTCTGCGCGGATGAGGTATTCCATGTTGTTCATAATGTCGCGAAGCAGGAACTTCGTCGCCATGTTGCGATAGCCGTAGTTCAGACCGGGCAGAATGAAGAGTCCGCCTCTTTTTCTGTCCAAAGACCATTCTTTGCCTGCACCGAGGTGGTCCATGATCGGGCGATAATGCGAAGGCGTGATGATGCCGACGGTATGGATGCCCATATTGACCATATTGGAAAGCGCAAAGTCAAGAAGTCTGTATCTGCCGCCAAAAGGCATTGCTGCAAGCGGTCTTTCGATGGTGAGATCCCCCAGAAGATCAGGAGAATAGTTCGCCGCAATAAGTCCCATTACTTTTTTCATCGTATTTCCCCTTTCTTCCTTTCTTAATAGGAAAGCACATCGCTGCCCTCGAGGATATGCGTCCCCGGAGCAATATTCATATGGCCCGAAACAACGGTAATGCCGGCTTCGTGGCGTTTGGTGGAGGTTTCAATGCCTAAAACGCAATCCTCGCCGATAACAGCTTCTTCGCCGATGATAGCTTTTTTGACGTACGCGCCTTTTTTGATGACAGCGCCCGTTAAGATGAGGCTGTCTACAACGACGGCACCTTCCTCAACAACGGCATCGGGGCTCAGGATGGAATTTTTGACCTTGCCTTCGATCGTGCAGCCGCTGCAGATGATGCTGTTGTCTGTTTCTGCATTTTCGCCGATATATAAGGGCTGGTGGATGTTGCTGTTGGAAAATACTTTATAGCCGGGTTCGTCGATGGAGAACGGCGGTTCGGGCTGGAGCATTTCCATATTGGCTTCGTAATAGCTGTCGATCGTTCCGACATCTTTCCAATAGCCGGAGAATTTATAGGCAAAGACTCTCTTGCCGCGTTCGATGAGCATCGGGATGATGTTTTTGCCGAAGTCGTTTTCGCTGTCGGGGTTCTGTTCGTCTTCTGTCAAAGAATCTTCGAGGAGCTTTGTATTGAAGATGTAGATACCCATGGAAGCGAGGTTGCTCTTCGGGTTAGCGGGTTTTTCTTCGAATTCGATGATCCTGCCGTTTTCGTC
Organism: Clostridiales bacterium; assembly: GCA_015056045.1. Lineage (GTDB taxonomy): Bacteria > Bacillota > Clostridia > Christensenellales > Christensenellaceae > SIG371. The sequence goes on along the minus strand of SVGZ01000005.1, from coordinate 54,451 downwards.
TGTATTCATGATGCCGAAACGGGAAGCTTCTTCCATCGGGACTTCGATGACGGAGATCGTAACATCCGCTTCCATTTCTTCGTGGTAACGGATAAGGTCGGAATAGTCCATCTTATAGATATGGTCACCGGAGATGATAAGGACATGTTCCGGATCATGAGAATTGATGAATTCAAGGTTCTGATAGATCGCGTTTGCTGTGCCCTTATACCATGTGCCGCCCTGTTCGCTCATATACGGCGGAAGGATATGTACGCCGCCATCTGCGGTGTCAAGATCCCACGCTTTGCCTGTGCCGATATAGGCGTTTAAGAACATCGGTCTGTACTGCGTTAAAACACCGACGGTATTGATGTCAAAGTTTACACAGTTGCTGAGACCGAAGTCGATGATCCTGAACTTTCCGCCGAAGGAAACTGCCGGCTTTGCGACATACCTTGTCAGCGCACCGAGCCTCTTGCCCTGTCCGCCGGCCAAAAGCATTGCAATACATTTTTTCTTTGCCATTTTTCCACCTCATTTTTCTTATGCAATAACAATTAAGCTATCTATATATGTTTTTGTTTCTATACTTATATGTTACCGCTATCTCTTATATTTTTCAATCTAAAAATTCAGATTGCCAAATCAATACTTTTTATAGGATGTACGCCAGATATCGTCTGCATATTCGCGGATAGTTCTGTCGCTGGAGAACTGCCAGCTCTTTGCGATGTTGACAAGAGCCTTCTGCTGCCATTTTTTCTGATCCTGATAATCACGACAGAGTTCTTCCCAAGCCTCGATATAGGGGATGAGGTCCTTTAATACGAAGAACATATCGTTATCGCGAAGGAGACCATCGAAAATATCCTGGAATTCTGCACCGACACCGGGGAATGTACCGTCTACAAGCTGATCGACAACTCTTCTGATGCGTGCATCATCGTGGTAAAGTTCCCAGGATGTATAGCCGCCGCGCATATAGTAAGAGATGACTTCTTCTGCAGTAAGGCCAAAGATCTTGATGTTGTCATCACCGACCATATCTCTGATCTCGACGTTTGCGCCGTCAAGTGTACCCAAGGTCAGAGCGCCGTTCATCATGAACTTCATGTTGCCTGTACCGGAAGCTTCCTTGCTCGCTGTGGAGATCTGTTCGGAAATATCGGCTGCAGGGTAGATCATTTCCGCTGTGGAAACGTTGAAGTTTTCGAGGAAGACGACCTTCATCTTGTCATCAAGCTCGGGGTCGTTGTTGACGAGATCTGCGATGGAGGTGATCAGTTTGATGACCTTCTTTGCATAAGCATAACCGGGCGCTGCCTTACCCGCAAAAATAAAGGTATGCGGTGTGAAGGGCATTGTGGGATCATCCTTTAAGCGGTTGCGCATATCCATAATGCGCAGTGCGTTCATCAGCTGACGCTTATAGGCATGAATTCTCTTGACATGGATATCAAAGACGCTGTTCGGGTCTGTGCTGATGCCTGTTGTCTTGAAGATATAGTCTGCCAGTCTTTCCTTGTTTGCGCGCTTAACATCGCCAAGCTGCTTTAAGAATCTTGTCTGGTTCTTTAAGGAAAGGAGCTGTTCCATATCCTGCGGTCTCTTTAACCAATCCGGGCCGATCTTCTTTGTGATGAGCTTGGAAAGACCGGGGTTTGCCATATGCAGGAAGCGCCTGTGTGCAACGCCGTTGGTCTTGTTGTTGAATTTATAGGGATAGACATGGTAGAAATCCGCAAATACGTTTTCCTTTAAGATCTCGGAATGCAGCTTTGCAACACCGTTGACGGACTGGCTGCCGATGATCGAAAGGTTTGCCATGTGCGCTTCGCCCCATTTAAGGACAGCCATAGACTGAATGGTGTCTTCATCAAGGCCGTGCTGTGTGCGCATTTCTTCGCGGAAGCGGCGGTCGATCTCTTCAACGATCATGTAAACACGCGGAAGAAGCCCCTTCATCATGTCGATAGGCCATTTTTCGAGTGCTTCGGGCATGATGGTGTGGTTTGTAAAGGAGATCGTATTGACGGTGATATTCCATGCTTCGTTCCAGCTCAGACCTTCTTCATCCATGAGGATGCGCATGAGTTCGGGAACGCAGAGTGCCGGATGTGTATCGTTGATATGGATCGCAACTTTCTGCGGAAGCAGTGTGAAATCGCCCTTATATTTGCTCTTGAAGCTGCGGATGATATCCTGCAGACCTGCGGAAACAAAGAAATATTCCTGCTTTAAGCGGAGTTCTCTGCCCTGCCAGCTGCTGTCTTCGGGGTAAAGAATATAGGAGATCGCTTCGATGTCATTTTTATAATTGGAGAATTTGCTGTAATCGCCTCTGTTGAAGGATGCAAGGTCAAATTCTTCTTCGACGGGTTCGGAGCTCCAAAGACGGAGTGTATTGACGGAATCCTGTGCCTCATAGCCGAGCATCGGGATATCGTAAGGAACGGCCATAACGCCTTCGTAATTGTTGTGTTCAAAGACGAGTCTGCCGTTTTCTTCGCGGGAATTGATATTGCCGCGGAATTTGATAAGGACAGATTTTTCGGGTCTCTTGATTTCCCAGGGATAGCCGTTTCGGAGCCAGTTATCGGGGAGTTCGACCTGATAGCCATCGACGATCCTCTGTTTGAAAAGGCCGTAACGATAGCGGATGCCGTTGCCATGACCGGGAACGCCAAGGAAAGCCATGGAATCAAGGAAGCAGGCTGCGAGTCTTCCGAGACCGCCGTTGCCAAGGCCTGCGTCAGCTTCCTGCTGATAAATATCTTCGATATTGATGCCGAGGTCCTTTAAGCCCGCTTTGACGATATCTTCAACGCCAAGGTTGATGAGATAATACGGGAGGAGTCTGCCGATCAAAAATTCGAGCGAAAAATAGAAAACTTCTTTTTCACCCTTCTGTGTATAGAGCTTGCTGGTATCTACCCAGTCTACGCTGATTTTTTCGCGCAGGAGGTTGACGAGTGCTCTATATTTTTCTCCAAGGGAGCTTTCCTCGATGGATTTACCCATAAGGCGGTTAAATTCGAGCAAATACTCACTCTTGAATTCTTCTTTGTTTGTGTACAACATGTTCTATCCTTTCAAACTTTCATGCAAAGCAGTCAATAAATCATCTGCTTTTGCTCTTATATCCGGCTTTATTTTTTGGCTTTTACCGTTTCTTTTTCTGTTTCCAAAGCCTCCTCATCCTGTAACCCAATTTTGTTTTCTTTTTTTCTCAGGATGAGCCCGCCAAGCGGCGGAATTGTCAGCGTGACGGAATACATTCTGTTCTGCCACGGAATTTTCTCTGCTGAAAGAAGGTCTCTGTTTACTTTTCCCGAACCGCCGAAGCGCAGTTCATCGGTACTGAATACTTCTTCGTATTCGCCTTTTTCTGCGCCGATACGGAAGTTTTCGTAAGTTGCCGGCGTAAAGTTCAGGATGGCTGTGATGCGGCTGCCGTCTTTGGCAAAGCGTTCATAGACGAGGATGCTCTGATCGGCATTATCTGCATCGATCCACGAAAAACCGCGCGGATCCGGATCCATTTCAAAAAGCTCCGGTGTTTCCGTATAGAAATGGTTCAGTTCGCGGACAAATTCATGGTAATTCCTGTGCATATCGTAGCCCAAAAGGAACCATTCAAGCCCTTCATATTCGCGCCATTCGATAAACTGCCCGATCTCACTGCCCATAAAGCTGAGCTTGCCGCCGGGATGCGTCATCAAATAGAACATAAGGAGCCTTAAACCCGCAAATTTGCGCCAATAATCTCCGGGCATCTTCCCGATCAGCGACTTTTTCCCATGGACGACTTCGTCATGCGAAAGCGGAAGAATGAATTTCTCATCATAATGGTACATCATGGAGAAATTGAGCAGCTGATGGTGATATTTCCGGAAAATATGGTCCTTTTCCACATAGCGCAGGGTATCGTTCATCCAACCCATATTCCATTTATAGTCGAAACCAAGTCCGTCCTGCTGCGCTTTTTTGGTAACGCCTGCAAATGCGGTGGCTTCTTCTGCAGCTATAAAGACTTCGGGGTGATATTCCCTGACTTTATCCGTCAGTTCCTGCAGGAATGCGATCGCATCGAGGTCTTCCGTTCCGCCGAGTCGGTTTCTGCGTTCGGGGTGATCGCCGCAATAGTTCATATAGAGCATACTGCTGACGCCGTCAACGCGAATACCGTCTGCATGGTAAACATCGAGCCAATACAGCGCATTGGAAATGAGGAAACTGCGGACCTGCGGTCTGCCAAAATCAAATTTATAGGTTCCCCAATGCTTGTGTTCATCCGCTTCAAAAAGCATTTCGCCATTGAAGCGGCCAAGGCCCTGTTCATCTTTGCAGAAATGCGCCGGTACCCAGTCTAAAATGACGCTGATGCCTTCGCCATGCATGCGGTCGATGAGGTACATAAGACCTTTCGGGTCTCCATACCTTGCCGTCGGTGCAAAATAGCCCGTGACCTGATAGCCCCAGGATGCATCGAGCGGGTGTTCCATAACGGGCAGAAATTCAACGTGTGTATAGCCCATTTCCTTGACATAGGGAACGAGCATATCCGCAAGCTCGGCATAGCTGTAAAAATCTTCGGGACCTCTTCTTTTCCACGAGCCCAGATGGACTTCATAGATATTCATCGGTTCGGTGCGGAAATCTTTCTTCCTGCGCTCACGCATCCATTCCCGATCCTGCCAGTCATACCAATTGGTATCAAAAACAACGGAAGCAGTCTCCGGGCGTCTTTGTGCCATAAAGGCATAGGGATCCGCTTTTAAAAACTGCCTTCCGTCAAAGGTCTCGATATGATATTTATAGACTTCGCCTTCACCCAGATACGGAATGAAAAGCTGCCAGATACCGCTTTCCCCAAGGGAACGCATACGGTTTCTTCCCGGAGTCCAATCGTTGAAATTGCCGACTACATGGACACTTTTCACATCGGGCGCCCATACGGTAAACATAACGCCCTTTTTACCTTCTTCGGTGCAGAGGTGTGCGCCGAATTTCAGATAACTATGATAATATTTCCCCGTACCGAAAAGATATGCTTCTTCTTTCGTCAATCTGCCGGACATAATTTTAACCATTCTCCCTTCGGTCGTTGGTTGAAACACTTGTTTCATTATAGGCGATTATAACACTTTATGGTTTTTTTATCAACCGATTTTGCCTGTATAAATGCCGTTTAATTGGGGAAAATTGTCTTTTTGATGCTTTATCCTGCACTTTTTACCGTATTAATACCCAAAAAATACAAATTTTGTTGTCATTCGCCTCTTTCTTTTCATTTTTCATCAAAAAGACACAAGTTTATGTTATAATAGAAAACGAAATTTAACAGGAGACCTTCCTTTATATATGGCATTAAAAAAGAAAAGACCCGAAAGCAGGCTGATGATCCGCCTGCAATCCAGCAAATACGGTATTTATATCTTTTGGCTCTCGATTTTACTCATCTTTCTGCTTCTTCTCATGCTGACCATCGGCGTGATCATCCCCATGATCGAAAAGGCAAAGGAAGAGGAAGACCCGATCGTCTTAAACGAATTTATCACCGCAGACTCCGCACAGCCCGAAGGCAGCAGCAGTTTTAAAGATTTAAGCGACCTGCAGTACGATGCGCAGATCGAATTTGCCCGCATCAACGATCCCTATATCCATGGCGAAGAGATCGTCTATTCGACCGGTGAAACAAAAGACGGCAGTTTTAAATATACAAGGCTGATGGTTTTCAACACCGCTTCGGGAACTTCCAAGGAAATCGAAAACATCGAATGCAAATATGACAACATCATCAACTGTCTGATCTCTCCGGAATTTATCGTCTATATCGATTCCTGTGCCGATGCCGGCGGAAGGATCATGGGCTATGACCGAACGAAAGGGGAAGCTTTCCTCATCAAAGAATTCCTCTATGCCGCACCGAAGCTCAGCCTTTCGGGCAATATCCTTGCCTTTATGCAGCAAACGGGCGATTTTGCCGATAAGCTCTATGTCTATGATCTGGCGACAAGGGAATCCGTCTGCCTTAAAACATTCCGTTCGGAAAGCACTTTCCCGAGTCCTGCGGCAATTTGCGACGGCAGAGTTATTTATGCCGCACATAAATACGAAGAAGGCAAGCTCACAAGCTCGCTTATCCAGTTCAACCTTTCGGGCGGTACAGAAAAAATGACGGCCGTTCCGCATTATGCGGCTTCACCAAAAACGAACGGCAAGCACACGATCTATTTAGCCGGCGAACCCGGTGCGCAAAACGAGCTCTGGCTTGTCGAATCGAACGGCGATATTTCCATGATCACCGACGGCGTATTAAACTGCGATATCGGCGATGGCTTTGCCGCCTATACAAAAGACGGCGCTGTCTATGCCTATGTTTTCGATACAAAAATGACCTATAAGCTTTCGAGCGAACTGACAAGAGGGCTTCTCGTCTGCGTCAACCACAGTCAGGTCTGCTGGTATGACGTTACGAGCGGTTTCGGTGATATCGATATGGTCAAATATGCGGCCGCCGATTTCAGCTAAAGGAGGATGCTATGCCTGCAAAGATCACAAGAGTTTACCGCTGCAGCGAATGCGGCTATGAAAGCTCCCGCTGGCAGGGGAAATGCCCCGATTGCGGCAGTTGGAACACGATGGAAGAAGCGGTTATTGCGCAAACGCCGAAAACTTCCGCGGCAAAATCTGCCCCTTCGGCGATCTACAGCGGTGCGGCAAAACCCTTAAAAGATATTTCCGCAAAAAGCAGCCCGAGAGTCTATACGGGGATCTCTGAGCTTGATAATGTTCTTGGCGGCGGAATCGTCCCCGGGAGTATTATATTGGCCGGCGGTGAACCCGGTATCGGCAAATCGACGCTCTTCCTGCAGGCTGCGGATAAGCTGACAAAAGAAAACCGTGTCCTCTATGTTTCCGGCGAAGAATCCGAACGACAGGTCAAGCTTCGTGCGGACAGGCTTGCCCTTGGCGGCGATATTTATTTCCTTGCGGAAACGGACCTTGAGCAGATCTTAGCCGCCATGGAAAACCTGAAGCCTGCTTTTGTCATCATTGACTCGATCCAGACTGTTCATACGAGTCTTTCGGGCTCTGCACAGGGCAGCGTCACGCAGATCCGCGAATGTGCAAGGCTTCTTGCCCAGTTTGCCAAGCAAAACAGCTGTGCGATCTTCCTCATCGGTCATGTTACCAAAGAAGGCAGTATTGCGGGGCCTCGTGTCCTTGAACATCTTGTCGATACCGTTCTGTATTTTGAAGGCGAACGCCACAGCAGCTTCCGCATTCTTCGTGCGGTCAAAAACCGTTTCGGCAGTACAGACGAGATCGGTGTTTTTGAAATGGGCGACAGCGGCATGAACGAAGTCAACAGTCCTTCGGAAATGATGCTCGGCAGCAGGAACAAACCCGTTTCGGGCGCTTGCGTTTATTGTGCGGTCGAGGGCAGCAGACCTGTTTTGCTCGAAGTGGAGGCACTCGTCACCAAAACCGCTTTCGGCACACCGAGGCGAACAGCCACGGGCATCGATTATAACCGTGCGAACCTCATCATCGCCGTTCTTGAAAAAAAGGTCGGGCTTCCGCTTTTTGATCAGGATATTTTCCTCAACGTCAGCGGCGGTATGCGCCTTGCAGAACCTGCGATGGATGCAGCCGTTGCCGCAGCGATCGTTTCCTCTTTCAGAAATAAACCTCCGCTTGAAAACACCGTGATCATGGGCGAGATCAGCTTAACCGGCGAAATGCGCCATATTTCCCAGGCAAACAAGCGTGTTTTTGAAGCAAAGCGCATGGGACTTGACCGCATCTTACTCCCAGCTTCCAACCTGAAAGGACTCGATAACCACAGCGGTGTCGAGATTTGCGGAAGGCGAACTTTGGTCGAGCTTCTTGCCGACGTTTTTAACAAATAATATGAAAAATAATTGTCTGATCTGTCAAAAACCATTGTTGTATTACCCCGAAGCACAGGAAATGACCTGTGCTTTTTGCGGAAAAACTTTCCTCTCAAATGCCGCCTGCGAAGACGGGCATTTCATCTGCGATCATTGTCATGCGGAAAAAGGACTTGCAGTGATCCGCGAATACTGCAAAAACAGCACATCGACCGATCCCATCGATATGCTCACGGAGATCATGCAGAAAGATTTTATCTATCTGCACGGACCTGAACACCACACGATGGTTGCTTCTGTTCTTCTCACAGCATGCCATAACAGCGGCGCAGATTTTGACCTGCCTGCTGCCCTTTTGGAAGCGGAAAATCGCGGCAAACAGGTTCCCGGTGGTTTCTGCGGATTTCAGGGATGCTGCGGTGCTGCGGTCGGTCTGGGCATTTTCGTCAGCATCTATACGGCGGCCGATCCGCTTTCGGGCAAAGAATGGACTCTTGCCAACCTTGCCACATCGGAAGCGCTTTTGGCCATTGCCAAGCTTGGCGGCCCAAGATGCTGCAAGCGCAACAGCATGACGGCAGTTTTAACGGGCATCCGCTTTGTGAAAGAGCATTTCGGCATCGAACTCACGAAGCCTTCTCGTATCCTTTGCGGTTTTTCCGAAGAAAACAAGGAATGCAAAAAAGAGCAATGTCCCTATTTTGATAAAAAACGGAGCGAATAATGGCACGAACAGAAGAAGTTGAACTGACCAATATGTGCATGATCTGCGACGGAAAAGGGAATGTCCTCGTGCAGAACAAGAAAAATCACCCGACATGGCATGGCTGGAATTTTCCCGGCGGTCATGTGGAAAAAGGCGAATTTATAACGCCTTCGGTCATCCGCGAGATGAAAGAGGAAACGGGGCTTATCATCGAAAATCCAAAATTATACGGCATCAAGGAATTCCTGCGGGCAAAAGATGGCGTCAGGTACATCGTCTTTTTATACAGAGCGGACAAGTTTTCCGGCGAATTGCATTCCTCCGCTGAAGGTGAAGTTTTTTGGTATCCGCTTGCGGAACTGGAAAAATCAAGCGAACTGATCGACGGTTTCAGGGAGATGCTTTCCGTTTTTACAAACGATGCTTTAAGCGAGATCTATTATGAACGCCGCGGCGATGAGCTCAAAACCGTGTATTGCTGAGCCATACGATAAAGGAGAAATCATGAACACCCAGCATCCTGAAAAATGGAGAGAAACCTGTGATCCATTTTCCTTTCATTATCATCATTTTCAGTTGGACAGCATCTTAGGCTATCCTCACGCAGGAAATGATGTATTTTATGTTCGCGGTTTTTTTGAAGGAAACATTATCACAGCTTATATAAAAGCCGCCAGAAGGACTGATGCTGCAATTGAAAATGAGGTAAATATACTTTCCCGGCTGCATGATTCTGTTTTTCCAAGGATTATCGACCATGACAGTAATGCATTCTCTGTAACAACAGCAATGCCTGGTGCACGTCTATCCGTAATAGTTGAAGACAACACCGATTTGCTTTCTCTTTCCTACATGGAGGAATACGGAGAAGCTTTGGCTCGTCTGCATAAAATAAATATTTCAGCCGAACCCCAAAAAGATAGAAGGTTTTATCAACGACCATCGGACGAATTATTAGATAAACTCGATCTATCATTTCTTAAAGGCTTTTTTGCAAAAATGCCGGCCGTGGGAAAAACAGTTTTTTGTCATGGCGATTTTCATTATGCCAACGTATTATGGAAGGATGGACATATCAGTGCAATTTTAGATTTTGAACTCGCTGGTTACGGAAACAGAGATTTTGACATTGCATGGGCTCTATTCCTCAGACCGGGTCAGAAATTCTTAAAAACAAAAGAAGAACTCGACTTATTCTTAAAAGGTTATAAACGATACGGCGATTACAACACCGAAGCTATTCAATATTATATGGCGCAATGCTACGTTTACTTTTTAACATTTTGTCAAGATGACGAAGAATACTGCCGTTATGTTCGAAATTGGCTCAGCCAATATTGCCAATAAGTTTATACATAAAGGAGAATGATTTTGCTCACCGTATTTTTTCAAGCCGCACTTTTGCTGTGGTTTTTCGGCTGCATCCGCAGCTATTATATCGGGAAGAGAATCCTTGTCGAAGGCATGGGCATAAAAAGCGCAGAATTTATTATGTTCTGCCTGTACAGCATCGGGCTTATATGCTATTATCTCCTGCAGCCTTTCGGAAAATGGATTTTGTTCTCTGTTCTGACTTTTTGGTTTATCGTGCAGTTTTTCTGTCATTGGTTTTATACGATCTTTGGCGCAGGCAGGAAGAAAATTCAGGGTTATAATGATTGTTTTCGGGATACGATCCGGCTTTTCCCGATGAGCGAAAAAAGACTGATCCCCGATCTCTATCATATTGTTCTGCATATTCTGATCCTTATCAACATCACCCTTTGCCTTTAATAAAAACAAAAAACCGACCTGCATTTTTGCAAGTCGGCTTTTTTCTGCCCGAAATCGGGTGTATCTTATTTCTCGTGTGTGATCTTGCGACGGATGAACTTTGTGCATTCGACCAGCGGGATCATCATGAGAGCATAGATGATCGAAAGTGCATATTCAAGGAAGTTGATATGCGCGAAGCGGAAGAGATCCGATAAACCGGGGATATAGATAACGCCTGTTGTGAGGACCAGCGAAAGGATCATCGCGCCATAGAGCCACTTGTTGTGGTGTTTCAGCTGGAAGATCGAATGAACTCTCGAACGCATGTTGAAGGAGTGGAAGATCTCCGAGAGAGACATGGCGAGGAATGCCATTGTCATGCCGTTCTGATGGTTAACGAACTGCCAGGAACCTGTTTCGATATAAACACCGGTGATGTATGCGCCAAGCGTGATGCACATAACGAAGAAACCATGGATAAAGGTATCGATCCATGCACCACCGCTGAAAATACCTGCTTTGGAGTCTCTCGGCGGTCTGCTCATGATGCCGATGTCGCTCTGTTCCATACCAAGTGCCAGTGCCGGGAAGCAGTCTGTGATCAGGTTGATCCAGAGCAGATGGATGGATTCGAGAACGGTGAAGTTGAGCAGCGATGCAACGAAGATCGCCAAAACTTCTGCGAGGTTCGAGGATAAGAGGAAGAGTACGGAGTTACGGATATTGTCGTAAATCTTTCTGCCTTCTTCAACCGCGGAAACGATCGTTGCGAAGTTGTCGTCTGCGAGGACCATATCGGCAACGTTCTTGGTAACGTCTGTACCGGTGATGCCCATGCCGATGCCGATGTCTGCGCTCTTGATCGAGGGAGCATCGTTGACACCGTCGCCTGTCATAGCGGTGATGCAATCCTGTGCCTTCCATGCTGTGACGATACGGACTTTATGTTCGGGCTGAACGCGCGCATAGACGGAATATTTTGTAATATCCTGTGCGAGCTGTTCTTCGGAAATATCGTTGAGCATTGCGCCTGTGATCGCCTGGGAAGCATCTTCGATGATACCGATCTCTTTTGCGATGGCAACAGCTGTATCAATGTGGTCGCCTGTGATCATGACAACGCGGATGCCTGCATTCTTGCATTCACGGACTGCGTCGATAACTTCAGGTCTAACGGGGTCGATCATGCCTTCAAGACCGATGAAGCAGAGATCCTGTTCAAGAGCCTCGGACGAGCTGTCCTGCGGAACTTCGTCATAGTTTCTCGAAGCAACTGCCAATACACGGAGTGCTCTCGAAGCCATTTCGAAGTTCTTATCCATAATGGATTTTCTGATCTCTTCGGTCATGGGAACGACCTGACCGCCGGAGATCGCCTTTGTGCAGCGCTTTAAGAGTTCGTCTGTAGCGCCTTTTGTATACTGAACGATGCTGCCGTCTGCTTTTTTGTGAACGGTGGACATCATCTTACGCATAGAATCGAAGGGAGCTTCGGTTACACGCGGATTTGCCGCTGCAAGGTCGCTTCTCTTCATGCCGAGTTCATCTGCATAGTTGACGAGTGCAACTTCCGTCGGGTCACCAACACAGGTGCCGTCGCTTTCTTCCTGAACGTCTGTGCAGAGAGACATTGCTTCCGCAAGAAGCTTCTGATCTTCGCTGAAATAATCGACAACGGTCATCTTGTTCTGTGTCAGTGTACCTGTTTTGTCGGAGCAGATGATCTGTGTGCAGCCGAGTGTTTCAACAGCGGTGAGCTTACGAATGATCGCATTGCGCTTGGACATCTTTGTGACGCCGATGGAAAGAACGATCGTAACAACTGCTGTTAAGCCTTCGGGGATCGCCGCTACAGCAAGGCTGACTGCGACCATGAAGGTATCGATCATTGCCGCAAAGCTGAAGTCGCCATTGCGGATGAGGGAGAATGCGAAAATGAATACACAGATACCGATGACGATATAGGTCAGGAATTTGCCGAGAGCGCCGAGCTGCTTCTGGAGCGGTGTTTCGCCGTCTTCTGCCTGTGCAATAGCGTCTGCGATCTTGCCGACTTCTGTCTGCATCGCTGTTTCGACGATAACGGCCTTGCCTCTGCCATAAACGGCTGTGCTGCCCATATACATCATGTTGGTTCTGTCGCCAAGGGGAACATCTTTGCCGGAAGCCTTGAGTGTTGCTGCTGTTTTTTCAGCCGGAACGGATTCACCCGTCAGAGCAGCTTCCTCGATCTTGAGGCTTGCGCTTTCAAGGATTCTTGCATCCGCAGGGATGGAGTCACCCGCTTCGATAACGATGACGTCACCTTTGACCAAGTCTTCGCTCTTGACGATCTTGATCATGCCGTCGCGGATAACTTTGCTCGTTGCCGCAGACATTTCCTTTAAGGCTTCGATCGCCTGTTCCGCTTTGCTTTCCTGTACGACACCAAGAACTGCGTTCATGATGACGACGAAGAGAATGATGAAGACGTCTGCAAGCGTTTCACCCTCTGCAACTGCGATAACGCCGGAAATAACGGCTGCGACAAGAAGGAGGATGATCATCGGGTCTGCAAGCTGTGCAAAGAAGCGCTTAATGAAAGAATCTTTCTTCTTTTCTGCGAGCTTGTTCTTGCCGAATTCCGCAAGTCGTCTGTCGGCTTCGGCCTGAGAAAGACCGTTTTCGCCGGAACCAACTTCCTGAAGGACGGCTTCTGTGTTCTCCAGATAATACTTCATTGTAACCTTTCCTTTCGAGAGATACATATATCAAGGCACTCTGGCCTTTTTAACAAAAGAAAAACCCATGCAAGCCTTTGCATGAGCCATATCAAAAGCCCACCCCAAGGCTGTTTTGATTCTCGCCTGTTATGTGCAAGCCAGACCTTTCGGTCGGAGATGTTGACTTGCAGAACGCAATCAATGCGCAGGCTACTCCATCAATGGTTAAAAACCTTATGGACAATATTATATCGGATAGTCTGCGCATTTTCAATCAAATTCATGTAAAAAATGTAAACAGATAGCAAATGATATGAAAAACACCCCGGAATTTTTCCGAGGTGTTGATTTTCTTTTCAGCGAAACCAGACGAGTATGCAGAACAGAATGAACAAGCCTAAACCCAGGATAAAGGCACCGCCTATGAGCAGCGAAGCGCCAAGCGCACCTTTTATGAGTGCACCCATCTCTTTTTTATCGAGATCGCTGAAATCCTGTTTTTTGCTGCGTCTTTCTGCCTTCATATACCAAGGCATTCCGTCAACATTCATGTTGGCGATCACGCGGCCGTCATCATCGTCGTACTGTTTCCTGTTTGCCATTTAGTTTTCCTTCGGGAGCTGTGCCTCGAGCTCAGCCTGTCTTTCGGGCGAGTTATAGAGGTGACAAGCGCAGAAATGATCGGGTTCGAGCTCGTTGAAATCGGGCGCGAAGTGTTTGCAGATCTCCATGCACTTGCTGCAGCGTGTGTGGAATTTGCAGCCTTTCGGCGGGTTTGCCGGGGAAGGAATGCTGCCTTCGAGGATGACTCTTTCCATCTTGTTATCCGGATCCGGAACAGGAATTGCGGAAATGAGCGCCTGTGTATAGGGATGCATCGGCTTATCGAATACCTTTTCTGTCGGTGCATATTCAACCATGCTGCCGAGGTACATAACGCCGACTGTGTCGGAGATATGCTCAACAACGGAAAGGTCATGCGAAATGAAGAGGTATGTAAGTCCGAATTCCTTCTGCAGGTCACGAAGGAGGTTGATGATCTGCGCCTGGATCGAAACGTCAAGAGCAGATACAGGTTCGTCGCAAAGGATGAATTCCGGGTTTAAAGCGAGCGCACGAGCGATGCAGATACGCTGTCTCTGACCGCCGGAGAATTCATGCGGATAACGATCCTTATGATATTCCTGCAGACCGCAGGCCTTCATGATGCGGGAAACATATTCGTCATGTTCTTCCTTCGGAACGATACCGTGTTCGCGAACGCCTTCACCGATGATTTCCGCAATAGGCAGACGCGGGGAAAGGCTGGAATACGGATCCTGGAAGATGATCTGGATGTTCGGGCGTGTTTTTCTGAGCTCATCCCTGGAAAGACCAAAGATCTCTGTGCCGTTGAAGAAAACTTCGCCGTCTGTCTTATCGACCAGTCGAAGGATGGTTTTGCCGACTGTTGTTTTGCCGCAGCCGGATTCGCCAACGAGACCCATTGTGGTTCCGCGCTTGATCTTGAAAGAGATATCGTCAACAGCTTTGACGTTGCCGATGGTCTTCTTGAAGAAGCTGGACTTAATGGGGAAATATTTCTTTAAATGTTTGACTACCAGGAGGTACTGGGGGTCATTTTCTGCGCCATCAAAGCTGTTGAGCGCATAGCTGCCTGTTCTTACTTCTTCAGCCATTATCAAAGTTCCTCCACATTTGTCGTTTTCGGGTAGCCAAGGACTTCGCCCTGTTCAAAGTAGCGGTAGCAGGATACAACGTGTGTATCGCTGATCTTGATCTCCGGCGGATACTTGCCTTTGCAATGCTCGCACTGCATTTCGCAGCGGTCTTTGAAGTAGCAGTAGTTGGGCATATTGACCGGGTTCGGAACGCTGCCGGGGATGTTATAGAGCTCTTCGACCTTTTTGCCGACGACGGGTTTGCTGCGCATGAGGCCGATCGTATAAGGATGGCAGGGATTATGGAAGATATCTTCCGCTGTGCCCTTTTCAATGACGCGGCCTGCATACATAACGACAACATAGTCTGCCATGTTTGCGATAACGCCGAGGTCATGCGTGATGAGCATGATCGAAGAATTGATCTTGTCTTTTAATTCAAGGAGAAGATCGAGGATCTGCGCCTGAATGGTAACGTCAAGAGCAGTTGTCGGTTCGTCTGCAATGATAAGCTCGGGTGTGCAGGCAAGCGCAATAGCGATCATAACACGCTGGCGCATACCGCCGGAAAGTTCGTGCGGATACATTTCGTAAACGCCTTCTTTGTTGGCGATGCCGACCATTTCGAGCATTTCGAGCGTACGTGCCTTGATCTCATCCGGCGTCATTTCCGGGTGATGGAGCTCGAGAACTTCGTTGACCTGCTGACCGATTTTGAATACCGGGTTCAGAGATGTCATCGGTTCCTGGAAGATCATGGACATTCTCTTGCCGCGGAGTTCCTGCATTTTTGCAGTAGGTGTATTGACGATATTGAGTGCCGTGCCATCGCCCATATTGAAGCGGATCTCACCGCCGACTGTCTGGCCTGTCGGTCTCTGCAGGAGCTGCATGAGCGAAAGGCTCGTTACGGATTTACCGCAGCCGGATTCACCAACGACACCGACTGTCGAGCACTTGGGAACGTTGAAGCTTACGCCGTCAACAGCCTTGACCGTGCCGATATCCGTAAAGAAGTAGGAGCAAACGTTGTCAAATTCGACGACGTTGTTCTCATCGTGCATTTTTGTTGTGTAAAGCGCCGGATCCTTGCCTGCATCGTTGCGGGCTTTTTCAAGCTTCTTTGTCAGCTGACGATTGAACTTCGAGATCTTTCTGGAAGCTTTTGCGGAAATATAGCTGCTTTCTTTTCTGTCTTTTTTACTGAATAACTTCATACTTCCAACCTCCTTTTAGCGCTTCATCTTCGGGTCGAATGCGTCTCTTAAACCGTCGCCGACGAAGTTGAAGGCGATAACGGTAAGGCAGATCAGGCAGCCAACCGGGATCCAGATGTAGGTGTATTCCGTCATGGCCTGTGCACTTGTTGCAACGGAGTTGATCATCGTTCCCCATGTTGCCATCGGGTGCTTAACGCCAAGGCCAAGGAAGGAAAGTGTGGATTCCGTTAAGATAACAGAGCCAAGACCCATTGTTGCCGTAACGATAAGCTGCGGCATAACGTTCGGAATAAGATGTCTGAAAATTCTGCGTCCTACCGGGAGACCTGTTGCTTCTGTTGCGACCATGAAGTCCTGTTCACGAAGCGAGAGGATCTGACCACGGACGAGTCTTGCGATGCTTGCCCAGCCGAGGAAGCCGAGAACCGCCATAAGGTACATAAGGCGGACATAGGGTTCGAGCCTTAAAGCATCGAGCATTGCGCCGAGGATGATAAGGATCGGCATCGAGGGGATGCAGTAGAAAATATCAACCATTCGCATGATGAGGTTGTCTACCCAGCCGCCGAAGTAGCCTGCAAGACCGCCCATGATAACGCCGAGGATGATCTCAAGGATAACAACGACGAAACCAACGAGCAGAGAAACTCTGCCGCCTGCCATCATTCGTGCCAGGATATCCATACCGTCGCCGTCTGTACCGAAGGGATGTTCTTCCGTCGGGCCGTCGAAGCGGTTGAGCATGTATGTGTACTGTTCACAGACAACAACAAATGTTGTGACCTTGTCATTGACTGTGAGTTCGGATTCAACGAGAACTGCTTCGTCGTTTTCATCGAGAACCGGCATACCTTCTTCATCAAGCTGCGGGATGCTGTATGTGAAGGTGCTGCTGGAAAGGTTCTGTGCTTCCATCTCTGTTACAACTTCACGAACCTTTGCCTTGAAAGCGAGGTCGAGGCTGTCTTCACCGTTATAGCGGCGGACAACGAATGTGGAGATTGCAGCATACTGTTCACCGTTTTCATCGTAAACACTCTGTTCTTCTTCGCTGTTGACAACTGTATAGGTCTTGCCGTCGAATGTGAATTCGCCGCCGTCATAGATCGCAAGAAGTGCGCTTGTTTTGAATTCGTTGGAGAACTCTGTGCCGGGTGTAACGGCGTCAAAGACGTATGTCGAGGATACGAAAGCTGTCTTTAAGTTTTCAACACCTGCAACGGTGTAAGCACCGTCTTTTGCAGCGGTGATCGTATAAAGGCCGCCTTCATATTCGAAGGAATCTACTTCGTTCAGAACATTTTCGCCAACAAGAGCCGCGAAAGCATCGCCCATGCCTGCGCCTTTATACTGCATTGCGCCTGCACCTGCGCCTAAAATGATATATTCCTTGTCATTTGCGCCGGGCTGAACGAGGTATGTACCACCGTTAAAATCAAACTGCTTTGCTTTTGCATTGATCGCAGTCTTAACAGCATCGTTGAAAGCATTGCCGAGGTTTTCGCCGACAAATGCAACTTTGCCGAACTTGGTGTTGAATTTACCGATATTTTCGAGGGAATATGTGCCAACTTCCTTTGCATCGCCGACAGACATGGTATAAACATTTTCACCCTGTTTCTGTACAACAACGTCCATATTTGCCTCTTCATCACGGTAGAGCTGCTGCATAGCGCCGGACTCTTCCATGTCGAGGATGATGGAGTTTAACATATTCTTTGTGTTCGTGCTGATGCCGAGTTCTTCAACCGGGTAAACCGTATGCTCGCTGCGTTCTTCTGCGTTTGCATAGTTGACGTTCAGGAGTTTATATTTGTTGAAGACTTCCGTCTGTCCGTAACGATAGAAATAGGGACCAAGGAAAGCGAAGAGGAACATGACGATCAGAATCGCGGAACCCAGAATAGCCAGTTTGTTGCGGATGAAACGCTTGAAAACGAGCATACCCGGGGAAAGCACCTTGACGCGCGCAGCGTCATCCAGCGTCATCTCATTTTCGCCGGCACGACGTGCATTTTCTTCTCTTTCGCGGAGTTCGCGCTGCTTTAAAGCTTCGTTGAAATTTCTTTTCTGCATGATATTTCCTCCTTAGCTCAGGCGTACGCGCGGGTCAACCGCAGCATAGAGCAAGTCTGCGATCAGGTTGCCGACAAGCGTAAGGATCGCCATAAATGTCAGATAGAACATCGTGAAGGGGATGTCGCCGACGATCATGGACTGATATGCTGTGTAGCCGATGCCGGGGATAGAGAACAGCTGTTCTGTGATGAGCGCACCGGAGAAAAGGCTCGGGAGGCTGCCGCCGAGAATGGTAACGACCGGAATGAGCGTGTTGCGGAAAGCGTGTTTGTTGATGACAACTTTTTCCGGGAGACCCTTTGCTCTTGCTGTTCTGATGTAGTCTGCATTCATAACTTCGAGCATGTTTGTTCTTGTGTAACGCATCAGACCGCCGATGGAGATGATGACGATCGTGATAACCGGAAGAACAAGATGCCAAGCCATATTCCAGAACTGACCCATGGGCGATAAGGTATCAAAGAACCTTGCCGAGGTCAGACCCGCGATCTCGAACCAGCCAAGCTGCACGCCGAATACCAACTTCAATAGCGTTGCAACGAAGAAGGTCGGCATGGAGATACAGATCATGGCGAATACGGTTACGAAGTAGTCGATGCCGCTGTACTGTTTCTTTGCAGCGAGGATACCCAGCGGGATCGCAATAATGATCTCAAAGAACATAGAGATCGCGCCAAGAATGAAGCTGACGCCGATAACATCCATGAATTTTTCTGTCGGAGGAATGTTATGTACCCAGCTGATGCCAAAATCACCCGCAAGGGCGTTCTGCAGCCAGACAAAGAATCCGCCGATGATGCCTTTGTCCATACCATATTGGGCATTTAAGTCGGCCAGCCATTCCGCTGCAGACTTGGTGTTGCCCGGACGCTGCGAGAGCTGGCGCGCCATAGTCTCAATATAGTTCGTCGGGAGGCAATGCATCAGCGTGTAAATGATCAGCATGACACAGATCAGGATCAGTACTGAAGTCAAAAGACGCTTAACGATAAATTTTCCCATTCTATCACCATTTCTTCAAAATATATTTATTGCACGGGCTTTATTTCCCGTGCTTGCTACCCAATTTCCATATAATAGAGTCAGGTAAGCCCTCCTGACCCTACCGCATTGAGCCATAAACAAAGCGCATTTGCCCATGGCTCAGTACGGTAGAATCGGGGAGCTGCAATAAATGCAGCCCCCCGGAGTCTTCCGTCAGGAGTTAACTGTTAGTTCAGTTCGAGTTTGTGGATTTCTGCAGCCCAGCCATAGTAAGGTGTCATATCGCCGGGGATTGTAGAAACGTTAACACGTTCTGTGGAGAACAGTGTAGCTTCCTGTCTCTGATATGTCGGGAGTTCAACGCCCCAGCTCATGATCAGTTCGAGAGCTTCTTTGTAAGTTGCCTTACGGAAAGCCTGGTCCGTTGTGGAACGGCCTGTCATGATGAGTTTGTCGAGTTCCGGATCCTGGATGCTGTAGTGGTTGGATTCTGTGGAACCTTCCAGACCTACAATATTCGAGGAGTGATATACCTGATACATATCCGGATCGGGTATAGCGCCCCAAGCTGCTGCCCAAAGCTGGCATGTGCCTGCATCGAGAGCATCCCAGAGTTCGTTGGAGTCTGCCGGGTCGTTGATGATAAGGTCGAGGCCCATTTCGTTAAGAGCGTTCTTGGTTTCTGTGAGGATACCGTATGACGGGTGATCGCCTACACCGTCAGCGGGGATGATGATTTCCCAAGCCATGTCTGCACCAGCCGGAGCTGCTGTGAACTTAGCGGAAGCTTCATCATATGTGTAGCCTGCAGCAATGAACAGGGACTTAGCAGCTTCTTTAGCAGCAGCAACTTTTTCGTCCTGTGTCATTTCAGCTGTAACAACAACTTCGCCTGCAGCGTTCTTGGAGTAAGCAAGGTTGTAGCCTTCATCAGCCGGTCTCGGAGCTGCCCAGGATGTGTTGGAGATCGGGTACTGGATGATGGAAGCACGGTCGCCGTAGTAAGCGTAAATAACGGGTTCACGGAATACAGCCATCAGTGTTGCGAGACCGCGGCGGAGAGCCTTGGATTCGTCGGAAGCTTTGTCATCGCCAACCTTAACGGTGTTAGCGCAGATACCGATGTAGCCATAGCCAAGGAAGTCTGTAGCAACTGTCGTGATCTTATCGCCAACGAGTTCACCGTTGGAGTTTGCAGCTTTGATAGCAGCGATATCGTTATCGTTATAGTTCGGGATTGTGATATCGAACAGGTCTGTTGTCATACCTGTCATCTTATCAGCTGTGGAAACGCCCTGCATCTTCAGATACTTGATCTTCGGAGCACCTTCGAAGTAATTTTCGTTAGCTTCGTAGGAGATGATGTTGTTTTCATAAGAAACAAACTTGTAGGGGCCAGCGCCAAGGGGTGTTGTTGTCTTTGCACGAACTGTGGAAAGGTCACCCTTGTTGAAACCGAACTGGTTGTTTTCGTAATTGAAGAGGGAAGCATCACCATAGTAGTGAAGCGGAGCAACTGTAACGCCGAGCTGGTAGATGAATGTCGGGTCAATACCTTCTACTGTAACTTCGAGGGAGTAGTCGCCTGTCTTCTTGATACCTTCGATGTTTGCAGCGCCTGTGCCTGTTGCAACACCTACTGTGTATGCGTCATAGTTTTCCATGAAATCGAACAGAGCTGTGCCTGCGGATTCTACGGAAGAAAGCTGAGCGAGGTCGCCAGCATATTTAGCTTCCATAGCAGCGAAGAAGTCAGCAGCTGTAGCATCAGCAGCAACTTCGAAGCCCCAAGCGGGAGCAGCTGTGCCTACATCTGTGCCGTAACCAGCAGCGATGCAGTAGTCAACGATTTCCTGAGCGAATTTTTCGCCAGCCTGGTCTACATCAGCCCAGAAAGCTGTCTGTGTAGCTTCATCCCAGTTGGTGAAATCTGTGTTTTCGCGGCCAGCAGCGCAGAGCAGGTTGAACAGTGTGTCCATACCGGAGCGATATGCTTCCATACCGAGGATCTTCTGGGAATAGAGTGTAGAAGAACCATCGTATGTCGGGTCGCTGAGAACGTACATGGTGAAGATAACGTCATTTGCTGTTAAGGGTGTGCCATCGGAGAAGACAACGTCGTCGCGCATGTCAATTTTGTATGTGACTGTGCCGTCAGCGTTTTCAACGATTTCGCAGTTAGCAATGCCGTTGTAGGTGTAGTCTGTGCCGTTGTAAGCAACTACTTCGCCATCTTTTGCGTTGAGAAGGACATTACCTTCACGGTCAGAGGGAAGCAGACCAACCTGTGTAAGGCCGGCAGCATCCTGGTCATAGGATGTTGTTGCAAAGAACGGAGAGAACTTTTCGGAGAAGTAGTCATAAGCAACAACGAGTGTGTCGTTTACTTCAACTTCTTCTTCAACTTCTTCCTCGACTTCTTCAGACGGAGCTTCTGTGGGTTCAGCTTCTACGGATACTGTTTCGGAGGGCTGTTCTTCTTCTTTCTTTGTGCAGCCTACGAACATACCGAGAACCATCACGAAAGCCAGCATGAAAGCCAGGATCTTTGTGAGTTTGGAATTCATAAGTTTCCTCCCATATTATTTTTTTATATTTACCCGGCTTGGTTTCCGGTAAATATCGAATAGGAATTTCTTTAATAACAGGAGTTATTAAAGAAAAACACCATGGTGTTTTTGCGGAAGAACCGCAGTTATTTGATTTCTTCCAGTTTAAGCCCCTTTTTCCTTACGAAAAACAGGACAGACAACGGAAAAACGAGCAGATTGCACAGGCAGGAGATGATGTCGATCGTTTCCGCAATGCCTTTTACAAGGTAGAGGATCGAACCAACAAAACCGATGCCATGGAAGATCATGAGGAAAAGCGATGCGCCGCTCATCCGCGAATAGATCATATCCGCATGTTCGCGTTCGACTTTTTCTTTTGCGGTAAAGAGCCGCCATACGGAACCGCCTGCAAGGACAAGCGGGATCGTCGATAAAGCCTGCGGTAAGGCGATCATATAGCTTCTCTGTGCTGCCGAATCGAAGCACATCGGGAAAAGGATAAGGAAGATTTCCAGAAGCAAGCCGATCAGATAAAACTTTTTCAGTTTTTCGATCTCTTCCTTGCTTTCCCGGAAACGAAAATACGGGCCTATGTAGACACGAACCGCTTTTTGCCTTTTTTTACCCGGCACGTCCCGATATTCGATCTCATAGTCCTTGACGTATTTCTTATAGCCCAAATCTTTTTCCTTTCGATGGGTAAAGCCCCAAAAGGGCGCAATACTCCCATGCAATCATTATCTAATTTAACACAGTTTTGCCCAAGTTTCAACCAAAAGTTGAGACTTTATTCCCAAATGCACATTTTTCCAACCAAAAAGCCCATATTTTACAAACTTTTGATTTTATGCAAGCGGATTTTCTTCGATCCAACGGCCGATCGCTTCGCCGATCTCCTTGATGCAGCCATCTTCATAGGGAACTTTTAAGCCTGCGCTCTTAACGAGGTCTTCAAAGCTCAAGGTTCCGCCGAGATCTGTAAAGGCGAGATATTTTTCCCAAGCTGCTTTTCTGTCTTCCATAGATGCGATCCAGAACTGGAATGCGACTGTCTGCGCAAGGCAGTAATCAATATAATAGAAAGGCGAACCATAGATATGGAGCTGTCTCTGCCAGCCCGCACCTCTGCCATAGAAAGGCAGATCACCGAAATCGAGCCAAGGCCTGAATTTCTTTTCGAGGCTTGCCCAGAGTTCGTTTCTTTCTTCGGGCGTCATATCCGGGTTTTCATAAACACGGTGCTGGAATTCATCGACAAGACAGCCGTAAGGAATGAAGATCAGCGCATCTTCGCAGTGACCGATCTCATATTTTCTTGTCGCATTGCCAAAGAAGTTTTTGTGATGATCCTGTGTTAAAAATTCCATCGACATGGAATGGCATTCGCAGGCTTCGAGCGTCGGCGACTGCAGCGGGCGGATATAGTCTTTTCTGACGGCACGGTAATCCGCAAAAGCGTGACCTGCTTCGTGTGTCAATACGTCAACATCGCCTGCCGTTCCGTTGAAGTTGGAGAAAATGAACGGTGCTTTGTAATCCGGAATGGATGTGCAGTAACCGCCGGGTGCTTTGCCGTCTTTGGATAAAACATCGAGCAGCTCATTTTCATACATAAAGTCGATAAATTCTGCCGTTTCGGGGCTCAGATCATGATACATTTTAAGACCTGCGGCTAAAATATCGTCTGCTGTACCTTCGGGCTTTGCGTTGCCGTCGGGGAACATCATAATATCGTCATAGAAATACATATGGTCAACGCCGAGTCTTTCCTGCTGATCCTTTTTGATCTTTGCAACAAGCGGAACGAGATCGGAAACGACCTGATTTCTGAATGCGGCGATCTTTTCCGGACCGTAGCAGTTGCGCTGCATGCGGTCATAACCGAGCGGCAGATAGTTTTCATAACCTAAAAGCTTTGCCTGTTCGGTGCGGTTGTGAACGAGCTTGTCATAGATCGTGTCGAGTTCTTCGCGGTGAGCATCAAAAAATCTGCCTTCTGTTTCGTATGCAGCTTTGCGGATGGCTCTGTCTGTACTCTGTTTATAGGGTCCGAGCATCGGCAAAGGCATGGTTTTGCCGTCAAATTCGACCATTGCGGAAGCATAGAGCTTCTGATATTCGCTGGAGAGTCTGTTTTCTTCTGCCATCAGCGGCATGAGTTCGGGTTTGAAGCTGCGGACGGCGATTTCCATATTGGTGAAAAGGATGCTGCCGAATTCCGCTTCGAGTTCAGCCCTGAACGGGGAAGCTAAGATCGCAAGGCTCACCATTTGGTTAAGCTCTTCGAGTTCGGGCATGATCTCATCGAGCCAATCCTGCTCTTTTTCATAAAATTCATCTTTCGTGTTGATTGTATGGCGGATGTATGCGAGCGTTGCCATCGTTTCAACGGTGTTCGATTCCTTTTCAAAGGCACGGTAGATCGCAATCTGTTCTTCTGCAGATGCCGCCTTTGCGAGCGCTTCCGCAGCATGCTGTGCGGCCTTTTTCAGGCTTTCGATATCGGGTCTTGTGTAGGTCATTTCGGAAAATTTCATATTATCTCTCCACTTTCTGGTTGATTTACCAAATTACTCTTTTATTATAGCAAGCGCTTGAAAACTCACGCAAGACATAATACAAAAATCATCCCTTCTCTTTTGAAAAGGGATGATCGCTTGTTCTTAACCAACCGGTACTTCGGGATCCGGTGTATCCGGGTTCGGATCCGGTGTATCCGGATTCGGTGTTTCCGGATTCGGCGTGTTCGGGTTCGGTGTATTCGGATTCGGTGTGTTCGGGTTCGGTGTATTCGGGTTCGGTGTATTGGTACCCGGTGTTGTCAGACCCGGTGAAGGCGTAAGGTATCCCGGTCCAACGATGGTGATACCGTTTCTTGCGGGATAGGTCGTCTCTGCCAGTTTTTCTGTCTTGACGAGTTCGCCGTTCTTATAATAGTTCTTATAGGACTGATAGACGGAACCGTTCTTTCTTTCCGCAAAGACTTTTACATAATCTGGTTTCTGTGTCTTATCAACGCGGTATTCGATCTCACCCTGCGGGGTAAGCGTCCTCAGCTTTTTGCTGGTCAGTCTGATCTCGTCATATTCTTCGGGGAAAGCTTCGCCATAAATATCGCAGACGACAACCTTCTTTTCATCATCAACATACATGATGACATAGATATTGGAATCTGTATTGTTCTTCCACTTGAAGTCGATCGTACCTGTGTTGATCGTTGCGTCAAGACCGCCCGGATCATAACCGAGCTTGCTCGAATGGCCTCTTCTGTAAACGATCTCGAGGTCTGCCATAACGACAGCATCATAAAGCGTTGTGGAAACGTGGCAAACACCGCCGCCAGCCTGATCTTCGGAAGCACCGCCTTCGATGATTGCCGGAGCGCCTTTCCAACCAAGTGCATATGTTCTGGGGCCTAAAGTATCGTTTGTGGAGAATACCTGACCGGGTTCCAGGATCGTACCGGTGATCAGGCCGCAGGCTTTCTTAATATTGAATACACGGGTATCTCTGTTATAGGGGCTCTTTGCAAAGGAAGATTCAAAGTGGCTGCGCAGAACGATATCTTCCGTTGCAGCACCATCCATGATCTGCGGTTCGGTGATGATAACGGGGATCGTCAGTTCGCCTGTCTTTGTTCCTGCTGCAAGGGTATCTTCGATCAGCGTAATCAGAGCCTGCTGGTCAAGCTCAACGCCTGTGACAGCGTTTGTGAAAACAAACATCTGCGCAGGGTCTTCCGCATCTTTATTGATCTGTACGGTCGCATCCTGTGCGTCAACATTGATCTTTGCAGCAATTTCTGCGATCGCGCCTGCCATGATGACGTTTTCATCCACTTCAAGGGCAATTTCAAATTCTCTGCCGTTTGTGCGGACGTCTTTGATGAGCGCATCGAGCTCTTCGCCTTCTTCGCCGCTGTGGCCAAGGTCAAAAGCCTGATCGAGAACGATCATATCGTTGCAGACGATACCGAGGTTTTCGACTGTACCGGGGAATTTAACGGCAGGTTTAGCGGTCGTTCCGGGTTCTGCAGGCGGTTCGGGCAGTTCCGGTGTATCGGAAGCATCCGCCTGTGCATGAACGAGTTCGAAGCTGATATTGCTCAACAGTTCATTTTTAACGGGTGCAATGGCATCCCTTGCTTCTTTTAATGTCATCCCGCCGACATCAACACCCGCAATGGTAATGCCTTCAAGGAATCTTTGGGGATCTGCGGTTTCGAGCATAACCGGTGTTTCGACAGGAAGCTCTTCCTGTTCAGCTGTTCCGCTAAGCCCGATGAAGTATACGACAGCAGTCGCAATCAGCGCAACGACCAATACCGCAAGAATGATCGTCAGCGTAAGCTTAAGTTTTCTGTTACCCATGTTTTACCTCACAACTATATTCGGAGTTATACTCCCAACAAATATTATCATAGCACAAAATATTTCAGATAACAACGATTTGGCAGACTTTAGCGAAATTTCATACTTTTGCCAAAACTTTGTTACGAGTGTAAACAAGAAATTTACTTTTCCCCGTTTTCGATATATTATATATGTAAAATGACGCCAAAAATCTGTTTTTCATTCATAGTTTTTCGCATTTTTTGGAAAATAGTCAGATAAAGGAGCAATTATGCGCTGTTATATTTTCGGAGCAGGCAGTTTTTTCGGGCTGATCAAGCCTCCGCTTGCGGGTTCACTCATCATCGCTGCAGACGGCGGTCTTTCTTACCTTGAAAAAGAAGGCATCAGACCCGATATCATCTGCGGGGATTTTGATTCCTTAGGGAAAACACCTTTTGGTGATAATGTCGTCTGCGTACCCGTTGAAAAGGACGATACCGATATGGCGCTTGCCATTTCCCTCGGGAAAAAGAAAGGTGCGGATGAGTTTATCCTCTACGGCGGAACAGGCGGAAGACCGGACCATACCATGGCCAATTACCAGACGCTTTGCCATATCGCCAAAGAAGGCTGCCGTGGTTACCTCATCGGCGAGCATTACATCGCAACCGCCATTCATAACGGAAAAATCGCTTTCCCCAAAGGGAAAACAGGCACGATCTCCGTTTTCTGCATGGGAAAAGAAGCGATCGGCGTCAGCTTAAAAGGGCTCAAATATCCGCTCGACAATGCGGAATTATTCCCCGATGTTCCGCTTGGCGTAAGCAATTCCTTTACCGGCGAAGCGGCGGAAATCTCCGTTCATGACGGCACACTTCTCATCCTTTGGGAGGAATTATGAAAAACAAACTGACCTTTGAACATACGCTCATCGCCTGTTATCTGGGCTTTATCTCGCAGGCGATCATCGTCAATTTAGCGCCGCTGCTTTTCATCACCTTCCGCAGCGAATTTAACATTCCGCTTGCCCAGATCACGCTGCTCGTTACGGTAAATTTCCTTGTACAGCTTCTGACAGACCTTATTGCCGCTTTTACGGTCGATAAAGTTGGCTACCGCATCAGTGCCTTTTTGGCGCATATCTTCTGTGCTTTGGGGCTTATCGCCATGGCGGTCCTGCCGGATATCATGGATCCTTTCGGCGGTCTTCTGATCGCGGTTATCCTCTATGCGATCGGCGGCGGTCTTATTGAAGTTTTGGCAAGCCCTATTGCAGAAGCCTGCCCGACAAAAAATAAAGAAGCCACGATGAGCCTTCTGCATTCTTTCTATTGCTGGGGACAGGTTTTCGTCGTGTTGGCAAGCTCGCTGTTCTTCCTCATTTTCGGCACGGAAAGCTGGCGTACGCTGAGCTTTGCATGGGCGCTCATCCCTTCTTTCAATGCCATTTTCTTCCTGTTTGTTCCCTTAAACAAGCTCGTCGAAACGGGCGAAGGCATGAAGATCGGTTCCCTGCTTAGGGATAAGCGCTTCTGGTTCTTTGCGCTTCTGATCTTTGCCGCAGGTGCATCAGAACATTCCATGAATCAATGGAGCTCGAGCTTTGCGGAAAGCAGCCTCGGCGTTTCCAAAACATTGGGCGATATTTTAGGTCCCTGTATGTATGCGGCATCTTCGGGTCTTGCAAGAGTCCTCGATGCAAAACCGAACAAAAAACATCCGCTGATCACGCTGATGATGGGTGGATCTCTCATAGCAGTCGCTTCCTATTTATTGGCAGCATTTTCCCCTGTTCCGCTGCTTGCGCTGATCTCCTGCGGTATCTGCGGTTTCGGTGTCGGTATTCTCTGGCCCGGTGTCTGCAGTCTTGCAGCAGCTTCGATCAAAACCGGCGGAACGGCGATGTTTGCTTTCCTTGCTCTTGCCGGTGACCTTGGCTGTTCCTTAGGGCCGACAGCCGTCGGGCTTGTTTCGAGCGCATTCGGCGATGAACTCCGCTATGGGCTTTCCTTCAGCACGATCTTCCCGCTTTTACTTTTCATCCTGCTTTTTGTCACGCAGAAAAAGAGCAAACGGGATCTTTCATAAATCTTGACAAAACAAAACAGGCACTTCCGATTGTTTCGTGAAGTGTCTGTTTTTTATTCTCTTATTTTTCGGGGAAAAGCAGCTCTGCGATATGGAATGCCTCCGCACCACCAAGGCGCAGACCATCGACACAATAATGACAATAGCCGACGATCGTCTTCGTCTTCTGCCGCGAAACATAGGCATGCATCAGCTTTTCTTTTTCTTCCTGTGTGTGCGCTTCAAATTTTCCCTCTGCATTTTCGATAAAACGCTTCGGTGCAAGCCTGAGGTTTCTCGGCGGAGCAGGCTGATAGAGCGAAAAGCCGCAGAAATCCGTTTCCGCATGATGCTCCGCAAGCTCAATCGCCTTGATATTCATTTTCCCAAGCAGCTGCCGAACAGCCGCCTGTTCCTCTGCATTTTCTTTGGATCGCCAGCAATCCTGTATACCTGCTTCCATTCCGCTGTGATCGGGATAGGGAAAAGCTTCATCCTGCAAAATGAGTTCCCAAAGCGAAATGATCGGGATATCCGGCTGCTGTTCCATAAATATTGCCGAGCAATTATGGCAAAGATAGATCATGCGGTCGCCTTTTTCAAAAGGAAGGAAATGCGGCAATACAGACCAGCTTTCCCGGGCGATCTCTTCCTCAAAGCTGCGGACTTTATAATTTTCCACGCAGCAGCGCATAACGGGCATCTGCCATCTTTCGCGGATATACTGCTGTATCCTTTCGCTGAGTTCGGGATAAGCACGCGTAAAAACACAGCTTGCAATAAATTTATCCATTTTGTTTAATCTTTGTATCTTCCCTTGCCTCGGCCAAGCTTGACGACCTGTCTTGCGCGCGCAATGACGAGTGCATCCGCAGGGACATCCTCCGTAACGGTCGAACCCGCAACGATATAAGCGCCATCGCCAACGGTGACCGGTGCGATAAGGTTTGTATTGCAGCCGATGAAAGCTTTTTTGCCGACAACAGTCCTTGCCTTTTTCTTGCCGTCATAGTTGCCGAAAACAACACCGCAGCCGACGTTTGTTTCTTCGCCGATCTCGCCATCGCCGACGTATGTCAGGTGGGAAACCTTTGCACCGTCTTTGATCTGTGCGTTTTTCACTTCGACAAAGTCGCCGACACGGCAGTTGTTGCCGATGACCGTACCTTTTCTGAAATACGCATAAGGACCGACTTTTGTATTTTCGCCGACGACCGCACTTTCGATGACGCTGTTCTGGACAGTTGTTCCATTACCAATCTCGCTATCCACGATACGGCTTCCCTGCAGGAGTTCACAGCCTTCGCCGATCTTTGTTTTGCCTTCAAGGATGACACCGGGATAGATGATCGTATCTCTGCCGATCTCTACTTCCGCATCAATATAGCAGCTTTCGGGATCGATCATCGTAACGCCGTTTCTCATGTGCTTTTCGTTGATACGACTGCGCAGAACTTTGCTTACTGCCGAGAGCTGTACGCGGTCATTGACGCCTGTACATTCGGAAATATCCTCCGCAATGACAGCACCGCATTTACCGCCTTCGCTGCCGATGATATAAAGGCAATCCGTAATATAATACTCGCCTGCTGCGTTGTTCGGGCGAACTTTTTCAAGAGCAGAGATGAGGGCACTCGTTTTGAAGCAATAAACCGAAAGATTGACTTCACAGATCTTTTTCTGTTCGGGCGTTGCGTCTTTTTCCTCGACGATGGCTTTGACCATATCGTTTTTGCGAATGATACGGCCATAACCCGTCGGGTTATCCTGCATACCCGTCAGCATGAGCAGGTCATAATTGCCGTTTTTGGCTTCGTCGATGACTTTTTTAATGGATTCCGCGCGGACAAGCGGCATATCGCCTGCCAGAACGAATGTATATTCCGCACCGGAGGCTAAAATCGCTTCTTTTGCACACATAACGGCATGACCGCTGCCCATTCGTTTATCCTGCAGTGCATAGGCATAAGGTTCGCCGATCGTTTCGGGAACGAGGTTTCCGCCGCTGCCGTAAACGATAACAGGCGCAGTACCACAGGCTTCCATTGCCGCTTCCGCTGCCCAGCGGACGAGCTCCTTTCCCGCTGCTTTATGAAGAACTTTGGGGAGAGAAGACTTCATTCTTGTGCCTTCTCCTGCCGCTAAAATGACTGCTACACATTTTGCGCTTTCCATGATCTTTTCCTCTCTTACCAGATAACTTTTTCAATAACACCGCCGCCGAGGCAATGATCCCCATTATATAATACGGCGAACTGCCCTTCGGTAATGGCTCTTTCCCTTTCATAAAACTCGATATAACAGCTTCCGTCATCCTGCACACGGACGTGTACGGGTCTGTCGCTCTGGCGATAGCGGAATTTGGCTGTGCAATCGAATTCCTTTTCGGTGATCGGGTTGATAAAGTTGAATTTTTCCGTAATGAGCGCACGGGACCAGAGTCCGGGCTCTTTTTCATCCTGTGCGACGACGAGGATATTGTTTTCCATATCTTTGCGGATAACGAACCAACGGCCGCCGTTGCCTCTTCCGCCAATGCCAAGGCCACGCCTTTGCCCGATAGTATAATACATGAGTCCTTCATGTCTGCCGATCAGTTCCCCATCAACACTGCGCATTTCACCCGGCTGTGCAGGCAAAAACTGCTTTAAGAATTTGCGGAAGTTGCGCTCGCCGATGAAACAGATGCCTGTGGAGTCCTTTTTATCCGCAACGGAAAGTCCGTTCTCCTCCGCAATGCGGCGAACTTCGTTTTTCTGCAGGTGACCGATCGGAAAAACCGTCTTTTCGAGCTGCTGTTCGGAAAGCATACAGAGGAAATAGCTCTGATCTTTACCCGGGTCAAGCCCTTTTAAGAGGCGCGTATGCCCATCCACAACGTCATTCCGGCAATAATGTCCCGTTGCCATCGCATCCGCACCGGTTTTCAGTGCAAGATCCTTAAAAGCGGCGAACTTGATCTCCTTGTTGCAGAGGACATCCGGATTCGGCGTTCTGCCATTTTTATATTCATATAAGAAATATTCAAAAACGCGGTCCCAATATTCTTTTGAAAAATCCACGCTGTAATAAGGAATGCCGATCTTATCGCAAACCTCGCGGACATCGTCAAAATCCGTTTCCGCAGTACATTCCCCATCGGGATATTTTTCTTCATCCCAGTTTTTCATGAAGATCCCGAATACATCGTGACCGGCTTCCTTTAAAAGCAAAGCCGAAACGGCGCTGTCTACGCCGCCGGAGATCCCAACTGCTATCCTCATTTATCGCTCCAATAATGTTACTGCTCTAAAATCGGGGTGATGATCTCCATCAATCCTGCTTTTAAAGCTGCGAGTTTTTCTTTCGATTCTTCCCTTGTGCTGCCGCGTACGGAAAGGTATGCCTTGAGCTTCGGTTCCGTTCCCGAAGGACGAAGGATGACTCTGCCGCCGGCTGTCATAAACATCAGTACATTTGATTTCGGGAAAGTGCATTCGCTGCGTTCGCCCGAAAGAATATTTCTGACGGTTCCTTTTTCAATATCGGTGACTTCACGGACTGCATATTCGCCGAATTCAACGGGATTATGCTCGCGGAGTTCCGCAACGACATTTTTGATCCTGTCCATTCC
Source organism: Clostridiales bacterium (assembly GCA_015056045.1). GTDB lineage: Bacteria > Bacillota > Clostridia > Christensenellales > Christensenellaceae > SIG371. The sequence goes on along the minus strand of SVGZ01000005.1, from coordinate 22,895 downwards.
GCCGAGCTCGGGTCTTGTGATAGAGATAACTTCATCGCTGTAGAAACCGAAACGCTGATACATATCTTCTGCCAGGTCATAGAGCGTCATGCCCTTTTCCATGCAGACACAGGCAGCCTCTGCGATGAGCATTGCCGCCTGAATACCGTCTTTATCGCGGACGAAATCGCCGGCTAAGTAGCCATAGCTTTCCTCAAAACCAAAGAGGAAATTTTCTTCTGTGCGGAGTTTGATCTGTTCGGCAATGAAGCGGAAACCCGTTAAAACTTTGATCGATTTGACGCCGTATCTTGCCGCAACTTCATCTGCCATAAGCGTCGAAACAACGGAATTGACGATATAGCCGTGTTCTTTGTTTTTGCCGGAAAGGACATGATCCATAAGCAGGCAGCCAATCTCATTGCCTGTCAACAGATGCCATTCGCCTTTGCCGTCGAGAACAGCAGCACCCATACGGTCGCTGTCCGGATCGGTTGCGATGATCATGTTGGCATTCTTTTCTTTTGCAAGTTCAAATGCAAGGCGATAGCTGTCTCTGCTTTCGGGATTCGGAACGATGACTGTCGGGAAATCACCATTCGGTTCTTCCTGCTCAGAAACGACATAGACATGCTCGATACCGATGCGCCTGAGCATTTCACGGACGGGTTTATTGCCCGAACCATGCAGAGGTGTATAGACGATGCGCAGATCTTTTGCATTTTTGGCAAGAGCCTCTTTATGCGAAAGAATGCTCATGAGCTTTTCATAATAGACTTCGTCCATATCCTGCCCAAGGATCGTGATGTTTTCCTGTTCCTCGATATTCTGCGAAACTTTAATCGAAAGGTAATCTTCAACAGCATCGATATACCCGGTGATCTTTTTTGCATCATCGGGTGCGACCTGACCGCCGTCTGCACCGTAAACTTTATAACCGTTGTATTCCTTCGGGTTATGGCTTGCGGTAATGACAACACCAGCTGCACAGCCAAGCTGCAGGATCGTAAAGGAAAGCTGCGGTACGCTTCTTAAATCTTCATATAAATAGACCTTGATGCCGTTTTCCGCTAAGAGCCATGCGGTTTCCTTTGCAAATTCCTTGCTCATATTCCTCGAATCATAGGCGATGGCAACGCCTTTTTCGGAGAGTCCTTCTTCTTTTATGAAGTTGGCAAGGCCCTGTGTGCTCCTGCGAACCGTAAAGGTATTCATGCGGTTGATGCCAAGGCCAAGTTTGCCGCGCATACCAGCCGTACCGAATTCGAGGTAGCCCAAAAACGCTTCTTCGAGGGCTTCACCGCAAAGGGAATTCAGTTCCTCTGCATATTCTGTGCCCGCAAGTGCCTTTTTCCAACTCTCATAGACTTTTTGTTCCATCAAAACAAACCTCTTCCATATTATTTCTACCCTATCATACACCATTTTTTCATTTGTGAAAAGAGTGCGGAAGCCCCTCTTACATATTGAAATATTATTTTTTTCGGATTATAATATTATTTAAGCTGTATTTTGATGTATTGAATGGCTGCAGCTGTGAAAGAGGATCTATGAAAGAGAAATTTTTGAATGTCCCGAATATTTTGACCCTGATACGTCTTTTGTTGATCCCCGTCGTTGTGACGCTTATCGTAGATGGTGAAACGATCGCCGCATTCTGGCTTTTCGGTCTCGCTTGTTTTACGGATGTACTCGACGGCTATATCGCAAGGAAATATAAACTGCAGACGAGGCTCGGCACATGGCTTGACCCGCTTGCAGATAAATTGATGGCAGTTTCTGTCCTCGTGACCTTTACGCTGAATGGGATCTTCCCCGTTTTCGTTATCGCTGTCGTCGCAACAAAAGAACTCGCAATGATGATCGGCGGTTTCCTCGTTATCAAAAACGGGCATACCGCGCCGGCAAATGTTTTTGGTAAAGTGGCTGCACTGCTGCTCAACGCTTCGATCGCAAGCGGCTTTTTCCATGAGCAACTCTATCCCTATTATATTTGGGCAACATACATCACGCTTGGTTTCGTGCTTCTGGCTTTTGTGCAGTATGCTTTCAAAAACGGCAAGCTCTGTTTTACCAAAGCCGAAGATATGAAGGAAGATAAAAAAGCTTCCTGAACACTTATTAAAATTTAATATTCCGTCTGTCAATGGAGGAGTAACAAAGCCGCCGCTGCCAAAAGAGAGGGCTTATTTGCTGAAAGAGCCTGCCCCGGTACTTTGCGAAGGTCGCCATGATAAAGACAGACATCCCTTCGAGTGCCGCAGTAATGCGGAAAAAAGGTGGTACCACGGAAAGTATTTTCGTCCTTTATTCTATATAAAGGGCGTTTTTCTTTCTATTATAAATACGCAAAAAAACATTTCATGAGATAAACATGAGGAGAATCACAATGGAAGAAAAGATGGCAAAATCTTACTCCCCGCAAGCCGTTGAAGACAGGCTTTATAAGAACTGGATGGAAAAAGGCTATTTCCATGCAGAAGCTAACTCCGGCAAGCCCCCGTATACGATCGTAATCCCGCCGCCGAACATCACCGGTCAGCTCCATATGGGTCATGCCCTTGACCAGACACTGCAGGATGCGATCATCCGTATGAAGCGCATGCAGGGCTATGAAGCTCTCTGGCTCCCGGGAACAGACCACGCAAGCATCGCAACCGAAGTCAAGATCGTCGATGCCATGGCAAAAGAAGGCTTAACAAAAGAAATGCTCGGCCGTGAAGGTTTCCTTGAACGCGCCTGGGAATGGAAAAAGCAGTATGGCGGCAGGATCGTCGAACAGTTAAAGAAGCTGGGCAGCTCCTGCGACTGGGATCGTGAACGCTTCACCATGGACGAAGGCTGCAACAAGGCTGTCCGCGAAGTTTTCGTACGCCTTTATAAAAAAGGCCTCATTTATAAAGGCAACCGCATCATCAACTGGTGCCCGACATGCAAAACCGCACTTTCCGATGCAGAAGTTGAATACGAAGAACAGGATTCCAGCCTCTGGCACATCCACTATAAGGCAGAAGACGGCTCCGAAGGCATTACCGTTGCCACAACAAGACCCGAAACCATGCTTGGCGATACCGCTGTTGCCGTTCACCCCGAAGATGAACGCTATCAGCACCTCATCGGCAAAAACCTTATCCTGCCCATTTTAAACAAACCGATCCCCGTTGTTGCGGATGAATATGTTGAAAAGGAATTCGGTACAGGCGCTGTCAAGATCACACCTGCACACGACCCCAACGACTTCGAAGTAGCACAGCGTCATAACCTGCCCGTTCTTTGCGTCATGACAGATGACGGCCACATGAACGAACTCGCAGGCAAATTTGAAGGCATGCCCACACTCGAAGCAAGAGAAGCGATCGTTTCCGAATTAAAGGAAATCGGCGCACTCGTCAAGATCGAACCCTATAAGCACAACGTCGGCACATGCTATCGCTGCAGAACAACGGTCGAACCGCTCGTTTCCCAGCAGTGGTTCGTTTCGATGGAAGAGCTCGTCAAGCCCGCGCTCGAAGCAGTCAGAAACGGCGAAGCAAACTTCGTTCCGAAGCGCTATGAAAAAACCTATTTCAACTGGCTCGAAAATATCCGTGACTGGTGTATTTCCCGTCAGCTCTGGTGGGGACATCGTATCCCGGCATATTACTGCGATGACTGCGGCGAAATGACCGTTGCAGCCGATGCACCGGCAAAATGCCCGAAATGCGGCAGCATCCACCTGCATCAGGATGAAGACGTCCTCGATACATGGTTCTCTTCCGGTCTCTGGCCCTTCTCTACGCTTGGCTGGCCCGATAAAACAGATGACCTCGCATACTTCTACCCGACGCAGACACTCGTCACCGGTTATGACATCATCTTCTTCTGGGTTGCCCGTATGATGGTCTTCGGCAAAGAAGTCATGGGCGATGCACCTTTCAAAAACATTGCGATCCACGGTATCGTCCGCGATTCGCAGGGCAGAAAGATGAGCAAATCCCTTGGCAACGGTATCGATCCGCTTGAAGTTATCGATAAACACGGCGCAGATGCACTCCGCTTCAGCCTTGTCATCGGCAACGCAGCAGGCAGCGATATGCGATTCTATTGGGAAAAAGTCGAAGCAGCAGGCAACTTTGCCAACAAGATCTGGAATGCAGCACGCTTCCTCCTTATGAATTCCGACGGGCAGGCAAGAGATATCGACATGACAAAGCTCGATATCGCCGATAAATGGATCCTTTCCCGCATGAACAAAGTCGTCGCCGAATTTACCGACAATATGGAAAAATTCGAACTCGGCCTTGCTGCACAGAAGATCTATGACTTCATCTGGAGCGAATATTGCGACTGGTATATCGAAATGGCAAAACCGCGCCTTTATGCAGAAGATGAAGCAGAAAAGCAGCACGTCACAAGCGTCTTAACACACGTTCTTACGACAGCGCTCAAGCTCCTGCATCCGCTGATGCCCTTCCTCACCGAAGAAGTTTACTTAAACCTCCCTGGCGCAGAAGAAACCATCATGCGTTCCGCATGGCCGGTTTACCGCGAAGAACTGAACTTTGCACAGGATGAGGCCGATATGGAGATCGTTATGGATGCGATTCGTCAGGTTCGTCAGCTCCGTGCACAGATGAACGTTCCGCCGTCCAGACGTGCAGAGCTCGTCATCCGCACAGACAGAAAAGCAAGTGTTGAAGCTTGCCGTGCATACCTCTTAAAGCTCGCTTACGGTTCCGATGTCCGCTTCGCTGAAGCCGATATGGATTCCAAGGGCTTCGCTTCCTGCGTATGCGAACTTGGCGAGATCTTTATGCCTCTTGGCGAACTCGTTGATATCGAAAAAGAGCTTGCCCGCCTTGGCAAAGAAAAGGAAAAACTCATTTCCGAAATTCAGCGCGGCGAAGGCAAACTTTCCAACGAACGCTTCGTTTCCAAAGCACCCGAAAAGGTCGTTGCAGAGGAAAAGAGCAAGCTCGCTGCAAACCGCGAAATGCTCGAAAAACTCGAAGCACGCATTGCGGATTTCGAAACACTGAAATAAAGAATAAGTAAAGGCGGGCATTGCTCGCCTTTACTTTTGAATGAGAACTCACTATTATTTTCGCCAAACAACCAAAATTCTTATACGCATATAGGCTCCCCTGTGTAAGGGGAGCTGGCTTTTTTCTGCGTTAACAAACGCAGGAAAAAGTCTGAGGGGTTGTTTTCTTTTTATTAACCGCACGATATAATAAAAAGAAAAAACGAAAAGAGAAAATCCATGATTGAAAAAGTCAGAGAATATTTCAAACAGTTCGGGATCGAAGACCGCATCCTCGAATTTGAACTTTCCACGGCGACTGTTGCCCTTGCGGCGGAAGCCGTCGGCTGCGAACCCAACCGCATCGCCAAAACGCTTTCCTTTATGACAAAAGAAGGCCCGATTCTTATTTTAGCGGCAGGACTTGCGCGCATCGACAACAAAAAATACAAGGCACAGTTTGCCGAAAAAGCCACCATGCTCACACCTGATCAGGCGATCGAGCTCATCGGTCATGCTGTCGGCGGCGTTTGCCCGTTTGGGATCAAGGAAGGCGTCCGTGTTTACCTCGATGAATCCCTCCGTGCATTTGAAACTGTCTACCCCGCATGCGGAAGCCCGAACAGTGCGATCAAACTCACGATCCCCGAGCTTGAAAAGTATTCGAACAGCCTGGGCTTTATTGATGTTACGAAATTTTAAATGCTCAATGGAAATTTCAATTTGAAAATATTAGCTGCAAGCTTTATTTCCGTTTGCAATTTTTTCAAAAAAAATAAAAAAATTTTCTATTTGTTGCATTTACATCATACTTTCCTTATATATTTGGGTATTATATAGACAAGGAAAAGAAAACAAGCGTAAAACGCAAAAAGAAAACTTAAAATCAAGGAGAAATCAAAATGAAATATTATGTATGTGAAGTATGTGGCAATATCGTAGAAAAAGTTAAGGACAGCAAGGTTCCGGTAATGTGCTGCGGCAGCAAGATGAGGGAAATCGTCCCCGGCGAAAAAGATGCAGCAGTCGAAAAACACGTTCCCGCAGTTTATGAAGACGGCAAGACCGTTACCGTAAACGTCGGCAGTGTTGATCACCCGATGGCTCCCGAACACTACATCGAATGGGTAAGCCTCGAAACAAAAGAAGGCAGCCAGAGAAAATATCTCACACCCGGCAATGACCCGAAAGTAACCTTCACACTCGCAGAATCCGATGAGCTCGTCGCGGTCTATGCATACTGCAACCTCCACGGTCTCTGGAAATATACCAAATAAGCATTGTAACCCCAAACATCAAACATATCTCTAAAAAAGGCCGCGGGGCTTGCCCTGTGGTCTTTCCTTTTTATTGAACGGGGCATGAGCAAAATGAAAACTGCGGCTGAATTTTTGCGTTCTTTGTTGTAAAGACAGGGCAATTTTGGTATCATAATTTTTGAAAATATAAGCAAAGTTGGTGCAAACATGCGTTTAGATAAGTTTCTCAAAGTTTCAAGAATTATAAAAAGAAGAACCGTTGCCGCAGGCGCCTGTGACGGCGGAAGAGTTCTGGTCAACGGCAAGGAAGCAAAACCCGGCCATAAGCTCAAAGTCGGCGATACCGTAACGATCGGTTTCGGAGCAAGTCCGCTGACAGTCCGCGTCCTCGAGCTCAGGGAAACCGTTAAAAAAGACGATGCCGATACGCTTTATGAGGTTATCGACCAATGAGCCGAGTCTATGCGATCATCGCCGCTGCAGGGCAAAGCCTCCGCATGGGCATTCCGAATAAAAATAAGGTCTTTATCACGCTTTCGGGAAAAAGCGTCCTCGAATTGACGCTCCGTTCCTTTGTGGAAAGCGGCTGTTTCGACGGCATTGCCATCGTTACGCAGAAAAAAGATCGTGGTCTTGCCAAAAATACGGCAGCTTTATTTCCGGAAATGCCTTTTTATTTTGCAGATGGCGGTGATACAAGGCAGGATTCCGTTCTCAATGCGATCCATGTCCTGCCCAAAGATGCCGAAATCATTGCCGTACAGGATGCTGCACGCTGCTTTACCGATAAGGATCTAATCATTCGCTGCATCGAAAGCGCAGAAGAATACGGAAGCGGTGTTGCCTGCCGCATGAGTACGGATACGGTCAAACTTGTCGAAGGAAATGAGATCAGGAAAACACTTGACCGCAGCCATATCGCACTCGCACAGACGCCTCAGGTCTTTTCCGCAGAGCTTCTTAAAAAAGCGCACGAACAGGCAAAGCTTGACGGCTTCATCGGCACGGATGATGCACAGCTCGTCGAACGCCTGGGTGTAAAGCCCATCCTCGTTGAGAGCAGCAAGGAAAACTTCAAGCTGACATACAGATCGGATATTAAAAAAGGAGAAAACATGATCGGGCAGAAAAATGCTTTCCGCATCGGCAACGGGATCGATATCCATGCCTTTGCCGAAGGAAGAAAGCTCATTTTAGGCGGCGTTGAGGTCGAAAGCGAAAAAGGGCTCCTCGGTCATTCGGATGCGGATGTCCTTATCCATGCGATCATGGATGCCCTTTTAGGCGCTGCGGGTTTACCCGATATCGGCCAGCAATTCCCCGATAAAGACGAGCGTTACCGCGGCATTTCGAGCATGATCCTCCTTGGGCATACAATGGAAAAACTGACAGATGCAGGCTTTGCACCGTCGAATATCGATGCAACGCTCATCCTGCAGGCGCCGAAGATCGCCGGATACATTCCGCAGATGAAAGAAAACATCGAAAATATCTGCCATTGCCCTGTCAATATCAAGGCGACAACGCCCGAATGGCTTGGCTACATCGGCAGAGGTGAAGGTGCTGAGGCACACGCCGTCTGCATGATCGAAGAAATATAAAAAATAAGATCAGGATCAAATGTCCTGATCTTTTTATATCTCTTTTTTATATAAGCGGTCTGTATCGCCGCCGTAATTTACAATATCTTTCAGATAAGAATAGCCGAATTTTTCATACAGACCGATATGCTCCGTCGGGATATATGTCCTGTTAAATCCCAATTCTTTTGCATAGGCATTGACAAAATCGATCAGTTTTCCGCTGATCCTTTGCCCGCGGTATTCCTCTGCAACAAAAATCGTCGAGACCCACGGGTAAATTTCGGGTAAAGGGTAATAATCCGTCTTCATGAGCGTTGCCATGCCGATGATTTTTTCGCCATCCATGGCAATAAAAGGGCTTTCCCAATCTTCATATTCCCAATTTCTGATCTGCCGCAGGGTATGCTCACGCACTTCGTGCCAGGAAAAATTTTCCACAAAATTAAGCAGCCGCTGCATAAGCTCCGAGTCTTTTTCGACTTTTCTGATCTGTATTTCCATGATTATCTCAACCAAATTCCGCTTTTTCATGATTATATCATGAATATTTTGCGCTTGACAAGAAAAGAGAATTTAAAGCAAAACCGAACGTCTCGGCTGCAAGCGGCTTTGACGGAGCATATTTTTGAGGTAGCGTCTGTACTGCCACATTTCATAGTTGTCGGGCGAAATATGGAGAACATAGTTGACTCGCCCGAGCAGGCTCAGAAAATAGTCCTTTGCCGTCATTTTCAAACCATAGTGGCGAAGCTGATGTCCTGCGCCGAATTTTTTCAGGTAATAGATCTCCTGCCGGAGTTTCCTGCGGTATTCCGAAGGAACGGAAGGGATCTCATTGACAACAATACCCGTCACCGTTTGTCGAGAGCCTTTTTTAGCAACACGGGTCTTTTCCCGTTTCAGGCTCATGTTCAGCCGGCGAAGCTCTTTTTTCACAAAGGAAATGACTGCTTTTTCATCAAAATCGCCCGAAAAGCTCATGTCATCGCAGTAACGGGAATAGTCAATACCCTGTTTCTCGCACCATTTGCCGATCTTCATATCAAAATCATGCATCACCAAATTGGTGATAGCAGGCGAACTCGGTGCACCTTGCGGGAGTCCCTTTTCGCCGTAACAAAGAATCGAAAGCAAAATCCGCACATCTTCAGCAAAAAAAGCTTTGGGAAAAGCATAGTCCTTGACCTGCGTATACAGGATATGATCGAAGAATTTTTCGATGTCGAGATTGAGGACTTTTTCTTTGCCCGTGTGCTGTCTTGCGTTTTTCTTGATCCCAAAACCCTTGCGATAGGCATAGGCATACGGCGAAACGGGAAAATTTTGCAGTATTTTTTCGGCAATCGCTTTCTGTACGCTTTTCAAAGCCATATCCGGCACAAGTAAATTGCGCATTTCGCCGTTCTTTTTGGGGATCTGCGCCGGATGATAATGCTTTTTCACATTGTTGCTCAGCGCATAGAGTGTTTTTGCCTCGTAACCGAGTGCTTTTTCCAGTTTTGCCAGTCCGTAAAAAATCATTTACCGACGCTCCTTTCTTTTTAATGGGCAATACAAGCCTTATGGCGACAACAGAATGTGCGCGCGAGCGCGGAACCTAAGCATCCTTGAGGGAACGGGAGTTCCCTCACAAAGGATGCTTAAAGTACATTCTGTTGGATGAGTCCGAGCAGAGCGAGTGTGTCTGCTTTCCAAAACAGACGGTCAGCGGATCGCTACCGTAGTCCAAACCGAATCGATCGTTTTCGGAGGATCAGTGATCTATTGCCTCATTCAAACCTATATACACAGGGGATTTTTTAGTGTTACAAAAAAAGAAAATATTTTTATAAAAGAAAAAGGCCTCACGATCGTGAAGCCTCTTTATATCGTTATTATGCATCCGCTTTGATGAGCGGTTCATCCATCATGCGCAGCGCAATTCCGCTCTTTCCGTAACCGTAGTTATCGGCATTGCGGATGACGATGACAGCGCCGACCATGCAGGAGATTGCTTCGCTGACGGGGAATGCCAGCCATACGCCAAGATCATCAAACAGCCACGGCAAAAGCAGCAGCATCGACATACGGATGATGAAGTTTCTCGAAACCGTCAGAATAGAAGCTGTCTTTGGCGAACCAAGGGCAACAAACATACGCATAACGAGAATACAGCCGCAGGAGAATAATACCGCGATCATTTCGATCGAAAGGCCAAGATGCGTCATCTTGTAAAGATCCGTCGTCGTATCGCTGCCAAAGAAGATGCTGATCAGCGGTTGACGCAGGAAAAGCCCGATGAAGGTAACAATCAGCGAACCAAAGAGCCAGAACTTGAAATAATGCGTAAGGATCTTCCGCAGCCTTTCAACATTTCTGCTGCCATAATTATAGGCAATGACCGGACCGACACAGGTAATAAAGCCGACGATCGCAGAGTTGAAGATGATGCGGATATCGTTGATGACCGTATTTGCCGAAACACCATCCGAACCAATGACGGATAAGAGAATATGGTTTGTCGTAAAGCCCGTTACCGAGAAGGAAAGGCTGTTGATAAACTGCGAGAAACCGGATTTCCACGTTGCCAAAAAGGTGCTCTTGTATTCTTTTTCGGGTTTGACGAAATAGATCTCGTTCTTTTTGCGGGTATAGAAGAAAAGCCCGACAATCGCAACGGCAATTTCGCCAAAAATAGTAGATAAGCTCGAGCCGATGACGCCCATATCCATCATGGCAATAAAGATAATATCAAAGATAATATTCATTGCGCCGTTTAAGATCGAACAAACAAGACCCATATCCGGTCTGCCTGCGGTCGCATAATAAGCGGAGAAGATCGCAACGAGAATATTGACCGGTGCGTTGGTATGTACGATGCGGACGTAAATGCGTGAATTGGCGATCAGGGCATCATCTGCACCAAGGAAACGGCAGACAGGATCGCAGAATACATTCATCAGAACAGCGATCAAAGCACCGACGCTGACACCGATGATGCAGATCCTCGAAAAGACGCGTTTTGCTTCCTGCTGATCGTTAATACCCATTTTCTGTGCAGAGATCGTGCTTGCACCGACGCTGAAAAGCTGTGCGAAGCTCATGATGATGCAGTTGATCGGACCCAAAAGGCTGATCGAAGCCAAAGCATCCGGTCCGACGAATCGGCTGACGAAAAGACCGTCATCGAGCGATTTGAACAGCTGTGCGCAAAGGTTCGTCAAGATCGCCGGCAATGCAAAGCGGATGAGCTGCATCAGGGTAAAATCCTGTCCGATCCTGTTATTTGTTTTGGTTTTTTCCACTAAGAAGTCACCTTACTTTCATTTATACAACATCCATTTATCATTATACTCCGTTTTTCCTTTCAAGTCGAGTACACATCCGAACATTTGTAATAAGAAGGTAAAAATTAACAAAAGAAAAAGACGATATCTTCCGATATCGCCTTTTCTGTGCACTTATAATACTTTGGAAAGGAAATCCTTTAAGCGCGGGCTCTGCGGATTTTCAAAGAATTCCTTCGGAGGAGCTTCTTCGATCATCTTTCCGTCTTCCATGAAGATGCATCTTGTCGCAACTTCGCGTGCGAAGCCCATTTCGTGTGTAACGATGACCATCGTCATACCCGTTTCGGCAAGTTCACGGATAACTTCCAATACTTCGCCGACCATTTCCGGGTCAAGCGCAGATGTCGGTTCGTCAAAAAGCATGACTTCCGGGTTCATGGCAAGCGAACGGACGATCGCAATACGCTGTTTCTGTCCGCCGGAAAGCTGTGCCGGGTAAGAATCCGCTTTTTCCAACAGGCCGATTCTTGTTAAAAGCTCGGTTGCCTTGGCATCGGCTTCTTCCTGTGTCATAAGGCCAAGAAGCGTCGGTGCAAGCGTGATGTTTTCGCGGATCGTTTTATGCGGGAAAAGGTTGAACTGCTGGAAAACCATGCCCATCTTCTGTCTGAGCTTATTGACATCGCAGTCAACATCGGTGATCTTTTCGCCATCGATCCAGATATCGCCGGAATCCGGAACTTCAAGGAGGTTCAGGCAGCGAAGGAAGGTGCTCTTACCGCAGCCCGAAGGCCCGATAATGACGACTTTTTCACCTTTTTCAATATGCTGGTCAACGCCTCTTAACGCGTGGACTCTTTCAAAATTTTTATGCAGATCTTTAACGGTAATCACTCTTCGCCAACCTCTTCTCTACTTTATTGAAAATGAACGTCAACAGCATAACAACAGCAAGGTAAACGAGCGCAATAACGATCAGCGGAACAGGGCTGAACGTACGCGAACGGATGAGCGTCGCCTGATAGGTCAGGTCAACAACAGCTGCATAGCCGGCGATGGAGGTTTCCTTAAGGAGCGTGATGGCTTCGTTGCCAAGCGCCGGAAGGATATTTTTGATCGCCTGCGGAAGAACGATGATGCGCATCGTCATACCCTCGGAAAGACCAAGGCTTCTGCCTGCTTCTGTCTGGCCCGGGTCAACCGCCATGATGCCCGCACGGACGATCTCCGCAACATAGGCACCGCTGTTTACGCCGAAAGCGAGGGTTGCGACATACATCGATGCGGAAAACGGCGCTCTGCCGAAGATGATATAGATGAAGATCATAACAAGAACCATCATCGGGATACCGCGGACAACCGTCAGGTAGAAATCACAGACCTTGTTGAGAACGCCGAACATAACCGAACCAAAGGTACGGCGGCGTTTCGGACCGCGCTGTTTCTGTGCATAGGATACTTTGCAGATCGCGACAAGACAGCCCAGAATAATACCGATGATCGCTGCACCAAAGGTCATGATAAGCGTTGCCCCAAGACCTTCGAGGTACATCTGCCAGCGGTTCTGCGCTATGATATTGTCATACAGCTGCTCTAAGAAATTATCAAACATTTCGCAACCTTTCTTTTACAATGGGTTTTCTTCTATCCAAAACGATAAAAAGAGGAAAAGGGCCAAAACCCTTTCCTCTTTGTTATTCTGTTTTTAAATCTCAGCCAACTGCTGCAGCCAGTTCCATGTGTTCCTGGATGAGCTTATCAACTTCGCCGGATTCGATCATTTCACCAAGAACTTCGTTGATGACTTCAAGGAGTTCTTCGTTGCCCTTTGTGATAGCAAGAGCATACTGTTCAACAGAAAGGGGTTCTTCAAGGAGAACAAGACCTGTGTTGTTTGCAACTGCGTCTTTAGCGGGGAGTTCGTCTGCAACGACTGCTTCGATCTTGCCGGACTGGAGAGCTACAACTGCGTCTGCAACTGTCTTATAGCGGGAGATACCGGATGTGATGTCGGAAACGAGCATATCGGATGTTGTACCGAGCTGTACGCCAACGGCTGTGCCTTCAACGATATCAGCTGCGCCTGCGATTGCGGAGCCTTCGGGAACGATGATGTAGAGACCTGTATCAACATAGTTGACGGAGAAATCTACGCTCTTTGCACGTTCTTCTGTAGCGGTGATGCCTGCTGCGCCGAGGTTAGCTTTGCCTGCCTGGATTGCGGGGATGATAGCGTCGAAATCCATAGCGGTGATTTCAGCTTCTACGCCGAGCTTTTCAGCGATCTTCTTAGCGATCTCAATATCAACGCCTGCAATTTCGCCGTTTGCATCGATATATTCGAAAGGTGCGAAACCGGGTTCTGTAATAACTGTCAGTTTGCCGGACTTTTTGATTTCATCTACGATACTCTTCTTACCGCAGGATACGAGGGATGTAGCTAAAAGTGCTACGACAAGCAGCAGAGCTGCAACTTTTTTGAAAGCTTTCATTTTGAAAACCCTTTCTGAATTTAATTTTCTTTCTTATTATCCGCTGCCTTTTGCATCGGACATGTATGATTATACCGCTTCTTTGGAAAAAATCAAGCCCTATTTGCATAAATTTTAAGTTTTTTTCTAAAAATTCCCTATTTTCCATAAAAATTTCATCCGTATATGCGCATATTTTAATTATTATTCTATTAATATTGTATATATATTCGCATTTAGACCAAAAAAAGACGCCTCTTTTTCCGGAAGCGCCATAATTTTATTCTGTTTATATTCATTAAATAAGTGCATTGCCTTCCGTAATGGAAGTGATCAGCCTGACGTTGATATAGGCATCGGGTTCAACAAGGCCTGTTTCCGTGCATGCGATGCTGATGCGGAAATCGCCCTGATCAAATTCATAATAATGGGCAAAAACGCCATCCATCTTTTTCAGGCCGATAAGACCGCTGTGCAGAGAGAGGTTTTCCGCACCAAGATCGGCAAGTGCCGAAAGCGGCAGATAGAAAACGCCTGTCATCGGGGCATCCGTATCAAAAGTGCCTTCCGCCTTTTCCGCAGGAACGGTAAAACCGGCGATATAATCATCCACGGTGTAATCGGAGCCAAGATCCGGCTCGGTATCGAAGCTGAAAGCAAGCGCCGGTTCATCCTTAAAAACGAACAGTGTCGGAAGCTTTGCACTTTCGCGAAGTTCCAAAAGACCGCCGAATTCCTCTTCCGCATCGGTATATTCCCTATTGATATAGGAAAGGATCTCGTTTTCCGTGATATTCTCAAAAAGCTGTTTGGTTTCGGCAAGGCTGAGCGATTCGCTCTTTTCAAACACGCCGAAATCCCAATGCTGGCTTTCCGCAGCGGTATATCGGGAAATGATGATCTGCGGGCTGCCTTCTTCGTCGATGCTCTTTGTCAAAACGAGGTTCGGCTCAACAGCTGTTCTGATGACGCAGCTTCCATCGGGCATTCTCTCAACCAGCCAATGGCTTCTCGATTCGGAAAGCGTTTCCATAAAGGTCGCAACCATGCCTTCACGGGGCATATCCTCGCCTTTTAAATTGATGCCCAGGCGAAGCCCATCCACAGCGGAATAGACCACACAGCTTTCGCCGTTTTCATCCTGTTCAAGGCGGAAATTCTGTTCATTGACAACGGTAAATGCCGCAGAAGACAGCAGCTCGCCGTTTCTTGTGAGTGCAGATTTGTCCTCTGCCGAAAGGAAATAATAGCTGCCCTGTGTGAGGTAAATATGCGTCTGCTTCGGGTCAAAATCGATCGGTGTCATCGTCGGCGCAGGCGTTGGCTCGGGTTCTTTTGTCGTTGTGGGTTCGGGCGTGATCACCGCAATTTCAACGGATGCACTTCCCTCTGCCAATTCACCGCGGACAAGCTCCGCCTCACAGCCGCAAAGGAAAAATACTGCGATCAAAAGCCATATAAACGCCCTTTTTATCTTAAAACGCATCGCTTAACTCCAAAATCATCATACTATTCCTATCTATCATAACCCTTTTTCGCATCGATTTCAACAAAGGAAACGATATGCTTTTTGCAAATTCTCATGCAGCCTGCACAACTGCGCAAGTTTTTATTCTAACTTCTCATTTTTAATTGTTTTTATTGACATAACTTCTCACGCAATATATCATTAAATTACTGTGACAAAGATCTTCCGGGAGGGCTTTTATGGAAAACGAAAACAAATTCATCTTGAGCGCAAAGTATAAGCCGACCGGTGACCAACCGCAGGCGATCGCAAAGCTTGTTGAAGGCGTCAACCGAGGTGAACGGGATCAGGTTTTACTTGGCGTAACCGGTTCGGGGAAAACCTTTACCATGGCAAACATCATCGCACAGACCGGAAGACCTGCACTCATCCTCGCGCATAACAAGACCCTTGCCGCACAGCTCTGCGGTGAATTCAAAGAATATTTCCCGCACAATGCCGTGGAGTTCTTTGTTTCCTATTATGATTATTATCAGCCCGAAGCATACATCGAAAAAAGCGATCTTTATATCGAAAAAGATTCTTCTATTAATGATGAAATAGACAGACTCCGCCACAGTGCGACTTCTGCCCTTTTAGAGCGCAGGGACGTCATCGTTGTTGCGAGTGTTTCCTGCATCTACTCGATCGGTTCGCCCGAAAGCTACCGTGATGCGACCGTCCGCATCCGCAAAGGTATGCAGATGGACAGAGATGAGCTTATGGATCAGCTCGTTTCGATCAACTTCACACGCAACGACATCGATTTCCGCAGAGGTACTTTCCGCGCAAGAGGTGATATTGTTGAAGTTTTCCCGATGAATCAGCAAGAGCGAGCCATCCGCATTGAATTTTTCGGCGACGAGATCGACCGCATTTCCGAGATCGATGTTTTAACGGGCAAAGCGCAGAACATCATGAATTTCGCCATGATCTTCCCGGCAACGCATTATGCCGTTGAGCGTGAAAAAGTTTTAACACAGATCTCCGACATCAAGCGGGATATGATGATCGCCGCAGAAGAGTTTAAGAAAGAAGAAAAATTCCTCGAAGCGGAGCGCATCGTTCAGCGCACAACCTATGATATGGAAATGCTCAAAGAGATCGGCTTCTGCAGCGGCATCGAAAACTATTCCCGTTATTTCGACGGAAGATTGCCCGGCGAAGCGCCTTATACCCTGATGGACTTCTTCCCGAAGGATTATCTGCTCTTTGTCGATGAATCGCACGTCACACTACCGCAGGTCCGTGGGATGTATAACGGCGACCGTGCAAGAAAAGAAATGCTCGTCAAATACGGTTTCAGGCTACCTTCCGCATTTGATAACAGACCGCTCAATTTCGGCGAATTCAACGACCGCATCAACCAGGTCATTTACACGAGCGCAACGCCCGCTGAATATGAAAGAAAACTCGCAGGGAAGAATATCGTTGAACAGATTGTTCGCCCAACGGGGCTTCTTGACCCGAAGATCGATATCCGACCGGTTGAAAATCAGCTCGATGATCTTCTCTCCGAGATCCGCAAAGAAGTCGAAAAAGGCTATTGCGTACTCGTCACAACGCTGACGAAAAAGCTTGCCGAACGCCTGACCGATTATTATACGGAAATGGGCATCCGCATCCGCTATCTGCACTCCGATATCGACACATTGGAGCGAATCGAGATCGTCCGTGCGCTTCGTATGCATGAATTTGATGTTCTCGTCGGCATCAACCTTTTGCGTGAAGGTCTGGACATCCCCGAAGTTTCGCTTGTCGCCATTCTCGATGCCGATAAAGAGGGCTTCCTCCGCAACGAAACCTCCATGATACAGACGATCGGTAGAGCTGCCCGAAATGCTGAAGGCAGAGTCATCCTCTATGCCGATAAGATGACAGGCTCGATCAAAAAAGCCGTTGAAGAAACCGAACGCCGCCGTGCTTTGCAGCAGAAATATAACGAAGAACACGGCATCACACCGAAAACGATCGTCAAAGAGGTCACCACACCGATCGATCTTGCCGAATCTGCGGAAGAAGAAACGACGGAACCGAAGGATATTAAGCTCGAAATTGCGATCCTTGAGGAACAGATGCTTGCCGCAGCGGCTGAACTCGAATTTGAAGTTGCCGCCAAACTCCGCGACCGCATTGCCGAGCTCACAGGCGAGAAAAAACTGGGCAGAAAACCGACTGCTCCGGATAAACCGAAAAAGAAACGCAGAGAACGCTATAAATAAGAGGTAAAACTTGGAATTTCTTGAAATACGAGGTGCCAGAGAGCACAACTTAAAAAATATCAACGTCAAGCTTCCGCGCAACAAATTCATCGTCATCACGGGGCTTTCCGGCAGTGGAAAGAGCTCCCTTGCTTTTGATACGATCTATGCGGAAGGTCAGCGCCGCTATGTCGAGTCGCTTTCTTCCTATGCGAGGATGTTTTTGGGGCAAATGGAAAAGCCCGAGCTTGACTATATCAGCGGTCTTTCACCGGCAATTTCCATTGACCAGAAAACAACGAGCCGCAACCCACGATCGACAGTCGGAACCGTTACCGAGATCCACGACTATTTCAGACTCCTTTTCGCAAGAGCCGGTGTTCCCCATTGCCCGAAATGCGGAAAGCCGATCGAACGCCAATCCGTTGACCAGATGATACAGCAGATCACCTCCATGCCCGAAGGTACAAGGATCAGCCTGCTTTCGCCTGTTATCCGCGCAAAAAAGGGCGAACACAAAAAAGTTTTTGAAGATTTGCAGAAAAGCGGTTATGGCAGAGTCCGTGTAGACGGCGAAATGCGTGAGCTTGAGGAAGAGATCGACCTCATCAAAAACAACCGCCACACCATCGAAGCCGTCATTGACCGCATCATCATCAGACCCGATATCAACCGTCGTCTTTCCGACTCGATCGAAACGGCGCTCAAACTTTCGGGTGGTCTGCTCATCGTGCTTAACCATACGGACGACAGCGAACAGGTTTTTAACGAAAATTATTCCTGTGCGGATTGCGGCATTTCCATCGAAGAGCTTTCGCCCAGAATGTTCTCTTTTAACAGTCCTTTCGGCGCTTGCCCGGAGTGTTCGGGTCTTGGTTCAATCTTCAAGATCGATGTGGCAAGCATCATTCCCGATGAATCCAAATCCTTAAGCGAAGGTGCGATCCACGTCACAGGCTGGAATCTTTCCATGTTTGACCGCTGGAACACGCAGAATATCGTTGCTTTAGCCAAACATTACGGTTTTTCGCTCGATGTTCCCTATCGCGATCTTCCCGAAAGCGCAAAACAGGTCCTGCTTTACGGTTCGGGCGATGAAGAGATCAAATTTACCTATAAAACAGACAACAACAGCTATTCCAACCAGAGACCTTTTGAGGGCATCATCCCCAACCTTGAACGCCGCTATGCAGAGACCAATTCCGAAGGCATGAAGCGTGAGATCGAAGCCTATATGTATGAAAGCCTCTGCCCGGCATGCAAGGGCAAACGCTTCTCGAAACAGGCGCTTGCGGTTACCGTCGGCGGGAAAAACATCTCCGAGCTTTCGGATATGAGCATCGTTGACCTGAAAAAGTTCATGAACGAGCTTGTTTTGACACAGAAACAGGAAGCGATCGCAGAACGCCTCTTAAAAGAGATCCACGCAAGGCTCGACTTCCTCATCAATGTCGGTCTTGGCTACCTGACGCTTTCCCGTTCGGCGAGTACGCTTTCCGGCGGCGAAGCGCAGCGCATCAGGCTTGCCACACAGATCGGTTCGGGCTTGACCGGCGTTTTATACATCCTCGATGAACCGAGCATCGGTCTGCATCAGCGCGATAATGCCAAGCTTTTATCAACCTTAAAGAGCCTCCGCGACCTTGGCAATACGCTCATCGTCGTTGAGCATGACATCGATACAATGCTTGCAGCCGATTATATTCTGGACATCGGCCCCGGTGCAGGTGTACATGGCGGCGAAGTTGTCGCTTTCGGCACACCGCAGGAAGTCATGCAGAATCCGGATTCCATTACGGGCAAATATTTATCGGGCGAACTTTCCATTTCCGTTCCGAAAAAACGCCGCGAAAAGACAAACGGTTCGCTGAAAATTTTCGGTGCTGCGGAAAACAACCTGAAGAAAATCGATGTTGAAGTGCCTTTGGGTGTTGTCACAGCGGTCACAGGCGTTTCCGGCAGCGGCAAGAGCTCGCTCGTCAACGAGATCATCTATAAAACAACGGCAAGAGATTTAAACGGCGCAAGGCTTAGGCCCGGCAAATATGACAGGATCGAAGGTCTGGAGCTTCTCGATAAAGTCGTCAACATCGACCAATCCCCGATCGGCAGAACGCCAAGAAGCAACCCTGCGACATATACGGGCGTTTTCGATATGATCCGCGACCTTTTTGCCAAAACACAGGATGCAAAAGTCCGCGGCTATAATAAAGGAAGGTTCTCTTTCAATGTCAAAGGCGGAAGATGCGAAGCCTGCAAAGGCGACGGCATCATTAAGATCGAAATGAACTTCCTGCCGGATGTTTATGTACCCTGCGAGGTCTGCGGCGGTCAGCGCTATACCAAAGAAACGCTCGAAGTCCGCTACAAGGGCAAAAATATTTTTGAAGTCCTCGATATGACCGTTGAAGATGCCCTCAGCTATTTCCATGGGCACAGCAAGATTTTAGCGATCATTCAGACGCTGTATGATGTCGGCCTTGGCTATATCAAGCTCGGTCAGCCTTCGACAACGCTTTCCGGCGGCGAAGCGCAGCGCATCAAACTGGCAACTTACCTTTCCCGCAAACAAACGGGCAAGACGCTCTTCATCCTTGACGAACCGACAACCGGTCTGCACAGCGCAGACGTACAGAAACTTGTCGACATCATCGACCGTTTGGCCGATAAAGGCAACACCGTCATCGTCATCGAACACAACCTTGATGTCATTAAACGCGCCGATCACATCATCGATCTCGGTCCCGAAGGCGGCAATGAAGGCGGTCGCATCGTCACGACAGGCACACCCGAAGAAGTTGCCAAAGTCAAAAAGAGCTATACAGGGCAGTTCTTAAAAGGCGTATTATAAGAAGAAAAGGGCAAGCAAGAGCTTGCCCTTTTTATATCCATATTGAACCCAACCGGTCATGATGCTATAATGAAGCCATCAAATCCCCAAAAGGAAAATTTCACATGAAAATGGGCTCGACCAAAGTCACAGAAGGCAATATTCTCCGTCAGCTGATCTTTTTCTCGCTGCCGCTGATATTGGGAAACCTGACGCAGCAGATCTATACAACGCTTGACCTCATGATCGTCGGCCGATATGCAGACAGCATCGCCGTTGCTGCAGTCGGTTCGCCAAATTCGCTCATTTCGCTTTTGACCGGCCTCTTAAACGGGCTTGGCACGGCAACGGGCGTCATCATCTCGCAATATTACGGCGCAGGCGAAAAAGACGGCATCAGAAAAGCAGTCGGCACTTCGATCATCTGGAGTTCTTCTTCGGGTATCGTGATTTCCGTCATTGCGATCATGGCAGCACCGTGGCTCTTGACGCTCATGTCCACTCCGCCGGAAGTCATGCCCGAAGCAGTGATCTATTTCCGTCTGTATTTCGTCGGCATGGTCTTTAACCTGACCTATCAGATGTGCGCAAATATCCTCCGCGCTGTCGGCGATTCAAAGCATATGTTCTATTACCTGATCACAGGCTGCTGCGTCAAGATCGCCTTCAGCTATATCTTTACAGGGCTTCTTTCGATGCGTGCGGCAGGCAGTGCTTTGGCAACGGTATTGGGCGATTTCGTTTCCATGGGCATGGCTTTGCTGAACCTCACGCGAACGCAGGATATTTACCGCCTTGAAATACGGCATATCGCCTTTGACAAAGGCATTTTCAAAAAAATGTTCACTCTTGGGATGCCTTCCGGTCTGCAGAGCGAAGCCGTTACGCTTTCCAACGTCGTCATTCAGGCACAGATCAATACTTTCGGTGCAGCGGCAATGGCTGGTTATTCCACAGGCTGGCGTCTGAACGGCTTTTTGTTCATGTTCATCGGCGCAGGTGCCAATGCGATCACTTCCTTTGTCGGGCAAAACATCGGCGCAGGCAAACCCGAACGTGCAAGGCGTGCGACATGGCTCTGGATGATCTTCATCTGTGCCGTTTCGCTTGTCATGGGCGTACTGCTTTTCGTTTTCGGCAGAGAGATCCTGGGGCTTTTCAAAAGCGAAAAAGAAGTTATTGATAATGGCATGAAAATGCTCGTCTTTACGGCGCTTACCTATTGGTTCTATGCGATCGGCGATATCTGTGCAGGTGCTGTCCGCGGTGCAGGTGCAACGGGAATCCCCATGACGATCGCACTCATAGGTACTTGCGGCGTCAGGTTGACATGGATCTTCCTCATGCGGCCGATCTGGAACGATGTACAGGTCGTTTTCGCAAGCTATACCGTTTCGTGGATCGTCACAACGCTTTCCTATTTCTTCTATTTTTACAAAGGAAAATGGGCAGATAAGCGCATCACAAAATAAAAAAAGACAAAAAATTCCTTCACGAATGAGAAATGCTTTTTTACCGGATACTAAGAAAAGCATGGCAAGGAAGGAATTTTTTATGCGTAAAATTTCAACATTTTTACTATATACTGCGCTCGCAGTCATACTCTGCATATATGGATTTTTCGGTGTTTTCGCATGGCAGACCGCAAACATCCCCGAAAATCTGCGAATCGAACCGGGCAGCAGCAAAGAACTTATATTACCCGCAGGTGTTGAAGTCAGCAGCTCCGGGGACAGCATCTTAAACATCGAAGGCGCTTACCCGCTTTCGCTCAAAGCCAACGAAGAAGGCATTTCCCGTCTTTCGCTGAAGCTTTTTGGGGTTGAGCTGAAAAAAGTCAGCGTCACCGTCGGCGAAGGAAAAATACTCATTCCCGGCGGTCAATGCATCGGCGTGATGCTCTATACAAAAGGTGCGCTCGTCGTCGGTGCGAGCGACATCAGGACTGCCGAAGGAAAAGTCAATCCTGCAAAAAACGCAGGGCTGCTTTCGGGTGATGTCATCGAAAAAGTGAACGGAGAGGAAGTTCTCGATGCAGATCATTTAACTGCGCTCATTTCCGAAGCAAAAGGGGAAACGATCCGCCTGCAGCTCAGAAGGAACGGCCGCTTGCTCGAAATCAGCATCGAACCTGCCGTTGACCTATCCGATAATAAGGCAAAACTCGGGCTTTGGGTTCGGGATAGCACCGCAGGCGTTGGCACTTTGACCTTTTATGATCCTGAAACGAAGCTCATCGGCGGTCTTGGGCATGCGATCTCCGATGCGGATACGGGGCAGCTTTTATCCGTCCGCAACGGCGAAGTGATTTTTTCACGGGTAATTGAGATCATTCACGGCAGTGCAGGCGAACCCGGTGAAATTCGCGGCACTTTTGACCCGGAAGAAGACGTCATCGGTCGCATACGGGAAAATACATCCGTCGGGCTTTTTGCCGAAGCTATAAAAGAGCCGCAAAATCCGCTTTATGCGAACGGTTTGCCCATGGGCAGACGCGAAGAACTGCACACAGGTACCGCTTCGATCTTATGCACACTGGATGATGGTGGTGTTCGGGAATACAGCTGCCGCATTATACGCATCCACGACCGCAGCGGAACAAAGAATTTCACGATCAAAGTGACGGACGATGCACTTCTTGCCAAAACGGGCGGCATTGTGCAAGGGATGAGTGGTTCGCCGATCATTCAGGATGGAAAGCTGGTAGGTGCTGTAACACATGTGCTTGTCAATGATCCGACGAAAGGTTATGGGATTTTTATTGAGAATA
The DNA here is from genome assembly GCA_015056045.1 of Clostridiales bacterium. Classification (GTDB taxonomy): domain Bacteria; phylum Bacillota; class Clostridia; order Christensenellales; family Christensenellaceae; genus SIG371. Next base: position 24 of record SVGZ01000005.1, on the reverse strand, counting down.
TGCTGGATGCGGCATCTTAACCAA
>SVGZ01000023.1 GCA_015056045.1 Clostridiales bacterium | reverse complement strand
TCGTTGTCGTGCGGAAATAGAGCGGTGCCTGATCATCGGCATCTTTGAAGCCCATACCATCCTGTACGATGCGGCGATACTGTTCATCTTCAGGGTTCAGGAAATGGCAGTCCGTTGTGGCAACGGTCGGTTTGCCCAAACGATCACCGCAGGCGATGATGCGTCGGTTGATCTCATGGAGTGCTTCCCTGTTTTCGACCTTATGCGAACGGATGAGGAATTCGTTGTTGCCGTCGGGCTGGATCTCGAGGTAATCATAGAACGCCGCCTTTTTATCGAGCTCATCATCGGGCATATCGTTTAAGACAGCGCGGAAAATTTCGCCCGATTCGCAGGCAGAACCGATGATAAGGCCTTCCCTGTGGCGTTCGATGAGGCTCTTCGGGATCCTCGGGCGTCTGTAATAATAGGTGAGGTGTCCTTCGGAGACGAGTTTATACAGATTTCGGAGGCCTTTCTGATTTTTGCAGAGGATGACCGTATGGAAAACTTCACGGGAATTTTTGACGATGGAAACTTCATCGATGAGGCTGTTCAACTGGAAACAGCTCTTGATGTCTTTTTCCGTCATTTCGTCAAAGATGCATTTTAAGATTTTTGCGGTCGCTTCGCAGTCGTTGACGGCTCTGTGGTGTTTTAAGGGAACACCGTAATGATCTGCGAGAATGTTTAATTTATGGCTTTTAAGACCGGGCAGCCATGCACGGCCGATCGCAAGGGAATCGATAACATCGTTTTCAAATTTGATGCCGAAAGGATGCCCTTTTTTCTCGATGAAGCCCATATCGAACGAAGCATTATGCGCAACAAGGCAGGCTTCATCGCCGATAAATGCACGGAAAGCACGAAGCGCTTCTTCCTTTTTCGGGGCACCTTTGACCATATCGTCCGTAATACCCGTGAGCTTTGTGATCTCTGCAGGAATGGGCTTTTCGGGATCGACAAATGTGGAAAACTGGTCCACAACTTCTCCGTTTTTCATGCGGACAGCGCCGATCTCCGTAATTTCGCAAAGCGTATTATCAAGCCCCGTTGTTTCAAGGTCAAAGACGACATATTCATCCATAAAGCTGCGGTCATTTTTGCCGTTATAGAGGCGCTTATCGTCATCGACCATATAGGCTTCCATGCCATAGATAAGGTTGATGCCATATTTTTCGGCAGCACCGGCGGCTTCGGGGTATGCCTGCACAACGCCGTGGTCTGTCACGGCCATTGCGGTCATGCCATATTTTGCCGCACGCTTGAAATAATCCGATGCGGAGGTGATGCCATCCTGTGCGGACATATTCGTATGCAGATGCAGCTCAACACGCTTCTTTTCGGCGGTATCTTCTCGCTCAACTTTTTTGGCTTTCATGATGCCGCGGACACGGATCAGGTTTTCTTTGGCAAAAGTATCATATTCGAGCTTGCCCTGCAGGCGGATGTATGTCCCTGCGGAGAATGTCTTTGCCTTATCGGACTGATCGCCGCGGAGCATGAGCTTTGCCTTCATGGAGCTTGTGTTATCCGTCATGGTGAAAGTAATGACGGTATATTTATTTTCGGAAGTGAGCTTGACCTCGTTGGAGATGATCTCGCCTTCGATGATGAAGTTCGTTTCGGGCGCGACCTCTATCATGCGGACAGGATCACCCGTAAACCTGCGGCCATAGAGGACATCGCTGTCTTCTTTCTTTTCCTCTGCCTTCTTTTCGGGCATGGGATCTGCCTTTGGCTTCGGCATTTCGGGCGCAGGCATAGAGAGGACATATTCGGGCTTGAAGAAATCCGCTTCTTCGCATTTCTCCTTTTTTGCATCCGTTTCGGTATATTTCAATTCGCCCATATGGATATTCATCCCATAGGTATTGCGGAAATAATCGGAAAGTTTCCCCGGAATGCCCATTTTTTCAATGAGCAGCGGCGCCATCTGCCTGTCAAAATCCATATTGATAAGACCACCCGAGCGCTCAACCTTGCAGCTGCGGATCTGCGGCTCGAGTGTACGGTCATATTCATAGATGAATTCCTTGACGGTTTTTTCAAAAAGCTCGTCTGTGAGGATGTTTTCCTGCTGATGGACAACGGCAAAAACGGATGCTTCGCAGCCGATCGCATCCTTCATCCTTCTTTGCAGCATAAGAACATGGCTCGGGCTGCAATATTCCTCCGAGTGGAAATGCAGAATGAGCTTTTTCCCCGTACGACCGCGCGCAGCATAGTCAAACTGCAGTGCTTTTTCCGTCGTCAGCTGTTCGTTTATGATATTCTGAAGCTCGGACAAGGTCCGTATGCGTTCTGCCATTATAACTCCTTGATCAGTGTTTTGAGTTCGGGTAAGATTTCCTCATAGGGAACTTTTTTTACTATTTCGCCTTTTTTGAAAAGGACGCCTTCGCCTATTCCGCCTGCAACGCCGATATCCGCTTCCCTTGCTTCTCCCGGGCCATTGACAACGCAGCCCATGACGGCGACTTTGATCGGTTTATCGATATTTTTGAGAAGCGCTTCGACTTCGTTTGCCAGGGATAAGAGATCTATCCTCGTTCTTCCGCATGTTGGGCATGCGATAAGCTCGGGTTTGAAAAGCCGCTTCCCTGCAAACTGCAGGATATCCTTTGCCGCTTCGATCTCCATGACCGGGTCAGCAGACATCGTGACACGGAGCGTATCGCCGATCCCCATAAGCAATAGAGAACCGATCCCCATGGCGCTTTTGATGAGCGAGGTTCTCTCTGTTCCTGCTTCGGTAACGCCAAGGTGCATCGGGTAATCCACGTGTTTCGAAATTTCGCGGTAAGCCTCCACCGTTGAAGGCACATCCGATGCTTTCAGCGCACAGACGATATCGTAAAAACCGCATTTTTCGAGCGCACGGATATTTTCGAGCGTACTTTCAACAAGCGCAATGCTTCTCTTTTCGTTTCGGTATTTTTCCATCAGAGAGCCTGCGTTTGCACCGACACGGATCGGGACATGGTGCATTTTTGCGGCATCGGCAACCATTTTAATTTTTTCTTCGCCGCCGATGTTGCCCGGATTGATGCGGACTTTATCTGCACCTGCTTCAATCGCGGCAATGGCGATCTTATGATCAAAATGCACATCCGCAACAACGGGAATATGCACGCCTTCTTTGATCTTGCCGATGGCTTTGGCGCTCGCTATATCATAAGCAGCGTAACGGATGATCTCGCAGCCTGCTTCTTCAAGCTGCAGCGTCTGTCGGATGGAAGCTTCGACATCGGCTGTATCTGTGCTCGCCATAGATTGAATGGCAATCTTTTCGCCTCCGCCGATCATTACATTTCCGATCCTGATTTTTTTCGTCATGACTGCCTCCATATAGCTATTATTCCAATTTATATTGTAGCATTTTTTCCGCACCAAGGGCAAGTGATATGGCGATACTGCGATAACTTTCATTATTTTCAGCAAAAGCGCTCTTCAATTTTCGGTACAAAAAAACGGCCGTTTACCGACCGCTTTTTGTTAAAGCAGGCTTGCCGTAAGTGCTGCCAAAGCTTCGATGCTCATATCCTCGGAGCAATCGCCGATCTCGATCCCAAAGACATCTTCCACTTCACTTAAAATTTCCACCAAATCGAGCGAATCTGCATTAAGCTCGGCAAAGCTCATCTTCGGGTCAATTTCATTTTCATCAACGACCAGCTGTTCCGCTGTGATCTCTATGATCTTTTCCAAAATATCTTTTCTACTCATTTTTATACTCTTTCTTCAATTTTAAATTCTTTCTTCAATATAGCGGACGAGATCGCCGATCGTTCTGATCTCTCTCATATCCGCATCGGACATGATAAAGCCAAAAGCATCCTCAGCATCCACAAAAAGCTCCAAAGCACCGATTTCCGGATCTTCTTTAAACATAGCACGAATATCCGTATCCGGCGAAATCAGAGATTCATCTCTATGATAAATATTGACAAGAAAACTTTTTATCCTGTTAAATACCATGCGCTTCCTCCTTCGGCTATATGCAGAGTATACCCGTTTATATACCATGATACAATGAGATTTTTCCGGAAATAAAAAAGGAACGGAAAATGTTTCCGTTCCTCATACATTTTATTTGCTTTCGCGGATATAGCGGATAAGATCTTCCACCGTCTGCATATCTTCACCGGGTTCGATCGTGATGTTGAAAGCATCCTCGATCGCCATGACGATCTCCACAAGGTCGAGAGAATCGACACGCATATCTTCAAAAGTGGATTCGAGTGTGATCTTATTCACATCGATATCAATGATATTGCCGATGATCTTTTTGACTTTTTCAAATTCCATATAATTAAAAACTCCTGTTAAAAATAAATAATAACAACAAATAAAACTATAATGGAAACTGCGCCTTAATTCAAGCAAAATTGTATCAAAAATGTAAATTTTATTTTCCCGCGGCTTTTTTAGCCGCTTTTTTCAAAAAAATATGGCAAGGGAAACGCACTTTATCTACAAAAATGCGGTTCATCACCAAACAGCACCGGCGGTTTTACACAGCTTGACCACATCTTTTCCCCGCAAATTGTGGAAAACCTCTACGGTAAAAATCGACAGAAAAGCCCATTATATCAAAGTTTATCAACACCCGGTCCGCAGTTTATCCACAAAATGTGGATAACTTTTTCCATGGCTGTGGATAGGATTTTGCATATAGGGAAAATGCGCTCTCATACCAAAAGGTGAAATATGAAAATTGAAAAGAAAACCGCCCATTTCCGCTTAACAAAAGCCTTTTTTCTATGCTATACTTTATTATGAAGTATGATGCCCGTTTAGCACCCGGGGAAAGGAAAGTACATGAATTTAACCGTCATTTGGGAAGATGTGCTGGCAAGACTGGAAAAAAATTTCGAAAATACGGTTCTCGAACTCAGCTTTAATACCTATATCAAAACCTTAAAACCGATGTTTGAAGAGGACCTTACGATTTATCTTTGCGCAGGCGATGAAACACATAAGGATATGGTTCAGCAAAGATTTCTGCCCATTTTGGCGGAAACCTTCAGCAAGGCGATCTCTGATGCGACAGGCATCGAGGAACATTATGCCGTCGTCATCGATACGACAAGCGAGCTTGAGCTGATCGCACCGAAAAAGGAAAGTATGCCCGGTGTTCTTCATTTAAACCCTGCCTATACTTTTGAAAGCTTCGTCGTCGGCGATTCCAACAAATTTGCCCATGCGGCAAGCAGAGCCGTTGCGGATGACCCCGGTCATACCTATAACCCTCTGTTTATCTACGGCGGTGTCGGCCTTGGCAAAACGCACCTTATGCAGGCGATCGGCAACAGTATGCTCGAAAAGAACCCGAACACAAAGATCATCTATATCACAACGGAATCTTTCGTCAGCGAGCTGATCGAAGCCATCCGACGCAATAATCAGGAAGCGTTCAAGCGCAAATACAGAAATGCAGACCTCTTTATGATGGACGATATCCAGTTTATTTCGAGGACGACCTCTGCAAAGGAAGAACTTTTCCACACCTTCAACACACTGCATCAGGCAGGCAAGCAGATCGTCATTTCCTCCGATAAACCGCCGGAAGAGATCCCCAACCTTGAAGAAAGGATCGTTTCGAGACTCCGCTGGGGCATCATGGCAAAGATCGACAACCCCGATTATGAAACAAGAGTAGCTATCCTTCGGGAAAAGCTCCCTTACATCAAACAGATCACGGGTTCGACGCTCGACGTGGATGATGAAGTCCTCCACTATATCGCTTCCAAAAATGACTCCAACATCCGCGACCTTGAAGGCGCATTGAAAAAAGTCATCCTGCAGGCGAAGCTCATCAACCTCGATAAACCGATCAAATCGATCGATATGAACATCACGGAATCCGCACTTTCGGATTTCTTCGTCGAACCTTCGACAAAATCGATCACACCGCGCTATATTATTTCTCTTGTCTGCCGCTATTTCGACATCACCGAAAGCGACGTTATCGGCAAGAAAAAGAATAAAGAGATCGCACTCCCGAGGCAGATCGCCATGTACTTCCTGCGCGACATCACAGACCTTGGCTATAAGGCGATCGGCGATCAGCTTGGCGGAAGGGATCATTCCACGGTCATGCACGCCTGCGAAAAGATCAAGACGCAGTATGACAGCTCTATGGAGATGAAAAACCTCATCAACGACATCCGCCAGAAGATCTTTGAATAAAAATTTATCCACAAAAAAAGGGGATAAACCGGCGCATATGCTGTGGATAAGCTGGGCATAAGCTGTTTACACGCTGTTTACGGCTTGTTGATAAGAACAGAAAAGCTGTGGATAACAGGCCTGTTCATACGGCTTTTGCGGAAAGGCTTTTCGCTGCATACGGGTCAGTTTATCCACATATGCACATATTTATCCACAATTTTCTCCGTCGGTTATCCACATTTCCCATCGGACTTATCCGCATAAGAAATGGCACCGGATCGGGAAAAACGGGAGATATCCACAAAATCCACAGCCCAACAGCAGCAACATCAGCAAATATAAATAACTATAACAGCAAAGGAGACGATTTTATGAAATTCACCTGCAATACAAATGAACTGAAAAAGGCTATCGGCACAGCCGCAAGGGCAAGCAGCACAAAAGGCTTAAAAACGATCCTCGAATGCATCCTTTTCACAACAGAAAACGACAGCATCCGCTTAAACTCCTTTGATACGATCACGGCGATCGAAACAACGATTTATGCACACATCGATGAAGCCGGCGAAACAGCTATCCCGGCAAAACTCTTATCAGAGATCATCAGCAAATTCCCGGATGGCGAAACGACGATCGAAAGAACGGAAAAGGGCAGGATTCGCATTTCCGGCGGTTCTGCATCGGCATATTTAACGGAAATGGAAGCAGACCAGTTCCCGGCATTCAACCACATTGACGGCGAAGTTTTCAAGATCACGGAAGGCGAATTGAAAAAGCTGGTCTCCGGCACACAGTTTGCCGCTTATCAGGGCGAAGACAAGCCGGTTTTCACAGGTCTTTTATTTGAAATTGAAGACGGCGACCTGAGCGTTGTTGCGATCGACGGTTTCCGCATGGCAAAACGCCGCACAAACTGGAACAATGCAAAGCCGGTCAAGGTCATCATCCCCGTACGAACCTTAAGAGAGATCACAAGACTTCTTTCAAATGATGACGATCAGGTCAAGATCACGATCAACGAAAGCGCCTGTGTTTTCGAAGCGGAAAATACCATGATCTATGCAAGACTCATCGAAGGTGAATTCTTAAATTACAACAACATCATTCCGAAGACATTCAAGACAAGAGTCCGCGTTGAAACAAGACTTTTTGAAAAGAGCCTCGAAATGAGCTCCGTTTTGGCAAAAGAAGACGGCAACTACCTTATCAAAATGAAGGTCAATGCCGGCAGCCTTGAGATCAGCGCGATGTCTGAATACGGCAGCATCGATGATGAGATCCCGGTTTACACCGAAGGCGAAGTTTTGAATATCGCATTCAACGTCAAATATATGCTCGACGTTTTGAAAGTAATCGAAGACGACGAGATCTATATGGAATTTGACAGCAGACTCAAACCCTGCATCATCCGACCGGTAGACAGCGACAAATTCATGTATATGGTCGTTCCGGTCAACGTCAGAAACTAAGTGCGGACTGCGCAGGCATTTTTTGTGATAGAATGAGCATGGTCGGAAAGTGAAAATTCGCTTCCGACACGGCTTACCTGTATATGTTTTAAAACCGGCATGGCGACCGAAAAACGGACAAAATGCCGGTGTTTTATCCCGGAGTGAAAGGCTTTTATGATCGTCAAAAGCGTCAGACTGAAAAATTACAGAAATATTGCCTATCTGGATACGAGCCGGCTTTCCGGAAAAGACGATGCACAGGATCAAAAAGTCTTTTCTGATCTTTTTGCTGATGAAAAAAAGACGATCCGCTATGAATTTTCGCCCGGGAAAAACATTATCGTCGGTGAAAACGCACAGGGAAAGACAAATTTCATCGAAGCGATCAATTATCTTTCCTGCCTGAAAAGTTTCCGCACGGCAGCGGAAGAACAGCTGATCCGCGAAGGCTGCGATGCTGCCTATCTTGCCTGTGAATATAAGCGGCGCGATCACAACGGAAAGATCGAAGCGATGCTGCATAAAGGCGGCAAAAAAAGTATTCGTGTCAACGGACTGCCGATCCAGCGCGTTTCGGAGCTTTTGGGAAAGATCAACACGGTTATTTTTGCGCCGGAAGACCTTCGCACGCTGAAAGAATCCCCGGGGCTCAGGCGAAGGCTCATCGACATTGAAATTTCCAAAGTCAGGCCGTCTTATTACACCAGTCTGCAGCAGATGAACGCTGTTCTAAAAAACAAAAACACGGTTCTGAGACAGAAATTGCCCGACCGTACGCTGATCGAAGTCTATAACGATGCGCTTGTTGCCCATGCGGAAAAGATCGTTTCGATGCGTGCCGCCTATATTGAAAAACTCTCGAAATATGCCGCGGAATCGCACCGTATGTTAAACGGCAGCGAAGAACTCAAAATTCGTTACCGTTCCTGCTGTGATCCTGCCGATATTAAGACGACGCTTTCGGAAAAACTTGCCTCTGTTATGGAAAGCGAAAGAGAGAGAGGATTTTGCCTCACAGGGCCGCAGAGAGAAGATTTTGAAATACTGATCAACGAAAAACCCGCTAAGCTTTTCGGTTCGCAGGGACAGCAGAGATCCTGCATGATCTCCATCAAACTGGCGGTTGCGCGCATTGCCTATGAAAGCACGGGCGAATACCCGATTTTACTCTTGGACGATGTTTTTTCGGAGCTTGATACGAAGCGTGCTGCGGCGTTGTTTTCCGCCATCGAAAATATGCAGGTTTTCATCACGGCTGCGGAATATCGCAGCGGATTTGAAAAACACAACTGCCTTTTCATGTCCAATGGTTCTTTTACTATTCAATGAGAGAGATTGCGGAGAGGAAAGATACAGCCTGAAATCTGAAATGTGATTTTGAGAGTTAGTTTTAATATTCAATTTTAGAGATAGCAAAGAGGAAAGATATAGCCTGAATTCAGACAGTTTAATTTTGAAAGATATTTTTTTTAGTTTTATCTGAATAGAAAGAGCCTGAAATCGGCAGCCTGACGCTGCGCGAATATTCAAAATATTCAATTTGAGAGATTGTAAAGAGGAAAGATACAGCCTGAAATCAGACAGGTTAATTTATAAGAGATAGTTCATTAAAAATAAGTGTTAGACTCTTGGCTCTCCCTTTGGGAGTGCAAGTATTGCTTCGCAAAACTTGGTCGCCACAGGCGACTGAGAGGGTATTTCTTTTTTTCATAAATTTTCTCAGTTACTTATTGAAAGATAGTTTTTGGATAATAGCAAATACCTCTCCGTCTTTTTTCAAGCATCGCTTCGCAATACTTGAAAAAATCCACCTCTCCTTAAAAGGAGAGGCAAGTATCAGCTTATAAAAGAGAATTAATACGAGAAGAACTCCGGCATGAGAAGAATATTTTAAATAAAGACCGTAAATAAGGGAAGCAGAGCATGTTGTTAGCTTGACAAAAAATCATGCAATCCTTATAATATATTATTGTTTTAATGGCGCATCAGGCGTTTTTTCGGCAGCCCATCAAAACAGGGAAAGAGAGTCAAACTTTCCGAAAATAAAGACAGAAGTTTAATATACAGTGAGGTGTCAGTTTTATGAAGAGAACGTACCAGCCCAAAAAGAGACAGAGAAACAAAGTTCACGGTTTCAGAGAAAGAATGAGAACGAAGAACGGCAGAAACGTTTTAAAGCGCAGAAGAGCTAAAGGCCGCAAGAAACTTACAGTTGCTGATCTTTAATTAACAAAAAAGAAAGAAAAAACTGTAATCGGGCTTGGAGCATAGCATAGTCGTAAGCTGTGCTCCGGGCCGGGTCTTTTGTTGTATTTAAGCATAGGAGCCGAAAATCATGCGGATCAATACGTTAAAAAGAAACAAAGAATTCCGTTATGTTTACGGCAGGGGAAACTCCCTCACAACAAGAAACCTTGTTCTTGTTTTCTTGAAGCGGAAAAGCGGCGGTTTAAGGCCGGGTTTTTCCATCAGTAAAAAAATCGGCGGAGCTGTCGAGAGAAACAGGCTGCGCAGACAGTTAAAAGCAGCATATCAGGAGATCTTAAAAAAATATACGGTGGGCAATTATCACATCATTTTTATTGCGAGGCAGCCCATCCGTGAAGCAAAATTCGAAACCATGCTGCGGGATATGAAAACTCTCATGAAAAAATCGGGCATTTTGGGCCAGAAGATCCCGCAGGGTAATAAAGATTGAAAAAGCTCTTTCTATTTTTGATTGATTTCTATAAAAAGGCAGTATCTCCGTACCTGCCGGCGGCTTGCCGCTTTTCGCCGACTTGTTCACAGTATGCAAAAGAGGCGATCGAAAGATTCGGAGTGATACGGGGGCTTATGCTTTCCGTCTGGCGGATACTCCGCTGCAACCCCTTCAATAAGCATTGCGGTTTTGACCCGGTGCCTGAAAAATTCGGTTTTGGGAGAAAAAAATGACAGATATCATCGTATATGTCGTCAATGCACTTGCAGATATTTTAAGCGATTATCCGCTTACGATCATTGCGGTAACGCTTCTTATTAAATTTGTCCTTTTGCCCTTCGATATCCATCAGCGCAAAAACTCGCGCAAACAGATGGCTTTGACGGCAGAAGTCGCGGATATCCGCAGACGCTATAAGGACCCGAACCAGGCAAACCAGAAGGTACAGGAATTATACAGAAAACACAAGGTAAGCACGCTTGCAGGCTGCCTGCCGCTCGCACTCCAGCTCGTTTTCCTGTTCTCCTTCTTCTCTGCATTAAGAATGCTCGTTGCAGAGCAGACATCTCTTTTCGTTATCGAGGCTTCGGCACTCGGTGCGGATGCGGTTGAACTCCCGAAATGGCTCTGGATCAACAACTTCTGGCAGCCGGACTCCGGTTTTGTCAGCCCCATGGCAAACGCAGAAGAGCTTTTAACATTCTTAAATCAGAACGTCAAAGATCTTTCGCCGGAGCATCTTATGCTCATGAAACAGAGCGGCATCATCGAATTCACAAGCGAAGGTCTGAACGTTGTCGAATCGGTCTACATGCAGCTGCATGATTCCGTACTGGCGGCAAACGGCCTCACAGGCATCGCAAACGGTTGGTTCGGACTCCCGATCATCACGGGCGTCACGACATTCCTCCAGCAGAAGCTCAGCATGAAAAACCAGCCCAAGATGGATGAACAGACAGAAGCAACAAACAACACGATGACATATTTCATGCCCTTCTTCTCGGCGGCAATGTGTCTTTCCAGTAACTCCGGCTTTGCGCTGTACTGGGCGGTTTCGAACATTATTACGATCATCTTTACATTCATCATCAACGCGGTATTCGACGCAAAGGAAAAGAAAGCTGCCAAAGCGGCTTTATAAAAACATCAGGAGCGCAGTTCTATGAGCTGCTGCAGAATCTTAAAAAGGAATTTTTGAAACATGAGCGAAGTCAGTATTGAAGTAGAAGGCAGAAGCGTTGACGAAGCGATACAGAAAGGTCTTGCGGAGCTTAAGCTTACACTGGATCAGGTATCGATCGATATTTTAAAAGAAACAAAAGGTATCTTCGGCATCGGCAGAAGCGCAACAGTCCGCATTACCAAGAAGGATTCCCCGGCAAGGGATGCAGAAAGCTTCTTAAACGGTCTGTTTGAAAGAATGGACATCACAGCAACAGCTTCCGCAGAAGAAACAGAAGAAAATATCTCCGTCAATATCACGGGCGATTCCACAGGCGTCCTCATCGGCAGAAGAGGCGAAACGCTTGATGCACTGCAGTATTTAACAAGCCTCGTCATCAACAAAGGCAAGGAAGAATACACAAGAGTTTTCGTTGACACCGAAAATTACCGCAAAAAGAGAGAAGAAACACTCGTTCGCCTGGCAACAAGAATTGCTGCAAAAGTTGAAAAGACAGGCAAGAGAGTTGTCCTGGAACCCATGAACCCCTATGAAAGAAGAGTCCTCCACGCAACATTACAGAAAAACCCGCGCGTAGAGACGATCTCCGAAGGCGAAGAGCCTTACAGAAGGGTCATCATCAAGAGAAAAAAGCACGCTGACAGTGCAAAATAATTTCAGCAGTACAAATTGATTATCCTAAGGGGCAGCATTGCGCTGTCCCTTTTTTAAAAGATCGGAGGTTCAGCCATGACGACGAATACCATCGCAGCGATCGCCACTGCACCGGGACAGGCAGGCATTGCCATTATCCGTCTGAGCGGAAGCGAGGCAAAGAATATCCTTAAAAAAACTTTCCGCCCGAAAAACAAAAAATGCGCTTATTTGCCGAACAAGATGTATTTCGGAGAAGTTTTTGACGGGGAAGAATTCATCGATCAGGCGCTTGCGGTCTTTTTTCAGTCTCCGAGATCCTATACGGGTGAAGATACGGCGGAAATTCAGTGCCATGGCGGGAGCGTCGTTGCAGAGCGAATTTTACGCACGGTCTTAAAAAACGGCGCAGAAATGGCAGAACCCGGCGAATTTACCAAACGCGCTTTTATGAACGGCAAGCTCGATCTTTCGCAGGCGGAAGCCATTATGGATATGATCGGCGCACTTTCTGAAAAGAGTGCCAAAGAAAGCGCCAAAAACTTAAAAGGCAGCTTAAAAGAAAGCGTCACGAATATTCAGAGAGAACTGACAGACGTCATTGCACAGGTTGAAGCCGGGATCGAATACCCCGAAGAAGATTTGGAAGAAGTTATTTCTGAGGAACAGATCGGCGTTTTGGCACCGATGTCCATGCAGCTCGCAAGGCTTGCGGAAAGCTATCAGAACGGAAAAATGCTGCGTGAAGGCGTCAAAACCGCGATCGCAGGCAGACCGAACGTCGGCAAAAGCTCGCTGTTGAACCTTATTCTTGGTGAAGAAAGAGCCATCGTTACCAAAATCGAAGGCACAACGCGCGATATTTTAAATGAATATTTCATTTACAGACAGATCCCGATCATGCTCATGGATACGGCAGGCATCCGCGAAACGGAAGATGAAGTCGAAAAAATCGGCGTTGAGCGTTCTATGGAGGCGATCGACCTTGCGGATATCGTTCTTTTCCTGATCGACGGTTCGAGATACCTCACGATGGAAGATATCGAAATCTTTACCATGGCGATGGATAAACCGCACATCATCGTCTTAAACAAGAGCGACCTTTCGCAAAGCGTCACAAAAGAAGACGTCATGAACCATTTCGGCGAAGAACCGATCCTCGTTTCCTGCAGAACAGGCGAAGGCAAGGAAGAACTTTTGGAAAAGCTCTATTCCTTCGCAGCGGTCAACGACGGCGAAGACCCCGTTTTGCAAAGACAGAGGCAATACGAAGCGGTATTAAAGGCAAAGCGTTCCCTTGATGCGGCAATTCTGCAGATGCAGAGCGGCATGGACCTCGATTGTGCGAGCATTGACCTGCAGGCTGCATGGCAGGCTTTGGGGGAAATCAGCGGCAGCACATTAACGGAAGATATTATCGACAGGATCTTTGAAAAATTCTGTCTGGGGAAATAAGATGCGTACATATTTTGGTGAAAATTATGATGTTATCATCATCGGCGCAGGACACGCCGGTGTAGAAGCGGCGCTTGCTTGCGCAAGGCTTGGCAAAAAAACGATGATGCTCACGCTGAATTTGGACGGTATTGCGCTCATGGCGTGCAATCCCTCTATCGGCGGAACGGCAAAAGGACATCTCGTCCGTGAGATCGATGCTTTAGGCGGCGAAATGGGTATTGCTGCAGATGAAACATTTTTGCAGATCAAGATGCTCAACAGCAGCAAAGGACCTGCAGTTCATTCGCTGAGAGCGCAGATCGATAAACGGCGCTACCATGAATATATGAAGAGCGTCCTCGAACATACGAAAAATCTTTCCATCAAGCAGGATGAGGCAATCCGCATCATTTCCGAAAACGGAAAAGTAACGGGAGTTCAGACAGCATGCGGTGCGATCCTTGGCGCAAAAGCCGTTATTTTAGCAACGGGCGTTTACTTAAAGAGCCGCGTCATTATCGGTGAATTTGCACAGGAAGCCGGTCCTTCGGGTCTTATGGGCGCATATGGGCTTTCGGCAAGCCTTCTCGAAAATGGTTTTACCTTGCAGCGATTCAAAACAGGCACACCTGCACGAGTTGACGCAAGAAGCCTCGATTTTTCCAAAATGGAACCGCAGTACGGCGATAAAAAGATCGTTCCTTTCTCCTTTATGCATGAGAAGATCGAACGGGAACAGATTCCTTGCTGGCTGACCTATACAAACGAAAAAACACACGAGATCATTCGCAATAATATCGACAGAAGCCCGCTTTACAGCGGCGTTATCCACGGAACAGGGCCACGGTATTGCCCTTCGATCGAAGATAAAGTCGTCAAATTCCCCGATAAGGAAAGACATCAGCTTTTCATCGAACCCGAAGGCGCAGGAACACTCGAAATGTATGTACAGGGTATGAGCTCGAGCTTGCCCGAAGAAGTACAGATCCAGCTTTACAGAACCGTTCCCGGTATGGAAAACGTTCGCTTTATGCGCACGGCTTATGCGATCGAATATGATTGCATCGACCCGACGCAGCTCAGGAGCAGTTTTGAATCGAAGCACATCGCAGGTCTTTTCATGGCAGGGCAGATCAACGGTTCCTCCGGCTATGAAGAAGCCGCTGCACAGGGACTTTTAGCCGGAATCAACGCCGTTCAGTATCTCAGAGGAGAAGAACCGGTGATTTTAGGCAGAGATATGGCCTATATCGGCGTATTGGCAGATGACCTCGTCACAAAAGGCACAAGGGAACCTTACCGCATGATGACTTCCCGCGCGGAATACAGGCTGATTTTAAGGCAGGATAATGCCGACGAACGCCTGACCGAGATCGGACACAGGATCGGCCTTGTTTCGGATGAGCGGTACAGCCGCTATATGAAAAAGCAGGAAGAAATTGCAAAAGAGATCGAAAGGCTTTCCAAAACAAACGTCAAAGCGACGCCTGCTTTCAACGAATACTTAAAATCGATCGGTGAAAGTGCGATAAGTGAATCCGTCAGCATGGCGGAACTGCTCCGAAGACCGGCGATCGGCATCGAAGAGCTTGAACATTTTACCGAAGCATCGCCCTATTCCGACGAAGTCAAGGAAGCTGCACAGATCGCCATCAAATACGAAGGCTACATCAAAAAACAGCAGCAGCAGGTTGAGCGTTTCCGTGAGCTGGAAAACAAGAGGCTCAGGGATGACATCGACTATATGGCTATTTCCGGTCTGCGCATCGAAGCAAGACAGAAGCTTTCGCAGATGAAGCCCGAAAATTTAGGGCAGGCTTCGCGTATTTCGGGCGTTTCGCCTTCGGATATTGCCGTTCTTATGATCTATCTGAAATCGGGTAAATAAGCATGGATGAAGTTTTACAGCTTTTACTGAAAAACAATATTGAGGAAAATATTGCGAAAGGTCTCGCAAAATATGCGGAGCTTCTTTCCGAAGCGAACAAAAAAGCGAATCTGACGCGCATTACTTCGCCCGAAGATGTTGTCTACAAGCATCTTCTGGACAGCCTGACCGCAGTTCCGTATCTGAAAAACGGGATCAAGGTCCTCGATATCGGGACAGGCGGAGGTATTCCGGGGATTCCGCTTGCAGTGGCAAGACCCGACCTCAAGATCACGATGCTTGACGCAACGGAAAACAAGTTGAAGTTTGTCGCCGGTTTTGCCGAAGAGCTTCACACGACCGCAAAGGTTGTTTGGGGCAGAGCTGAAATGCTTGCACACGGTGAAATGCGAGGCGCTTTCGATGCTGTTGTTTCAAGAGCGGTTGCTGCGCTGCCGGTATTGACGGAAATTTCGGCTGCGTTTATCAAAAAAGGCGGGCTTTTCATCGCCTATAAGGGTATGAATGCCGCCGAAGAAGCAAAAGAGGCCGCTTCTGCTGCAAAAAAATGCGGCTTTGGGCCTTTTCGTGTGATCGATGCGAAAGTCGGCGAATTTGAACACAAGCTCGTCATTGCGGAAAAAATTGCAGAGACAGCGCCCTCAATTCCGCGCACATGGGCAAAAATCAAATCTAAACCTTTTTAATTTTCAATTAAAGAGATTGAGAAGAGATAGGGTATAGCCTGAAGTCTAAAGTATTATTTTGAGAGATAGTTCTTTTAGTTATATTTGAATAGAAAGAGCCTGAAATCGGCAGGATTATTTTAAAAGAAAGTTTTTTTAGTTCTGTCTGAATAGGCAGCGTGACGCTGCACCCAATATTCAATTAAAAATATTGCAGAGAGATAGGGTATAGCCTGAAATCGGCAGGATTATTTTGAGCACTAATAATGCCTCCCTTGTGTAAAGGGAGGTGTTTTTCGCAGAAAAACGGAGGGATTGTTTTCTCAACAAATTTCTCTTCTACAAATATCCTCTTGCCTCTCCTTTCAAGGAGAGGTGGATTTTTTCAAGTGTTGCGAAGCGATGCTTGAAAAAAGACGGAGAGGTATTTTATCTTATCAATACATGATCTATTGTAAATGAACTAAGTGGGTTTATGGATAAAAGAAGAGCCCTCTCAGTCATTTTTGTAAACAAAATGCCAGCTCTCCCAAAGGGAGAGCCAAGTTTTTCTTTATAAAAAGTCAATAACAATAAAAATAGGGTGACGAGTTGTCACCTGTTTTTTTATATCAAACTTTACAAATAACCATTACTGCCTTATAATTTAATTAACCAATAGATAAAGAAAGGAATATTGCCATGAGAGAAGCGAAATTTGAAAAACAAATCATGTCATATCTCGGTCATTTTGCATTTTTATGTCTCCTGTTTTATAATCTCTTTTTTATATTAAGAGAAATGTGGCAGGAAAACTTCCGGCAGTATATTTTTTATTCTGTTGTGCTTATTTTATTATTGATTTATCGAGTGATAGATTTTATAAAATACTGCAGGGCACAGCTCCGCTGTGATAAAAACTTTATTTATTATCGTAAGTATTTCAAAAATTATATGATCGGAAAGGATCAGATCGATTGGGCAAGATTGGAAGGGCAGACATTGACGATCGGTTTCAAAAACAACAAAAAGATCAGTTTTCCGAATATTAAAAATGGCGAAGAAATGGAAAAAGCGATTCGCTGCATGGTGCGGCTTTCGGAAGAAAGACCGACAAGCGTATTGAAGATGGAAGCGGAATCCTATCACAAAATAGAAAAACTTCCTGCGATTTTTCCGGTAATCATTTTCATATTCCTGGTAATATTTCTGATGTCCATTTCCACGACAGCGGAAAGATTTGGAAGCTTTTTTGAACCTATAAAGATCATTTCTCTGATTGTGGTTGTTCTTGCTTTTGCTGCTAATGAATTATTCTATTCTTTACTGTTTAAAAAATCAAAAGCGATCTGTGAACTGGATAAAAGAGCATTTTCAAAAGGTAAAAAGCGTTGGTTTGCAGCAGATTACAAAAAATGCCTGATCGAAAAGGAAGACGGAAGCCTTATTCTCGAAGAACTCGGCGTCTTTACCCAGAAAAAAGAAGTTGAAGACAAAGAAACGGTTTTACAGAATATTTTCCACAATCTCTACATCGAAGATTTTTAAGATTCAATTTGAGAGATTGCGGAGAGGAAAGATATAACCTGAAATCGATAGTATTCTTTTGAGAGAAAGTTTTTTAGTTTTATCTGAATAGGTACTCTTGCCTCTCCTTTCAAGGAGAGGTGGATTTTTTCAAGTGTTGCGAAGCGATGCTTGAAAAAAGACGGAGAGGTATTTTCTCTTATCAATACATGATCTATTGTAAATGAAATAAGTGGGTTTATGGATAAAAAGAAGAACCCTCTCAGTCATTTTTGTAAACAAAATGACAGCTCTCCCAAAGGGAGAGGCAAGTAATTATTTTGCAAAATTTATAGAGGGAACTTTCCCAAAAAAAGACACAAAAAAACAGCCGGACTTTTCCGACTGTTTTATTTTTTTCAGCAAACGATGACTTCAACGCCGGCTTTGCGGATCACTTCGAGTGCATCCTGCGGGAAGCCCTTATCCGTAATAAAGACGTCGATATCGCTGATGTTCGCATAGGTAAAGGTCATGCTCTTGCCGAATTTGCTCGAGTCCATGAGGACAACGCGTTTCCTTGCGCGTGTGATGACCTCTCGCTTGACGCCGCAGTCTGTATAAGTGCCGCAGGTAAAGCCGCTTTCAAGCGTCATTGCGCTCGAACCCATAAAGGCGATATCGATATTGATCGAGCGGATAAAATCCATAGAGTTGATCCCGGCGACGGAGATCGTATTGCGGTTAAGCTGACCGCCGATCATGGTCACAACGGGGTTCTTTTTCTTTAACAATTCAAGAGCTATATTGACGCCGGATGTCATGATCGAGCAATATTCATCCGGGAGTTCGCGCGTTAAATACATCAGGGTTGAACCTGCGTCGATAAACATCGAACAGCCCGGCTCAAAAAACTGAGCGGCGTGCTTGGCGATGGAGAGCTTCGCAGTGGTATTGAAAGAGGCTCTGTCCTGATACATATCTTCTGTGACGAGCATAAGGCTGCTCATGGCGATGGCACCGCCCCTTGTGCGTTTGACAAGCCCTTCATCCTCGAGTTCTTTGATATCGCGGCGGAGCGTCATGCTGGAGCAATTGGGGAAGATCTCTTCAAGCTCGCGCAGCTTGACTTCGCCCTTTCTTCGGAAAAGATCTTTGATGATCTCCCTTCTGTCGGATTTCATGTGGTTACATCTCCCTTAACAATGCAGCGTTGTAACGGTAAAGGCGGATATTTTTCCCGTATATCCCCTTTTTTGGCGTTTTGATGGTTAAGTACAGACAGAGCCTTTCTCAAAAGACCCTGTCTGCATCATAGTTGAAATTGTACGTTTTATGCTTACGGCATCATCTGCTGGCCGCCGGTTACGTTGATAGCCTGGCCGGTCATGTAGGAAGATTCTTCGGAAGCAAGGAATACAGCAACGTTTGCAACGTCGTCATAATCGCAGCCGCGCTTCATCGGAACCTGGTTAACATACTTGGTGTAAACTTCTTCCTTTGTAAGGCCCTGGTTTTTGCCGTACTGTTCGAGGAGGGAGTTCTGCCAAAGCGGGCTGTTCAGGAGGTTGCCGGGGCAGATTGCGTTTACGCGGATGTTGTTTTCAGCGAGTTCGAGTGCGAAGCTCTGAACAAGGCCGATACCGCCGAATTTTGTGCCGGCATATGCAGCGTTCTTGTAGGAGCCTTTTTTGCCGGATTTGGAGTTGATCTGGATGATGTTGCCATAGCCCTGTTTCTTGAACTGCTTTGTTGCAGCACGAGCTGTCAGGAAGAAGCCTGTCATACCAACGTTAACAACGAGCTGGAATCTTGCAACCGGGATCTCATCGATCGGGCCGGAGAAAAGAACAGCAGCATTTGCAACGACGACGTCGATCTTGCCGTGTTTTTCAACTGCGAATTTGATGAGTTCGTCGCAGCTTTCTTCGCTTGTAACGTCAACCTTTGTGGAAGAAGCGTTTTCGCCGATCATAGCAGCTGTTTCTGCAGCGCCAGCTTCGTTTAAGTCGCCGATGACAACCTTTGCGCCTTCAGCAGCAAATCTCATGGAAAGAGCCTGGCCCAGACCCTGTGCGCCGCCTGTGATGACGACTACTTTTCCGTCAAGTCTTTTAAGTCCTTCAATAGCCATTTTAATGACCTCCGAATTTAATTTTTTCGTTTGGATCGAAAATAGCTTTATGTTATTTTCATAATTATTTTAACACATAGAATGTTAAAATACAACAATATCATATATTCTTGATACAAAATATTTAAAATTTTACGGATTTTGTGAAGTTTTGTTAAAAAGTAAATGATAAAATCCGGCTTTTGGCTTTGAAAAAGAGGAAAAAAGGGTGAAGTTTTGGCGGATTTTGGGGAAATGGGGAAACAATACCATAGAGATTGCGAGTATTGCTTCGCGAAACTCGGTAAACCTTGCGGCTTGAAAGAAAAGTTTATACGAGGTATAAAAAACCCTCTCAGTCGCCTGCGGCGACAGCTCTCCCAAAGGGAGAGCCAAGTATTAACTTTGTGAAATTCGGTAAACCTTGCGGCTTGAAAGAGAGTTTATTGAGAAGAACAATCCCTCCACCGCTAAAGCGGTTCCCCTCCCTTTACACAAGGGAGGCATTATTAGTGCTCAAAAGAAAACTATTGACTTCAGGCTATACCCTGTCTCTCCGCAATCTCTCAAATTGAAAATTCGCGCAGCATTTGGCTGCTTAAAAAAACTATCTCTCAAAATAATACTTTAGATTTCAGATTATACCCTATCTCTCTACAATCTCTCAAATTGAAAATCCGCGCAGCATTTGGCTGCCTAAAAAACTATCTCTCAAAATAATACTTTAGACTTCAGGCTATATCCTGTCTCTTATCCGCAAGCCCGCATTGAAAAGTAAAAATTGACAAGAGGGATTGGGTGGATTATACTGATAAAAGGTGTACTATGCGCAGAAAAAAGCGCGGAAAAACAAGGAAAAAGTACATAAAAACAAAAGTTTTTAGGAGATATAAAATGAGAGATATCAAAAGCCATGAACTGAGGCAGATGTACCTCGAGTTCTTTAAGAGCAAAGGTCATGCCGTTATCCCGTCGGCTTCGCTGATCCCGGATAATGACCCGACAGTCCTCTTCACAACAGCAGGTATGCATCCGCTCGTTCCTTACCTCATGGGCGAAAAACACCCGGCAGGCACAAGGCTCACAGACGTCCAGAAATGCGTCCGTACAGGCGATATCGACGAAGTCGGCGATGCTTCGCACTGCACATTCTTCGAAATGCTCGGCAACTGGTCGCTTGGCGATTACTTCAAGAAAGAAGCGATCTCCTGGAGCTTTGAGTTCTTAACAGATGAAAAATACTTAGGCATCCCGAAGGAAAAGCTGTATTTCACATGCTTTGCAGGCGATGAAAACGCACCGAAAGATACCGAAAGCGCACAGTACTGGATGGATATGGGCGTTGACCCGAGCCACATCTTCTTCCTTCCCAAGGAAAATAACTGGTGGGGCCCTGCAGGTATTACAGGTCCTTGCGGTCCGGATACGGAAATGTTCTATGATACAGGCAAACCCGCTTGCGGTCCGGATTGTTCGCCGGCTTGCGACTGCGGCAAATACCTCGAGATCTGGAACGACGTTTTCATGCAGTACAACAAGAAGGAAGACGGAACCTTTGAACCGCTTTCCCAGATGAACGTTGACACAGGCATGGGCCTTGACAGAACGATCTGCACACTCCAGGGCAAAAAGAGCGTTTACGATACAGACGCTTTTGAAGGCATCATGGCAAAGATCGCAGACCTTTCCGGCAAAGACTATAACGACAATGAAGAAACAACGCGTGCATTCCGCATCATCGCAGACCACATCCGCTGCGCAACATTCATCCTTGGCGACAGAAACGGCGTTACACCTTCCAACAATGACCAGGGCTATATTTTAAGAAGACTGATCAGAAGAGCGATCCGTTTTGCACAGGGCATCGGCATCGAAGAAGGCGGTCTTTGCCAGATTGCTAAGAAAGTCATCGAACAGTACGGCGAAACATACCCCGAACTCATTCAGAACGAAGAAAAGATCATGTCTGAACTCGCACTCGAAGAGCAGCGCTTCAGCAAGACGATCACAGCCGGTATGAAGGAATTTGACAAAGTCGTTAAATTCATGCGCGATACAACGACCTTAAACGGCAAAACCGCGTTCAGACTCTATGATACATTCGGTTTCCCGATCGAATTCACACTCGAACTCGCACAGGAAAGAGGTCTTACGGTCGATATCGAAGGTTACCATGAAGCTTTCAGAAAGCATCAGGAAAAATCCCACGCAGGCGCAGAACAGCGCTTCAAGGGCGGCCTTGCCGATACAGGCGAAAAGACAGCAAGACTCCACACAGCAACACATCTTCTCCTTGGCGGCTTAAAGAAGATTTTAGGCGAAGAAGTCAACCAGCGCGGCAGCAACATCACCGCTGAAAGACTCCGCTTCGACTTCAACTTCCCGAGACCAATGACGGCTGAAGAAATCGCTGCAGTTGAAGCTTATGTCAACGAAGCGATCAGCAAGAAGATCGACGTTGTCTGCGAAGAAATGACCGTTGACGAAGCTAAGGCAAGCGGCGCTATCGGCATATTCGACGACAGATACACCGAAAAAGTCAAGGTTTACACCATTGGCGAATATGATAAGGAAATCTGCGGCGGTCCTCACGCACAGAACACAGCGGAACTTGTTTCCTTCAAGATCCAGAAAGAACAGAGCTCCTCTGCAGGCGTAAGACGTATCCGCGCTACTATTGAAGGTTAAAAAAACGCAAAAGTGCCCTTTAAGGGCACTTTTTTTATGCGTTTTTTCCGGAAATTTCTCTTTTTCGCGCAGACGACGCGAAAGATTTTTCTATAGAAAAATCACAGAGAAATGTTCCATGATTGGTGGGAGAAAAGATAGGCTATCTAAATATGAAAGTGCTTGAACAGGGTGCTTTTTTATAGCTTTTTTAAGTGATAAGTGAGAAGTGATAGCGAGTATTGCTTTCGCAAAACTCTGTGATAGGTTAAGGAAGTTTTGCTTCGCAAAACATTTCAAATATAAAAATCTTCATCGTAAATTTCGGTAAAGGCTGTGGCATGAAATAGAGGTTTATTTTGAGGAAATGCCCTCTCAGTCGTCTTCGACGCCAGCTCTCCCAGAGGGAGAGCCAAGAGTTAAATTGCGAAAGATAGTTTTTTTAGAGGTAACAATCCCTCCGTCATTTCCTGCGGAAAACTTGACAAAATCCACCTCCGCAAGTTTTGCGAAGCAATACTTGATTTCACAAAGGGAGAGCGAGTATTCACTTCGTGAAAACTCGACGAGTTTGCGAGTATCGCTTCGCGAAACTCGGTGAACATCGCGGCATGCAAGAGAGTGCGAGTATTTCCTGTGGAAAAGCTCGGCAAGATTTTTTAGGAAAAATCACGGAAAAACGTCCCGTGGTTAGTGGATGAAAAGACAAATTATCCTAATATGAAAGTGCTTGAAAAAGAGTCTTTTGGGGATGAATAGATACTTGTTTATACGGAATGACAACGGTATACTGATGTTAGCTCGTACATGAGTACAAAAACACAGATTGCAGGAAGGTAGAATATGTTAAACAGAAAAAGATTAAAAAAGATCGTTTGTCTTTTGACAGTATTTTTTGTCTTTATGGCTGCAGGCTTAGGCTGTTCAAAAGCGGCTGAGGAGAATGTATCTATTCCTGAACCGACAGTATCTGAGGAAAAAGAAATGGTTGAAAAAGAGGAGATGATTACCGTGACCGATCCAATAGCGGAAACTCCTATAGCAATTTGTATAGATAAAAAGAATGTACAGATATATGAACAGGTAAAAACAGGTTTTATTGAAAAAGCCAAAGAACTCGGTTATACAAATGTATGGTGTCTTGGTTCGGATTGCGAAGATAATCAGTTTGCATTGAAAAAATGTTTGGAATGGGCAAACGCCGGAGGAAAAGCAATCCTTGTATGGGTAGATGATCCGGCTGACTGGCTCTATATTGAAAAGATAAACAATGCTGGTTGTATTGTTGGTACTACGCAATATGTAAACCATGACGAGATTCCTGATTATTTAAATTTCAGTATCGCTTGTTCTCCTGATAATTATGGTGCGCAAGTTGCTGCAAAGATGGCAGAAGCACTTCATGGGAAAAAGGGAAGAGTTGTCATAACATCAGGTGAACGAAGTTTGGATGAATTTATAGCTGAAGAATCTTTCCGTAATGAATGGGAATTACAGACGCAAAAATATGATCTTTCAGAAATTGTGTTGTTTGACGATTGTATTCTTGTAGGTAAAGACTATGAAGAAGCAAAGAAAATAAATATCAGCATTATGCAGGCTCTTCCTGATACTATTGGCATTTTTGATATATCTGATAATTCTCTTTCTGCATGGACAGAAGTTGTAGAGATGGCGGGAAAAGCAGGTTCTGTATGGATTGCGGGTATGCATGGTTCGGAAGATAATTTGGCATTGCTTGATAACGGTGATGTAAACCTTATTGTAAATGAACCTTTCTTTGAGCAAGGTGTTATGGCCATGGAATATTTTGATTCTCTTTTGAAAGGGGATAAAGTTCCGAGATTTACAGAGATAAAGGCAAATATTGAAAATCATGGAGGAGTAAGCGATTCCTTATTGCAATCAACAGAAAACCAGGAAAGTACCGGAGATGTTCAACCTGAAAAGACACCTGTTTTGGCAGATGGAGAATATTATGGATATCTGCAGAGCTGGGATAGTACCAATATGACAGTTGAGCTCATGGAATATCTTGGCTTGAACGAAGAGGAAACCAACCTTGAATTTGAAATGACAGGAAAAGAAGTAACACTTAATATTTCCGAGAGTAAATTCATCCTTGAGTCGTTCTGGAGTGAAAACGGCGAGGAAATTCAGTGTGAATCGATGGAGGATGCGCTTGATACCGAGGTCTATTTCGGCGGGACACTTGAGGAAAATTGTGCAAATTATCTTTTCTTCCGTGTGAAAGATGACAAGGTAACAGAGATACTTTTCCTTTATATGGCATAAAATGAAAGACAGAGAGTGTAATGCTCTCTGTTTTTTTATTACTGCGAAAATTCGGTAAAAGTTGCGGTATGGAAGAAAGGTTTATTTTGAGGAAATGCCCTCTCAGTCGTCTTCGACGACCAAGTTTTGCGAAGCAATACGACAAGTTTTGCGAAGCAATACTTGATTGCACAAGGGAGTGCGAGTATTTCCTGCGGAAAAACTCGGCGAGTTTATTGAGAAGAACAATCCCTCCACCGCTAAAGCGGTTCCCCTCCCTTTACACAAGGGAGGCATTATTCGTTCTCTCAAAATAAAACTATCAACTTCAGGTTATACGCTATCTCTCATCCGCCGGTTTTAATTGAATCGTAAAATTCTTCGAGGGTGAGGTCGTTTTCATAAATATAAGCGGCGGCATCTTTCCCGACAAAACGGAAATGCCAGGGTTCAAAAATCACGCCGGTGATGTGTTCCTTGCCCTTGGGATAGCGGAGGATGAAGCCGTAAAGATGAGCATTTTCTTCGAGCCAGAGAGCCTCGGGTGTGCCTTCAAAATCGCGGTTCCAGTCATCTTCAAGGACAATATCGAGCGCAAGACCGGTCGCGTGTTCAGACATCGCTGCAGGTACGACACGGACGGGATTTACAAATGGATCTCTCGCATAATCGGGGTTTTCCGCAAGAGCTTCGGCAAAAAGCTGTTCCTGATAGGAAACGGAACGGTAGGCGCTGGCGATCTTATAGCGATGCCCGAAAGCAGCGGCATGAAGAAACATTTCCCGTGCAGCTTCGGCGGCAAAACGGTTGATAGACATTTCGGGGTTCGTCAGGGCAACTTCGTCGGTGAAAAATTCTCCGGTCACGACAAGATCAGAAGGTCTTTCGGTGTTTTCCAGCGGATGATCCCAATTCACAAGAAAGCAGAATTTTGGGTCAAAAACGGGGATCGTGCTTGTAGGTCCCGGTGTCGGGCTAAAGATAGTCGTTAAATTTTCGGGGGGGGGTAATGCTATGTGTGTGAGGAAAGGTGTGCTGCTTGGTTTAGGTGTGTCGGCGGTTTTGCAGTTTTTCAAAAAAGGCGCAAGAAAGCCCAGGGCGATCAGCAAGGCAGAAATGGCAAGAAGGAGTGCGTTTTTTAAGCGCTGGCGTTTACGGATACGGATGCGGTTTTCTCTCATGATGGTTTCCTTATAGTTATTTAATAACAGTGTAGGAAAGACTTGTCCGCAGTTTTGGTCTGAATTGTGGATAAGTTGCGGTAAAGATGCGGATTTGGGGTGAAATAGTTGTAAAAGATGGATGAAGACTATGGGATAGAGGTTTAATTTAGAGGAAACAATCCCTCCGTTTTTCTGCGAAAAACATCTCCGCAAGTTTTTCCGAAGGAAATACTTGATTGCACAAGGGAGTGCGAGTATTTCCTGCGAAAAAACTCGGCGAGTTTATTGAGAAGAACAATCCCTCCACCGCTAAAGCGGTTCCCCTCCCTTTACACAAGGGAGGCATTATTAGTGTTCAAAAGAAACTTAAGACTTCAGGCTCTTTCTATTCAGACAGAACTAAAAGAACTATCTCTTAAAAGAAA
The DNA here is from genome assembly GCA_015056045.1 of Clostridiales bacterium. Taxonomy (GTDB): domain Bacteria; phylum Bacillota; class Clostridia; order Christensenellales; family Christensenellaceae; genus SIG371. Next base: position 4,175 of record SVGZ01000023.1, on the reverse strand, counting down.
ACTTAAGACTTCAGGTTATATCCTTCCTCTTCTCAATCTCTTTAATTGAATATTCGCGCAGCGTTAAGCTGCCTAAAAGAACTATTTCTCAAAATAAAACTTAAGACTTCAGGCCCTTTCTATTCAGACAGAACTAAAAGAGCTATATCTCAAAAGAAAACTTAAGACTTCAGGCTATACACTTCCTCTTCTCAATCTCTTTAATTGAAAATTAAAAATTTACAAAGATGTGGCAAAAAAGAGACAGAAAAAGAGTGATAGTGCATATTGGTTTATGATATTATAAAATAGGGGAGTATCCCAAAGACCGGAAAAGAGGAACCAGGCTTGGCGGAAAGAACAAGAAGAAACAGAAATAAAGAAACGGCAGAACCGCAGATCTTTACGGCAAAACAGCTCAGCAGAGGCAAGAAAAAGGATATGAAGGCGATCAGGCATGCGCCGGATTATGTCCTTTTGTTTACGCTGATCGCTCTCGTATGCTTCGGTATTCTCATGGTCTATAGCTCGAGCTATTACACTAACGCGATCAAATTCGGCACTTCGGAAAGGCTTTATTCCAAACAGATCCTTTCGGCATGCGTTGGTTTCAGCGCGGTTATTGTCGTCATGCAGTTTGATTACCATACCCTGAGCAAATGGAGAAATGTTATCCTCGTCGGTTCGTGGCTGCTGCTTTGGGCGGTATTCATTCCGGGGCTCGGTATGTCTGAAAACGGCTCTTCCAGATGGATCAACGTCGGCATCAGTGTGCAGCCTTCGGAGATCATGAAATTTTCGCTGATCGTCTTTATTTCGAGTGAGATCGGGCAGGATCCCGGCAGAATCAAGAGCCTGCGGTATGGATACCTGCGCTATATGGGCCTTTTGCTGCTCGTTTGCATACCGATCTTTTTGATGCCGAATATGAGTGCGATCATTTGTATCTGTCTGCTTGTTGTCTGCCTTGTCGTCGTTGGCGGTGCAAAGTGGCAGCACATTGCGGCAACGGTTCTCATCGGTGTGGCAGGTTTGGCCATATTGATCGTACTTGAGCCTTACCGTGTCGGCAGAATGCTCGCTTTCCTTGATCCTTTCAACACGACGGTTGAAGCGACCTATCAGCTCAGGCAATCGCTGTATTCGATCGCTTCGGGCGGTCTTTTTGGGCGAGGCTTGGGCAACTCGATGCAGAAGCTGATGTATCTGCCTTTCTCGGAAAGTGACTTTATCTTTGCGATTATCGTTGAGGAAATGGGTCTTTTTGGGGCATTGCTCGTTCTTGCGGGCTTTGGGCTGCTCATTTACCGCGGTGTACGCATCGCATTGACAGCACCGGATCTTACGGGATGCCTTATGGCAACGGGCGTTACGGCGATCATTGCGATACAGGTTTTGGTCAACATTGCCGTTTGCACGGGCTGTGTTCCGCCGACGGGTGTTGTTTTGCCCTTTATCAGCTACGGCGGTTCGGCTGTTGCGATCTTTATGGGTATGGTCGGGCTTTTGCTCTGCATTTCCCGCTATACGGTAAAGACGGTTCGCGTTGAAGTCGAAATTCAGGAATAAATATGATAGTGGAAAGACCTTCTTTTATGGAAGGTCTTTTTTTCATCATAATAATAAGAAATTTTATATCAAAAATTGTCGAATGGTGTTATAATAGGAAATTATACAGGAATCCTGTTCATGGATTTAAAAATCTATTCTATGGGGTACACATGATGGCAAAAGAGATCACATTTCTTAACATTGACGGAAATTACGGCGGAGATCAGAACTGGCTGCCGGAATATAGTATGCGCAGAGGCGGCTGTTCGACAGTAGTAGCTGTTGAGCTTTCGGCATGTCTTCGTCATATCGATAAGAAATATGAGGCTCTTTCCCCGATCGGGATCTACACTTCGAAAGAAGGTTTTACCGAATTTTCGGTGGAAATGTTCAAATATGTTTACCCGAAATACAGAGGGCTTCCTTCGATCCATTATTTTGAGGAATGCTATAATGAATATGCCGCTTCGGTTGGCATGCAGGTCGAATATGCCAAGCTGCCCGAACACAGCAGCTATGAAGAAGCGGAAAATTTCCTGCGCGAATGGATAGACAAAGGTTATCCCATTGCCTGCCTTGTCCTCGAACATGAAAGCAGGCTGATCTGGGATATCACATGGCATTGGTTTACGCTCACAGGCTATGAAGATACGGAAAATGGTATGGACGTTATCTTTGGCACCTATGGCGAAAAATGCCGCCTGCCTTTCCGCAGCATCTGGGAAAAAGGCAACCCCGAAAAACGTGCCGAAGAAGGCGATGTTGCCGGGCTTATCGTGATTCACTGATCGGAAAAGAGTTATGAAGAAATTGACCGTATTTATTTTGGAAAACTGCCCGTTCTGCAGGCGTGCAAGAGCCTGGATGGATGAGCTGATAAAGGAAAATCCGGCTTTTGCGGAAATCGAGATCGAGTTTGTCGATGAAAAGATCGAACGCGAGCGTGCGGAAGCGATGGATTATTATTATGTTCCCTGTTTTTTTGACAGCGAAGGGAAAAAGCTCCACGAAGGTGCTGCAAGCAAAAAGATCATTGAGAGAATTTTTAAAAAAGTCATGTAAAAAAGTAAAACTTCCTTATATAAAATAGGGAAGTTTTTTAGTCTTCGTCGATGTCCTCGATCATGTCATAGCCGCGGAAACGGAAACGGCGGATGACTTTTTCCTCTTCATATAAAAGGTAGATAAGGTGTGCGCCCGTTTCGCCGGAAAAAAGGTCGATAATGCGGTCGAATTGCCCGAAAAAGCTGCATAGAGCGGAAAAATCAATATCGTTTCGCAAAGAAGGCGATAAGAGAGACAGGGCATAGCTTTCCGCACGGTGCTGAACGGATAAAAGAAGGCTTTCCGAAAGTGCGGCAAGGGTTCTTTCCTTAAAAATATAGGAAGTGTATTCGGTCGATTCTTCGCGGAAGCTGCCGTTTATCGGGTAAAAACGGCGGCAGATGCACATGCCCATCGGGTCACGAATATCTTCATAGACGCAGAAATTCGTTTGCTCGATCTCAAAGCGGAGGATTTTGCCGAAAAAAAGGGCCTGATATTCGCCGGAAAGTGAGAGCAGAAGGAGGTATTCCTGCTCTTCCGTTTTCATATGGCAGGATAAAAGCTGCAGACCGCTGAAGTGATGGGTCTGGATTTCCGCTTCCTGCGGCAAGATCGGCAGCGGATAGGAAAACAGGATGCGGCGGAGGTTATCTTCAATGATAAAATTTGTTCCTCTGTCATAATAAAGGCAGGCGTTTGCCTGACGATTGCGGATCTCTCGTGAAGCGATGATATATGGCGTCGTATCCCGGTTGATATGCGGCGGTTTTGCCTCAAGGTAAAGGGTATCGCTGCCGAAATGATAAAAAGTCAGCTCGGGGCTGTTTTTTGGGATCTCACGCAGGTCGATCATGCGGTAAAGCGGCAGGAAGATATGCGCTTCGTCGTTTTCGATCGGGATCAGCGAAAGCATAAAACGCCCGGAAAAAAGCGTGAGTGTGATATATCCGTTTTCGGTTTCGCCTGCAGCTGAACCGTTGATTTGTACCATACATTCCGTCGGCGTATGCAGGATCAGGAGCTTTAATGCAGCCATTTTGAAAAAATTTTAATGCCTCCGGTCAGTTTTTTGTAATTATTTTTATGTTTTTTCGGCAAGCTTTATGAAAAAAAGCAGAAAAAAACCGAAAATTCGAAAAATTTTTTAGATTTTTTTAAAAAAATTTTTGGGAAATGTTTGGATTTTCGGAAAGTTTTAAATATTTGTTTTGTGTAATGTTCGGTTTTTGGGATATATCTTGTGTGTTTAAAGCTCGGTAGAACACAATTAGTATGCATAAGGCAAGAGATTCTGTATAAAAAGATGAACGATCTGAACAAAAAATGAAAATAAGAAAAAATAAAAATAATTCTTGACACCTTTATCTGAATTTGGTATATTAAATGAGCGCTCGGGAACGGGCGAGAACGTTGGGAATTAAATAGCGCCAAAGAGAAGAAGAAATCAAAAAGAAGAAGCAAAGATTTAGCAAGCAAAGAAAAGAGCCTGAATCGAACTTTTAATTAAGGAATAAAGAGTGAGCAATCACTTTTGAAGATTTTTAAAATAAGAGTTTGATCCTGGCTCAGGACGAACGCTGGCGGCGTGCTTAACACAT
>SVGZ01000022.1 GCA_015056045.1 Clostridiales bacterium | reverse complement strand
GCGGTTCCGTGGTCTTATGCGGTATTATCAGTCGTTTCCAACTGCTATTCCCCTGTTATGGGCAGGTTGCTCACGTGTTACTCACCCGTCCGCCACTAAGTTAATCAGCCGAAGCCAATTAACTCCGTTCGACTTGCATGTGTTAAGCACGCCGCCAGCGTTCGTCCTGAGCCAGGATCAAACTCTTATTTTAAAAATCTTAAATGAACTTTCGTCCATCTTTATTCCTTAATTAAAAGTTCGACTCAGGCTCTTTTCTTTGCTTGCTAAATCTTTGCTTCTTCTTTTTGATTTCTTCTTCTCTTTGGCGCTATTTAATTCCCAACGTTCTCGCCCGTTCCCGAGTGCTCATTTAATATACCAAATCTATATTTCTTTGTCAACACTTTTTTCAAAATTTTTCAGAAAAAATTTTCAGAAGCAAAAAGAGCCCCAAATAGAGCCCTTTTTATCTGCCTCAATGCCTATTATTGAAGATAGTATTTCCTTATCATTTCCACATGATCATACGGCTGCATCACGCCTGTGATTCCTTCAACCTGATCCTGATCACAGTCTTCATACTTCATATTGACCATTTCCGTCGAACCGAATGTCCCGTCTTTTGTGATATAAAGAAGATTATGGCTTCCGACCTCAAAAGCAATGACATCCTTCAACTCTTCGGCAGTGGTGACACCGGTATCATAATAGTTCGGATTATTCGTTGTATCCTTTGTTACGATCAGCGTACCATCCGAACGAAGACCAACCGTATGCTTATAACTTGCATCGATCGCCACAATATCCGTCCAATCCGTAACCTCTGTCTGGCAATAATACAACGGATCGATAGAATAATCCGTGGCGACAACTGTTCCGTCCGCTTTTAAGCCAACCGAATACGAATCACCGGCTGCAATGGCGATGATATCCGTCCATTCGGAAACTTCGCATTGCCCTAACCCGTTATGTCCCGTTGCCACTACCGTTCCATCTGCTTTAAGACCGATGATATGGGAAGTGCCCGTGGAAACATCGATAATATCCGTAAATTCCGAAAGATCATAATTTTCCTGATTAAGCCAGCCCGCGACAAGCACAGTACCATCGGCTTTGAGGCCAACGGTATAACAATGCCCTGCATCGACCGATACGATGTCATACCAATCTTCCACTTTATCATGACCGTAGCCCGTCATGCTTCCCACAGGTGTACTGATCACAACAGTTCCGTCCGCTTTTAAACCTGCCGTATGGCATTGCCCTGCGGAAATCGCGATAATATCCGTCCAATCTTCGAAGTGCAACTGACCGATCTCATTGGAACCAACGTCCTTGACCGTTCCATCCGCCAATAAGGCAGCGGTATATGCCATTCCCGAACCCATCACATTTCGATCAGCGATTTTTGCCCAAGCTTCCATCGCTTCTTCTTTTTTACCTTCTTTGTAAAGTTCAATTCCGGCATTCGGCGCTAAAACCGGTTCAGGTGTCGGTGTCGGTTCAGGCGTCGGTTCGGGTGTTTCCGTAGGCAAACTTTCCGCAATTTCCGAGGGCAAAGCACTTTCCGCAGGCTCGGTTTTACCGCAGGAAAGTCCAAACATCAACAACGTCGCAAGCATTAAAGAAATTATTCTTTTCATCATATTACCTTTTTTCAATTTCCATTCTATTTTTTATCAGGCAAGATAATATTTCCTGATATATACTTCGTTTCGGTATGCAGGCATAACAGAAGAAATTCCCGAAACATCATCCTGTCCATATTGATCGTCTTCCATATTGATCATCTTTGTCGAAACAAATGTGCCGTCATTTTTCAGTACGACCAGATGATAGCTGCCAAGTGCAATCGCAGAAACATCCGTGATTTCCTTCGCTGTCGTGATGCCCGTATCATCATAATATTCGTTTCCGGCAGTTTCTTTTGTCGTGACGATCGTTCCGTCAGCTTTCAAACCTATCGTATGCGAATAGCCTGCATCGATCGCAATAATATCCGTCCAATCCGATACATCCGTTTGCCCATAGAAGAACATATCATCCACAAATTCCGTTGCGACAACCGTTCCGTCTGCTTTTAAGCCAACAGAATACTGATTTCCCGCTGCAATGGCGACAATATCCGTCCAATCGGAAACTTCACACTGACTTGCCGCATTATTTCCCGTGGCAACGACTGTACCATCCGCTTTAAGACCGATCAGATGCGAATTGCCCGTCGAAATATCAATAATATCCGTGAATTCCGAAAGATCATATTTATCCCGATTCAAAAGACCGGCGACAACGACAGTTCCATCTGCCTTGAGACCGACCGTATGGCAATAACCGGCATGAACGGCAACCATATCCTGCCATTCTTCCGTTTCTTCATGGCCATAATTGGTCATACCGCCATCGGGTGTGCTGACGACAACTGTTCCATCCGCTTTCAAGCCAGCTGTATGGTAAGTTCCGGCGGAGATCGCGATAATATCTGTCCAATCCGCAAAATTCAGCTGTCCATGTCCGTTAAAGCCAACGCCTTCGACAGTTCCGTCCGTTTTCAGAGCAACGCTGTGCAGCATACCGGCTCCGATGACGTCACGCTTGGCAATTTTAGCCCAGGCTTCCATCGCTTCTTCTGTTTTGCCTTCTTTGTAAAGCTCGATTCCGGCATTCGGTGCCAAAATCGGCTCGGGCGTTGGTGTCGGTTCAGGTGTCGGTTCGGGTGTTTCTGTCGGGATGCTTTCCGCAATTTCCGAGGGCAAAGCACTTTCCGCAGGCTCTTTTTTACCGCAGGAAAAACCACACATCAGAACTATCGCAAGCAATAAGGCTGTTATCTTTTTCATTTCATCACCTGTTTTTGTTTTTCTATAGTTTACCGCTCATTTTCCGATTTCTCAATCCTTTTTTTAAAAGAAAAAGGGCAGATAAACCGCCCTTTACTGCAAAAGATATATTATTTGATCTGAATACGGATCGATGTTTCGAAATCGACCATTTTTCCCGTCACACGGACAGTTTCACCGGCTTCTTCGCTGATGCGGAAAGCATAGGCGGCAAAACCGTTATAGGTCTTTCTCTTCGGAACCGCAAAGCCAAGCGTTTCTCTCGGGTCACCGTTGGAGCTGCCGATATACTGCAATTTCGGGCAGCCGATCAGCTCAACTTCTTCCGCTGCTTTCGGGCAAATATTGCCGTCTTCATCGACGATCGCCGCATAAACAAAGAGGATATCGCCGCGTTTTGCCGTATAAACCGCATCCTTTTTCATGAGTTCTTCATAGAAATCCGCTCCATCGCAGAACAGCTTGAGCTGTTTTGGTTCTTTTGCGGTGACGACTTTCGCTTCCATTGCGGCATTGCCGTCTTTATCAAAAGCAACCGCACGGATTTCACCGGCTTCATACGGAACCTGCCAGATAATGCGGTAACGGCCGAGTTCATCCGCTGCGTTTTTACTGCGTTTACCGAGGGATTTTCCATTCAGGAAAAGTTCCACCGTTTCAAAATTGGTGTAAAGCTGTACGGGGATTTCCTTGCCTTCATAGCCTTCCCAATTCCAATGCGGAGAAATATGCAGGACATTTTCCCCTGACCAACGGCTCTTATAGAGGTAATATCTGCTCTTGGGCATACCGCAAAGGTCTACGATGCCGAAATAGGAACTTCTTGCCGGCCATTTATCGTTATAAGGCGTCGGTTCGCCAATATAGTCAAAGCCCGTCCAGACAAATTCGCCGAATACATTGGGGTTATCATCCTGTGCGGCAAATTCAAGATCCGGATGCTGCGACCACGCGGGCGAAGTGAGGTCATAGGAATTGACCGTCAGATCATCATTCTGCATAACGGGGTGTTCGACCGCCATCGGCAGAATAAATTCACCTCTTGAGGAAATGCAGGAAGCCGTTTCGCTGCCGTAAAGCTTATATGCCGGGTGCCATTCATGCCATGGTTCATAGAGATGCGGTTTATAGTTAAGACCGACAATATCGACAACATCCGTCATGCCGTTTTCGTGCGATTCGGGTCTGTCAAAAGCCATCGTAACGGGTCTTGTATCATCTTCGGAGCGGACGATACTGCGTAAAAACTCTGCGATATATTTATATTTTTTATCGACCTGTTCGGGAATTTCGTTGCCGATGCTCCAGATCACGATCGAAGGATGGTTTCTGTCGCGGCGAATGAATTTTCTTGCATCATCCGCAGCGTGTTCGCCGAAATATTTGGAATAGCCGTTTTTGACTTTCGGCAATGTCCATTCGTCAAAGAGTTCATCCATGACAAAGAAGCCCATTTCATCGCAAAGGGAAAGCAATTCCGGTGTCGGCGGATTATGCGATGTGCGGATTGCATTGCAGCCCATATTTTTTAAGATCTGCAGCTGACGGCGAAGTGCACTTTCCTCAACCGCAGCGCCAAGAATACCGAGGTCATGGTGCTGGCAAACACCTTTGAAAACGGTCTTTTTGCCATTGAACGTAAAACCCTCGTTTTCATCATAGGAGAAATAGCGGAAGCCGATCTTTGTTTCGACTTCATCTGCAAGTTTTCCTTCAGAATAAACGTGTGTTATCACCGAATAGAGACGCGGATTTTCAGGGCTCCAGAGCTGCGGTGATGCAATTTCCTTCATTTCGCCTGCAGCAAATTCGCCAAGATTTTCACCGTTCGGAGAAATAACGGTATTGATGATCCGATCTACGTTTCCTTCCGTGGAAACAACAGCTGTCAGGGTCGCTTTTTCATCCGAAACAAAAGGCGTTTTCACATGGATGCCGCTGTATTTGATGTGTGCAGCTTCCTTGATGACAAGGCGGATATTGCGGAAGATGCCGGCACCGCTGTACCAACGCGAACAATCGGGATCAACTTCTGCCAAAATCTCCAGTATATTTTCTTCGCCGAATCTGACAAATTCCGTGATCTCCACTTCAAAAGACATATAGCCGAAGTGATTTTTCCCGGCAAGATTGCCGTTGAGATAGATCTCACTTCGCCACATGATGCCGTCAAATTCGAGGAAAATGCGTTTGCCCTCGAGCTCTTTTCCAAAGAAAAGCGGTTTTCTGTACCATCCTCTGCCGACCGTCGGGAGTGCGCCTGTATTGCCATACTGCGTAACGAGTGTTTTGCTGCCGTCTTCGTTTACTTTTTCGACCTGTTTCGGGTCATTATCGGGCTTGAAATCGTGACCGATCGCCCAGTCATGCGGAATACGGACATTTTCCCACGCAGATGTATCGATCTGCGGATCCTGTCCCGCTATTTTTTCACCGTTTTCCTTTATAAAAAGAAATCCGTCTTTGAGCCAAATCGTTTCTCTCATGTTCTGATCCCCTTATCTTTTTCTATGTGATCATTCCTGATGCTTAAATTATATCAAAACAGACCGCACAAGCAAATCTTTTTTGTCAATTTTCCCATATATTTCACAAAACACTTGCGGTAAGCTGTGCATTTTGCTATCATGACAAAACAAACCGGAAATGCGAGGTGAGAAAATGCAGTTCATCAAAAAAACGCCCATTGAAAAAGGCTGGTCAGGCGATAAAAAATTCCGCGCAGAGACCGCAGATGGCGAAGTTTACCTTTTGCGCGTCATCAGAAAAGAGAAAAAGGAACAGGCTTACCGCACTTTTGACAACATGAAAAAATGTTTTGCTTTGGGGATTTCCATGCCCGAACCGATCGAAATTTATGAACAGGATGACTGTATTTACAGCATCGAGAGCTTCATCGAAGGCGAAGATGCAGAAAATTTCCTCGGGAAATGCAATGCTAAAGAAGCATACCGCTATGGCATCGAATCGGGGAAAATGCTGAAAAAACTGCATAGCCTGCCCGCAGAAGAAAACACACCGCCTTGGGAAGAATATTTCAGCCGCAAGATCGACCGCAAGCTCGCTTTATATGAAAACTGCCCTTTGCGCTATGAAAAAGATACGCTGTTTCTGCGTTTCATTGCGGAAAACCGGCATCTGATCAAAAACCGTCCGTCATCTTTTCAGCATGGCGATTATCACACAGGCAATATGATGATCGGGAAAAACGGGCAGCTTTATATCATCGATTTTGACCGCTGCGACAGCGGTGATCCTTGGGAAGAATTCAACCGCATCGTCTGGTGTATTGCCGCAAATCCGTCTTTTGCCGCCGGCATGGTCAATGGCTATTTTGAAAAAGAGATTCCCGAAGAATTCTGGCGTCTGCTCGCACTCTATATCGCAAACAATACCCTTTCTTCTCTACCTTGGGCAATTCCTTTCGGCGAAAAACAGATCGATATTATGAAAAAACAGGCGGACGATGTGCTTTTCTGGTATGACGATTTTAAGAATTTTATCCCGAATTGGTACAGGGATGCAAAAAATATTTTATAAAGAAAAACCGGACCGTGTTTACAGTCCGGCTTTTTTATTAAAATGGAGACTCTATGCTGTCTTTTCCTTAATGATGCCTTTTGTCTGCCATTTTTTCGAGATCCAGCGGACGAGATAGGCAAAGCCTCTGCCGAGTTCATCGAGCGCAAAGGAGATCCAGCAGCCTGCCAATCCCCAGCCCAAAACAACGCCGAAGATATAACAGCAGCCTACCGCCAAAATCCAGCAGGAGGAAAGACCGATAACAGACTGATACATGACGTCGCCTGCAGACCTGAGCGCATTATCCTCAACATTGTTCATCGCCTTGCCGATCGCAACAAAAAGATTCAGGAAAACGACCTCTTTACCGATCGCAATGACTTCTTCATTATCCGTCAGACCACGCAGGAGCGTATCGCCAAGCAGGATAAAGATAAAGGAAATGACGATATTGATCATGACGCCGATCTTGACATTCTGCAGATTCAAGCGATAAGCCTTGTCAAATTCTCTGCGGCCGATATACCAGCCGATCATCAGAGCCGTAGCCTGCCCCATTGCCGCACTGATTGGCGTAACATAATTGAGGAAGGAATTGACGAAAGATTTTGCGATAAGAGCCGTACTGCCGACTTCTGCCATGATCCTCGTCGATAAAACCTGTGAAAGCGACCAGGAAAGCGGTACGATCGAACTCGGGATACCGTATTTCAAGACCTGTTTCAAAAGCTCCATCTTCGGGCGAATCGCAGCCTTGAGGTCAAATTTGATGCCCATTTTTGCCACAAGAACGATATTGACGATAAGCGCAATCGCCTCCGCCAGAACTCTCGAGATCGCAACGCCCGTAATGCCGTAAAGCGGCACTTCAAAGGGTCTGAAGATGACGATATAGTTAAAAAGTGCATTGAGCGCATTCATCAGAAGCACGACAATCAGGCTGTAATGCGTTTTTCCATAGGCACGTGTGATCGGCGAAAAAGTCGTGATCAGTGTTGAAATGAAATTCAATGCGGAAACGATGCGGAAATACTGCGTCGCTTCGGATAAAAGCTGCCCTTCAAGACCCATCATGTGCATGAGCGGTTCTGCAAAGATCGACATGACAATACCGATAACGAGGCTGATGAGGAAGCAGAACGAGATCGAAAGGCTCGCCGCTTCGCCGGCTTCTTTCATACGCTTTGCGCCGATATTCTGTACGACGATGATGTTGACGCCGGCACTGATCAGCGTATAAAAGAGCGATTTCATATTCATCAGCTCAGTTGCCGTTGCCGTTGCCGCCGCTGCGGATTCGGAATAGCGCGATAAAATAAAGGTATTGACCGTTCCCATCGTATTGCGGAGGAGCGATTCGAGGAGGATCGGCAGCATGATCGCAAGAAGCGTCAGCTTTTTCCCGTCGGCACCTTCAAAAGACGCTATCGAACGATCATAGTGAAAAAACTTTTTGATAGCCTGCACTGTTTTCAGTCCTTTTTTGAAATATTTTGCTTTGAAATTTTCTTCAACATCTTAAGCATAGACCCCATGATGTTATTTGTCAACCCTTTTTAACAATTCAAAATGAAATTGTAATGGCTCCGCTTTTTCAAATCATCATAAATTTTAAGCTTTTCAGGCTTTTCTTTTGCATCAATATGCAATTTTTATAAAAATATTTTTTATTTGCCACATAAAAAAAGCTGCTCAGACAGGAGCAGCCTTTTATAATATTTTGTTTTAGGAACGGAGCTTTGCACCGAGTTCAGCTTCTGCGGCAGCGATGATCTTATCGATCGCCGGGCCCACCTGTTCATCGGAAAGCGTACCTTCCATTGAACGGAAACGCAGGGAATATGCCATGGATTTCAGGCCTTCGCCAAGCTGTGCGCCTTCGAAGATATCGAAGAGTTCGACATTTTCGAGGTATTTGCCGCCATTCTTTTTGATGATGCGAACGAGCGAACGGGCTTCTGTATCCTTCGGAACGATGAAAGCGAGGTCTCTTTCTGCAGCCGGGTATTTCGGGATCTGCGTAAAGCTGAGCTTCTGCTTTCTGTGTCCATAAAGAACGTCGAGGTTGATCTGTGCGATGTAGACAGGTTCATGGATGCCGAAGTTTTCCGCAACATCCGGATGGATCTGACCGAATTCACCTGCAGCTTCACCCTTGAGGAAGAGCTGTGCTTTTCTGCCGGGATGGAAATAGCATTCTCCGCCTGCAGCGACATCTTCGCCAACGGCGCGGACGCTTGCCAGAACTTTTTCAACGATGCCCTTGAGTTCAAAGAAATCGCCGCCTGTTACCGCAATGATAAGGGTCTGCTTTTCATCGGGAAGCTCTGTTAAGGGAAGAGCCTTCGGCAGGAATACTCTGCTCATTTCAAAGAGGTGCAGTGCGCCGGATTTGCGGTTGAGGTTTGTTGCAACGGTCGTCAGCATCGAGGGGATGAGCGTTGTTGCAACATATGCATAATCATCGCCGAGCGGATTTAAGATGCGGATCGCCTTTCTGAGTGTATGATCTGCGGGCAGGCAGAGCTTATCGAAAGCCGCTTCGGAGGTGAAGGAATAGGTGATGTTTTCATAATAGCCGTTTGCAACGAGCGTATCCTTGATCGCATCATTGAACTGTTCTCTTGCCGTGGGGAGGCTATCCATAATGCTGCCGGTAACGCGACCCATCGGGATATTGTCATAGCCATGGATACGGATGACTTCTTCGGATAAGTCTGCAGAACCTTCGATATCACCGCGGAAGAAGGGGATCGTGCAGATCAGATTGCCGTTTTCTCTCTTAACTTCGATGAATACGCGTTCGAGGTAGCTGACGATCGCATCTTCGGGGATATCCATACCGAGTCTGCCGTTGATCTTTTCAGCTGTGGTAACGATGACCTTCTTTTCGGGTCTGACTTTTCTTGTGTCGATCATGCCGCCGACAACTTCACCAGCACCCATCATTTCTGCCAATGCACAGGCACGGTTGATCGCATATTCGCAGTTATCTTCGTCAACGCCCTTGGAGAAACGCATCGAAGCTTCTGTTGCGAGACCTAAAGCCTTTGCTGTCTTTCTGATGTTGGCATAGGTGAATTTCGCGGATTCGAAAACAACGGTCTTTGTATCGTCTTTGATCTCGGAATTGAGCGCACCCATAACACCGGCAACACCGATCGGGCCGCCTTCATCTGTGATGAGCAGCATGGAGCTGTCGAGATCTCTTTCTTTTTCGTCGAGTGTGACGATCTTTTCGCCGTCTTCAGCTCTTCTTACGATGATGTGGCTGCCGCGGAGGAAGTCTGCATCGAAAGCATGCATGGGCTGACCCGTTTCGAGCATAACGAAGTTCGTGATATCAACGATGTTGTTGATGCTGCGAACGCCTGCTGCACGGAGTCTTTCCTGCATCCACTTCGGGGAAGGACCGATCTTGACGTTTTTCAGAGCTCTTGCGATGTAGCGCGGGCAGAGGTCTTCTGCAACGACGTCTACTTTAACATATTCGGAAATATCGCCCGTTTCCTTTTCGACCTTATCGGAAGGAATACGGATCGGCTGCTGCAATGTTGCGGAAGCTTCTTTTGCGATACCAAGGATAGAGAGACAGTCGGGTCTGTTTGCACCGACTTCGAAATCGATAACGGTTTCATTGAGGCCGACGATATCACGAATATCGCTGCCGGGTTCGGGCTCACCCTGAAGGATCAGGATACCATAGACGCCTGCACCCGGATAATCTTCTTCTGTGAGGTTGAGCTCTTCACCGGAGCACATCATACCGAAGCTCGGAACACCGCGAAGCTTGCCGCGTTTGATCTCCTGCCCTGTGGGAAGAAGCGAACCATCGGTTGCAACGGGAATATAGGCACCTTCGAAAACGTTCGATGCACCTGTAACGATCTGAACGGTTTCTTTGCCGATGTTGACCTGACAGATAAGGAGCTTATCTGCATCGGGATGCTTTTCGATCTTTTCGATCTTGCCGACGAGAACGCCGTGCATACCATTTCCGGCATCGATAACGCCTTCGACAGCATTGCCTGTCATGCCCATCTGCTTAACAAATTCTTCTGTATCGACGTTGATATCAACGTAATCTTTGATCCAGCTTAATGGCGCTTTCATAAAGTCTCCTCCTTATCTGAACTGACGCAGGAATCTGACGTCGTTTTCATAGTTCAGGCGAATGTCTGTTACGCCGTATTTGATGTTGGAAAGTCTGTCGAGACCGAGACCGAAAGCATATCCGGAATATACTTCGGGGTCAAGACCGCACATTTCGAGGACTCTCGGGTTGACCATACCGCAGCCAAGGACTTCGATCATGCCTGCGCCTTTGCAAGCGGGGCAGCCTTTGCCTTTGCAGAGGGAGCATGTTGCGTCAACTTCTGCGGAAGGTTCCGTAAAGGGGAAGAATCCCGGACGGAAACGTGTCTGTGTATCTTCGCCGTAAAGCGCCTTTAAGATCGTATCGATCATTGCGCGGAGGTCTGCAAAGGTAACGCCCTTATCGATGACGAGGCCTTCGATCTGTCTGAAAACAGGGGAATGCGTTGCGTCAACATCGTCCTGACGGTAAACCTTACCGGGGCAGATTACGCGGATCGGCGGTTTGTTTGTGAGCATGGTTCTTGCCTGTACCGGGGAAGTATGCGTACGAAGAACGATCTCGGGGTTGATATAGAAGGTATCCTGCATATCTCTTGCGGGGTGTTCCTTCGGGATGTTCAGAAGCTCAAAGTTGAATTTATCGAGTTCCATTTCGGGGCCTTCAACAACGTTGAAGCCGAGCTTCATGCAAACGTCGCGGACTTCCCTGTAAACCTGTGTCAGCGGGTGAAGAACGCCTTTTTCCACTGCGCCTGTGGGCAGGGTAACGTCGATTTTCTCGCTTGCAAGTTTTGCCTCTTTGATGGCATTTTCGAGTTCATTTTTCTTTGCTTCGAATTCTGTTTCAAAAGCTGTTCTTGCTTCGTTGACTTTCTGTCCGAAGACGGGTCTTTCCTCCGGTGCGAGCTTGCCCATGCCTTTCATCAGCGTGGAGATGCTGCCCTTTTTGCCGAGGACTCTGACACGCAGTTCCTTTAAGGCATCCAGTGTGTCTGTGCTGCGCAGTTCACTAAGCGCCTGCTGCAGGATCTCTGTGATCTGATCCATTGTAGTCTCCTTTTCCTTTCGTATCAAAACGGTTTTGTTTACAAATAAAAAAATCCTTTTCCCCAACATCGGGGCGAAGGATCATACGCGGTACCACCCGAATTTCGCCGCAGCTAACCTGCAGCCTCATTCCGATATGCAGATAACGGTGCATAACCGCTGTTCATTAAAACAGATGCTCCGGGGTGAAATTTCGGGTTTTCGCACAGGCAAGCCTTTCAGCCGGTGAGCTGCCTCTCTTTATCGTGCCGGGATTCCGTAAAAAACCTTACTTTGCCCTTTCACAGCAATATAACTATACCATTTTGGTCTTTTCAATGCAAGAAAAAAACTTGTTTTTAAGGCATTCTTTCGCCAAATCAGTTCATTTTTTCGGCTAATTCAGTTCATTTTTTCCGCAAAGATCATTTCGGAAGCCTTCTGCATCATGATGCCGGCTGCGATCGCCGCATTGAGGCTTTCCGCACGGCCGAACATCGGGATGCGGTATAAGACATCTGCCATTTCCGAAATTTTATCCGAAAGACCGCGTGTTTCGTTGCCGATCATGATCGCCGCATTGCTTAAAACGGGCAGGCTGCTCTTTCCCCTGAGATGCCCTGCAACAAGCGGAATACCGGCATTTTTCAATGCGGAAAGTTCGGCATAAAGATCATCCAGATATAAGATCGGGATATGGAAAACCGAACCCATCGTCGCACGGACACAGGCAGGCGAATAACAATCTGCTGCATTTTTTGAAAGAAGAACCGCCGATGCACCCATTGCGTCTGCAGTGCGGATCATTGTGCCGACGTTCTGCGGATCGGAAACATCTTCAAGGACGAGAATAAGCCCTTCTTTTTTATAGTCCTGCTGCTGTTTTTTGACGACGGCAAGCGCACCCTGCGGATTTTTTGCGGAAGAAACGGCTTCCATAACGGCATCGGAAACGAGAAGAATGCGGATGTTCTTTTCCTCCGCCATTTTTGCCGCATCGCTGTCCATATATTTTTCCGTCAGAAGAAGCGCCTCAACATCGGCATACTGCATGGCTTCCCCTGCGCAGAGGATACCTTCAGCCAAAAAAAGGCCTTCGGCTTCTCTTTCCTTTTTCTGCTGGAGCTTGCGAAGCTTTTTGATATATTCGTTTCTCGTGCTTGTGATGCTTTCCGCTTTCATCGTGATTCCTTCCGCTTTTGCTTCTATGGAAAAAGGGTTTCAGAAGAAACCCTTTTTCAAATAAATCTATATCAAACGATCCCTTAATCTTATTTAGCTGCTTCTACAAGTTTTGTGAAAGCTGCCGGATCGTTAACGGCGAGGTCAGCCAGAACCTTTCTGTTGACATCGATGTTAGCTTTTTTGAGGCCGTTCATGAGCTTGGAATATGTTGTTCCGTTCAGTCTTGCAGCTGCATTGATTCTGGTGATCCAGAGTGCTCTCATGTCGCGTTTCTTCTGTTTTCTGCCGACGAATGCATACTGCTGGCTTCTCATAACAGCCTGTTTGGCTGTACGGTACTGCTTGGACTTCGCTCCGAAGTAACCTTTTGCGAGTTTAAATATTTTTCTGCGCTTCTTATGTGCGTTTACTGCTCTCTTAATTCTTGCCATGGTAGATCTGCCTCCTCACTGCTTATGCATAGGGCATAAGTTTCTTAATGTTCTTAGCGGTCTTTGTTGTTTCGCCAATGTATGTAGCCTTGCGGAGATGTCTCTTTCTCTTCGAGGTCTTTCTTCCGTTATTGAGCAGGTGTCTCTTGTTGTTTCTGTATCTCTTGATCTGACCGCTGCCGGTAATGCGGATTCTCTTTGCCGTAGCACGGCGTGTCTTAAGTTTCGGCATTATACTGCCCTCCTTATTAATTCTTTGGTGCTAATATCATAATCATGTTTCTTCCGTCCATGCGTGCATCTCTTTCGACGACACAGTTATCGATCATTGCAACGAAAGAATCCATAACTTCTTTACCTATGCTCGTGTGGCTGAGCTGCCTGCCGCGGAACCTGACGCTGACTTTGACCTTATCGCCTGCTTCGAGGAACTTGGAAACGTTTTTCGCCTTGACTTCGAGGTCGTGGACATCGATCATCGGGGAAAGTCTCATTTCTTTGATCTCGGTCGTTTTCTGGTTCTTGCGGGCTTCTTTCTGCTTCTTGCCCTGTTCGAATCTATACTTGCCATAGTCCATGATACGGCATACCGGCGGATCAGCTTTCGGGGAAATATTGACCAAGTCATACCCGGCTTCTTCTGCCATTCTGAGAGCGACATCGATCGCAACGATGCCGACCTGATCGCCGTTTTCATTGATCAGTCGTACTTCTTTGGCTGTGATGTTTTCGTTGACAAGTGGTTCGTTGTTAGCTGCTATGGTGGAACGCCTCCTTACTATTTCGCCGGCATTTTCCTGCCCGGCAAACCTGTTCCCAAAACCTTTCAAATTGCCGCAAATAAAAAACTGCGGACGCAACTGCCCGCAGTAATGCTCTTGTTTAAGCAAAAGGGAAAACCCTTAACCATGCCTGACTTTATCGCCGGCAGGTGAGAAACGGACAGTTTCTTCTTCATACCCGTGTATTCTAACACTAAGTTTATGCAGTGTCAAGCCATTTTTAAAGAATATGCGCCCGTTTCCCGAATATTTTCGCAACAAGCCGCACAAATGCCTCATGTCCTGCGCCTTTTATCATAAGCTTTTTCGGCATTAATTGCAAGAGGCAGGAAAGACATATCTCCTCCGCATAAAGACCGGGAATATCGGCATAGATGCAGAGCTTTTTGACGCTTCCGCAATATAAAGAGATCTCTTCTTCCGCAAGCAAAAGCACCACTTCTCTGCAGCCTGGTTCGGCTTCATCGACATATCTCGCCGCAAGCTGGGCAAAACGCTCTTCCCTTTTTTTCTGCTGCATTGCCGCATAGATGATCTCTGCCGTTTCTTCTGCTTTTTTTAAAAGCCGCTTCATCCGGAAACGCACCAAAGCCATCGCTTCCAGTTCACAAATGCCTTCATCTTCTTTTTCCAAAATATATGCCGCAAAAATGCCGGAAATGCGCAGTTTCAGCAATCGGTTTTCCATAAGCAGCCGCATCGTTTCCGCAAAAACGCCTTGCCGTATTGCCGTATCTTTCACGTTTGTGTTTAAAAAACGGCGGACAGGCTTTGCAAATTCACGTTTGACCGCATCCTCCGCAAGGAGATCGCACACCGCAAAAAGCTCTTTTTCGTTTTTGATGAGAAATTCTTTTTCTTCCGCATCAGCCACATACAGACGGATCAACTTTTTCATCATCATATCCATATGCAAAATCAGGCTTTCCTGTTCCTTCGGCTGTGCAAAAACTGGTTAAGCGCCGTAAAAATCAGAAAGCCGCCAAAAATTTTCCGCAGAAAATCGGCTTCCGTGATCGCCGCCAGATATGCACCCAAAGCACCGCCCAAAAGCCCGAAAGGCAGCATAAATAAAATGCGCTTTAAACGGAGCTGTCCGTTTTTCCCGTGCAGAAAAAGGGCAAAAGCCGCCATTGGCAGATAAGTAATGAGGTTTGCAGCCTGTGCAGCATGCTGCGGAAGCGAAAAAAGAAGCGTCAATATCGGGATAAGAATAACGCCTCCGCCTAAGCCCATCGAACCGATCAGACCAAAAACAAGTCCTGCCAAAACATAAAAGATCATCATGAGAGCAGCATAAAGACGCCCGAAGCCAGTATCAATAGCGAAAACAGAAATTCCAGAGCATTGTTTTTTATTTTTCCGAGCAGTTTTCCGCCAAAATATGCACCAGGCAAAGCGCCCATAACCAAATATAAAAGCTCATGACCGGGCATTGCCTTTCTGCCGAAAAAATAGATGCCGGCAGCTATGACCGAAAGCGGCAAAATGAGCAGCAGCGAATTTGCATGTGCGGTTTTGCCTTCAAAGCCGAGCTGTTTCAAAAAATACACTGCAGCAATGCCTCCGCCGGAGCCGAAAAATCCATTGATCAGGCCAATGGCAAGCCCAAAAAACGCCTCTTTTTTCCTGTTCTGACCTTGCTCCATCGTCATTCCTTTCCGAAAGTATTCTTATTTCATGTTTTTCCCGCAAAGCGCCCGTATTATTCACAAATTATCCAAGCGAAAATGAGCGCAATATGATATAATGAAAAAAACACATTTGGAGGAACGATTATGTTCAGTTTACTGATGATATATATTTTAGCTTCGATCGGGCTCGGCATCATGCTCGCCTATATGGGTGAAAAACGCTTCCGTTCGCTGACGACCGCAGGCACTTTCCTGCTTCTTTCGCTTATCGGGCTTGCCATGTTAACGCCGAAAATGTCCTTCCTCATGGCATCGCTTTTTTCCTTTATTTCTGCGGCAATTCTTGCTGTCTGCGCCTTTTATTTCGCATCCTGCAGGCATTTCCTCTTCGGGTTCTGCTTTGGCTGCATGATCTCCGTTGCGGTGCTTTCCTTCTTTGCCAAGAGCCTCACCGCATGGTACGGCATTGCGATCATCCTGCTTTCGGGCGCAGTTCTTGGCGTTCTTTCGATCATTTATCGCCGGTTTTTATCGATCCTTTCGACCTCTTTCGTCGGTGCATTCTTTGCGGTCTGCAATTTCATGCTGCTGACCATCGGCTTTGAATCGCTGATCGGCATTTACCGCGCAGGCAGTGCAGCATTTTCCAGCTACGGCAGCGCCGTTCTTGAAATGCTGACGCATTTCCCGACGGTCTTCCTCATTTCGCTCAGTGTTGTCGGTATTCTCGGTGTGATTCTGCAGTTTCTCATTACAGCTCCCAAAGGCTCCGGCAAAAAACGCAAATAAACAGGGTTTCATTTTATGTTGATAGATGGCATTACGCTTGCCGCACTCAAAGGCGAGCTTGAAAAATCCGTTGCGGGGACACGCATTTCCCGCATATATCAGCCGGAAGGCGATGAAGTCGTCTTTCTCCTTTCGACAAGGGAAAGACTTCTTTTTTCCGCTTCGGGCGAACGCTGCAGAGTCAATCTGACCGGATTGCAGAAGGCAAATCCGGATAAAGCGCCGAATTTCTGTATGCTCCTGCGCAAATATATCTTAAACGGGCGCATCATGGCAGTCGAACAGGAAAGCCTCGAGCGCATCCTGAGTTTCAAGATCGAAGCGAAAGACGAACTCGGCAATCCTTCGCTGTTTACGCTCGTCTGCGAAATGATGGGCAGGCACAGCAACCTTATTCTTGTTGCGGAAAACGGGCTGATTTTGGACAGTATCAAGCGCATTCCGCCGGATGTTTCGAGCATCAGGCAGGTTTTGCCCGGTGTCCGCTATAAGCTGCCGCCTTTGGGCAAGGAAAATATCCTGACCCTCGAAACGGAAGAAGCCTCCGCTGTTCTTGAAAAATCCATTGCAAACGGGCTTTCCATGAGCAAAGCACTTGTGGGCAGTTTTGCCGGTCTTTACCCTGCCGCTGCAAGGGAGATCTTAAAAAACATCGATGAAAACGAGCCTCTTTCCGCAAAAAAAGCCGCCGAAGCCGCGAAAAACTTTGTGGAAAAAAGCGTATATTCGCCCGAACCCTGCATCGATTCCGATGAAAATAATTTTCCCGTCTATTTTTCGTCGCTGCCGCTTGATGAACGCAGACTTGCGAAGAGAACGACTTATGAAAGCGTCAACGACTGCGTCGATGCCTATTATTCACTCAGGGATACAGCGCGCATCCTCGAACGCGAACGCAGCTGGCAGCAGCAGATCATCAAAAAGAACCTGACAAATGTCGAAAAGAAGCTTAAAACGCAGTATGATATCCTGATCTCCGCAGAAGATGCCGAAGAGATCCGCATCAAAGGCGAACTTCTGACGGCAAACCTCTACAACATCAAGCGAGGCGCTGCACAGGCAGAAGTCTATAATTACTATACCGATGCGATGATCAAGATCCCGCTTGACCCGAAATTTGCACCTTCCGTCAATGCACAGCGCTATTACAAGCGCTACGGAAAGCTCAAAACCGCCGAAGGTCTTGCGGAAGATATGATCACAAAGCTTGAGGCAGAGCGCGATTATCTGGAAGCCTTGAGCTATGATCTGAGTGCCGCCAAAACGATGGATGATGCGCAGGATATCCGTGCAGAGCTGATAAAACAGGGTTACATTACCGAAAACAAAAAGGAAAAAGTCAAACTTCGTGACCCCTTATCTTCGCCGATGCGATTCCGTTCTTCGGATGGTTTCCTCATTTTAGCCGGCAGAAACAGCAGGCAGAACGATGCACTCACTATGCGCGCCGCTTCGGGAAGCGATATCTGGCTGCATTCCAAAAACATTCCCGGTTCACACGTCATTATTTTCACCGAAGGGAAGACCGTTTCCGCGGAAGCGATCGCCGAAGCCTGCAACATTGCCGCCTGCAACAGCAAAGGCGCTGCTTCGGGCAGAGTGGATATCGACTACACCGAACGCAAAAACGTCTGGAAGCCCAATGGTGCAAAACCCGGCATGGTGCTTTTTGAACACAACAAAACCCTTTCCATCAGACCCGACAGGGAAGCAATGGAAAAACTGAGGATCAAGGAAGATTAAAAAAGCAAAACATCCGCACGAAAAAAGCGGATGTTTTTTGTTGTTAAGCATTTTTACTAATATAAGATTACTTTTTGCTCAAGCCGATCTCATAGCCAAATCTTTCAACATAGGGGAAGTTTTTCAGCTGTTCATGGCTTGCGATCCCTCGGACGACGCCTTCCTCATCAAGCCACACATTGTAGCCAAGCCCAATAAGACGATCAACTTCCTCCTGCTTTGCTTTTTTGGATGCTACCAATCTGCTGCCATAGAGGCGGATATAAAAACTGAAGTGATAATCTGCATAGCTGTCATCTTCCAGGATATATTCTTTAAATTTTTCACATTCCCACACAGCAGGGGCTGTTATAAAGTTAACCATATCAGGTACTACACCACGATTGTCTTTGATATATAACACGGTCGGTTCGGGCGTTGGTTCAGGTGTCGGTTCGGGAACCTGCACTTCTTCCCTGCAGGCAATGAGAGAAAAGACCAGCATAAAAGCTAAAAGCAGAGTGATTATTTTCTTCATGTTTACCTCCGTTTTTCTTCCTTATACTTTACTATTCGCCGCCGATACCCAAAAACCCTCTTTTATTTCCAAAATTTTACATTTATCTGATAAACAAAAAACAGCACACCCCAAAATAGAGCATGCTGTTTTTCTGTTGATTCCTTATCTGTAAAGCGGACCGTAAACTTCGCAGGCACGGTAATCTGCGCTTTCGAGGTCTTTTGTTCCGAATGCCGCCCATACATGCGGTCTGTAAACATCCTTGTCGGGGACGTTGTGCATCGCAACCGGGATGCGAAGCATGGAAGCCAGTGTAATGAGATCCTTACCGATATGCCCATAGGTGAAGCAGCCGTGGTTTGCGCCCCAGTTTGCCATGACGGAATAGACATCGCGGAAAGCGCCTTCGCCCGTCAGCCTCGGAGCAAACCATGTCGTCGGCCATGTCGGGTTGGTGCGCTGTTCCAACAGATCATGCATATCTTTTTCAAGAACACAGGTATAGCCTTCTGCGATCTGCAGGACCGGGCCAAGCCCCGCGACGAGGTTAACGCGAAGCATCGTCACGGGCATTTCCGCATCGGTGACGAAGTGGGAAGAGAAGCCGCCGCCGTTGAAGGAGACGAGATCTGCCGGGCACCATTCCGTTGCGTCGAGGCAGGCCTGTACATCTTCCTGCGTCATATCCCACCATTTCTTCATGACAGCTTCGCCCTTTTCATTTTTGCAGACGCCGCTTGCATCGAGTGCCGCCGAACCGGAGTTGATGAGGTGGATGATACCGTCTTTGGCATAACCTGTCGGGCGCTTCCCGGTGACGCGTTCGATCGCATCCGGACTCCAGAATGTGCGGACATCCGCAAAGGCACTGGACTGGCGTGTGATCAGGTTCGAGAAGAGCATCGAAACCGCATTTAACGTATCGTTTTCCGTGGCAAAAGTGATGCTCGGGCGGATGCCGTTCCAGTCAAAGGGCGTGTTTAAAATAGCTTCGGTAAAGTCTGCATTTGCCTGCCAGTCGGACCACATACGCTGCCCCTGGAAGCCGGCTGCAATAGCGTTTCTGCCATGACCTTCCTCAATGTATCCCTTTTCTGTCAGATTCGGGTTGCCGAGCATGATATCACGGCAGATGAGCGTCAGTTTGGCGATGGTCTCCCATTCCTTTGCTTTCTGTTCGGGCGTATGCGGTTCGGGGTTCATATCCCAGCCTTCCCTGCAGTTTTCCTTGATCCATGAAAGCGCACGTTCGTATTCTTCCACATCATAGATTTCATCACGAATACGTCGGAGAACTTCTGTCATATCGACCCATTCGCTGCGGATGCCGAGGTAACTGCGGAAGAATTCCGGGTCACAGATCGAGCCTGCGATGCCCATCGAAACCGCACCGATATTGACATAGCACTTGCCGCGCATTTCGCCAACAGCAATAGCACATTTTGCAAACTGAAGGATCTTTTCCTTTACATCTTCGGTGATGAAATCGTCTGTTTCATCCTGTACATCTGCGCCGTAAATGGAGAATGCCGGGAGCTTCATCTGTGCATGCGCCGCCATGACCGCCGCCAGATAGACTGCGCCGGGTCTACCCGTTGCATTAAAGCCCCAGACAGCCTTGATCGTCATCGGGTTCATATCCATCGTTTCACTGCCGAAGCACCAACAGGGTGTTACCGAAAGAGTTGCACAGACATTCTCTGTCGAAAAAGCTTCCGCACAGATCGCTGCTTCTCTCGAACCGCCGATCAGTACGGGCGAAACCACACATTCCACGGGTGTGCCATCCATATAGCGGAGGCTGCTTTCAATAAGTTCTTTTGCAAGTCTTGCCATTTCCCAGGCTTTTTCTTCTACACCGGCAGGTCTGCGCCCGTCGATAACAGGTCTGATACCGATTTTAGGGGTCTGCATTTGATATTCTCCTTTTAATAGGGCTTACATTTATAATAACATCTATAATGTTATATTTCAATCATTTTCAACAAAGCTGAACCTGCCAAAAACAAAAAAGGACGATATCCATCGTCCTTCTTTATCCTTTATACAAGCTGACCGGGCAGCTTCAGTTTGACTTTTTCGGGGAAAGTTTTGTCATATTCCTCCGCTTCTTCTTCGCTGATGAAATACGCCATCGGCGGTTTGTAAATGCCTGTGATCCCGTCAAGATAACCGGGGATCAGCTCTGCCGTGAGAAAGAAGGAATCGTCCATGCCTTCCGGCACTTCCCAATAGCGCAGCCCGAAATCCCTGCCATAGCGGAAACCGCCATGCCGGTAAAAAAGGATGTTCCCTTCGATGCAAACCGCACCGCAGCCCATTTCTTTTGCTTTTTCAAGCGAATGGGCAAGGAGTATTTTCCCATAGCCCTGCCGTTTATATTCGGGCGCAATAGAGATCGGTCCCATTGTCATGATCGGGATCAGCCTGCCGTCATCGGCTTTGATCAGCGCACGCACAAAAACATTCTGCCCGATGATCCTGCCGTCTTTTCCCATGACAAAATCCAGTTCCGATATAAAAGCCGGGTCACTCCTCAGCTGATGCAAAAGGTAAGGTTCATTGCATCCCGGCTGATAGACATTCCAGAACGCTTCCCGAACAAGGTTTTCGACTTCTCTTTGGTCTTCTTTTCGCTCACAGCGAATGATATAATCTTTTTTGTTCATTTTTCCTCCGGATGATTGTTTTTTTGCAATATCGGGAGTTTCATGCAGAAATATTTTGGCACAAAACTCCCTTTATGCCGCAATCTCCGCTGTACAATTCATTTTCTTCAAAAAACGCTCCTGTTTTCCTGATTTATAAAATACTTTCAGCGCATCCGCACGAACGAGCGCGCGCGGATCATCCGCAAATTTCAACATATCAAAAGTCGGTCTGATATGCGTTTTTGCTTTAATAATTTCATTATAAAATGAACACCTGCACAAGTAAAGCGGTACTTTTAAAACATTTAACGAAAAAGGCGGCATGAAGCCGCCTTTCATCATCCGAGTCTTTCGCCTGCTGTCCTGATTTTTTCCTGCAGAACCGCTATATCAATTTTGCGGACGTCACCCGATTCTGCCGTCAAAGCTGCCGCAATGCCTGCAGCCTGACCTGTAATATAACAGCCTGGTGTCACGCGGACAGATGCCTGCATGGCTCTTTCTGCGCTGATGCATTTGCCGGCGACAAGAAGGTTTTTAAGTCCCTTCGGCGTCAATGCACGGTAAGGAATGCCGTAGCTCTGACCTTTTCCGTGTTTGATGGCGATCAGCCCCAGGAAATTTTCATAGGCTTTTCTGTCCGGCGATTCGATATGAATATCGAGCGGATAGGAATAGCGCCCGATCTCATCCGCAAAAACGGCACAGGTTTCGTAATCTTTTCTCGACATGACATAATCGCCCATAACACGCCTCGATTCACGAACGCCCAGAACATTTGCCGTATTGCAGAGGATCATATCTTCAAAGCCGGTCAGATATTCTTTATAATATTTTTCGTATTCGGTAAGGCTCTGCCTTCCCCAAAGCATGGCTTTTGTAAGCGAACGTTCATCCGTCGGGTCTACGCCGAAAACATGGCCGACATTTCCTCC
Organism: Clostridiales bacterium; assembly: GCA_015056045.1. GTDB lineage: Bacteria > Bacillota > Clostridia > Christensenellales > Christensenellaceae > SIG371. The sequence goes on along the minus strand of SVGZ01000022.1, from coordinate 8,449 downwards.
GCCGAGGCCTTTTTCGCTGTCGATGGCAAAAATTCCGGGAAGAAGCTCATCTTCAAGGCTGAAAATGCCGTCATCGATCGCTTTTTTCAGCATACGGTCATCTCTGCCGCCTTTTTTGGAAAAGTCAACATTTGCCCACATACTCGGCAGTGTTGCCGGCATCGTTTTTCCATCTGCACCGAGGATGCACTCCGCACCGGCAAGATTTGACAGATCTCCGTCGCCTGTGCAGTCGATATAGATTTTTGCTTTGACCGCAAAAATACCGCTCTTTGCCGAAAGTACGGCATATTCGATCGTTTCTTCGTCACTTTTGACGACATCGATGAGGTTCGTAAAAAAGGAGAATTCCGCACCGCTTTCCTGCATCAGCTTATCATAAAGGCGCTTGACTTCCTCAACTTTCACGACATAAGTTTTCCTCGAAAGCTCTTTTTCTTCGCCAAAAAGTGTTTTGTGGATTTTTCTCCCAAAACCTTCCGCAAGGAAATGCTCTCCATCATCAAAATTCATGAGCTCGGGAACAAGACCCAAAGTCCCCATGCCGCCAAAAGTGCCCGAAGCCTCTGCCAGAAAGACTTTTGCACCCATTTTTGCACAGGAAACCGCAGCAGCAACACCCGCAGGACCACCGCCTGCGATAAAGACATCCGTTTCCACTTTGATCGGCAGATTTTTTCTGTATTCTATGCCGGACATATCACACCATCCTTCGGTTGTATCGATCTTGTAACAACATCATAGCATTTTTATCGCCAATAGGGAAGATTCTTTCTTTATTTCGGCAAAAAACTGTTATATAATGGTTGCAGATAACATTTTCCCGAGGTGAAACCATGCCTGTATTAGATAAACCCTTAGCCGAGCTTGAGCGCTATCTTGGTATCAATCCCTGTCCTGCCGATATTGACGAATTCTGGGATAAAGCACTGAAAGAAATGAACAGCGTTGACCCGCAGATCGAGCTGATCCCTGCAAAATTTTCCGCACCCGGTGTCGAATGTTTTGACCTTTGGTTTACGGGAACAAAAGGCGCACGCATCTATGCCAAATATATGCGCCCGAAAAACAGCCCCGGTAAACACCCGACCATTCTGCAGTTCCATGGCTATACCGGCAACAGCGGCGATTGGACAACACACCTCGCCTATGCAGCATCCGGCTTCTGCATTGCCGCAATGGATTGCCGTGGTCAGGGCGGTAAATCGCAGGATACCGGCGGTCACCTTGGCAATACGCTTGACGGGCATATCGTCCGCGGCATCGAAAACGATGATCCGAATATGCTGATGTTCCGCGATGTTTTCCTAGATACAGCCATGCTGGCAAGAGTCGTTTCCACTTTCCCCGAAGTTGACGGCGAAAAACTTGCCGCAAAAGGTGGATCCCAAGGTGGTGCTCTGACGCTTGCCTGTGCTTCGCTTGTTCCGCAGGTCAAAGTTGCCGCACCGCAGTATCCTTTCCTCTGCGACTATAAACGCGTCTGGGAAATGGATCTTGACCTCGATGCTTACCGCGATATGCGCCAATATTTCCGCCGCTTTGACCCGAGGCACGAAAACGAAGACAGATTTTTTGAGCTTCTTGGCTATATTGACCTGAAAAATATTGCACACCGCATCAAGGGAAAAGTCATCATGTTCACAGGTCTGCTCGATAATATCTGCCCGCCTTCAACGCAGTTTGCCGCTTTTAACCGCATCGTTTCCGAAAAAGTGCACAAAATCTATCCCGATTATGCACACGAAACTTTGCCGCAGGCAGAAGACATCACCTATGCCGCCATGCTTGAATTATTAAAATAAATAAATGACCCGAGGAGCAATCTTCGGGTTTTCTTTTGTGTTTTTATTTCGATATTCATCAAAATAGTTCTTGACAAAGCAAATCCATTTTGATATTAATAAAATCAGATTGGAGGAAATCATGAAAAAAGAACTCATTCATAAGATTGTCCATGCGAGCGGTATCAAAAAAGGGGAACTCGTCCTCATTCATTTTTGGGGCGATAACGAAAATAAAGAGATCGCCGATCAGTTTGTGATCGAAACGGCTGCGCTTGGCGCATCACCTTTTCTGCTCATGCAATCGCGCAGCATCAATAGAAAACTTTTCATGACAGCAGCCGAAGAAAGCTTTTCCGAAGCTTATTTTGAAAAACTCAGCGGTTTTGATGTGATCCTCGATGTTTTTGCCTATCAGCCGATCGTCATCGATCTTTCCGAAGAAAAAATGCCGACTTACCGCCGCTATATCCGCAGCCTTTTTTATAAACTGATGGAAGCGAAAAAGTTTCTGCAGATCCGTCTGCCTACTGCGGAAAATGCCAAAGAAAGCGGACTTATGCCGGAGGATTTCATTTCGCGCATGGAAGCTGCCTATGACATTGATTACGAAGAACTCCGGCTTGAAGCGGAAAAGATGGAAGTGCAAAAAGCCCGTGAAATCATTCTCCATACCGAGGGCGATCATACGCTGCGTCTTTCTCTTTCGGGAAGGAAATGGCATATCGATGCCGGTGATGGCGATATGCCCTGCGGCGAGATCTATATCGCACCGATCGAAGAAGCGACAAACGGCAGCATCAGCTTCAAAACGCTGTTTTTTGAAGGCATGCGCTATGAAAATGTCCTTTTGGAAATCGAAAACGGCATCGTTGCCCATGCCAATATTCCCGAATTACAGGCGTTTTTTGATGAACAAGCGCCCGAAAACAAGACGATCTGTGAGCTTGGCTTCGGGCTCAATAAAAATGTCCGTGAGCTTTGCGGTTATACCGTACTGGATGAAAAAATGGCCGGCAGTTTCCACATTGCGATCGGCGCAAACACGATGTTCGGCGGAAAAAATAAAGCGCCTATCCACATCGATCTTGTTGGACAGGCAGATATCGAGGTGATACAATGAAAACGAAAACAGATGCACTCCTGCAGTATTTTGACGAAAAAATTGCTGCCTGCAAGGAAAAAGAAGCCCTTTGCCTCTCGGATTCCCGCGAAGATGAGGCGAAATTTGAAAAGATCCGTGCCAATATTTACGATATTTTCCGCACAATGGTCAACGCTTCCCTAAAAATGAGCAGCGGCAATGAAGAAAAAGCCCGTGCCTTTTACTTCGGAAAGCTGGAGCAGATCCCCGAAAACTGGAAAAAGGCCTATGCTTTGGCAGAAAAGCATGGAGACAGCGAAGCCATGCACATCGAGAGCATCAAACTTGAAACAAAAGAGATCATTCGCCGTGATTCGGAAATGATCTGGGAGGATTAAATGACAGAGGCTGATGCCATCCGCTTATTCAAATGTCTGGCCGATAAATCGCGCCTGCAGATCTTAAAATCGCTCGCCATAGAAGATATGTATGTCGAACGGCTTGCCGAGCGGCTCGGACTTTCTGCGCCGACGGTCTCTTTCCATTTGAAAAAGCTCTCCGAAGCCGGCATGGTCAGCGCCTATAAAAGCCAGTATTACATGATGTATTCCCTTTCGCGCGATATTTTTATGACTTCGATTCTGGAGATCATTCAGGAAGAATCCGACGAAGCTGCTTTGCAGGAAGAGCGCGATCTGGCTTACCGAAATAAAGTGATCGATGCATTTTTCCAATACGGAAAGCTCACGAGCATCCCCGCACAGCGCAAAAAAGAGCGCATTATTCTGGAGAAAATTGCGGAAAGCTTTGAAAAAGACCGTGATTACAGCGAGAAAGAAGTAAACGAGATCATCAACCGCTTCCACGAAGACCACTGCACACTGCGTCGGGATATGATCGGTGAAGGAATACTCGATCGAAAAGACGGCATTTACAGATTGAAATGAGAGATTGAAAATGGAAGAAATTCTTGAACTTGTTCTCACGATCCTGCTTGCACCGTTCGAGCCTGCATACGATAAATAAAAGTGGAAAATTCAACAAATACCGAACAAGAACCTGAAATTTTTATACAGATATTGATGATACTGAATCAGTACACAGATGATGACGGTATAGGGTAAAAAAATATAGTTTGCTATACGCGGAGCTTTATATCGAGGTGGATCGGAGTATCTTGCCTCTTTTTAGAGCGGTCATAAACCACAATTCGTTCACGACTGTAGTCGATCCTATCAATGCACTGCTTTAGCAGCAAGTTCTGCTCTTGCACCGGTGCCTCCGGATCGAGCAAAGCGTCGAGAGCTGCCTGGAATGTTATAATCTTCTCCTGCAGATCTATCGGCTCGGGCATCGTCGCTTTTGCCGTGCAGAGTGATTGCTGGAGTTCTTCTTTTTCCACCAGGACCTTTTTGTTGAGCGTATCAAAGATATGTTTCGGCATACCTTCGATCGTGTATTTTTCCCACTGCGACACCTCAAGAGCCTCAAGTTCCGCGAGTCGTTTTTCCATACGCTCGACCATCTGATGATGGACCACAGCGCTATCGTCGGTTCCTTTTTCTATGCGGATCTCGAACTCCTCGATCGCTTCGCGCAGAGCCTCGACGACCTTTTCCATTATGTCATCGACAGCAACGGAGCCGCACACGGTACGCTTCCGATGACCGCATATGTATCTCGGCCGGCATTTTTCCTTGCCTTCTTTATCTGGGTACCGGCGATATGTCATACTTCGATCACAGCTGCAGTACAGCAGACCTGCCAACGGATTAGTAAAGTTTCCATGCTTATTGTTCCGCGGGATCTTGCCTCGTATCTCCTGCACGGCCTTCCACAGATCGTCGTCAATAATAGCATCATGCAACCCTTCATATACGAGGTATTCCTCAGCACGCGGGCGCTTTAATACGATGTCCCCGTCTTCCACTTTTCGGACAGTCGATCTTTTATTCCATACAACTTTTCCGATGTAGTGCTCGTTTGCGAGTATGACCGGGATCGTTTCCGGGCTCCAGGAGGGTCCTTTCGGAGCAGGTATACCGAGGCCGTCCAACCGGTCACAGATCCGAACCATGCCAATGCCATCCCTATACATTTCAAAAATCATTTTGACGACCTTTGCTTCCTCCGGGTGGGGCTCCAGAGTATGACACTTTCTTCGCCCTTGTTTGACCGTTGTTTTCTGGAATCCATAAGGCGCAACATTACCGATGAAACGCCCATTTTGTACGGCCAATATTCGCCCGTTCTGCTGTATCCGCTTCTGATACTCCAGAAACTCATTCCCTCGTTTAAGCTCTCGCTCCAGCTCCTCCCGGTCGCGCGTCTCTCGGAGGTCATACAAATCGGATTTGGTGAAAACATAGGTATTTGAGTAACGCAACAGCTTCACCATGCGTCCTATGTCCTCCAGGTCGCCACGACTGAGACGCTGGGGATCGACGCACAGGACAGCCTTATATCGCGGTGACTCAGCCTTTCGCAGCAATTCCTGGATCTTGGGACGGCTGGCGATGGTCTCACCGGACACGACCTCCCGGAACCTGTTTTCCTCTGGTATCCTGCCGAGGCCGGGTAGGTTACGTTCGACCCACTCGTCGAGCATCTGCTCGTGGTTGGCCAACACTTCTTCCACTGTGAGCAGAGGGTCATCAGACCTTGATTTTCTTGAATATAGCAATATATCTTCGGGCTTTAATCCTGGCGGTAGTTGCCACATACTTCTCCATCTCCTCTGTTTATAATAATTATAATAATTTTACAATTTTGTATTTTCATCATTATATTGCGTATTCAAACATTTATTGTTATTCTGATATAGCAAACAAATGTTCCATATGAAAGGGGGCTCCCCTTATGGTTGAAATTCTTCGACGTATGATCGCCGAGGAACTCCATCACTGTATGGATGCGGACCTTTTGGATCTCATCTTAAAATTACTTTTGAGCTCTAAGAGCTGAAACCAGCGACGCAATGCTGGCACGTTGCTCCGCCGGTATTTCGGCGAGCATAGAAACTAAATCATAAAAATCAGAATCAGTTCTAAGTTTAGCGATCACCTCTACCAGGTGGTCGTTCTTTTTATTTGTTTCCTCACTTACCCAGCCCATCAAATGACTCGGCGACACCCCAAGGACTTGCGCATATTTAAGAATTTTATTTTGCGGGATGTCGTTTATGCCCATCTCTACTTTATTTACAGTCGATTTGGACTTATAGCCCATCCTTCTGGCCAATTCTTCTTGAGTCCACCCCAAGCGCTCTCTGGCGAGTCGAATGTTCTTTCCTACTTCTGACATTTCTTCACCTCCTACGGTATTAGAATAGCACTTGGTAGATTGATTGTCAATTTTTTAATGCTTTTTTGAAAAAAATAGTTGACAAAAAAGAAACGAGATATTATATTGAAATAGCAATCAGGTTGATTTCTAATCTACCGAAAGGAGGGAAAACATGACGGACACTGCATTGTTAGAGAAGTACATAGCACAGAGCGGATATAAAAAAACCTATATTGCACAAACAATGGGCATTTCAAGATGCACGCTGAATAACAAAATCAATAATGTGACAGAGTTTAAGGCCAGCGAAATTGATGCCCTGTGTCGAATTATAGGTCTGGACGATCCGCAGACAAAAGAAGAAATTTTTTTTACCCTTTAAGTAGATTATAAATCTACCACATACCGGACAATCCGGTCCTCATAGCCTAAAGGAGGAGGGCTGCCATGAATAACTACATTATATGCACGGTCCATCGCCCGGACCTCACAGCGGAGGAACGGAAGCGCCGGATGGAAGCAATCAAAAAAGCCGCAGCGGATCTCGTGCTCGCTACGGAACGTGAAAAGATTAGAAAGGAAAGACAAAAGCATGAACAAAATCACGATTGAACTCTGCGCCGAAGATCGCGCCAGACTCGATGCCATCATCGATGAGCTCCAAGCACTGACCAACGGCAAACCCATCGCACAGCCTGCCCCGCAGGACGAACTCTTTGCCACTGTGGAAACAGTTCTCAACGAGGTCCCCATAACTAACCCGACCGAAGAAGAAAAGCCCACAGAAGCGCCCACAGTGACCGCTGACGACGTCGCAAAAAAGGTCAAGGAACTGGCCAAGAACGACAAAACAAAAAAGGCCGTCAAAGCTCTCATCCAGTCCTACGCTGAACGCGTGAGCCTGATCCCCGAAGATAAGCTCGCCGAAGTATGGGGCAAGCTTATCAAGCTGGAGGACTAAGGATGGCTGAACCGAACCACAAGAGCCGAGCCCACGCGCTGCTCAGCGCATCAAGCGCACACCGCTGGCTCAACTGCCCACCGTCCGCCGTCGCTGCGGAGGCCTACGCTAACGAGGACACCGAGTACACGCTCGAAGGAACTCGGGCCCATGAAGTCGCTGAGATCTGCGCTTCATTCCTCGGCAAGGACGTAAAGCCGCAGCCGGATCCGGCGAAAGGCTACGACCAGGAAATGATCGACTGCGGGCTTGCCTGGAGGGACTACATCCAGGAACAGACCAAAACAGCGGACGCGGTCATCCTGCTGGAGCAGCGGGTCGACTTCTCGCCTTGGGTCCCGAACGGCTTCGGCACCTGCGACGCGATCATCCTCCAGGATGACACCCTGATCGTCGCAGATTATAAGTACGGCGTCGGTGTCCCGGTTTCTGCGATAGACAACCCGCAGGCAAGACTCTACGCGCTGGGCGCTCTCAACGACTACGGCTTCGTCTACGACATCGAAAAGGTCGAGACGCACATTTTCCAGCCGAGGCTCAACAGCATCAGCGTGGACAAGCTGACAGCGGACGAGCTCTATGCCTGGGCAGAGACGATCAAGCCCATAGCACAAAACGCCGCAAAAGGCAAGGGAGAATACTCCGCCGGCAGCTGGTGCAAGTTCTGCCCGCACGCGGGAAGCTGCAGGAAGCTGACGGAGACCTGCCAGCAGTACGTTTCGACCCACGGCCTCAGAGTCGCCGTTCCGGTCCTCGCGCCGCATGAGGTGGCCGACGTCCTGGCAATGGAGCCGCTAATCACTCTTTGGCTCAAACGAGTCAGATCGCAGGCACTGGACACGATGCTCGACGGCAAGAACATCCCTGGCTATAAGGTCGTCGAGGGCAGAGGCTCCCGCGACTGGACGGATGAGATCCGCGTCGCCGAGAGACTGAGAGCCGCAGACTTCGCATCCGAGGCCTATCTCAAGACCGAACTCCTGAGCCCGGCAGCACTTGAGAAGTCAATAGGTAAAAAGAGAGTATCGGAGCTGCTGGTCGACTTGATCGACAAAAAAGCCGGTGCGCCTACGATCGCACCGGAGACAGACAAGCGCGAGCCATACAACCGACTGGCCGAAGCGCAGAAAGATTTTATATAAGAGGAACACCATGAAAGACGAAACAAAAAAGAAATTTCACATCACGCTCACAGACAACGAGACAGGCGAGACACTTATCGACAGCGACACCTCGGCAATTATCGGCGCTTTTGACCTCGGCGAGGGCAACACAGGCAGTCTCTACGCGTTAGCTTGCAACGGGCTTGTCGCTGTCTTTTCAGCTGTAGGCTCC
>SVGZ01000021.1 GCA_015056045.1 Clostridiales bacterium | reverse complement strand
GGTGTCGGGTCAGACGGTGTAGGATCGGACGGTGTCGGGTCAGACGGTGTAGGATCGGACGGTGTAGGATCGGACGGTGTCGGGTCGGACGGTGTTACGGAGCAGCTAGGTGTCGGTTTTACAGAGCAGCTCGGTGTCGGGCAATCCGGCCAATCGGGCCAATCGGGCCAATCCGGCCAGTCAGGCCAGTCAGGCCAATTCGGCCAATCGGGCCAGTTAGGCCAATTCGGCCATTCCGGGCAACCGGGCTTATCCGGACAACCGGGCCATTCCGGGCATTCCGGTTTTTCGGGTTTACCGCAGCAGCCCCAGTCGAAGTCAAAGTCGAAATCGTAGGAGAAGTCATATTCCCACTTTCCGCAAGAGCTTTCATAATCGAACTTAAAGCTGAAACCACAGGGATCAAGTTCAACCTTTGCAGAGATACCTGCGCCGATGCACTTTGTTAAGAATGCACCAGCATTGATTTCTGCAGAAAGCTTATCGGTGCTTGCTTCGGCATTGCCGTTTGCACCTGCGCCCATGCTGCCGAGACCTGCGCCTGCACCAAAGCCTGCTTCTGCGCTGCCCCATTCTGCATCTGCATCACCAACAAAGAATGCGCCGCCAAAAACGTTTTTAACGTCTTTCTTGTCGTCTTCTTTTGCGAATGCGGTTACAGGAAGAGCTGCGAGCATCATAACAGCAACGATGATGGCTAAGATTTTTCTCGTCTTCACAAATTTTACCCCTTTCTTTCGTGATAGTACGATCTATAAAGAGTATTACCCGCCAGCTTTTGATAGAAGTAAAGACGAGAATACTTCGTACACTTGTTTAATAAAGGTACTGATGTACACAATATTACGCCATATATTGTATCATGTTAAAAACATCTTTTCAACAAGATGGTGATAAAATTTGCGAAATTTTCGAGGATTTTTTTAAGAAATTAATAGGAAAAACCCTGCCTTATCAGACAGGGTTTTGATGTTTTATTATTCGATGGATTTGAGCGATTCGACCATGTCGATATCATCAAGGCGCTTATTCATCGAGAGGCTGACGATAACGGAGAAGATGACCGTCATCAGGAATACGATGAAGAAACTGAGTGTTTCCAAATGATAACCGAACATGATGTCGTCCTGTTCGATGGCATCCATGATGATCCTGTGGAGGAAGACACCGCCGACAAGACCAAGTGCACCGCCGATTCCAGTCAGGATGAAGTTTTCTCTGTAGACATACATATAAACTTCTTTATCGGTAAAGCCGAGAACCTTTAAGGTTGCGATTTCTCTTGTACGCTCAGAAATATTGATATTGGTGAGGTTATAGAGAACGATGATCGCAAGCAATGCTGCGCATACGATGATGATAACGACGATGTAGTTGATCGAAGAGATCTGATCATCGAGCTGATCTGCCATGGAAGAGTAGAACTTGACAGAACCGATCTGCGGATAGGAGATGAAGAGAGAAGACAGCTGATTATCCAGTTCTTCGCTCTGCTGATCCAACTTAACGAGCAGAGAATTATTTTCTGCCGGCAGACGGAAGATCGATTCATACGCATCCGGGTTCATATAGGCATAGTGGAAGATGTAGTTTTCTGTAATGCCTGTAACTTCGACTTCGCGCGTGATCTCGAGGTTATTGGTGATTTCAACAGTATCGCCAATGCCGAGGCCGAGCTCTTTTGCGAATTTTTCCGTTACGACGATGCCCGTTTCGGGAAGCTGGAATTCATCCTGAGAAGCTCTGTCGCGCAGGCAGATGTATTCGCTCATCGAAGCCGGGTCTGCCGGTACGATCATGCTGAAGGAAAGCGATTCATCATCTTTTCTTGCTGTCGACATGACCATTGCGGAATTGATATAGCTTGCAACGTGTTCTTCTTCCTCAAGAAGAGTGAAGATCTCTTCGCGCTGTTCGTCTGTTGTTTCCGAAGCAAAGTCGAGGCTCAGATCGTATTTGAAGATCTCTTTGAACTGTCTGTTTGTAATTTCGCTGACGGAGTTGGAAAGACCGAAGCCCGCAAGGAGAAGTGCTGCGCATCCGGCAATACCGATGACTGTCATCCAGAAACGCTTCTTATAACGGAAGATATTTCTTGCCGTGACCTTCTGGGAGAAGCTGAGAGCTTTCCAAAGGAAGGTGACACGTTCGAGGAGGATCGTTTTGCCTGCTTTCGGTGCTTTCGGACGCATCATGGAAGCGGGTGTTTCCTTGAGGTCGCGCTGGCAGGTAAAGTAAGCTGTTGCAACGGAAACGGCAATACCCATGATGAAGCTGATGATCATGAGAAGGATCTGCCATTCAAAGCGGATCGGCGGGAGTGTATACATTGCGCTCCATGCGTAGTAAACCGCATAGGGGAAGAAGATAACACCCAGGAATACACCGATGAAACCGCCTGCTGCACTGGCTGTGCCGGCATAGAGGACGTATTTCTTTGCAATGGCAAGGTTGTTGTAACCGAGCGCTTTGTATGTACCGATGATACCGCGCTGTTCATCGACCATTCGGGTCATGTTTGTCGAGCAGACAAGCGCAGCAACAAGGAAGAAGAATACGGGGAAGATCGATGCGATGGAAGCAACACGTTCTGTTGTCATGCTGTAATCAACAAAACCGACGTTTGCCTGTCTGTCGAGGACATGCCACTGTGCGTTTTCGATCTTGGCGATCTCGTTTTCGGCAAGAACGAGCTGTTCATAAGCATCGTCGAGCTGTTTCTGGCCTTCGGCCTTATTCTTGGCGAGTTCAGCCATGCCTTCTTCATAGGCAAGCCAACCTTCTGCAAGCTTCTGTTCAGCTTCTGCAAACTTCTGTTCTGCGGCGAGTTTACCGGCTTCGAGCTGTGCTTTTGCATCGGCAAGCTGTTTTTTAGCGGAAGAGATCGAAGATTTGATATCGCCCACAGCATCATCAACGCCGTCAATGAAGCCATCCATATTATTTTCGATATCGGTAACGTAACCGCCGGCTTTCGATGCTGTGTCGATATAGTTTTCGTAATAGCCTTTTAAATTCTCAAGGCGTTCAAGCTCTTCGCCTGTATAATTGCCGGAATTAATCTGGTCGTTGATCTCATCGAGTTCTTTCTGAGCATCGCTGATGTTGCTGTTCCATTCATTGACGAAATTATCCGTTTCACCCTGGAAGTCATTGATATAGCCTTCAATATTTTCGTAGCCATTGATCATCGGTTTGATCATAGCTTCCATATCACGGATCTGCGCTTCGCTGTCCTTGATCTGCTGGAGAGAAGAATTATAGGTTTCTTCAAAGTTCTTCTTTTCCACTTCAAGGGTCGTTTCGCCGGCGATCAATTCATCATAGGCATCGGCAAGCTCTTTTTCTGCTTTGGCGATTTCTTCTTCAAAGGTAGCTTTGCCTTCTTCATACTGTTTTTTTGCATCGGCAAGAGCTTTTTCCGCATCGTCGCGAACTTCGTTTACACGGATCTCGCAGCGTTCGCCGCTGATCGCTTCGATCTGTTCTTTGATGTCGTTGATCTTTTCCTGATAATCCTTGTCGAAAGCGTTGAGTTCCTTTGCGCCTGCAACGGTTACCAATGCTTCGATATGGTAATCATAGATGAAGTCGCTTTCAAGGATATAGGCGAAAAGGTTGACTGTACCGGAAGAAATGGTAGAGCTGCCTTTTTCATAGGTCAGGTAATAAGGTGTCTGTACCTTACCGACGACGAGGAAACGGTCTGTTGCAAGGGCATCTTCCGTAATCGGTGTGTTTGTTCCGGATTTGAAAGTGATGTAATCGCCGATCGTCAGACCGGAGGGCATGCTCATACTTTCTTCAATAACGATTTCACCGGAAGTCTGCGGGAGTCTGCCTTCGATAACCTGTACCTGGTTGACATAGTTGCCCGCACTGTCCTGCGAATAGCCTTCGGGGAGGCTGTGGATACGGTAAACGATCTCCGTTGTGCCGATGAAGGAAGTCGCATCGTTGAATTTACCGGCCTGAACCTGTTTAACACCGGGGATTTCGCCGATCGCCTGCATATCTTCATCCGTCATACCAAGCGTAGAGAGTACCTGAATATCAAGAATATTGTATTCATCGAAATACTGATCCATGGAATATTCCATGATCGGTGCAGATGCCGAAAGACCGGCAAAGAAAGCGACACCGAGCAGTACGATGAAGAAGATCGAAAGGAAACGACCGAGGTTGTTTCGGATCTCTCTTATAAAGTCTTTATTAGCTGCAGATTTCACTTACCATTCCACCTTTTCAACATCCATGGGATTTTCATTGATCGTGACAGAGTCGATAAGACCGCTCTTGACGCGGATAACCTTATCGCCGATATCTGTCAGTGCGAGGTTATGTGTAACGATGATAACGGTCATGCCGGTTCTTCTGGAGGTATCCTGCAGAAGCTTTAAGATCTGTTTGCCGGTGTTGTAGTCAAGTGCGCCTGTAGGTTCGTCGCAGATGAGGAGCTTCGGGTTTTTCGCAAGGGCTCTTGCAATGGCAACACGCTGCTGTTCACCGCCGGAAAGCTGAGAAGGGAAGTTGTTGATACGATCGGAAAGGCCGACATCATCCATGACCTGATAGATATCGAGCGGTTCTTTGCAGATCTGTGTGGCAAGCTCGACGTTTTCAACTGCTGTCAGGTTCTGGACGAGGTTATAGAACTGGAAAACGAAGCCGATGTTGTAACGACGGTAATCGACCATCTGCTGAGTTGTGTATTCGCTGATGATGTCTCCGTCAACGGTAATGGTACCGCTTGTTGCGCTGTCCATGCCGCCAAGAAGGTTTAAGATGGTGCTCTTGCCGGCGCCGGAAGCACCGGCAATAATGACAAATTCGCTTTCATCGATGCTGAAGTTAACACCGTTCAAAGCGTTGATCTGTGTTTCACCGATGTGGTAAGTCTTTGTTACGTCTTTGAATTCAATAAACGCAGACATTTTTATAGGATCCCCCTTATAGTGGTTCTTTTACTTGTTTTGATGTAGGATGCAAGCGCCAAGGATATAGCCCGGAACATCTTCGATAAGCCTGAACGATGCATTTTCACAGGTAGAACGGATGTTTAATTTTTCATCCCATGAAAATGCAATGTTGCGAAGACCGAAACCGATGCCCAGCCCGAGCGCTTTGACATAACTTTCTTTTAAAACCCAAAAACGGAAAAAATCCCTTTCCGGATCGGCGCTGTTTTTAAGGAAAGAAAGCTCCGCGGAAGAGAGGACTCTTTTGGCAACCGACTCTGAAAACGGGCGGATCTTTTCTACGTCGATCCCGACTTCATTGCCGGCGTCATCTATGATCGCTGCAACGCAACCCATACAATGACTGATGTTATATTGGATTTCCGGGTGTTCGCCGAGGCTTGGCTTGCCATAGGGGTTCAGAACGATGTTTTTTTCATCATAATGGACCCCATAGGCTGCAAGCATAGCATGGCGCAGCAAAAAGACCGCGTTTTCATGCTGATATGTTCTTGATTTATTATCCTCGGTGAACAGACGGCAGATCATGCGATGCGTGTCTTGATGTAATCTTCTACGTCGCCGATCGTGCGGAGACCACGGACATCTGTATCCGGGATCTCGATACCGAGTGTATCTTCGAGTTCGCCAAGGATGCTGACGAAGTCATAGGAATTCATGTGGAGGTCTGTGATGAAGTCGGTATCTCTTGTGAGTTCGCTCTTTTCGACGTCTACATATTCTACTAAAGTGTTGCAAATCATATCAAACATTGATAACTCTCCCTTCGACTAACTGTCTTTTGATTTTCTTTGTTGTTGTTTTTTCAAATTCGCTTGTTACGACGTAAACATCTGCGATCTGTTTATAACGCGGAAGGAGATCGTTGATCTTGTGGATCTCTTCGCGCATGAATGCTTTGGAATCGGCAATGTTCTTTTCGGCAAACCACTGCGGATCGATATAGAAAGCAGCACAGATCTGGGACTGTTCGCCTTTTTCATCCGTATGGGCAAAGACGACGACTTCTTCAACATAGCTGAGCTTGGATGTGATGATCTCTTCGAGCTCTTCGGGGTGTACGTTTTTGCCGTTCGGAAGGATGATGAGGTTCTTTTCACGGCCGCTTAAATAGAGGTAACCATCGCGGTCAAGGTGACCTCTGTCGCCGGTGATGAACCAACCGTCTTCTGTGAAGCTTGCCTTTGTTGCAGCTTCATCTTTATAGTAACCGAGCATGACGTTATCGCCTTTGACTTCGATATCGCCGATGCCGTCACTGTCTTTGTTGGAAATACGGACTGTACAGCCGGGTACAACATGACCGACAGAACCGAATTTCTTCTTATGAACATCAAAGCTGATGTGTGCGGATACGAGAGGTGCACATTCGGTAATGCCGTAGCCGTTGATCAGGTTGATGCCGATATTGTCGAAAAATTCGATGAGATCTCGACGAAGCGGAGCTCCACCGCAGACGATCTGTTCAAGGTTTCCACCGAATTTATCGTGGATGGGCTTGAAGAAATAACGGCGTCTGTCAATGCCGAATTTGCGGAGGATGTTGCTTGCCTTGATGCCGTATGCGATGTGGTGTTCAAGCTTGCTCTGCTGTGTCTGCTTTTTGATGGCACGGTACATGGCTTCGGGGAACATCGGGACCATGATGGAGAACTTCGGCTGGAAGAAAGCGATGTTCGGCATAACGCGCTTTAAGCTGTCGTTGAAGCAGACTGTATTGCCGCAATAGATGCTGCCTAAAATATGGCAGGAACATTCGTAAGTATGATGGATCGGAAGAACGGAAACACTCATGCCGCCGGGTCTGATCAGGCGCATACAGGAATAAACAACGGATACGAGGTTGTTGTGGGAAAGCATAACACCCTTGTTTGCACCGGTCGTTCCCGATGTAAAGACGATCTCCGTCATCTTGTTGATGTCGATATACGCATCGATATAAGAGGTATCGCCTTCTGCAACAAGTGCTTTGCCTCGTTCAATGAGTTCCTGCAGGGAATAGAAGCTTTCGGGAAGCTCTGTTCTTGCATTGCGCGGATCCATAACGATGACGGCTTTGACCTGCGGGCTTGTTTCCAGAATTTCTTCTGTGATTTTTGCATAAGCAGCGGTGCAGATGATCGCTGTACATTCGCTCTTGTTGATGAGCATCGAAAGATCGGGTGCAAGAAGCTCTTTATCCAGCGGAACACCTACGCCAACGCCGTTTAAAACGCTGAGGTAGCTGATGACCCATTCATAACGGCTTTCCCCGAGAAGTGCGATATGCGCATCTTTGAGGCCCATATTGATGAGCTGTGTACCGAATGCATTCATATCGTTGTTGAGATCACCAAAGGTGTATTCTTCAACGACTCGCTTGGGTCCGAATTGCTTATAGGCGATCGTGCTGCCGTAATTTCTGTCTGCCCTGCGGATGAGTTCACGAAGGTCTCTCAATCTTTCTGCGGGAAAGTATTTTCTTTTTGCCATTTAAAACTTCCTTATAAACCGGCCGTATAAACAACCGTTAATTAACATAGTTTGTACCGTGTGTAAATAAATCACACAAAGACAATTATAATACAAAAGAAGAAAAAAGGCTACTTGTTTTTACATAAAAAAGAGTTTTGTATTGAAAAAAGGCAGTTTTTTTTCATATGTTCAGAAAAAAGAAAAGCCCTGCTTTTGATAACAGAGCTTTTTCTTTTGTTTTTTAGAAGTTTTCGACTGTAACGATTCTGCCTGTACCGCCGCTTCTCGGGAGATATGCAGCGTTGCCTTCGTCTGTGTCGATGTGCATAGCAAGAGCGTATGTCGGGTTTACACGAACAACGATGTTGCCGAAAACGAGCTTTCTGCCTTCGCCTTCAACTGCAACGTTGACGATGTCCTTATCTTTAACGCCGAGCTTTTCAGCATCTTCGGGTGTTGCGTGGATGTGTGCCTTTGCAACGATGAGGCCTTCTTCGAGTTCTACTGTGCCTGCGGGGCCAACGAGTGTAACTGCTTCTGTGCCTGCTGTATCGCCGGATTCACGAACGATAGCGTTTGCGCGCAGAGAGATGCAGTCTGTACGGGAAAGTTCTACCTGGCTGGATTTACGAACCGGGCCTAAAACGGAAACTCTTTCGAGCTTTCTGTCGCCTTTAACGAGTGTGACTTTTTCTTCGCAGAGGTACTGACCGGGCTGGGAAAGCTCACGAATGAATGTAAGCTGGTGGCCTGCGCCGAAAAGTGCTTCAACGTGTTCCTGTGTTAAGTGGATATGTCTGGCGGATACTTCAACTTTGAATTCCATGATTGAACCTCCAAAAAATATTCGTTTTGTTCCTTATATATAATAAATTGAAACAGGCAATAAGTCAAGGAAACATCTGCGAAGCAGAGCTAAATTATGGTAAAAAGCCCTTTTGCAGAGCGATAAAAAAGACCCGATGAAAAGCATCGGGCCTGATTTTTTATCTTATTTGAGTTTCCATGCGAGATCGTTTAAGAAGAGTTCTTTTTCGAGGGATTCGACTGTCGTGTCCTTTGTGATGTGAACAAATTCGATATCCATCATGCGAGCCCAGTCTTTCATCTGTTCTGCGGAAACGTCGTAGCTTAAAACGGAGTGATGTGCACCGCCTGCAGTGATCCAGCATTCGATGCCGGTTTCGAGATCGGGCATTGCCTGCCACATAACGCGTGCAACGGGAAGGTTGGGCATATCCATGATCGGCTTGACGCAATGGATATCCTGGCAGATCAGGCGAAGTCTTCCGCCCATATCGACGAGGGAAACGACGATCGCATCGCCTTCTTTGCCTTCAAAGACGAGTCTTGCCGGCGGCTGTCTATCGCCAATGCCGAGCGGATGAACTTCGATGCGCGGTTTTGCAGCGGCAAGGCTCGGGCAGACTTCAAGCATATGTGCGCCGAGGCTGTTTTTTGCACCGGGAACGAGGTGATAGGTGTAGTCTTCCATGAATGCGGAAGCACCGTTGCCGTTTTCGCCCATGGCTTTCATGATCGCAGTCATTGCGGAAACTTTCCAGTCGCCTTCACCGCCATAGCCATAACCCTGTGCCATAAGATCCTGCGAAGCGATTCCGGGGAGCTGTTCCATACCGTAAAGATCCTGGAAGGTGTTGGAGAATGCGAGGCAGCCTTCACGGTCCATCATCTTTTTGATGGCGATCTCTTCACGTGCCTGATAACGGACTGTTGCGATGTCGTCTGTCGCCATTTCATATTTTGCTTCGTATGCGGCCATCTGTGCGTCAACTTCTTCTTCCGTAACGGCGTTCATATATTCGACAAGTTCGCCAACGGGCCATGTGTTGACTTCCCAACCGAGCTTGATCTGTACTTCGACCTTATCGCCTTCGGTAACGGCAACTTCGCGCATATTATCGCCGAAGCGCATGACCTTGAGCTGTTTCGAGAAAGCAACACCAACTGCAGATTTCATCCAGTCGCCGATGCGCTTCTGAACGCCTTCTTCTTTCCAGTAACCTGCGATGATCTTTCTCGGCATACGCATACGGGCTGCGATGAAGCCGTGTTCTCTGTCGCCATGAGCTGCCTGGTTGAGGTTCATGAAGTCCATGTCGATCTCTTCGTTCGGGATCTCCATGTTATACTGTGTGGCAAGGTGGCAATAGGGTTTCTGCAGGTTGGCAAAGCCGTTGATCCACATCTTCGAGGGAGAGAAAGTATGGCACCAGGTGATGATGCCTGCGCAGTTTTCGTCAAAATTTGCTTCGCGGATAACGTCTCTGATCTCTTTGTTTGTTTTTGCCGTTACTTTATAAACGAGCGGATAGGGAAGAGATTTGCTGAGTTCTGCGGCCATTTCCTGGGCACGCTTGGCAACGATGTCGAGGACTTCCGGACCATACAGGAACTGAGAACCGACGACAAACCAGAATTCGTAATTTTTCATTGTCATTCCTCCGTATGTTTAAAGATTGCTGATGGCTGCCTGCATAACGGGCAGACCTTTTTTGAAGCGTGTTAAATAGGTTCTGAAGCCTTCCGCATCAGCCGGATCGGGAACAAGCGTTGTTTCCTTTGCATCGGCAAAGACTTCTTTTTCGAGGTATTCGTCGAGGCTTCTGCCGTTTCCTTCTTTGAGGAACGCTGCAAGAAGCGCCATGCCGTAAGGACCGCCTTCGCCGGCTGTTTCCATAACGGATACGGGCGAATTTGTCGCAGCGGCGAGGTATTTCTGACCGACGACAGGTGTTTTGAAAAGGCCGCCATGACCCATGAGCTTATCGATCGCAACATTTTCCTCTTCGAGGATGACCATGCCTGCCGCTAAGGTTGCGAGCGTCGAATAGAGCTGTGCGCGCAGGAAGTTTGCGAGGGAGAAATCTGCATTCGGGCTGCGGAGGACGATCGGTCTGCCTTCATCAAAGCCTGTGACGGGTTCGCCTGCCATATAGTTATAGACGGTGATATCGCCGCAGGAAAGATCGCCTTCGAGGCTCTTCTGATAAAGCTTTGTGTAGAGTTCGCCTGTATCGACTTCTTTTCCGAAAAGCTGCAGCGTTTCTTTCAAGATGCCAACCCATGCATTCATATCGTTGGTGCAGTTGTTGCAGTGAACCATGGCAACGGGTCTGCCTGCGGGTGTTGTGACCATATCGATCTCCGGGTAAACGCGGCTGAGCATTTTTTCAAGGACGACCATGGAGAAGATCGAGGTTCCTGCGGAAACATTGCCCGTTCTTTCGGCAACGGCATTGGTAGCTGTCATGCCTGTTCCTGCGTCGCCTTCTGCCGGTGCAAAGGGAATGCCCGGTTTCAAAAGACCGCCGAGGATCTCTGCACCTTTTTCTGTGAGTTTTCCTGCTTCCTGCCCTGCCATTAACACTTTAGGCAGAATTTCGCGGATATTCCATGCGTAATCGTAGGCTGCCATTTTTTCTTCAAAAGCGGTGAGCATCTTTTCATCATAGTTGTTGATGCCGCTGTCGATCGGGAACATACCCGAAGCTTCGCCGATGCCGATCGCATTGACTCCTGTTAAAAGGTAATGGATATAGCCTGCAAGCGTCGTGATGTGTGCGATTTTATGGACGTGTTCTTCGCCGTTCAAAACAGCCTGATAGAGGTGTGCAATGCTCCAGCGCTGCGGAATATTGAAACCGAAAGCGGCGGTGAGTTCCTCTGCAGCCTGACCTGTGATGGTGTTCTGCCATGTGCGGAAGGGCACGAGGAGATTCCAGTCTTTATCGAAAGCAAGGTAGCCGTGCATCATGGCGGAAATACCCATCGCTTCGATATTTTCGCGGTTTTCAACGCCCGAAAGAGCCGTCTTTAATCCTTCGATCGCTTCCTGCAGTTCATAGGTCCAGATGCCGTTTTCATAGCTGCTTGCCCATGTGTAATCCCCTGTGGAGATAGGCATATGCTTTTCATCGATCGCAACGGCCTTAATGCGTGTAGAGCCAAGCTCGATGCCGAGGTAAGCTTTTGTCATATATATCTGCACTCCTTTTTTGGTGGTTATGTCTGTAATTTCAGTATAAATTTTCATATTTGCAAAGTCAACGAAACTGCCGCATGAAAAACCATAAATTACAATTCTTTCTTGCAAAAATTAGACAAATAGCGGATAATTAAGCTATAAAAACCAGACAAATTTAATTTATGGAGGAAAAATGCCGATCAAATATAAACAGATCGCAGGAGAATTGCGAGAGGAGATCCATATGCTTGTCTATCCGCCGGGGAGCTTTTTGCCGACGGAAAAGGTTCTTGCGGAAAAATACCATGCGAGCAGAGAGACGATCCGCCATGCTTTGTCTATGCTGATGGATGAAGGGCTCATTTTGCGAAGACAGGGAAGCGGTTCGCTCGTCCTCGAAAAAGCGGAAGAGATCGAACAGCCAAAAAATATCGCCATCATCACAACTTACATCAGCAATTATATTTTTCCTTCCATTCTGCGCGAAGCGGAGGCAGTTTTTTCGGCAAATAACTGCAATGTCATGCTCTATGCGACTTCAAACCGCGTTTCGGATGAAAGAAGGATACTGCAGAAAATTTTAGCCGAACCGAAGCTGGATGGAGTCCTTGTCGAAGGAACGAAAACAGCTTTGCCGAATCCGAACCTTGATCTTTACAGGAAACTTGAAAATAAAAACATTCCTCTTGTCTTTTTTAACGGCGAATACCGTGAGCTTTCGGGTGTGACGAGCATTCTGGATGATAATTTTGGCGGCGGCTATATGCTTGTCGAATATCTGACCAAAAAAGGGCATAAAAAAATCGCCGGCATGTTCAAAAGCGACGATATGCAGGGTCATGGGCGCTATGCCGGTTATGCAGCTGCATTGCAGGATCAGGGGCTCGAAGTGGAAGATCAGCATCTTTTCTGGTACAGTACGGAAACGAAGCAGCTCATGGAGCATTCTGAAAATTTCTTTGCGGAAAGCGTGATCCCGCGTCTGCAGGGTTCGACGGCAGTTGTCTGTTATAACGATGAAGCGGCGAGTTACCTTGTCCGCTATCTCGTGAAAAACGGCGTGCGCATTCCCGAGCAGCTGGCTGTCGTGAGCTTCGACAACAGTGTTTACAGCGATCTTTCGCCTTGCCGCATCAGTTCGCTTTCCCATGGCGATGAAAATGTCGGGCGATTGGCGGCTTTGGCACTTGTGGCAAAACTGCGCGGTGAAAAAGCCGAGTCAAGGCTTGTGTCGTGGATTCTGGAAGAAAAAGAGAGCAGTTAATTCTGCTCTTCTTTTAATATGCGGTAATTTCCTTCAATATAGGTAAGAAACCGAAGCAGATCTTCAAAGGTGATGGAAAGCGTTTTGGTGTTTGTGTTCGGGTGAAAAAGCAGTTTGCCTTTCGGCAGATCCGCATCGAAAAGAACCGTCGTCTGTTTTTCTTTATCAAAAAGCAGCCCGAAAGGCGTGACGCTGCCTGTCGTGAGCTTTAACACAGAGAATAATTCTTCTTCGGAAGCGAAATGCAGGCGTTTTACCCCGATTTTTGTGGAAAGTGCCTTCAGATCCGCTCGCTTTTCGTCGGGCAGGATATAGAGATAGTATCGTTTTTCTTTCGGGTCTTTCAAGAAAAGATTTTTGCAGCCGAAGCCTGCGATGCTTTTTTCCACTTCTTCCGCTTCGAGGACGGTATAAACCGCTTTGTGCGTGATCTCTGCATAGCGGATCTGCAGTTTTTCCAAAATATCGTAAAGTTCCATTATTATTTTCCTTTTTTGTCGTTTTTTCATAGTATAACAGCTTTTCTGCCATGAAAAAACAGGGTATCCGTATGAAAACGACAGAATCCGCTTGCCCGAAAAATCAACTTGGCCTATAATAAAGCCATGCGTTACGAGAAATTTTCTGACATCAGACAGGCCGTTTCGGCTTGTGAAAACTGTAAATTATGCGAAACGAGAAAAAACACCGTCTTTGGTGAAGGCAGCGTTCATGCGGATGTGATGTTCATCGGCGAAGGCCCAGGAGCTGTCGAGGATGAGCTCGGCAGACCTTTTGTTGGTCCTGCGGGGCAGCTTCTTGAAAAAATGCTTGCTTCGATCGGGCTTTCGAGGAGCGATGTCTATATCGCCAATATCGTCAAATGCAGACCGCCTTTTAATGCAGACCCGCTGCCGCAGTATGCGGAAAAATGTATGCCTTATCTGCGCTCACAGATCGCCTTTATCCGTCCGAAGGTGCTCGTCCTTCTGGGGAAAGTGCCGACACGTTTTATTTTGGGCGAAGAAGGCAGTATGTCCAGCTTGCATGGGAAAATTTTCAGAAAAGGCGCATTTTATATCATGCCGACCTATCATCCGTCGGCGCTTTTGCGCAGCGAAAACCTGAAACGACCTGCGTGGGAAGATCTGAAGGCATTAAGGAGGCTTCTTGATGATATCAGCGGCGTATAAAAATCTGATCAGTAAGCTGCAGCCGCTGGGCATCAGCGAAGATATGCTCGTTTTTGGCGATGGCAGGCAGGATGCTTCCGTCATGCTCATCGGCGAAGCTCCGGGAAAAGACGAGGTTTTGCAAAAGAAGCCTTTTTGCGGTAAAGCCGGAAAAAATCTTGACGAATTTCTTGCCGCAACGGGGATCAGAAGGGAAGAGCTTTTCATCACAAATACGGTGAAATTCCGCCCGTATAAAATCGGCGCAAGCGGAAGAAAATCGAACCGTCCGCCGACAAAAAAAGAGATCGCGATCTGCCGCGAATGTCTTTTGGAAGAGATCCGCATCCTTTCGCCAAAGATCATCGTTACGCTCGGGAATACGGCATTGCACGCCGTTCTTGGCGATGATAAAACGATCGGCGAAGTGCATGGGCAGCTGATCGGCAATGTTTTTGCGCTGTATCACCCGGCAAGCATCATTTATCGGCGTGAGCTTGCGCCTGTTTACAGGAAAGATATGGAAAAACTTGCCGCCATTATCGGAGGAATGCAATGAATACACAAGAGATCATGAATATACTCTGGCTCATTTTTGAGATCATCGGCACGGTTGCCTTTGCGATCTCGGGTGCGCTTCTGGCAGTGGAAAAAGAAAATGATATTTTTGGCGTGCTGTTTTTGGGTGTGACAACGGCTGTTGGCGGCGGCATCATGCGCGATATCTTAACGGGTGAACTTCCCCCGAAAGCCTTTCAGGACCCTGTTTACGTCCTCATCGCAGCGGTCACATCGCTCATCGTCTTTTTCCTCATGTATTTTACAAAGGGAAACATCCGCAAAAAACTCGCAATGGCAGATGCCGTCATCAATGTATTCGATGCTGTGGGTCTGGGTGTTTTTACGATTTTCGGCATGAATGCAGCCGCAGAACTCGGACATGGTGAAAACCTGTTTCTAAGGCTTTTCGTCGGTATGATCACGGGCGTTGGCGGCGGCATCATCCGTGATATTTTAGTGCGGGAGATCCCTTCCGTTCTTTGCAAAAGGATCTATGCGGTGGCATCGCTTATCGGCGGACTCATCTATTATCTTTTGGTAAAACTCGGCATGAACGCCGGCGTTGCCAACTTTATCGGTGCGGCATCGATCTTTATTATCCGCATGCTCGCTTCAAAATTCCGCTGGGATTTGCCGAAAGTTGACCTCGATAAATAAAAAGAAAACGCAGTATGAGAGCTGCGTTTTTTCTTTTACCAGATATAGGGGATGAGGCGATAGCGGACTTTTTTCATGTATTCCGCATAGCCTTCGAGCTCTTTTGCGAGAAGTTCCTCTTCGCTTTTCAGTCGTTTGATGATGATCGCCGGATAGAAAAGGAATACGGCAAAAGAGATCAGCGAACCTAGAATCAGCGGCATGGAACAGAATAAGAGGAGCGTTGCCATATACATCGGGTGACGGACGATGCCGTATAAGCCGCTGTCGATGACTTTCTGCCCGTCCTGTACTTCGATCTTGCGGGAAAGCCATTTGTTTTCGCGAAGGACCTCTGCATAAAGAAGATAGGAAAGGATAAAGAGAGCAGCGCCAAGCCAGCAGAGCCACATTGGCATCGGCAGCCACGAAAAGCGTTTATCAAGCCCCGCCAAGATAAAGCCGACAATAAACATCAGCGCACTCATGCGGATGACCGTATTCTGTTCGCGCAATTTTTCTTTGCCGTCAAGCCGCTTCGTGAGCCTTTCGGGGTCTTTGATCAGCATAAAAATCCCTGCGATAAACATCGGGATGAAAAGCAGCGCCATAAACAGCCATGCTTCGGGGTAATTTATCGTGCCTGCAGGCAGAAAAAGCAGAAGCCCGACAAGCAGGACACCAAGCGAAAATTTGACCAAAGCGGAAAGAAGTAATTTTCCTTTTTTCATAAGACACCCTTAAAATATTCCGCAAAACCCTGCCAATCGAAAAGCGTCATATCGTGCTTGCCTTCGCGGCGGTGATAAGCGATGTTTCCTTCGTGGTAATAGACGCCCGTTTTGATCTCTTCGGGCAAAACGGCGCCTTTTTTGCCGTAAAGCGGATAGGCAGCGGAAGCCATGCGGATCGCATCGACTTCGTTTCCGGGGCAAGCCCAGGCATCTTCCGTTGCGCTTGTGATATAGAGCCTGCGCGGTGCGGAAAGCGCCATCAGTTCATGCTGATCAAAGGGAAGCATTTCCTCTTTTCCCGAAAAATCGGCAAACTTTTTGCAGAACCAATAACCGAAATTTTTTGTAATATCGGTAACCCGTTCGCCCGTTGTTCCCCTGTGCAGGGAAGCGCCTCCACAGCCGGAATTATTGGCAACGCAAAGGAAGAAACGAGGATCATTGGCAAATGCCCAAAGCGTTGTTTTTCCGCCGCGGGAATGACCGACGATGGCAACTTTTTCCGCATCGATCTGCGGTTCTTTTTCCAAATAATCGAGTATGCGCGAAAATGCCCAGCCCCAGCAGGAAAGCACACCGGTTTCGTCTTTTTCCGGGAGACCCGTTGGTTCGGGTTTATCCGTTACGACGGTCTCTGCGCTGAAAAAAGCAGAGGAAAAACCCATTTCCGCAAGATAGCGGATGACTTCAGGATTTTCTTTTTCCGTCAGGTTCAGGATCTGTATAAATGCCGGAACAGGGGATTTTTGCGAAAGCGGCAGATAAAGCCTTGTTTCAAAGCGGAAACCCTCGCAATCGAGCTGCACGGTCTTTTTTACGGCATAGGGGAGTGTTTCCGCAGCGGTAATTTCAAAGCCCGTCAGTTGTCTTTTCGGTACTTCGCCGTATTCAAAGGCGGAAAAGAGCGCCTTGAGTTCGGGTTTTTTGAAACATTCAAAATCTTCGGCGGTGCGGATCGTT
Source organism: Clostridiales bacterium (assembly GCA_015056045.1). Lineage (GTDB taxonomy): Bacteria > Bacillota > Clostridia > Christensenellales > Christensenellaceae > SIG371. Next base: position 14,563 of record SVGZ01000021.1, on the reverse strand, counting down.
TCGCCGCTTATTGTCGTTAAAAGTTCGGGAAATCTTTCAGCCATTGTTTTTCTCCTTTTCCAAAAAAGCCGTCAGAAGTTCGTCGTCAGTGAGTCTGTGTTCAACATTGGTCAGAAGAACGATGCGCCTGTCTTCCTCGGGGTAAAGCGCTTCTCTGTGCCAGCGGAAATATTCGGGCCCATTGCCGACTGCACGGATATAGCCCATCAATTCGCGCAGAACGACCGCAGAAAAGCGGATATCGCAGAGGCATTCGTTCAGATAGAAGCCTTCCCAGATGCCGTATTCGCTCTTTCGCATGAGCTGATCTGCCTCTTCAAATTTGATGGCAGCTTTTCCGCAAAGGATGAACGCATCTAAATAATCGCCCTTTAGGTAGGCTTCCGCAGCATCGCAGAAAAGAAGGCCGCCCTGAATTCCCTTGAGCCTGAGTTCTGCCTGCATCGCAATGGTCGAAAGCAGGAGATGCTTTTTCTTTTCGGGCAAAGTTTCGGCTGTCTTTTTCGCCTGCTTAAAAAGTGCGGTAAATTTTTCTTCGGAAGGAAGAATAGCGTTTTTAAACCATGCGAGCTGTTCGGAGATGGTTTTTTCACCTATTGCCCATAAAAGCTCTTCGGCACTTCTTTCTTTATCATAAATGCCGTTGCGCATGAGTGTTGTTGCCAGAATGCGGGGGATATAGGCTTCAAATTGTTCGCCTGCGTGGTCATCTTCGTTTTCGCCGTATTTGGGCGTGCAGGCGGCATAACGATCAAAGAGTTCGCCGGCTTCGGTGTTTCCGCCAAAATAATCGGCAGCAAATTCATCGGCGTGTTTTTCCGCATCGAGCTCATCGAACCAGAATTTGCGGATCGCATCGAGCATATAGACATGCGGACGGACATTGGAGCAGTTGACCGCCATAAATTCGCGGATGCCTTTTTCATAGGCATATTGGAGCTCGTCCTTCATAAACTGCATGCTGTTCGGGAAAGGCGTTATGTGTGCTGCTGCCTGCAGGTCATAGAAAGAGGCGTGATAATAGGAACCGTGTGCGCCTTTTGCTTCTTTGGGCAGGGAAGGTTCACGCATGGTGATGTTGCCCTGTCTTCTTGAGACCATTTTGCCATAGCCGTTGTCTGCCCAGATCTTGATGACCTCATCCGGCAGGCTGATATGCCCTTCGTTATAAAGTTCGGTAACTTCGCCGTAAATATTGGTGCAAAGAACGGGATTTTTGACTTTTTTCTTTACCGCTTCGATCTGCAGACCAATCAGCTCGGAAATGAGCCTGCCTCTTGCTTCTTTTGTGTCATATTGCGGGTCATCTGCCCAAAAAGGCGAATCGCCCTGACCGCGGAAACCGACATTGAAAATTACGGGAAGATCTTTCTGCGCTTCGATGGCTTCATCCCAAAGCCCGTGGAAAAGCTCCGGATATTCCGCATAGGAAGCCTTTTTATTGGGATAAGCGCGTGCAAACATTTCCGCACCCAAAGGCTCTGCATGGTGATGCGTGATCATAAGCCCCATTGCGGTCGCAAGAGGTCTATACAGTTTGGCGTTTTTATCCGTTCCGGGAATGACGAAATTACCGCCGCAGCGGAGGAGTGCTTCTAAAGCCATTTCCCATGGGAGATCCTTTTTGCCCAAAGGCGCCCATTTCATAAAGAGGACTTCATCGTTGATGAACCAACCGCGGTAACGGATTTTTGCGGTTTTACTGAAATAAACTTTTTCTTCGATAAGGATGCTGTCTTTTTTTATAAATTCCTGATCCATAAAGAACCAGAAAGGTTTGATCCCGAGGAATTCTTCGCTGATAAAATTAAGCGCATAGATAAAGCCAAGGTCGCTTGAGGCTTCGATGAGAATTTCTTTTTCGGAAACGCTGATGCGGTAAGCTTCTTTTTCCATTTCGGCAAAGGAAAGACGGATCTTGTTTTTCGAAAGATCGGAATCGTTGAGCGTCATCGTGATATCACGCATCATTCTTGCTGCGGCAAGTTCTACGGCTGTTGTCCGGAAAGTATTTTCGATACCTGTCTGAAATGATAAAACGAAACTCATAAAAATTTCCTGCCTTTATGAAAATGATCTTTGTAAATTTATTATAATTCTTAACATAAATTTCCGCAACAGGAATTTGCCCGATGCATATTTATTAAAATAATGAGCAATTTTGATTGAAATTCCCCATGAGTTGTGGTATATTGGTTCCTGTATTCGCGCTTCTTTGGCGGGTACGATCAATTTTTGGAGGTACCAGCATGCTTACCGGTACAGTAAAATGGTTCAATGCGGAAAAGGGTTTCGGCTTTATCGTAAACGATAACGGCGGCGAAGATCTCTTTGTTCACTTTTCTGCGATCGTTGCGGATGGGTTCAAATCCCTGAACGAAGGTCAGAAAGTATCCTTTGAGATCGAAACAGACCCGAAAAACAGCGCAAGACAGCGCGCAATCAATGTTTCCGTTGTTGGCTGAAAGTTTTTCTAAAGAAAAATCAGTTTGGGAATAGATTTTACTTGCTTTTTTAAGCTTGAAATGTTATACTTTTTAGGTAAAAAACTGCCGCGGGAGGTGTAGTTATCATGGCTAAATACTGTGAAGTTTGCAATAAAGGAGTCGTTTCCGGAAATAACGTATCCCACTCTAACCGTAAATCCAGAACAAAGTGGGCTCCCAATGTGCAAAGAGTTCGTGTACTCGACAATGGAACACCGAAGAGAATGTACGTTTGCACACGTTGCCTTCGTTCCGGCCGCGTACAGCGCTATGTCTAATTAGGGCAAATATGAAACCGGTTTGACCGGTTTTTTATTTTGCAATTTTTTTGGCCAAAATGCGATTTTTTTGGCAGAAAGGTCACAAATGTTAACGCTTCATCCTTATCTTCCTTCCGATGCGGAACTTGTCCTTTCCTGGTGCAGAGAGAAAAAGGAATTTTATCTTTGGTCTGCGGGCGTTTTGGGCGAATACCCTTTGGCAGCGGAAAACCTGCATTTTCCCGTGGATGCGGAAGCTTTCCTCTTGCACGACGAAACGGGTGCAGCCGGTTTTTTCATCCTGCGCAAAACGGAAGAAAAAGAATACCGCATCGGTTTTGTTATCATTGACCCGAAAAAACGCGGCCTTGGCTATGGAAAAAAGATGATGCGGCTTGCGGCAGAATATGCTTTTGAAAATGGTGCGGAAGCGGTTTCCCTTGCCGTTTTTGAAAACAACGAAAAAGCGATGCATTGCTACGAATCGGCAGGCTTTTTGCCGGTCGAAGGTAAGGAAAGCTATGTCGTTTTGGGAGAAAAATGGTATTGCCGAAGGATGCGGCTGAAAAAAGAAGATGAACAGTAAAAAAGCCGGTAACTCCGGCTTTTATTTTTTGATCTGATCGATATTGTTGATCTCCACGCCGCTGTAATAATGCAGGAGGATCTCCTTTGCGGTAAATCCGTCTTTTGCCAGGATGTTTGCGCCTTTCTGGCTCATACCGACGCCATGCCCATAGCCCTGTGCGAAAAAAACAAGGATGCCGTTTTCTATTTTGACTTCAAAATCCGTCGATTTGAGCGAAAAGATTTTGCGTGCGGTCTTGCCGCTCATGGTCACGTTGCCGATGCGGAGTTTTTCGACTCTGCCCGTGGAATTATGCTCGAGAACAGCGATTTCATCCATATTTCCGAGGGTAAAGCCCTTATAATTCGCCTGCATGAGCTGCATAAGCTCCGTTTTTGTGATTTTTACTTCGCTTTTTGCTTCTTCGGGCGTATCGACGCTGACAAGGTATGGCAGGGCAGTGCTGTACACATTTTCGACGTTTTCCGTTGTTCCGCTGCTCGAGGCATGATATAGTGCATTGATCGGCTCATTTTCATAGCATAAAACCATGCCGCTCGTTTTTTCGACTGCTTCACGGATCTTTTTTTCATAGTACGGAAAATCTTCGCCCCAGCGATCGGTCAATCGTTCCAGATCCGCAAAAGCCTGGCAATGCCCCGAAACGCCGCAGATATCGGCGCCTTCATATTTTTTGCAGCCGCCATGCAGGGATTTATAGAGTGTGTATGTCCGTGCAGCGATCGCCTGTGCTTCGAGTGCAGCGCTTTCATAGGATGCGGGCATTTCCGCAGCGACAACGCAGAAAACATATTCCTCAAGAGGCATTGCGACGAGCGTTTCCCCGTCAAAAAAGCGGATCAGATAAGGTGTTTCAGTTGTTGTTTCTTCGATTTTTTGGAGCCGAATATCGCCGAAATCCTGTTTCCTCATGCGGATCGGTTCAAAATTCCGCAGCAAAAAGAGTGAAAAAAGCAGGAGTATGGCGATGAGCCCTGTGGTCAAGTTCTTTCGTTTCATGGTATTATATATGTAAGTTTTGGGCAGGCTATGCCCGCACACGAGGAAAAACATGACTTTTTATGATATTGCACAATTAAAAAAATATCTTGCGGAAAGCGGAATTGCACTCGATTTTCACGAAGAAGCGGGCTCTACAAACAGCATTGCCAAAGAGCTGATCAAAGACGGTTTTTCGGAAAAGACGCTCGTTTTGGCGGAAATGCAGACCGCAGGAAGAGGCAGAAAGGGCAGAAGCTTTTATTCGCCATCGGGCACGGGAATTTATATGAGCGTTGTTTTGCCGCCGATGAATGCGGAAGTGGTTTCGCTCTTAACGGTGCTTGCAGCTGCTGCGGTCGAAAGGGCGATTTTTGCGGAAACGGGCGTTCATACCGGCATCAAATGGGTCAATGACCTCTACTTAAATGGGAAAAAGATCTGCGGTATTCTTTGTGAAAGCATTATCGGGAAAGACGGACTTTTGGGCAGTATCGTCGGCATCGGCATCAACTGTGCGACGGAAAATTTCCCTGAAGAAATTAAAAATATTGCCGGTTCGATCGGTCTTTCGCTTTCAAGGGAAAAACTGATCGCCGCAATAATACAAAATCTGCAAAAGTTTACTAAAAATCCGGCTGAAGGCATGGCGATTTACAGAGAACACTGCTTTATGCGCGGTAAAAAGATCCGCTTTTTATACGACAGAAAAGAGTTTTTCGGCATCGTGGAAGATGTGGATGACAAAGGCGGTCTTGTCGTTTCCTGCGAAGACGGCATATTGCGCACGCTCATGAGCGGTGAAGCGGAGATCATCGGAAAGGATTACCTCAAATGATCAGGCAGGCAAGAGAAGAGGATATTTTCAGGATCGCAGAGATCGTTGTTTTCAGCAAAAGGGTCAATTATTTCCCGATTTTCGGCGATGAACGCTATTCTTTTTCGGAAATGCAGGTCATAACGGCAGCGGAGCATTACAGAGAAAAACTTTCGGAACTCTATGTTTTCTGTGAAAACGGTATTATCAAGGGGATGATCCGGATTTGCGGCGAAGAGATCTGCGAGCTTTACACCGAATATATGCTGAGAAATCAGGGGATCGGTTCTGCGCTTATTGCCCATGCCAAAGAAAAGGGCTGCAGCTTCCTTTGGGCACTCGAAAAAAATACCGCAGCACAGCGTTTCTATGCACGGCATGGCTTTTTCCCAAGCGGAGAGAAAAAGTTTGAAGAAGGAACAACGGAATATTTGATAAAACTTGTAAAAAAAGAAGGGCTTTCACTGTAATCAGGAAAGTCCTTTTTTATGTGCTTTCAATTTGCTGATGATTTTTTCAATCTGGAAGAACAGTACCGCCAGAATACCGATCGAAAAGCCGTTGTTGTAAAGGGACATATAGCCCTGCAAAGCGGCAGTTTTGGTGACGAGATAGGCATGGATAATACCCATGAAAAAGCCCGTAAAAGGCCCATGCGAAGAGGAAAGCGGTGCTAAACCCGTTGCAAAAACAGCACCTGCGGCAAGTCCCGTTGCATTATATACGCCCGTATAACCCGGCAGGAGATGTTCCATGAGGTAGGAACCCCAAAGCGTTCCCAGCATGATCGGCAAGTCTGCCATTGCCGTTTGCCCGTAACAGGCGAAACCGACGGAAGTGAGTATCGCACCGATCGTAAGACCGTTGAGCTCTGCGCCGATGAGGACGATATAAAGCGTCGTTAAAATGCCGACGAGCCCCATATTCATATAGGTCAGACCGGCGCCGTATTCATCGAGAAAAGGAGCGGCTTTGCCTTTGCGGAACTGCATATCAAGGAGACCTCGGAAGCCTTTGTTGCGGATCGTCCCGTATATAAACAGCGAGGTAAAAATGATAAGCAAAACAGGCGCAAAAAAGTAATTATCGCCCGAGAGAGGTGTTGCCGCATGAACAACATTGACTGCGCCGAAAAGCTGCATGATGCCGTATAAGACCGTTGCCGCAATACCACAGGCAAGTCCACCGTTTAAAAGGGTATAGCCGTTGTGCAGAACGGGAAGATGCAGAGAGAGATACATGACCGCAAAACCGCAGAGAATGCCCAAAATATGCCCCGTGATAAAGGAAAGCGGCCCCTTATCCAAAAATCCCTCAAAAGCAAAAAAGGATGCGACCGGCGCAATCCCTGTCGAAAAAAAGGCACTATGGAGATATTTGCGGAAGCTGACGCGGAAAACACGCACGCAGATGAAGCAGCCTGCTAAAATCGATTCCATATTGAGCAGGTTTTTGCCGAAAAGAGCATGTCCGATGACGGTCATGATCGCCGCAATATGGATGGACTGCACTTCGACTTTCATGCAATACATGAGGATAAGGCAAAGTAAACCGCAAAGTGCGGAATTGATGATGGCAGCACCGATGCTGACGTTGGACATATAGTCCGTTGCCAGAAGCGCAGGTTCTTCCATCAGGTAAATGAGGTCTGCAATGACCCTTCGCCCTTGTAAAACTTCAAAGGTAAAACCGGCGAAGAGCCATAGTAAAATCCCAACGCCGATCCTGATATAAACTCTTTTTTTCATAATGTTCTGATCTCGGGAAAGATCCCTTCCCGATTTACCCTGATGATACCGTAAGTATTTTTGACGATCCCACGCGGTTCGGAAATACTGCCGGGATTCATAAAGAGGATGCCGTCTTCATAGATCAGGAAGGTCATATGCGTATGCCCGAAAAGGACTGCAGATGCGCCTTCTTCCATAGCGGCAAGCTTGAGCCGGAGTAGCGTCGTTTTGACGCTGTGTTTATGCCCGTGGACGAGCAGGAATTTATGCCCAAGGACCGTCAGAACGATCTCGTTTAAATATTCCTGATCATAATAATCGCAGTTTCCGCGAACGGCACGAAAAGGAAGAGCACGCAAGGCGGCTATATCCTCACAATCGGAGGCCATATCGCCAAGGTGCCATATTTCATCGATATTCTGTTCAATTTCGAGAACTTTTTTTGCTGCAAAAAGGTCTCTGTGTGAATCGGAAAGGACGAGGATGCGTTTTTCTTCCCGTGGTTTTATGATCTCATTCATGAAGCCCTTCTTCGAGCATTGCGCAGAGTTTTTCGAGTGCAATAGCTCTGTGGCTCAGGGTGTTTTTGAGGTCCATATCGATCTCTGCAAAGGTCTTATCGAGCGGCGGATAGAAGAAATAGGGGTCATAGCCAAAGCCGTTTTCGCCCTTTGCTTCGGTGATGATGATGCCTTCGCAGCTGCCTTCTGCGTGAAGAATTTCTTTGCCTGCTCTTGCCAGAACGAGGTCACAGACATATTTTGCCGTTCTTTCGTTTTCGGGGAAAGCGGAGACTTTTTCAACAAGAAGTGCATTGTTCTTTTCATCGGTAGCGCCTTCGCCGCTGAAACGTGCGGAATAAACGCCTGGTCCGCCGTTAAGGCAATCGACACAAAGGCCGCTGTCATCGCTCATAACATCGCAGTCTGCCATAAGGCTGATCTCAAGAGCTTTTTTTCTTGCGTTTTCATAGAAAGTCGTACCGTCTTCAACAACGTCTGCCTTGATGCCTGCATCGCGAAGGGAAAGGACTTCATCATAAAAACCGCCGAGCATACGCTTAAATTCGCGGATCTTGCCCTGATTATTCGAAGCGATCAAAAGTTTTTTCATTGGTATATTCCTTAAAAATTGTTTTCTTATTCGTCTTCCAGAACTTTTTTCTGGATATCGATGATGCGGTCAACACCCTGGCGGCAAAGCAGGAGAAGATCTGTAAATTCTTTGCCGGTGATGCTGCGCTTTTCGCCGGAGACCTGAATTTCGGAAATATCGCCGTCTTCCGTGCCGACGTAGTTCATATCCGCTTCAGCAGAGGAATCCTCTACATAGCAAAGGTCAAGTAAAGGTGTTCCGCCGCAGATGCCTGCGCTGACGGCTGCTAAATAGCATTTGATGGGGCTGCGTTCGATCCTGCCGCTTTCGAGGAGCTTTTTCACAGCAAGGGAAAGGGCAACGAAACCGCCGGAAATGGAGGCTGTTCTTGTGCCGCCATCTGCCTGAATAACGTCGCAGTCAATCGTGATCGTCAGATCGGGAATTGCGGTAAAATCCATAATGGAACGAAGGCTTCTGCCGATGAGTCTGCCGATCTCGATGCTTCTGCCGTCATATTTATTGCGTTCACGCTGTTTTCTTGTCGTTGTGGAACCGGGCAGCATCGCATATTCTGCCGTTAACCAGCCCGTGCCTTCGGGAACATAGGAAGGTGCGCTGTTCTGAACGGTTGCGGTGCAGAGGACGCGCGTTCTGCCGAATTCGATCAGGCAGGAACCGGCTGCATTGGGCATGAAGTCCTTGATGATGCGTACCTCTCTTAAATGATAAGATTTTCTTTTGTCTATTCTAGGCATAATGCTCTCCACTCTTTTTTTCTTCTATTATAAGTCTATGGATGCACTTTTCGCAAGTGCGGGCAGCGGCATTTCATTGATATATGGCGTGAGGCAGTTGTGGGTTTTTCCCGTTAAAAGCTCACCGCGCCAGATAAAGGCGATGTTTCGGGTATTTTCCCGCATAAAACAAGGTGCGATCGCTGCACAGATCTTTTCTAATTCTTCCCCGGAAAAACTGCCGAAAGAGCCTTCGAGGTCGATATACAGCGTGTCTTTTTCAATAAATTCCGATAAAAACTCCGCATCGACGGGTAAAAGGCTTGTGAGTCCTTCGGGTGCATTTTTCAGCGCATCAAAAACGGCTTTGCTGTCCGATGTTTCCAGCGTTGAAGCGACAGGTACGACCATTTTTTCGGCACGATAGACGAGCTGCGGTAAAGCATAGGTTCCTTTTCTGTAACTTTCGGAAAAATCGAGTGCGCCGTAAAATTTTTCACCGTTGACAGAAAAATTCACTTCTTCGATCCCCGGGAAAGCGAGCAGCGTTTCTGCAGCGGCTTTTGCGGAAAAGCTTAGTTTTTCTTCCGAAAGCACTTCCTTTAAGACGAGGTTCAGGTAAGCGTTTTTTTCCGCGATCGCAAGCTCAAAACGGCTGCTTTTGGGAATCATCGGAGAAATTCCTGCTTCCGTGAGGCTCGATTCCTCTGCATTGCCGATGATGAGCGAAGAAAGCGCTTCTTTTGCCATTTCGTCGGATAAGGCGATGTTTTTGCTGACGGGAACAAGGTAGCCCGATTCCGTGACATGGCTGACGGTCGTTTTGAAATAGAGTTCCCTTGATGTGGTCTCTTCGCTTTTTGCCAAACAGCCCGAAAAGAGCAGGATCATGGCAGGAATAAGGCACAATATTTTCATTTTCATGGTAAAATTTCCTCCCTTTTGATACTGATATGTATGAAAAAAGGAGGCAGACTATACCTTTTTGCTATTCTATCACTGCATCGGGCGAAAGAAAAGAGCGGAAATCCATATTTGATGAGAATATGATAAAAGCCTTGTTTGCCTGATGGAAACAAATGTACTATAATAGGTTTGAAGTATTTTTGCGATTAAGGGGAATTATGAAAGCAAATAAGCAAAGACTCGACAGCGAAATGGTAGCAAGAGGACTCGCAGACAGCCGCCAGAAGGCACAGGCACTCATCATGGAGCGCAGCGTTACCGTCAATGGTGTTTACGTGACAAAAGCAGGGGAAACAGTCCGCGAAGAAGATACAATCGAGATCGTCGGGGAAGTTTGTCCTTTCGTCAGCCGCGGCGGTTATAAGCTCGAAAAAGCCTGCCATAGCTTTGGGCTTGACCTGACGGATCGTGTTTGTGCGGATATTGGCGCATCGACAGGCGGTTTTACGGATTGCATGCTGCAGCATGGTGCTAAAAAAGTTTATGCCGTTGAAGTCGGCTATGGTCAGCTCGATTACCGTATGCGCATCGACGAGCGTGTCATTTCCATGGAAAGAACGAACGCCCGCTTCCTCGATGAAAACAGTTTTCCCGAAAAAATCGAATTTGCCGCTTCCGATGTTTCCTTTATTTCGCTGAAGCTGATTTTGCCTGCCTTAAAAAAGGTCGGTATTCCCGAAGTCGTTACCCTGATCAAGCCGCAGTTTGAAGCCGGAAGAGAAAAAGTCGGCAAGAACGGCGTTGTTCGCGAAGAAAAAACGCATATCGAAGTTGTGCGTGATATTACTTCCTTTGCGGCAGAGATCGGCTATATGCCCGTGATGCTGGATTATTCACCGATCAAAGGACCGAAGGGCAATATTGAATTTATTTGCAGATATGTTCTGGACCCCGAGGCAGAGCCCGTCAGCGCAGAATATATTGAAGAAATTGTAAAAAAAGCACATACAGAGCTGTAAAATAAAAAACTTGATGCAGAATTGATATTGTATATTTACAATTAATTCTGTATAATGGTAACAGATCAAAAAAAAGGATTTCTTATGCAGTCATTTGGTTTGTACGCAAACCCGCTGAAGGATAAGGATTTTATCCATACGCGGCATATTATGCGCATACTGAAAGAGAAAAATATCAATTTTTGCATAGATGGCCAGCTGGCAGAGGAATTTCCGGAATTTCCGTGCTGTGAGGTTGAAAAACCGGGCGTTATGCTCGTCCTCGGCGGTGATGGTACGATGCTTTCCGCTGCACGCAAATATGCACAGGCAGGAACGCTCTTTTTGGGTATCAATCTGGGCAGGCTTGGCTTCCTCCTCGAAACGGAATACCGCGAAGTTGAGCAGGCGATCGACGCGATATTGGAAGGCGATTTCAGCGTTGAAGAGCGCTGCATCCTCGAAACAAAAATCAGAAAAGGTGATGGCAGAGAATTTTTGACGGGCCTCGCATTAAACGATGCGGTCATTTCAAGACGGCAGGTCATGCGCCTTGTTGATGTTCATATCAGCATCAACGAACAGTACAGCGATAATTTCGTCGGTGACGGCGTTATTATTTCAACGCCGACGGGTTCGACGGGCTATTCCTTATCTGCAGGCGGTCCGGTTATTTCGCCGACGCTTGATCTGATGCTTATTACCCCTGTTTGCCCGCACAGACTCAGCTCGAAGAGCATGGTCATTTCCGCAAAAGACAGGGTAGAGATCCGCACAAGCGCAGATGCAGACGGTGCGATGCTGACGCTTGACGGGCAGATGAGCGCAGAGCTTGAAGAAAACGACAGTGTTCTCGTTGGCACAGCCGATTTCAAAGCGAAGTTTATCCGCTTCAAGAAGCGTGATTTTTATACGATGTTTAAAGAAAAACTGTCGGAATGGAACAGTTTAAAATAGGAGAAAAAATATGAAAGGTAACAGACAGAGCGCTATCCTTGAGATCATCGAGAATAACAACGTCGAAACACAGGAAGAGCTTGCCGGCCATCTTTTGGAGAGAGGCTTTAAAGTAACACAGGCGACGATTTCCCGCGATATCAAGGAACTCCACCTCATCAAAATTCAGGATGAGAAAGGCTTTTACCGCTATTCGGTCAACGAGATCGTTCCGGTCGTCAACACAGAAAGACTTCTTCGCGTATTCAGAGAGACCGTCATCAATGTACAGAGTGCGGGAAACATGATCGTTGTCACAACACTTTCCGGCAGCGCCAACGCAGCGGCAGAGGTTCTTGACAACATGAACATCGACGGCGTTGTTGGCAGCCTTGCAGGGGATAACACGATCTTCATCGTCGTAAAGGATAACGCAGCGGCACATACCGTTGCCGGCAGACTGCGTCAGATGACAAAATAATGCTTCGGGAATTAACCATTAGAAATATTGCCCTGATCGAAGAGCTGTGCATCAGCTTTGACGATGGTTTTAACGTGCTTTCGGGCGAAACCGGCGCAGGTAAATCCATCATTATCGACGCAATGGGGCTGATATGCGGTGAACGCGGCGGGCGTGAGCTCATCACGCACGGTGCGGAATCTGCCTATGTGGAGGCGCTTTTCGATATGTCGGAAGCGCTTATTTCCGTTTTCAGGGAGCTTGGGATCGATTTTGACGAAGCAGAAGGAACGGTCATCGTTTCAAGAGAACTGCACGCAAGCGGAAAAAACACCTGCCGCGTCAATGGCAGACTGCAGACCCTGCAGAATCTTCGCCGCATCACGACAAAGCTCATCAATATTCACGGGCAGAACCAGCTCGGTGAAGTCTTAAACGAAAATAATCATATTGCGATTTTAGATCAGGTCGGCGGCGGTGACATTGCCGCAGCAAAAGAAAAAACGGCAGCGCTTTATGCGGATTACAGCGAGGTCAAAAAGCAGCTCGACAGTATGCGCCTGAGCGAAGCCGAGCGTGCGAGAATACTCGATATGCTGCGCTATCAGTGCCGCGAGATCGAACAGGCAAAGCTCAGACCCGGTGAGGATGATGAGATCCGTTCGCGCAGGGAAGAGCTTCTGAATGCGGAAAAGATCGCAGGTCTTCTGGATAAAGCCTACTACGGGCTTTCGGATTCGGCGCTTTCTTCGCTCGGAACGGCGATGCGTGCGCTTGAAGCTGCGTCAGAATATTCCGAAAAAGCCGGCGAGATCTATTCCGTCGTTGCGGATGCCTATTATACGCTCGAAGATCAGAGCTTTGAGCTTGCCAAATTAAAAGACGGCTGCAATTATTCCGAAGAGGAACTCATGGAGCTTGAAGACAGGCGCCATGTCATAAACGCTCTTTGCCGGAAATATGGCGGCAGCGTTGAAATGGTGCTCAAATATTACGAGGAAAGTGCAGAAAGGCTTGCAGACCTCGAAAATGCCGAAGACCGCATCGAAGAGCTTGAACACAGGCTCGCAGGCATTGAAAAGAAGCTTTCGGCAGCTTGTTCCGTTTTGACAGAGCTCAGAAAAAAAGCGGCGGAAGTCTTTTCCAAGGAAGTCGTTTCGGAGCTTTCGGATCTCGGCATGGCAAATGCACAGTTCCGCGCGAATTTCAGCAAAAAGAATTATTCCGCAAATGGTGCGGATGAAGTTTTCTTTGAAATTACGGTCAATAAAGGCGAACCTTTGAAGCCTCTTGCAAAAGTTGTTTCCGGTGGCGAAGCTTCGCGCATCATGCTCGCGATCAAGACAATCTCTGCGGAAAAAGACGGCATCGGAACATTGATCTTCGACGAGATCGATGCCGGTATCAGCGGCAAAATTGCGCAGGTCGTTGCGAAAAAGATCGCAAAGATCGCTTCGATCCGTCAGGTCATCTGCGTTACGCACCTGGCACAGCTTGCAGCGATGGCAGACGCGAACTTCTTCATCGAAAAATCGAGCGACGATGTCCGCACAAAGACGAGCATCCGCAGGCTTGACAGCGAAGGCGTTGAAAATGAAGTTGCAAGGCTTGCAGGCGGTCTGATCTCCGGCAGTGCGATCAACCACGCAAAGGAACTCATTTCGGAAGCGCAGAGCGAAAAGAGAAAATTGAAATAAAGAAAGGGATCCTCCCGAAGCGGAGGATCTGTTTTTTCATGAAACAGGAACAATATATTTGTATTGAAAATGAAATGCTGCGCTGTATGCGAGACAGCGCACACGACAGAGAACACGTTTACCGTGTCTTATATACGGCGCTCATGATTGCAGAAACGGAGCCCGAGGCAGACAGAGATATTCTGATCACGGCCTCACTTCTGCACGACATCGGCAGAAAAGAACAGTTTGAAAACCCTGCGCTTTGCCATGCTGCGGTCGGTGCTAAAAAAGCAGAAACCTTCCTTTTGGAAAAGGGTTTTGCGCCTGATTTTACGGAAAAAGTCTGTGCAGCGATTCTTTCGCATCGTTTCAGGAAAAATGCATCGCCCGAAAGCATTGAAGCCAAGATCCTTTTTGATGCGGATAAACTCGATGCCTGTGGTGCGCTCGGTATCGCACGGACACTGGTCTATAAAGGTGCTGTGGAAGACCCTTTGTATTCGCTTTTGCCCGACGGAAGCGTTTCCGATGGAACGGGAGATGAATTCCCGTCATTTTTTCAGGAATATAAATTCAAGCTGGAAAAGCTTTACGACCGTTTTTACACGAAAAAAGGCAGAGAAATGGCAGAAGAGAGAAGAGCTGCTGCGATTTCTTTTTACCGCGATCTTTTTGGTGAAGTCAGTGCGGCCTATATTACGGGCAGAGATTTGCTGCAAAATCATATAAAATGAAAAATGCAGGGCAGTCTTTATAAGATGAACGGACAGATAAACTTGAATTTGACGAGGTGAGGAAATGATTGAATTGTATGAACCTCAGGTTGAGGACTTGTGGTTTAAGGAAAAAATGATGGGCGATGAGCAAACCATGTCTTACAATCATGCCTACG
>SVGZ01000020.1 GCA_015056045.1 Clostridiales bacterium | reverse complement strand
TGTATGAAATTTTATCTATATTATCGCTCGCCTTTTGAGCAAAGGCGAGTGATTTAGTATAACCTTAGGAGGCGGACGCTCTATCCTGCTGAGCTATAGGTGCATATTATTCAGTTGTATTCATTTGCTCGTTGAGGATAGGCCTAACACTTAGGAGGCGGACGCTCTATCCTGCTGAGCTACAGGTGCTCGTACCAAATAATTTTAGCACCGCATCTGCATAAATGTCAAGTTGCTGCATATATTTAATAGAAGTAAGCAAAAGAGAGGAAAAAGATGGAAAACTATTTTATATATGAAGCAAAACATGGGGAAACAGCCGTCGATATTGCGGAAAAATTCGGCTGCACAAAGGAAATGCTCGAAGAGGCAAACGGCAGTATTGCAGGAAAGCTTGAAAAAGGCTGCCTTTTGCGCATTCCGGGTCAAAACGGCTGTAAAAACGGGATTTTTTATCGGATCAAACAGGGCGAAACGCTCGTTTCCATTGCGAAAAGAGAAAAAATCAGCCTGCAGGAGCTGCTTGCGGCAAATCCTTGCCTTGACCCGTTGCATTATACTGCGGAGCAAATCATCCTTTTACCCAAAAACGAAAGAGAAAAGCAGGAGATTTTTTCCTTTATCGTCACGCACGCTTACCCTTTGCATGATATTTTGCGCCGTTTCGACATCAGCATTACGGAACTGCGGCGTTTGAACCCGGGGATCGATATCTGGAATCTGCGGCCGGGAATGGAGATTCTGATCCGTGAAGCGCCGATCGACCCAAACGGCAGCTACGACCGCATTCGTGAAGATGAAGATATTGCCGGTGCGGCAAAAAGACTCGGGCTTTCCGTGATGAGCTTGCTGCGCGAAAACAGCGATCTTCGACCATCGGAGTTTACAAATGGGCAGCGGATCCGCTTGCCGAAAAGTTAAATATGAGCAAAGATCGGCAGATTTTGCAGCCGGTCTTTTTGTTTTGGGCAAAAGTTTTGGCAAAAGTTATTCAAAATGGTGAATTTTTGCCAGTTTTGGCAAGAAGAATTGACTAAGTTGCGGTCGGGCTTTATAATGATAGGGTATCACACTGTATCTTTTTCGGTGTGAAGCGTGGGCATAGAGAAAAGAGATAAAGCCCATGCAGTAAGGAGGAAAAATACCCGTATGAGAGTACGCAATTTGCTTATTCTTCTATTGACAATCGTCTTGACGGCTGGTCTTGCATTTGTCGTCTTCGTTGGTGTCCAGCAGGGCCCCTATACCTTCAGACCGACATACGGTCTTGTAAGCTCCGTTGAGCTGAACGGCGGTACAGCCGTTACGCTGCGCGTTGAGCCTTATATCGAAGATCTTGAAGAAGATGAAGAGAAACCCAAGGCTGATGATGCGCTCGTTCTCGAAGCAATGGAAATGTTTGAAAAGAGACTCGATGCCAGAGGTTTCTATGACATTACCATGACCAGAGAAGATGATGATAAGATCCGTATCGAAATGTACACGGATGATTATGAAGAGATCAGCGACAGCGGTGACCTCACGCAGTATATCTGCGAAAAAGGCATCATGAAGTTCTATGATGTAGAAGGCAATTACCTTATCGATAATGCCGCTATTGAACCGGGAACAGCAGACATCCTGAAATATGACGACACAACCTATATGCTTTACTTCAAGCTTTCCGAAGAAGGCAAAAAGGCATTTGAAAAGCTGAAAGATGATTATGGCAAAGAAGCGGAATTTATCATCGAATACGATGATGTTGAGCTCGCGACAAGACAGTACAATAAATGCATCAAAGATGGTCAGTTTGCTGCAAGCCTCGGCTTCACAAAGAGAGAAACCATGAACGTTGCTTATCAGCTCAACACAGGCATTCTGAATGCGACCTTCCATGTTGAACAGGCTCGTTCGGCAATGCCGACAATGGGCGAAAGTGTATTCATCTGGATCATGTATTCCGCACTTGCCGCTATTGCGGTAACGCTTGTTCTTCTCGTGATCAAGTTCAAAGGCTTCGGTCTTTTGGCAGATCTCGTTTACCTGATGTTTGCGATCTGCCTGATCTTTGCTCTTGCAGCTGTTCGCTTAAAACTTTCTCCTTCCGGTGTTGCCGGAATGGCCGTTGGCGTATTTGCATTTACGGCGATGCTCTTTGCCATTATGAATGAATTCAAGGCAAACGCAGAAACTATGAGCATCCGTGAGGCGATCCGTGCCGCTTTCCGAAAGAACAATACACTGCTCATCGACCTCAATGCCGTTATGCTGATCGCAGGTGTTGTCATGGCTATGTTTGAAAAGAGCCCGATGGCAGAATTCTCCAGCGCACTGGCACTTTCCGCAGCTGTCAGCTTCGTCTTCCTCTATGGCGTGCTCCGCGGCATGCTGATCGTTGCAGACGGCGCTTTCCCGAAGAAAGCTAAGGAGGCATAAGTTATGATGACGCAGAAAACATATAAATTGATGATGATCGCAGCAGCAGCGATCCTCGTGATCGCGATCGCAATTGGTCTGATCTTCGGCGGTTTCTCCAAGGGGATCGATTTTACAGGCGGCGTTGTTATTACGATGCTCCAGCCTCTTGAAAAGAGCGCATCCTCTTATGAAGAACAGTTAAAGGCAATGCCGGAAACACTTGGCAACCTTGACCTGATCATTTCCGACGCAACCAACACGACGATCATCTATATCGCAAAGGTACAGGAGATCAGCGTTGACCTCGAAACATTTAAGGCAAGACTCGAAGAAGAATTCGTTACGCCGGTCAATGATATCGACCTCGCAGTTCTCCATGAATGCGAATATATCGGCCCGATCTATACCTTAAAAGATTGCCTTATGCCGGCTCTTGCGCTTTTCACGGCACTTCTTGTTGCAGCGATCTACCTCATGATCCGCTATGGCATTTCCGCAGCGATTTCGATGCTCACGGCTTCTGTGGCAAGCCCGATCCTTATGCTGGCTCTGCTTATGATCATCCGCATCGACATCAGCAAGAACATCATTTCGGCATGCTTCCTTTCCGCAGCTGTCGCTATGATCATCTGCACGGTTTCCGCGATCATCACGGCATACCGTGACAGAACAACGGATGCAAGAAAATCCACAAGAGAAGAGATCCGCAAGATGGCGCAGAATGAGCTTACACAGCTTCTCCTTATCAGCGGTGTTGCCTTTGTTGCACTCGCAGCTGTCGGCATGGTTTTCCAGACAAGGCTGATGCGTGAACTCCTTGTTGCGTATATCTTAGGTGCTGCAATGGCTGTCCTTTCCTCTTATTGGGCAATGTCCGGCCTGCGCATGCGCATCGAAAAGAAGAAAAGATAAGAATTTATCCGAAATTATTCAAGAATAAAACAATCTGACCAACCGAAACAGGGTGAAAGACCTTGCTTCGGCTGGTTTTGCATTTGAAAACAATCCGGGAAAATTGACCTGAAAATTACTGTTTTCGGGCAAAAAGAGGGCATTTATGCGTTTTATCAAAAGAGAAGGCAGCATTGATGAAGAAAAAGTAAAACGCAGCTGCAGCGAATTTGGGCTGGAGCCAGCTTTTGCACGCCTTCTTGTCAGCAGAGGTATTGCGGATATCCGCGCCTTTTTGCATCCGAAAAAAGATGACCTCCATGATCCCTTTTTGTTTAAAAATATGCAGATCAGCTGCGAAAGGATCAGAAAAGCGATCAAGAATCAGGAAAAGATCGCCGTCTATGCCGATTACGATGCGGATGGCATCTGTTCAGCTTCGATCCTTTGCTCTGCGTTAAGGGAAAACGGCGCTTTGGTCTCGCCCTATATTCCCGACAGAAAAACCGAAGGCTACGGGACAAACCCCGATGCGATACGAAAAATCTGTGAAAAAGGTTTCAGCCTTATCATATCCGTTGACTGCGGTATCAGGAGCGTCGACGATGTGGCACTGGCAAAATCTTTTGGCACGGATTTTATTATTTTGGACCACCACGAAACGGGCGAATTGCCGGATACGCCCTATATCATTGACCCGAAAGCGGAAGACGAAAGCTATCCTTGCCGTGAGCTTTGCGGTGCAGGTGTCGTTTTCAAGACGGTTTCTGCGCTTTTCGGCGAAAAAATGATGAAATATATCGACCTTGCCGGCATTGCCACGATCGGTGATATCGTCAGCCTGACGGGTGAAAATCGTGTGATCGCAAGCCTTGGCATTGAAAAATTGAAGTATGATCCGAATCCGGGAATCGCAGCGCTTTGCCGTGCTGCAGGCATTGAAATGGAAAAAATCGCCAGCAGACAGGTCAGCTTTGGTATCGTTCCTAGGCTCAATGCAGCGGGCAGGCTTTCCCATGCAAAGTTTGCGCTCGAGCTGATTTTGACGAACGATCGCGATAAAAGGGAAAAGCTTGCCCTTTGGCTCACTAATCTGAATGCGGAAAGACAGGCAAAGCAGACCGATATTTTTACGGAAGCGGCTGCACAGGTCATTCGTGAACAGAATCTGCTCATTCCGAACGTCATCGTTGCGGTCAAAGAAGGCTGGGAACCGGGACTTGTCGGTCTTGCGGCTTCAAAAGTTGCGGAACAATTCGGCAGACCAACCGTCGTTTTTACGGAAGTTGATGGCAAACTCACAGGTTCGGCAAGAAGTGCCTGCGGCGTTAACCTCTATGAGATCTTAAACGAAGCGGCGCATTTATATATCAAATTCGGCGGTCATTCACAGGCAGCCGGTCTGACCCTTGAAAAAGAAAAGCTGCCCGAAGCAAGAAGAATCTGGCAGAAAAAGCTGAACGAGCTGTATACGGATGCGGATTTTGAAAAAACGATCGTTTACGATGAAGAGCTGACGTATAAAGACCTGACTTTTGCCTTTGAAAAGCAGCTTTCGCTTTTAGAACCGATGGGGCAGGATAACCCCGAACCGCTCTTTTTGCTGAAAAATACGGAGCTGACGGGAATCGTTCCTTTAAGCGGCGGCAAACATTATAAGGCTTCGCTTGTGGCTGATCCCGATATCGAAGTGATTCGTTTCGGTGCAGAAGAACCCTTTACCGAAGGCGAAAAAACGGACCTGTTGGGAAGTTTTTCCATCAATGTTTACAGAGATAAGCGCACAAGACAGTTTACCGTTTCGCACGCGGCAAAGCGCTCGATCGCAAAAAGCGAAGAATTTGCCTATCTGCCGCATATCGTTGCAGAGCTTTCGGCTTATGCAAAGGCGGACCATGCGCAGGAACTGGAAGAAGAACAGTTTTTCGGGGAACTTTTGCAGTCGCTTGAGCAGAGTCCTTTGGGAACGCTCGTCGTCATCGGCACACAGGAAGGTGAAACTGCCTTTTTGAAACACAGCAGGGAGATCATGGCGAGGAGATTCCCACCGACAGCTTCTTTCCGTGAAGGCTCGGCAGATAATGCATTCCTCCGAGGCTGGAAAAAGAATATCGACCTGAAAAACTATCGTGATATTTACTTTATCGGTTCTTGGCAGGCGGATGTTCCGCAGGCAAAACGGCTAAAAATTGACATGAAAAAGACGGCAGAGTCTGTTTTCCTTGCACCGGATGAGATGAAAAAACTCTTGCCGGCCATTAAAAAAGCAGCATCGGAAAGGCTCGGTTACCGAAGTCTGCGCGATTTTGCAGCGCACATCGGCCGCTATGCCGGTGGATATACCACGGAGCAGATCTGGTTCGCAGTGAATGTTCTTTTTGGACTGAATCTGATAGAAATTAAAAAATCTGAAAAATATTTTATAAAATACGGGGGAAAAAGCGGTAACTGCGTCGAAATAAATAATATGGACGAGTTTCTGCAGGAAAGCGAAAGCTACCGCAGCATCAGGAGCATTGTGAAAGGAGAGAAATCATGAACGAATACTTCAGCGAATTTTTAAATAAATATCCGTCGGTCCGCGATAACCGCATTATTCGTTTGGGTTTCGAGATCGCCGATAAAGCGCACGAAAATCAGAAGCGCAAATCCGGCGAACCTTATATCATTCATCCGCTGGCGGTTGCGGGCATCGTCCTTGACCTCGGTATGGATGAAAATACCGTTGCGGCTGCTTTGCTCCATGACGTCGTCGAAGATACTGAATATACATTGGAAGAGATCGAAGCGCTTTTCAACAAGGATGTTGCACGCATGGTCGATGGCGTTACAAAGCTCACCCGAATGCACAATAAATCCAAAGAAGAGCAGAAGGCAGAGACTGTCCGCAAAATGCTTCTGGCAACGAACAACGATATTCGTGTCATGATCATCAAGCTGGCGGACAGACTCCATAATATGCGCACGATGGAATATCAGAGCGGTCCGAAACAGATCGAAAAAGCTTCCGAAACACTGGAGCTTTACGCCCCTTTGGCGCAGAGGCTCGGCATGACAAGGCTCGCCGGCGAAATGGAAGATCTTTCCTTCCGCTATACGAACCCGAAGCAGTATTTTGCGATCCATGCAAAGCTCAATGCGACAAAAACCGCAAGGGAACAGCACATCGAAAGCCTGATCGGCGATGTTAAAAAGGAAATGGAGAAGTTTGCGATCAATGCGCGCGTTGAAGGCAGGCTCAAAAATATTTACAGCATTTACCGCAAAATGACGGAGCAGAACAAGAGCTTCGAAGAGCTTTTCGATATCGTTGCGCTGCGCGTCATCGTGGATACGGAATATGCCTGTTACAATGCTTTGGGCGCCATCCATCTGCATTGGAAACCCATTCCCAATCGCTTCAAAGATTATGTCGCTCTGCCGAAACAGGGCGTTTACCAGTCGCTGCATACGACCGTTCTCGGTGCAGACGGATCGCCTTTTGAGGTGCAGATCCGCACAAACGAAATGCACGAAGTTGCGGAATATGGCATTGCGGCGCATTGGAAATATAAAAAAGAGATGGACGAAAGCATCAGCGAGGAATCCTTTGGCGAAAAACTCGTCTGGCTGCATGAGATCATCGAATGGCAGCAGGAACTTTCGGACAGCCGTGAATTTATGGAGACACTGAAGGTCGACATGATGAGCGACAACGTCTTTGTCTTTACGCCGAAAGGCGACGTCAAGGACTTTATCAAGGGCAGTACGCCGCTCGACTTTGCCTACAGCATCCATTCCGACATCGGCAACCGCTGCATCGGCGCGAAAGTCAACAGCCGCCTCGTTCCCCTGAACTATGAGCTGCAGACGGGTGATATTGTTGAGATCATCACAAGTATGTCGAGGAAAGGCCCTTCCCGTGACTGGCTGAAATTTGTTCATACCGCACTGGCCAGAAACAAGATCCGCCTTTGGTTCCGCAGGGAGTTAAAAGAAGAAAACATCAAAGCAGGCAGAGAGATCCTGCGTGAAGCTGCCGAAGAAAATGGCTTTACGCTGGAAGAACTGCTCACAAAAGATGCGCTTGAGCCGATTTTTGATCGCTATTCGCTGAATTCTGTCGATGATATGCTCGCTTCCTTTGGCTACGGTGCGCTTTCGATCGGGCAAGTACTCTCGAGATTGCTTTACCAGGCAAAGCTCCACCGCAAGCTCGGTCAGCACGCAGAAGAGCATGATCCCGTTCTCATTGCAAAGGGACATGAAGATCAGCCGATCCGCCTTTCAAAATGCTGCAATGCCATTCCAGGCGATGAGATCGTTGGCTACATCACGCAGGGCAGAGGTATTACCGTACACAGAGTCGATTGCAAAAACCTCCGCAATAAGCGCGATTTCCCCGATGAGAGAAAAGTTGAAGTTGAATGGGGTTTGCCGGGTGAAACAAAATATGCCGTTGACATTCAGATCGAAGCGACGGACAGAACGGGCATTTTATATGATATTACGGGCGTTTTATCGGGCGAAGATATTGACATGACGCTGCTCAACGCAAGGCTCAACCGAGATCATTCGAGCTGTATCATGACGATCAAGATGCAGGTCAGCGGACTTGTTCAGCTGAACGGCATCATGACGAAGATCGGCAAGATCGAAGGCGTCAACTCGGTCTACAGACACAATGCGACATAAAAAATAAAACAGGGCTGAAAAATCAGTCCTGTTTTTTGTTTAAGTAAAATCGATTTCGTGTTTTGTTCCGTGATCCATCAGAATGCCGCTTATGAGCCGGAGCCGGAGAAGGATCGTGTTTTCATCCGCTTCGTTGACATGACCCAAAGCGTACCATTCGCGGAAAGCTTCACGCAGGGTTTTCATACGCTCTTCATGTTCGGGTAAAAGAACATGCCCGAGGTTTTCTGCAAAAGCCTGTGCCATAAACCAATCGCCGCAGATCGCACAGGAAGGATCTTCCGCAAAATGCAGCATTTTGGAAGAACGGGCATCCGTTACGACATAAAAGCTGCCGTCCATATAATAGGTATTGACCGCACGGACATAGGGTTTCCCTTTATAAACGGAAGCCAATGCAATGAGATTGTCCTTGCCGAAGCGTTCGCACATCAGCGCTTCTGTTTTACTGTTCAGTTTTTCCATGGAGTGCTCCTTTGATTTTTCTGACGATGCCTTCTGCGTTAGGCGCCAGAATATAGAGTTTTTCACTTTCCGTTTCCAGCGTGATGCGGAAAAGGTCTGTCGTGATGGCGTCTTTCAGATCGGAAAAAGCGATCTTTTTGTGGGAAAAGGGGTGTTTATGCCGTGAGATCAGGTGGATCGTGTCCTTTGTTAAAAGCATCATGCCGCCGCGGGAACCTTTCCCCGAAAGAATACTGATGCTGGCTTTCAGCGTGATCGGTTCGCCGAGTTCTTTTTCTGCATTGCGATAGCGCCTGCGTAAAAGTGCGCCCTTGATATCGCCAATGGCAAGAAAAATAAGAACGGAAATAAGCGCAAGGATCGCTGTATCCGAAACGTTGAAGCCGAGCATGAGTGCGATAGGTGTGAGCAATATAAAATGAAATGCGCCGAGCAGTAAGGCAAATGCACTGCGCGGGAGTGATACGATCTTTTTCATAACCTTATTATAACACGGAAACGGTTTTCTGTCTGTGAATTTATGGGAAACAAAAAAAGCTGAGATAAACTCAGCTTTTCTTTTGTGTCGGATCTTATTTGTTGATCTGTTCAGCAACTTCTGCTGCGAGGTCGTTGACCTTCTTTGTGAGGCCTTCGCCCATTTCCCAACGGATGAAACGACGGATCTGGATGTTTTCGCCAATTGTAGCAACGCTTTCCTTAACGAGGTCTGCAATTGTCTGGTCGGGGTTCTTAACGAAGGGCTGATCCATGAGGCAGATTTCCTTGAGGAATTTGCTCATTCTGCCTTCAACCATCTTTTCAACGATTGCTTCCGGCTTCGGTTTAGCGCTGTTCTTGTTTTCTTCAAGAGCTGCTGCTGTCTGGATTGCTCTTTCCTTAGCAACTACTTCGGGGTCAACATCTTCAGCCTTTACGAACATCGGGTTTGCAGCTGCGATGTGCAGAGAGATGTCATGAACGAGAGCTTTGAACTGTTCTGTTCTTGCAACGAAGTCTGTTTCGCAGTTTACTTCGAGCATAACGCCGATTTTGCCGCCCATGTGGATGTAGCTGTCAATGATGCCTTCTGCAGCGATTCTGCCGGACTTTTTAACAGCCTTAGCAAGACCTTTTTCACGGAGGTAATCGCTAGCTTTTTCGATGTCGCCTTCGCATTCGATGAGTGCCTTTTTGCAATCCATCATGCCGGCTCCGCTTCTTTCGCGTAATTCTTTAACTGCGCTTGCGCTGATTGTTACTGCCATGGTATATCCTCCAAAAAATGTTATGCGTTTTCGATTTCTGCTGCTACTTCTTCAGCGATAGCTGCTGCAGCTTCTTCTTCGATCTCTTCGTCTGTCTTAACTTCGACTTCTTCGTATTCTTCGACCTGTTCGCCCTGTCTGCCTTCGAGGATAGCATCAGCGATCTTGCCGGCGATGAGTTTTACCGCGCGGATAGCGTCATCGTTGCCGGGGATGGGATAGTCGATTTCATCGGGGTCACAGTTTGTGTCTGCGATAGCGACGATCGGAATACCAAGTGCGCGAGCTTCTGCAACAGCGATTCTTTCTTTTCTCGGGTCAACGATGAAAAGTGCGCCGGGGAGCTCATTTAAGTGACGGATACCGCCAAGGTTAGCTTCGAGCTTTTCTTTCTCGTGCATGAGCTTGATAACTTCTTTCTTGGGAAGAAGTGCGGATTCGCCTGTTTCGATAAGGTTTTCGATGTAAGCGAGACGAGCAACTCTGCCGCGGATGGTTTTGAAGTTTGTCAGCATACCACCGAGCCATCTGTTGGAAACGTAGTGCATGTTGCAGCGCTTAGCTTCCTGTTCGATAGATTCCTGAGCCTGCTTCTTTGTGCCGACGAAAAGGATCTGCTTGTTTTCCATTGCGATGTCGCGAACGAACATATAAGCGTCATCCATTTTCTTCATCGTCATCTGAAGGTCGATGATATGGATACCGGAACGTTCTGTGAAGATGAATTTCTTCATTTTCGGGTTCCATCTGCGTGTCTGGTGACCGAAGTGTACACCAGCTTCGAGAAGCTGTTTCATAGAGATTACTGCCATTTTAAAAATCCTCCTTTGTTATTCCACCTTTTGCTTCACTTGCGGCTGCCACCGTTTTTTAACGGCACAGACAGCGCACATCTGCAAAAGTGAGTCATCCCTTTGATTATAGCAAAGCCTTTTTCATATTGCAAGGAAAACTGTATATCTTTCACCAAGTTTTTACCGAATTTATGCCGAATTTTTACTGTTCTATATGCTTTTCCCATGGTATAATGTCCCTATACGAAAAGGAGGCTGCATAAAATGAGTGATCAGTATAAAGAACCTCAGATCGATCAGGAAGACCCGACGACAGAACCCGAACACGAGGAATACCATCATCAGGAAATTTGGGCAGAAGGCAGCTACCGCGCAGAACCCGAAACAGCACCCGCTGTGCCTGTGGAAAGAAAAGGAAACTCGATCGCATCCTTTGTCCTGGGTATTATTTCCATACTGTTGTATTTTACGACGTTTCCTGCGCTGATTTGCGCAGTTATCGGCCTTGTTATGGGCATTTCCGGAAAAAAACAAGGCGGAAAAAGCTTTGCCGTAGCCGGTATCGTCCTTTCGATCATCGGTCTTGTTTCGGCAGTTCTTTTCGTTGTCGGGATTGTTTTCGTCGTGTCATATTCCTTTGACCTGATCCAGAACGGTATCTTTGAAGAATTTATGGAGTTTGATTTAGCTTCGGCAATCATCCGTATTTTCCGCTGAAACCTTGCGAATTTGAACGAATTTTGAAGCTTTTGCCGGCAAGGTTGATTTTTTATCTGCCTTTTGGTATGATGATGTTGCGTGATGAACGCTTTTAAAAATTATCGCATAAAGTTTGCCGTACTAGGCGGGAATGTAGCGGACTCCTGTAACCCGAACGCTAAGCGGGGCTGAATTCCTTTTGGGCGGTCGCGTCTGTGCAGATGGCATGGCGCCGAAACGAGGATGTTGACGTATGGGTCCTGTGCAACATACTGCTGTGAATCGTGTCAGGTCTTGACGGAAGCAGCACTAAGCGGATGTGTATGTGTGCCGCAGGGATGCCTGTACCGAGTCTGACGCCGGAGTGCCTCTGAAGCACAGCCGAACAACCACAGGTGTACGGCATTTTTAATTTTCAATTATTGAGATTGATCGTTGAGAAGATATAGCCTGAAATCGATAGTTTTATCTTGAGAGAAAGTTCTTTTAGTTTATGGGGAAGAGACAGACCTGAAATTTTTAGTTTTCAATTTTAGAGATTGATGGTTTATGCGGTATAGCCTGAAATCAATAGGTTATCTTGAGAGATAGATTTTTGGTTTGTGGGGAAAAGGAAGACTGTATAGGATCTTGAAAAATCAGATTTTTATTTCCCAAAATAGAAAAATTAAAGATAATGGGAACAAATTTGCTGTATATATCGTCTAATGATTAGAGGAGGAAATAAACCATGAAAAACAGACTCTTAATCGCAGTATTATGCATTTTTATGGCAGCAGCAACACTCTGTGCCTGTGCGATTCCCGGTGCGGAAAAAACGGATGCGGAAATAAAAACGGTGTTTGCATATCCGAAAGCACCTGTGGAAGAGGAAGCACTTGCAGCATGGCGTGAAGAAAATGCGATTTCTCCGGAATTTGAAGAAGCGCTGAAAGATTTTTCTTTAAGCACAGCTTCGCAGCTCATTGCAAACGATGAGAATAACTGCTATTCGCCGCTTTCCCTGTTTATGGCACTTTCCATTCTGACCGACGGTGCGAAAGCTGAAACTGCCGAAGAACTCTTTTCTGCGCTTGGTGTTGCGGATGCGGAAACGCTTCGTGAACAGAACGCCAGACTTTTCAGGCTTTTATACAGAGACAGCGAAGAAATGAAAATGCTTCTTGCCAATTCGCTCTGGATACAGAATGGGTTTCCTGTTGAGGAAGATTTTCTTCGCCATGCAGCGGAAAATTACTATGCCTCTATCGGAAATGTGGATTTTGAACGCGATATAGAAGGCGCGAGCAAAGAGATCGGCGCTTGGATCAATGAAAACACCAAAGGGCTTCTCGGCGATGGATATAAGGTGTCAGACCCGTCTGTCGTTCTGAGCATCATCAATGCGGTCTATTTCAAAGACGCTTGGGAAGAAGAATTCGACACGAAAGATACAAAGCCGCGCACATTCCATAATGCCGACGGAACGGAAGCAACGACGGATTTCATGTATAAATGCGAGTATTTCGATTATGGCGTTGGCGAAGGCTGGCGCAGACTCGTTTTGCCGATGAAAAACTCGCAGATGCTGTTTGTCTTACCGGGTAAAGATGAAGATCTTTCCGAAATGTTAAAAGATCCGGCGCTTATGCAGGAAATGCTTTTTGGCGGTGAAGAAGACCGCAGGGAAACAAAGCTTTACCTTCCGAAATTTAAGATCAAGAGCAGCTATAATCTTATCCCGACCTTGCAGCAGCTTGGTGTTAAGCATGCTTTTACAGAAGGTGTAGCAGATTTAGGAGGGATTTCTAAGGGCAGAAGATTGTTTGTCGGCACTGTCAAGCAGGAGGCTTTGATCATTGTCGATGAAAAAGGCGCAGAGGCTGCCGCTTATACGGCGATGGAAGTTATTGAAGAAAGCGTACCGCAGTATTTTACATTCTGTCTTGACAGGCCTTTCCTTTATGCCGTCATTGTGGAAGATCAACTTATTTTTGTGGGAACACACAGCGAAGTCGAATAAAAATAATAGCAAGGGCGCAGTCAGCGTCCTTTTTAATTTTCAATTTTAGAGATTGATGGTTGGGACGATATGGCCTGAAATCGCAGGTTTTATCTTAAGAGAAAGTTCTTTTAGTTTATGGGCAAGAGCCAGGCCTGAAATTTTTACTTTTCAATGATGGAGATTGATTGTTGAGAAGATATAACCTGAAATCGATAGGTTATCTTGAGAGATAGTTTGTTTAGTTTGTGGGGAAGCGTTAGGCCTGAAATTTTAATTTTCAATGATAGAGATTGATGGTTGAGAAGATATAACCTGAAATCAATAGTTTATCTTGAGAGATAGTTCTTTTGGTTTATGGGGAAAAGGAAGACTGCATTTAGACAGTTTGATCTGAAAGAAAGCAGAAAAATGAATAAAGAACAGAATTGATATTGTTTAAAGTCTGCGTTGGTATTGTCCTTGTATTGTACTTGGGGAATGTCATGCCAGACTTTTATTTTTCTCTGTTTACCGCTCTGCTTGCTAAAATCCATGATTCATGGTATATTTCTTTATATCATACTATTTATATTGGAAGTTGAATGATAATGGAAACGATGATTTTATCTATTTTAATATCCTTTGTTGCGGCTCTTGCTGGCGGTGTTGTCGCAATTCCGCTTCTCCGCAGCCTGAAAGCCGGTCAGCCGATCCGTGAGCTTGGCCCGGAATCTCATTATAAAAAAGCGGGCACACCGACAATGGGCGGTATTATTATGGCTTTCGGCGTTCTCGTTACCTGCCTGATTTACATGAACAAGCTCTTCACCTATTCCTGGGTAACGCTTGCGGCAAGCCTTGCTTTTGGCCTCATGGGCGGTCTTGATGACCTGCTCAAGATCTTAAAACACAATTCCGATGGCCTTAGGGCATATCAGAAGATCCTTTTCCAGCTCGTATTCTCCGTATTGATCGCCGTTTTTGCCTATAACAACGAAGCGGTCGGCACGAAGCTCTATGTTCCTTTCTTTGACCTCGAATGGGATCTCGGTATCTGGTATATTCCTTTTACAACATTCTGCATTATCGCGCTGACAAACGGCGTTAACTTAACAGACGGTCTCGATGGTCTTTCGAGCGGTGTTACGATGATCGTTTCGGCAACCTTTACCATCATTTTATACGGCATGGCAGAGGCAGGTTCCGTTGTCGGCAAAGACCTCGTCATTTTCGCAGCAGCACTCACAGGCGCTTGCCTTGGCTTCCTGCGCTTCAATTCTTACCCGGCAAGAGTGTTCATGGGTGACCTCGGTGCGTTCTTCCTCGGCGGAGGCATTGCGATGCTTTTCGTCCTCACAAGACTGCAGCTGATGATCCCGCTTATGGGCATTATCTATACCGTTTCGGATCTTTCTGTCGTCCTGCAGGTTGGCAGCTATAAGCTCCGCAACAAAAAACGCATCTTCCTCATGGCTCCGCTTCACCATCATTTTGAAAAGAAGGGTATTCCGGAAACGAAGATCGTCAGCAACTATATGCTCGTCACAGCCGCAGCCTGTCTTATCGCGCTGCTCGGCGTACTTTAAGAGATCCGTATCAGAAAGGAAAACAATATGAAAACATATGCAGATTACAAGAACAAAAACGTTATGGTAGTCGGAATGGCAAAGAGCGGTATTTCCGCGGCAAAGCTCCTCATCCGCGAAGGTGCAAGGGTTTTCCTTTACGATGCAAAGCCGAAGGAAGCTTTCGGCGATAACGTTGCGGAACTTTTAAAAGACTGCACAGACCTTCTTGGCAAAGACCCGAATCCGCACATCGGCATGATGGATGCGCTCGTTTTATCGCCCGGTGTTCCGACAAGGCTGCCTTTCATCCGCAAGGCTTATGCCCTCTGCAAAGATGTCATCGCAGAGATCGAACTTGGCTATCGCTATTCAAAGGGCGATTTTGTTGCGATCAGCGGTGCAAACGGCAAAACGACAACAACAGCACTCACAGGCGAAATTTTCAAAGCTTCGGGCAGACATACACAGGTTCTTGGCAACATCGGTCAGCCGATCTGCGAAGAAGCACACCTCACAACAGATGACGGCATCGTCGTTGCAGAAACAGCAGCGCTGCAGCTTGAAACGATCAAGAATTTCCATCCGAAGGCAGCAGCTCTTCTGAACCTGACAGAAAATCACCTCGACAGATTTATCACGATGGAAGCATACTGCGCAGCAAAGCTTCGTATGTTTGAAAATCAGCAGCCCGATGATATCGCCGTGCTGAACTACGACGATATGAACTGCCGCAAATATGCCGCTTATGTCAAGTGCCGCCTGCTTTGGTTCAGCACGACGACAGACGTTACCGAAGGCGCATTCCTCCGAAACGGTATGCTCGTCTTCCGCATGAACGGTAAAGAAACAGAGATCATCGATGCAGATGATATCCGCATCCCCGGTCTGCATAACCTGCAGAATGCTATGGCGGCTGTCTGCCTTGCAATGCCTCTTGGCGTTCCGGCAAAGACGATCGCCGAAACCTTAAAGACATTCCCCGGTGTTGAACACCGCATCGAGTTTGTCCGCGAAGTAAACAACAAGTGCTTCATCAACGACTCCAAGGCAACAACACCCGAAGCGACATTAAAAGCGATCGCCACGATGAAGACACCGACAGTCCTTATCCTCGGCGGCTATGATAAACACCTCGAATTTGATGTGCTCTTTGAAAATATGAGCGACAAGATCGAAGATATCGTTATCCTTGGCGTAACGGCAGATAAGATCGCAGCAGCTGCGGCAAAAGCCGGCTATAAAAATATCCACCGTGCAGCGGATTTCCACGATGCTGTGCTTATGGCAAATGATCTTTGCCCGAGCGGAGGCAATGTCCTCTTATCGCCTGCCTGTGCAAGCTGGGATATGTTTGACAATTTTGAACAGCGCGGCAGAGTATTTAAAGACATCGTCAGCCATTTATAAGAAAAACAAGCGGCCTTTACGGTCGCTTTTCTTCAAGGAAAGACAGGAAAGGAACCAAAAATGAAATACAGAGAACTTGGCAATACAGGCCTTAAAGTAAGCGAAGTCGGCCTTGGCGGCGAATGGCTCGAAGGCGCAAGCTATGAACAGGTGGAAGAAGTCGTTCGTGAATGCGAAAAATACGGCATCAATATCCTCGATTGCTGGATGTCTGAGCCAAACGTCCGCAGTAACCTTGGCCGTGCCATTGAAAAGAACAGGGATAAATGGATCGTACAGGGTCAGCTCGGCTCTGCTTTCAAAGACGGGCAGTATTACCGTACGAGAGATTTGGAAGCAACAAAAGAAGCTTTTGAAGATCTTCTTATGCGCTTCCGCACGGATTATATCGATATCGGGCTCATTCACTATGTCGATGAGGAAAAAGACTACCGCGGCATTATGGAAGGTCCTTTCATCGAATATGCAAAGGAATTAAAAGAACAGGGCAAGATCCGCCATATCGGCATGGGCACGCATAACCCGAAGATCGCCAAAATGGCTGTGGAAAGCGGCATTATCGAAGTGATCCTGTTCAGTATCAATCCTGCTTTCGATATGCTTCCGCCGACGGAAGACATCAACGAATATTTCGTGGATGAATATGATGAAAAGCTTGGCGGTATTGACCCGGAAAAAACGGCTCTGTATCAGCTTTGCGAGCAAAAAGGTGTTGGCATTACCGTTATGAAAGGCTATGCCGGCGGCAGACTTTTCGATGAAAAGCGTTCGCCTTTCGGTGTTGCCTTAACGCCTGTGCAGTGCCTGCATTATTGCCTGACAAGACCTGCTGTCGCTTCCGTCATGGTTGGTTTCAGCAATATAGATCATGTTCGTGAGGCTTGCTCCTATGAAACGGCATCGGACGAAGAAAAAGACTATGCAAGCGTCTTGGCAAGCGCACCTAAGCATGCTTTCGGCGGTGAATGCACCTATTGCGGTCATTGCCAGCCTTGCCCGATGGGGATCCATATCGCTATGGTCAATAAATTCTATGACCTTGCGGCAATGCAGAGCGAAGTACCGGCTTCTATTCGCGAGCATTATTTCGCCATGGAAAAGAACGCATCGGACTGCATTGGCTGCAAAAGCTGCGAAACCCGTTGTCCCTTTGGCGTCAATATTGCGGAGCGCATGCTGAAGACAAAGACATTCTTTGAATAAAAACGAAAATATGTTGTATTTACCGGAAAATATACAAAAACACATTGGTAAAAATCAGTATATGGAGGATACGGTCGGGATGTCCGCATCCTCCGTTCTTCTTTTCCCGGAAATGGTTTTGAAAGTCAGCGAAGATGGCTTTGAAGCGGATAACGAAGTAAAAATGATGCGCTTTCTTGAGGGAAAACTGATCGTTCCCGAGGTCTATGCCTATGAAAAAGAAGGCGGAAAAGCATATCTTCTGATGTCGAGACTCAAAGGAGAGACTATTCCGCAAAGCAGGATGCAAGAGATCGGAAAAGAGGCGCTTTTGCTCCTTGAAAGCGCTGGAAAAGAGCTTATCCCAAGCCGTATAGAACTTCGGACAAGGCTTTCATGGGCATGGGAAAATATTGAAAAAGGCGAAGCTGATATGGAAAACTGCGAGCCCGAAACATACGGAAAAAACGGCTTTCGTGATCCGATGGCGTTGTGGGATTGGCTTTCCGAAAATGCGCCTGCGGAGGATGATCTTACCCTTACGCATGGGGATCTTTGCCTGAATAATCTCATTCTTACAAAAGAGGGGATCGGCTTTTTTGACCTCGGGAAATGCGCCCTTACAGACAGAAATCAGGATATAGCGATCCTGCTCCGCGATATCAGGCATCAGACGGGAATCTTTGACGAAGAGAAATTCGTGCGTGAAGCGGGTTTTGCCTACGATAAAAAGAAAATCCGGTGGTATCATCTTCTCGATGAATTGTTTTAAAACATGGTCAATGGTCATGCGGTAATACCGATTTGCAAAAGAAAAAAGACAAAAATCACAAAAAACTGCAAAAAACAGTTGACATTATGAGTAAATAAAAATACAATTTTAGATGCTTACACGAAATAAAGTTTTCGCGCAAACAGATAATAATTGTTTTGGAGGAAAAAATAATGAAAAAGATCGTAGCTCTTGTTCTCGTTCTTGCTATGCTGTTCACAAGCGTGGCTTGCGGCAAGAAAGATGAAGATGCTAATGTTATCAAAATCGGCGGCATCGGCCCGACAACAGGCCCTGCAGCTATCTATGGTGTTGCTACACAGTATGGCGCACAGATCGCAGTTGAAGAGATCAATGCTCTTGGCGGCATTCAGTTCGAGCTCAACTGGCAGGATGACGAGCATGACGCAGAAAAAGCTGTCAATGCTTACAACACCCTGATGGACTGGGGTATGGATATCCTTGTTGGCACAACAACAACAAACCCCTCGATCGCCGTTTCCACAGAAGCTTATGAAGACCGTATCTTCATGTTCACACCCTCTGCATCTTCCCCGAAGGTAACAGAAGGCAAGGACAACGTCTTCCAGATGTGCTTCACAGACCCCAGCCAGGGCGTACGCTCCGCACAGTACATCATTGAAAAAGGTCTTGGCACAAAGGTTGCTATCATCTACAACAATGCAGACGCTTACTCCGCAGGCATCTATGAAGGCTTCAAGGCAGAAGCTGAAAAGAACGGCGTTGAAATCGTTTCCGTAACAACATTCACAGACGATACAGCAACAGACTTCACCGCACAGCTCAACGATGCAAAGACAAACGGCGCTGACTTCGTATTCCTTCCCATCTACTATACACCCGCTTCCCTGATCTTAGCGCAGGCAAAGAGCATCGACTATGCTCCGGTATTCTGCGGTGTTGACGGTATGGACGGTATCCTCACACTCGAAGGCTTCGATGCAGCTCTCGCAGAAGACGTTATGCTTCTCACACCCTTCTCTGCAGACGCTCAGGAAGAACCTGTTCAGGATTTCGTTAAGAAATATGAAAAGCTCGCAGGCGAAAAGCCGAACCAGTTTGCTGCAGACGCTTATGACTGTGTCTATGCGATCTACAATGCGATCCAGAAGAACGGCATCAAACCGGGCATGAAAGCTGAAGAAATGTGCGATAAGCTCATCGAAACATTCACCTCTGCAGATTTCAGCTACACAGGTCTTACAGGCTCCAACATGACATGGCAGGCAAACGGCGAAGTCGATAAGGCTCCCAAAGGCTATGTCATCAAGAACGGTGCATACGTAGAACTCTAAAAAATAAGCTCATGATCAGCTTTAAAAGAGGGGTTTCAAAGACCCCTCTTTTAGGCTATTTTCATCTTTAAATCCGGGTGCGGAAAATATTCTTTCCGCATCGGGCTTTGAAGATCAAAATGGGAGGATAACAGTTTTTGTTTTCCTCTGATCCAAAAGAAAGAGGTGTACCTTAGTGGAATTTCTGTTCAATCTTATTAATGGGATAAGCCTTGGCAGTATCTATGCGATCATAGCGCTGGGTTATACCATGGTATACGGCATCGCCAAAATGCTCAACTTTGCGCATGGCGACGTCATCATGGTCGGCGGCTATATTTCGTTCTGTGCCATTTTTTATCTGGAGCTTCCGCCCTTTATTGCGGTGGTATTGGCCATGATCGTCTGTACGGTTTTGGGCATCATCATCGAAGGGCTTGCCTATAAACCTCTCAGAGATGCGACTTCGCTTGCCGTTCTGATCACGGCGATCGGCGTCAGCTATTTCCTGCAGAACTCTGCACAGCTCATCTGGGGCTCTGCTTCCAAGAGCTATATTTCGATCCTGCAGGCAGAACCTATCCGCCTTTTTGAAGGTCAGCTCACGATAAAAGCAGAGGCTGTCCTCACGATCATCGTCTGTGTTATCATCATGATCGCGCTGACGCTTTTCGTCAACAAAACAAAGATCGGCAAGGCTATGCGTGCCGTTTCCGAAGATAAAGGCGCTGCACAGCTCATGGGCATCAACGTTAACCGCACGATCTCTACAACATTTGCGATCGGTTCCGCACTCGCAGCTGTTGCAGGCGTTCTTCTCTGCTCGAGCTACCCGACGCTTATGCCGACGACAGGTTCCATGCCCGGTATCAAGGCATTTACCGCAGCTGTTTTCGGCGGAATCGGTTCGATCCCCGGTGCTATGCTCGGCGGTATTCTTCTTGGCATCATCGAGATCTTTGCAAAGGTCTATGTTTCCATGGAACTTTCCAATGCGATCGTTTTTGCTGTTCTTATCATCGTTCTGCTCTTCAAACCCACAGGTCTTTTGGGTAAGAAGATCAGCGAAAAAGTCTGATCGGAGGAAGAAATATGGAAAAGAAACTGAAACTTTCCGCAGCGGCAAAGAGCAATACCATCACCTATTCGATGGTCACAGTTGCCTTTATCCTCATCTATCTGCTCGACATGATGGATGTTCTTTCCAATTCGCTTTCCGGTCAGCTCGTTCCGATCTGTGCTTATATCGTTATGGCACTTTCGCTGAACCTGACGGTCGGCGTTCTTGGTGAGCTTTCCCTCGGTCATGCCGGCTTTATGAGCGTCGGTGCATTCGTCGGCGTTGTCGTTGCCGGCTGCATGGATGGTTCGCCCGATATTCTTCGCTTTATCGTCAGCATGATCGTCGGCGGCGTTTTTGCCGGTATTGCAGGTCTCGTCATCGGTGTTCCTGTTTTAAGGCTCCGCGGTGACTACCTTGCGATCGTAACGCTCGCTTTTGGCGAAATTATCAAAGACATCATCAACTGCCTCTACGTCGGCGTTGATGCAAGCGGTCTTAAAATCGCAGGTTCTGCCGAAGCGCTTGTCCTTGGTGAAGGCGGAAAAGTCCTCATCAATGGTCCTATCGGCGCGGCAAATGTTCCGAAGCTTTCGAGCTTCTTTGCGGGCTTCATCCTCATTATGCTCACGCTTTTCGTTGTCCTGAATCTCATCAACAGCCGTGCAGGCAGAGCGATCATGGCGCTCAGAGATAACCGCATTGCTGCAGAAAGCGTCGGTATTCCCGTAACAAAATATAAACTGATGGCCTTCATCACATCGGCGGTTCTTGCCGGTATGGCAGGCGTTCTTTTCTCGATGAATTTCTCCACGATCGTTGCGAGCAAATTCGATTTCAACCAGTCCATTCTCGTCCTGATGTTCGTCGTTCTGGGCGGCATGGGCAATATGCGCGGCTCGATCATTGCGGCAACTGTTTTAACGGTACTGCCCGAGCTTATGCGTGCATTTGAAGATTTCCGTATGCTGCTTTACAGCGTAGTCCTGATCCTCGTTATGATCGGAACAAATAATGCAAAATTAAAAGCAATGATCGGAAAATATACCGGAAAAATCACAGCAGTCTTTAAGAAGAGGAAAGGAGAGACAAAATGAGCAGAATGATCCCTGTACCGAGTAATGCGATCGTCCCGGAAAGAGACGCAGGCAAACTCCCTATCCTCGAAGCAAGACATCTGGGCATCGAATTCGGCGGCTTAAAAGCAGTTGATGATTTCAACCTGACAGTCGGCAGAACAGAGATCGCCGGTCTTATCGGTCCCAATGGCGCAGGCAAGACAACGGTATTCAACCTTCTCACAAAAGTCTACCAGCCGACACACGGTACGACGCTCCTCGACGGAAAAGACACGCACAGCATGACGACAGCGCAGCTTTCCCGTGCAGGCGTTGCGAGAACTTTCCAGAATATCCGTCTTTTTGCCAACATGAGCGTTGAAGACAATGTCAAAGTCGGTCTGCATAACCGCATTGAATATAATATGTGGGATGGCATCCTTCGCTTGCCCAAATTCTGGAAGAGCGAAAGACAGATGCGTGAAGAAACGATGGAACTGCTTTCCATTTTTGATATGCAGGATCTGGCAGAGTATAAAGCAGGTTCGCTTCCTTATGGTGCGCAGAGAAGACTTGAGATCGTCCGTGCATTGGCAACAGGACCGAAGCTTCTTCTTCTCGATGAACCGGCTGCAGGCATGAACCCGCACGAAACGGCAGAGCTCATGGAAAACATCCGCAAGATCCGTGATACTTTCCAGATCGCCATCATGCTGATCGAACACGATATGAGCCTTGTTATGAACGTCTGCGAAGGCATTGCCGTTCTCAATTACGGCAGGATCATCGCAAAAGGCACACCGGAAGAGATCCAGTCCAACCCGATCGTTATCGAAGCATACCTCGGCAAGAGCAAGGAGGAAGACAATGCTTAAAGTTAAAGATATCAACGTCTATTACGGCGCGATCCATGCGATCAAAGGCGTTTCCTTTGAAGTTTATGATGGAGAGATCGTTACGCTGATCGGCGCAAACGGTGCAGGCAAATCCACGATCCTGCAGACGATCTCCGGTCTTCTTCGCTCGAAAACAGGCGACATCGAATTTGAAGAACAGTCGCTCATGCATATTCCGGCGCATAAGATCGTTTCGATGGGTCTTGCACAGGTTCCCGAAGGCAGAAGAGTTTTTGCCAATATGACGGTTGAAGATAACCTCATTATGGGCGCTTATACGCAGCCTAAGGCTTCCGTTGCGCCTTCTATGGAAGATGTCTACAATCGCTTCCCGAGGCTCCGTGAGAGAAGAAAACAGGCCGTTGGCACGCTTTCCGGCGGTGAACAGCAGATGCTCGCTATGGGCAGAGCGCTGATGTCCAAACCGAAGCTCTTGATGCTTGATGAACCCTCAATGGGTCTTGCACCGATCCTTGTTGAACAGGTTTTTGATATTATCAAGGAACTCAACAAAGCCGGTACGACGATCCTTCTCGTTGAACAGAATGCACAGGCTGCGCTTTCGATCGCAGACAGAGCCTATGTTTTAGAAACTGGCCGCATCGCCATGAGCGGCAAGGCAAGCGATCTTCTTCGTGATGAAGGTGTCAAGAAAGCTTACCTCGGCAAATAAAAAAGAATATTGCGATAACTGCTGAACGTGTTACCCCTTTCTTTTGTGAAAGCAGGCATCGCCGTATATAAAAAACCCGACTGTATTTTACAGCCGGGCTTTGTTTTTAATTTTTATTTTCTGCAGGCATCATAGAGCTCGAGAACTTTTGCCTTGACGAATTCGATCGTCTCTTTGACGTTTTCTTCGACGAAGGGGTTCTTTAAGCCGGCGGATTCGAGTGTTTCGAAATAGCCGAGGCTGCCGCCTTTTTTGCAGAGCTCGAGGTAACCGTTCCAGGCTTCCTGTTTGTCTTCACACATACGTTTGTAATACATGAAGGCGCAGGTCTGTGCCAATGCATAGTCAACATAGTAGAAGGGATAGAGGAAGATGTGCTGCTTCTGCATCCAGAAACCGCCGCTTTCGAGGAATTCGTTGCCGTCATAATCTCTCCAGGGCTGATATTTGCGTTCGATCGAGCGCCATACAGCTTTTCTTTCTTCTGCCGTCATATCGGGCTTTTCGAAAACTCTGTGCTGGAATTCGTCTACGGAAACGAGATAGGGAATAACGGAGAGTGCACCGAAGAGATGAGAATAGAGTCTGCGGTCGGTATCTTCGCCAAAGAAGAGGTCCATCCAGGGATAGGTGAAGTGTTCCATGGACATGGAGTGGATCTCATTGATCTCGCTTGTGGAGTAGGTGTATTCAGCGATCTGCTGTGTCTTGTATGCACTGTAAGCTTCAAATGCGTGGCCTGCTTCGTGTGTTAAAACGTCGACGTCTGCAGCGGTGCCGTTGAAGTTGGAGAAGATGAACGGTGCTTTATAGATATCGAGCGATGTGCAGTAGCCGCCCATATGCTTGCCGGGGCGTGTTTCGAGGTCAAAGAGCTCGTATTCTGTCATGAAGTCGAAGAATTCGCCTGTTTCCGGGGAAAGCTCGCGGTACATCTTCTGTGCAGCGGCGATCATTTCGTCCTTTGTGCCGTGCGGTGTCGGGTTGCCATCGGGGAAGTCGAGGCTTTCATCATACCAATGGAGTTCGTCGATGCCTAAAACGGCTTTCTGCTTTTCGCGCATTTCGGCAACGAAGGGTGTGATGTATTTTTCAACATAGCTGCGGAATCTTGCAGCATCTTCTGCGTTATAGTCAAAACGGCCGCGGCTCAGATATGCCATATCGATATAGGAATCGAAGCCTAAGTTCTTCGCCTGCTGTACGCGGTTTGCGACGAGCTTGCTGTAAATATCATCGAGCTTCGGGGAAACTTCGCTGTAAAGTCTTGCCCATTCTTTGAAAGCGGCCTGTCTTTCGGCTCTGTCTGTGGATTCCATATGCTTTAAGAGGCCATAGAAATTGCACTTTTCGCCCATGAAATCGACGGAGCAATCTGCAACGGCAAATTTGAATTCATCGCAGAGATCGCTTTCTTCGATCGAAAGCGGAATGTTTTCGGGTGTGATGAGGCGTTCCTGCGATTCTGCAAGACGGAATACCTGTGCGCCGAAAGCTTCTTCGAGTTCTTTTCTGAAGGGTGTTTCGCAGATCGCTTTATTGATCTTTTTGCTGACGGGCATGAGCTGTGCGAATTCGCTGTTGATGTATTTCATTTCGCCTGCATAGAATTCATCTGTCAGATCGATGGTGTTGCGGATGCTGGCGACTGTGCACATGGTCTGTACTTCGTCCATGGCGTGGTTGAGCACGAGGAAGAGTTCCTTGGCTTCTTCTGCCGTTGCGGCTGCGCTGAATTTTTCCAAAATAGCTTCTGCGGCTTTGCCTGCACCGGCGATATCGGGGCGTTTATATTCGATTTCCGAAAATTTCTGCATAATTTCCTCCGGATATTTTGTTCGTATGTTTCTATTTTATCATATTTTTGGAATAAAAAAAGACCCGAAAACAGCGAGTTTTGGGTCTTTTCGTTTTTATTTGGTGATTTTGACACGGTAGCCAAAGCTCCGGGCCTGTTTTTCCATTTCCGCGGCAAAGAGGATATCGCGCTGCATCCAGTGATCAAAAGCGGCTTTTTTATCGCTTGCATCCTTCAGGATGATGTCGACAAAGCTGCGTTTCGGGTATTCTTCGAGCTGAAATTCCGGCGAAGGGATCATGCAGATATATTCCGTTGCAGGGATGCCCATTTCATGCATCAGCTCGGGCATGAGCTGGCAGCCTTCGATCAGGGCAAAACCGTCGCATTCTTTGAGGAACGCCTGTACTTTTTCCCAGGCATAGGGGAAAGCCTCGCGGTAAATGCCGATCTCTTTTTCGCACTGTTCAGCAGGGTCACGCATCCAGACTTTATCTGTGCCGTTTTCACTGTTTAAAAGCGCATAATATTCGCTGCAGCAGGGTTTGCTGTCTTTGGCGGCTGCTTTTGTCGTTTCGCCCGTGAAATCATCGAGATGCAGAACCTTGCAGCGTGTTAAGTTTTCCATATGCTCTGCCGCTGTGCTTTTGCCTGCACAGGGCGAGCCGCCGATATAAAAGATCAAAATGAATTCTCCTTATTTAAGGTTTTTGACGTTCGTCATGCGGATAGCCGGTGTTTCGGTGCTGCTGAGGGAAAGATTTTTAATCGTGAGCCCATCAACATTGTGTGCGAAAAGACCGCGCTTGCCGCTGGCTTTGATATTCTCGAGGTGAATATTGCGAAGAGGCATTTCGGGAAGACCGCAGAGATAGATCGCTTCGCCTGCCATTGTGGAAAGGCTGCAGTTTTTGAAGGTGATATTTTCAATGAGCGGTGTATCTTCGGATACAGGCATTTCTTCCGCAGGGTCAAAAACATCATAGCCGTAGCTCTGGTCGATGTTGATCGCACCTTTGAACCATTTGCAGGAAACGAAATCGAGCACATGATTTTCGTGGACGCAGTTTTCAAAATGAATATTGCGGATGGCGTTTCCTCTGGGTCTGGGCGCTTTTACTGTGCCGATGCTGAAAGTATTTCTGAAAACACAGTTGCGGACGAGAACACCGTCAACACCGCCGGACATTTCGCTGCCGATCGCTACGCCGAAGCCGCTCTTGAAGAAGCAGTTTTCGATGAGGACGTCTTTTGTCGGGATGTTGATCTTTCTGCCTTCTGCATCTCTGCCGGATTTGATGGCGATGCAGTCATCTCCGCTTTCGATCGTGCAGTTACGGATGACGACGTGGCTTGTTGAATCGATATCGATGCCGTCGCCGTTGTAAATATCGGGGTAATGCACGCCTTTTTCGTTGAATTTTGTGTGGATTTTGACATTTTCGATCGTGACATTTTCGGCATAGACGACTTGCAGACACCAACCCGGTGCATGGCGGAGCGTTACGCCTTCGATGCGGATATTTTTGCCTTTTTCCAGCATGATGACACGACCTCTGGAAGCCTTGCCTTCACGCATTTCTTTGCGGAAAAGTGCCGTTCCCGAAGCATTGATCGTGCCTTCGCCGCGGATCGTGATGTTATCGCCCTGACCGTTGATGAGGCTTGCATAGCAGTCTTCCTGTCTGCCTTCAAAACGATAATTATAAATGGGATAATCGGCGATATCTTCGCTGCCGATGAGGAAACTGCCTTTTTCCAGAATGAGCTCCATATCGCTCTTGAGGAAGAGTGCGCCGCTCATATATTCGCCTTTGGGGATGAAAACGGCATCACCGGGCACACAGGCATCGATCGCTGCCTGGATCGCTTTTGTTACGATAGTACCGTTGCCGATGGCACCGTAGCTGCAGATATTGTGGATCGTCATAAATAAAAAACCCCCTGCCGTTTGTTGCTTTTCTTTAGCATACAACGGTCAGGGGGTGTTTTTCAAGTTAATTTTCCATCATGCGGGCGATACCGCTCGAGCCATAACCGTAATTATCGCGGTTGATAAAGAGGATATAGGCCGCCAAAAGAAGGCTTAAAAATTCGCTGATCGGCGAAGCGATCCATACACCTGTGAGCCCGAAAAGCTGCGGAAGGATGATGATCGTCGCAGAATTGAAGATGATGTTTCTGCAGAAAGACATGATCGCAGAGAATTTGCCGCTCGAAAGGGCAGAGAATACACCGGCTGTAAGGCAGCCTGCGCCGGCAAAGAGGAAACCTAAGGGCGCAAATACCATGCCTTCCATGACCATCCGGAAAAGCTCGGGCTCTCTTGCTTCGTTGACGTAGATGCTGACAAGCGGAGAAGAGAAAATGTAGCAAAGAAGAACGATCGTGCCGGAAAGCATAAAGACAAAACTGTAAATTCGCTTTAAGGTGCGTTTTAAGCGTTCTTTGTTCTTACTGCCAAAGCAATAGCTGATGATCGGGGAAACGCCGTCTGTGATGCCCAGGAAAGCGGAAATGAGCATATACTGGAGGTAGCCGATGATTGAATAGGCTGCGATACCGTCTTCGCCGACGAGATCCAGCATGACGAGGTTGGCAATGAAGTTGATGACACCCATCGTGATGCTGTCAACAAACTGTGCAACGCCTGTACGGCAAACTCTTGCGAGGAAATGCGTCCATTTTTTTGTCGGTGCGGCAAAGTGGACATCGTGCTTTTTGCCCGAATAGAAGATGATGCCGATCGATACGGTCGCAATGCAGCCGAGAACTGTCGATAAAGCAGCGCCTTCAACGCCCCAGCCCATGCGGACGATTAAGATATAGTCAAAGACGACGTTGGTGATGCCACTGGCAAAAGCGCTGACCATACCCATGATGGGTTTGCCTGCAGCGGGATAGAAGAAATCTACGATCGGGCAAAGCGTCTGGATCGGCAGGGCAAGCCATGTGATGCGTGCATAGGTTCGGCAATCTTCCATTAAAAGCTCTGTTGCACCGAGCAGTCGGAGGATCGGATCCATAAAAATATTCAGAATGACGGCGACGATCGTGCTTAAAACAAGCGCAATGAGAAGCAGTGCCGTGAAATCATGGCGAGCTTCATCGACTCTGCCTTCGCCCATTTTTTTCGCACAGACTGCACTGCCGCCGGCTGCAAACATCATGCCGATACCGCCGACGACTGCACCAAGCGGGAAAATAATATTGATAGAAGAAAGTGCATTCTTTCCGACAAACTGCGAAACGAAAAGACCGTCGTCGATCGTTTTGAAGATGGAAAGGCACATTGCGGTCAGCATTGTCGGCAGAATATATTTGATTAGTCCGCCAAAGCTGAATTCGCGTCCGATTTTAACTTGTTTTTCCATGTAAAACCATCCCTTGTGTGATATACTGTCTATAGGCGCAAAAAAGGACGGCCGAAGCCGTTCTTTGCACGCTGGTCTATATAATACCAATAAAATCCCATGAAGTCAAAAGGAATATCGAAGCTTGTTTCGGGCATACTAACGAAATGCTCTGAAAAACATTAAAAAATATAAGAAAATCGCTCGAATACTTCATATTCCTCTTAAAATCTATCAAAATGCTTGTTTTTAGCGAAAAATATAGTTGAAAACGAAAACAAACGGATAATATTTGAGAAAAGCTCTTGTTTTGACATAAAATCCGGAAAAATAGCTGTTGGTATTGTTAAAAAATCAAACTTTATTCCGAAAAATCATATAAAAATGAAATAAAATGAAATTTCGGCAGAATTGGAGGAAAAAATGCGCTTGACCTATGCGGATATGCATTGCGATACGGTGATGTGCCTGATGGAAGGCGGATCGATTTTACAAAATAATTTACATATCGACCTTGAAAAACTGCAAAAAGGCGGTGCTGCTGCACAATGCTTTGCACTTTTTGTGGATCTGGCGGCATTTCCCGATCCTTGGGAAAGAGCGCTTGCCATGGAAAAAATGTTCCGCGAAATGCTTGCGGAAAGCGATGGGGCAATTAAACAGGCAAAAACGGCGGCTGAGATCAGGAAAAATATGGCGGAGGATGTGATTTCTGCCGTTCTGACGGTCGAAGAAGGCGGTATCCTTTCGGGGAAGATCGAGCGCTTAAACACCCTTGCGGAAATGGGCGTGCGGATGATCACGCTGACGTGGAACCATAAAAATGAGATCGGCTTCCCGAATTTTACCCGTAAAGACGGAAAAACGGATCTTTTTTCGCCGAACATCAAAGACGGACTCACAAAATTTGGCTTTGAAGCGGTGGAAATGATGGAATCGCTTGGTATCATTCCCGATGCTTCGCATTTATCCGATGCCGGTTTTTATGATCTTTTGAAAATCTGCAAAAAGCCTTTTGTCGCAACGCATTCCAACGCAAGAATGGTCTGCAGTGTCGTTCGCAATATGACCGATGATATGATAAAGAAGCTTGCCGATAAAGGCGGCATTATGGGACTCAATTTCTGTCCGAGCTTCCTTTCGGAAAAGGATAAAAACGGCAGTATCGAAAGCGTGGTCCGTCATGCGAAGCATATCCGCAATGTCGGCGGCATTGACGCTCTGGCTTTCGGTTCGGATTTTGACGGTATTCCAACACATGCTGAGCTTCCCGATGCATCCCATATGCCAAAGCTTATAGAAGCGCTTTCGCAGGCAGGTTTTACCGATGCGGAGCTTGAAAAAGTCTGTCTTGAAAATTTCCTGAGGGTACTCGGATGACATACAGGGAAAAG
Source organism: Clostridiales bacterium (assembly GCA_015056045.1). Taxonomy (GTDB): domain Bacteria; phylum Bacillota; class Clostridia; order Christensenellales; family Christensenellaceae; genus SIG371. The sequence continues at coordinate 3,940 of SVGZ01000020.1, read as the reverse complement.
ATTGCCGGATTGACAAAGATTTTTGCGGAATGGGACCCGATGATGCTGACAGGTTGTGCACCTGCGGATGAATATGCCATCGAAGCGGAAATGCTCATTGCAGCTTTGCACGGAAAAGAAATTGATATTAAAACCGTTATCCGTGAAACGGAGAGGATCTTCCTCGAAATGTTTATGGAGGAATGCCCGCTGCCGGAATATATGGCGGGAAAAATCCTTGCTTTGATAAAAGAATAACCGATATAAAAGAAGATCGCTCCTTTGCGGGAGCGATTTTTTATTTTTGTAAAAGATGCAGGATGGCTCTCAAATGCCGTTCGGGGACTTCAAAACCGTGTCCGCCGTTGTTCCATTCAAAAAAGCTTTCTTCAAGCTTGCCGTCGAAGAATTTCTGCGTTTCTTCATATAAAGCGCCGCATTGTTTCATGAGGGCATTGCGCGTTTTGAGTTCGCCTTTACCGAGCGAAAGATAAAGCCTGCCGCTGTTCCTTTCGCTTCTTTTCAAATATTCCATAAAATCGGGATACCAAAGCGATGCGGAAAGCGCTCCGCAGCCGGTAAACAGATCGCTTTTCAGGAAGAAATACAGCGCCGCAAGACCGCCAAGGGAATAGCCCATGATATACCTTTCCCGGCCATACAGCCCGAAATTTGTCTCAGCTTCGGGTATAAGCGATTTTTCAAGGAAATCGAGGAAAAGGTCAGCCTGACCGCCAAAATGCCTTCCGCCAAAAAGCTCAGCTTCCCAAGGGGAATAATCGAGGTTCCAATCGACATCGAGTGCGGAAACGATAACAGGTGCGGCAAAGCCTTTCTTTATATGCGGCAAAAGCAGCTTTTCAAGCGAAGAAAACAGCTCATCCGTATCACTTCCGCCCATGAGGCAGAGAAGCGAAGGTTCGCTGTTTTCCGTGTTTTTGGGAATGAGTGCGGCGCATTTCCTGCCGCCTGCAGAAAAATATTGAATGGGCATCGTGTATTCCGCTCCGAAAAGTATTCTATAAAAATTATAGTATCGGATGGCTTTGCCCGTCAACTTTTTAATGGTGCTCGTGTTCGCTGTGTGCGGAAACTTTTGTGAAAAGCGTCAGACACCAAAGACCGGCAACGCCGACAAGTGCATAGACGATGCGGGAAATAAGCGCTGTCTGACCGCCGAAAATTGCCGCAACAAGGTCGAAGCCGAAAAGACCGATGAGCAGCCAGTTCAGAGCGCCGACGATGACGAGTGTTAATGCGAGAATGTTCAAATTATCAACTCCTTTCGCAAACAGTATGCCCATTTTTTTAATGAAAATACGGAAATTTTTTGTTTTTTTCGAAAGATGATGTTATTTTTCTATGAAAATAACAAAACTGTTACGAAAACAGAGGGAATCTTCGCAAATACATAGAATTTATAGGGAAATATCCCCGAAAAATACCCGAAAAGGTATGGTTTAAAACCAAAGTGTTACAAAAATGTATACAAATCAAGCGAAAATAACGAAAAAACAGCCATACAAATAAGCAATAAAATACAAAAGAATATAGTTAAAACATAAAAAATACCCTAAAATACGGGAAAATATTAAGAAACAAGTATTTCAAAAGAAATCGAGAAAATATATACTGTAACCATGAAAAGCGAAAGCTTTGGCACATTGGAAACTTCATATAGAATCATAGAGCGAAAAAAGAAATCATTAGGAGACAAAAATGAAAAAGATTTTATCCCTTATCCTTGCTCTGGTAATGGTATTCTCCCTCGTGGCTTGCGGCACTAAGACAGAAGAAGAAGCTCCCGAAGAAGAAGCTCCTGTTGCAACAGAAATCCCCGAGGAAGAAATCGAAATCCAGGAAGGTGGCGTTGTTGAAGAAAACGAAGAGACAACAGACGCTCTTACACTTATCGGCTACACAGTATCCTCCGAACCCGAATTCCAGACCCGCGTTCGCACATCCCTCCAGGCTGCTTGCGACGAAAGAGGTTATGACCTGAAGATCGGCGTACATGGCGGCGACACAACCAAACAGAGAGCTTTCGTTGAAGCATTCATCAACGCTGGCGCTGAAGTTTGCATGGACTTCGCTTCCAACTCCGAAATCGGTGCAGCTCTCGCAGAACTCTGCGACGCTTCCGGTGTCTTCATGGTTGGTATCGACGGTGACTACGGCGAACCCGCTTTCTACTATGGCACAAACAACCCGCTCTGCGCTACCAACAATGGTACCATTCTTGGTGAATGGGTCAGAGATAACTGGGAAGGCAAAGTAGACAAGTATGTTCGTTTCTCCAACCCCGAATGGCCCCCGATCCTTCAGGCTAGAACCGAAGGCGGCTGGGACGCTTTCTGCAAAGTTCTCCCCGAATATGCAGACAAGAAAGACGATGTCTTCTGTGAAGTATTCGTAAACGCTGACGACCTCGTAACACAGCAGAACGTTCGTGACTGGTTCACAAAGCAGGACGACGCTGTAACATCCGCATGGATCTCCCTCTCTGACAACTCCCTCATGGTTGCTGTTACAGAAATCGAATCCCTCGGCAAAGCAGGTCAGACAGTTTGCGTATCCAACGACTGCATCGCTGCATTCCTCGAACAGCTCATCATCAAGGGCGAAGACACATGCTGGGTTTCCTCCCTCAACTTCAGACCTGACAACTATGGCAAAGGCCTTGTTAAGCTCGCTGAAGACCTCGTAACAGACGCTGAATCTGTTCCTTACATGACAAGCTTCGAACTCCCCGGCTGCAACATCAACAACGTTCAGGAAATGTTCCCTGAAAAGTATGCTGAAGTTACAGCTACAATGTAATTGAACCCATAGGGAATAATTACAAAGCATAATTGAACCTTTTGGGGCAGGCTGACCTGCCCCGAAAGGAAAATACCGGTTCTATGATTTTATATGATCACCACCAAGTATATAAAACGGTCGAGAACCGGTATATTTGCCACTAAACTACCCTGAAAAATGGGTAGTCTTTTTTAGATGGGGATTTTTTTATAAAATCTCCTTATTTTTTTACTATAAAAATAACAAATCTGTTAAGTTTGAGAACTGTTTCGAAATAAAATAGAGCGATTTATATGCATTTGTTGTGCCAAATGCTTTAATTAAGGCATAAAATATGCCGAATTGTAACATCTTTGTATAAAACCATATCGGGCAATGTGCAAAAAATTGCGATTTGATGATAAATATCTACAAAAAGAGAGATGGAAATGCTATAAAAATGCCGATTAATTGGCAAATATTAAGATTCGGGTTTAGGAAAAATAGTTTTATATCGATATAATATGACTGTAAGTTCTCGAGAAGAGAACAGTACATTGGAAAAAGCATATAGAATCTTTGAGTCCGATACTAATTATTAGGAGAAAAATAATGAAGAAATTCTTATCCCTTATCCTTGCTCTGGTAATGGTATTCTCCCTCGTAGCTTGCGGCACTAAGACAGAAGAAGCTCCTGAAGAAGAAGCTCCTGTTGCAACAGAAATCCCCGAGGAAGAAATCGAAATCCAGGAAGGCGGCGTCATTGAAGAAAATGAAACAACCGCTGAAGGTCTCACACTCATTGGCTACACAGTATCCTCCGAACCCGAATTCCAGACCCGCGTTCGCACAGGCCTCCAGGCTGCTTGCGACGAAAGAGGTTATGAACTGAAGATCGGCGTACACGGCGGCGACACAACAAAGCAGAGAGCTTTCGTTGAAGCATTCATCAACGCTGGCGCTCAGGTTTGCATGGACTTCGCTTCCAACGCTGAAATCGGTGCTGCTCTTACAGAACTTTGTGACGCTGCTGGCGTTTACATGGTTGGTATTGACGGTGACTACGGCGAACCCGCTTTCTACTATGGCACAAACAACCCGCTCTGCGCTACCAACAATGGTACCATTCTTGGTGAATGGGTCAGAGATAACTGGGAAGGCAAAGTAGACAAGTATGTTC
>SVGZ01000004.1 GCA_015056045.1 Clostridiales bacterium | reverse complement strand
AGGAAAGTCTGGAATACTTTGTCCAGCACTATGGAAAAACATATCGCTATCTCTCCTTTTTTAAATGTCAGCTGATTCAAGACTTTTCTCCGCTGGAAGATTTGGCTTGCTTGGAGGAAGTATCTCTGTATTGGAATATCCGTGCAGATAAACTGTGGAACATGGAGTACAACACGTCATTGAGGACTATCTCTATCAGCGATGCAAAGCGAATAACCTTAAAGCCTGACCTGTTGAAAACATCCAAGGTGATGGAAAGCGTGGTTTTCTCTGGAAGCATATTTAATAATTATCCAATGGAGTCACTGGATTGTTTCGCTGGAATGCCCACACTGAAACATCTTTGGCTGAATAACATTCGATTGAATGACAAGAATATGGATGCACTAAAAACACTGTCTACGCTTGAGCGGTTTGACTTTGATGCAGGTATGCTGACAACAGAAGAAATCGCTTGGATCGTAGCAAAGTATCCCAATCTTTCTGGCAAGTGTCTGTGTGCATATAACAAAGAAGATGCCATGCTGAATGATGTCCGTGTTTGTGGTTTCCGTAAGCCGGGACTGGACTTACCACAGCATCAAAAGCGGTTGGATAAATACATTGATCAGTTCAATGCGTTGGTAGAGAAGTATCGAAACGAGCCGTAATTTTGTGGGTATCATCGATTTACCTACATGCTCGTCAATGACCCGACGAAGGGTTACGGGATTTTTATAGAGAATATGTTAGAAGCAGAATAAAACAATACCCACACCAAGCCGGTGTGGGTATATAACTTTTATTTATTATTGAACGGGACACAATACATGTGCACGTACACATCCGAAGAAGATGAGCCTGTTCCATCATTATCTATACTCCAGTAAATACAGCAGGAACGACCGGGATGAAGATAGTGCGTGTTACCATAATAATCAGAAATCTGTGCGCCCACGACAACCCCGTCTTTAACGATCAGGCCTTCAAAACGCTTGTAATCTTTTAAGGGAATAAAACTCCCGGGGGAAAATTTCGTCTTTTCAATTTCGCCGTAGGAAGAACTGCTGTACACGGAATCTTCTTTTACAACATAATGATCGATTTGTTCTTCATAGGAAAGACCTTTTAAACAGTCCGGGAAACCATCGATCCATGCCATACCTTCCCAATAGACCTGCATTGCACGCTCATTCGTCAGGCCCATAGCTCCGGTTTCGCCCTTCGCTTTGTCCCAATCTTCGTTGCTCATCGCAATATTATCTTTGTGGAACTCACTGAAGTCCATTATCTTAAATTCCATGAATATCCCTCCTTAAGCTCATATCTATAACGCTATTATATTGTAGAAGACATCATCAGTCAACGCATTGCCCATAATGAGGATCCGCTTTTGTTGCAATTTGGCCGCCTTATGCTATGATAAAGAAAAGGCGGTAATGATATGAACTTAGATAGAATCAAGTGCAAACCCTTGGAGCGTGCAAAAAATCTTTGCGTTTCCCGGTCCTATATTGTCGGATGCACAGGGAAAAAAGCTGCCATTATGGATAAACAGCTAAACCTGATCCATACAATAGAGGGATTGGACTATGTATATTCTGCGGAAGTATCCCTGGATGAAACAAAACTTCTGCTGATTTCTACGCTCAACAAGTTTTACATCGCAGATCTGCGCACATTTGAAAAGACGCGGATCACCGTTAAAGCACCCTACAATCACAATTTGGAAGGACAAGGCTGCTGGTCGTTTGACGGGAAATCCGTATGGATCCCTGTGCATCGCAATACCGGCTATATCAACAGCACCTTACGCCGCTACTGTGTCAATGATCTCACTCAATATGAAGATCTTTTGGCCGATAAATACTGCTTAAACGGTATTTCGAGAATTGACGCAAACAACACCTATTTTTTAACCGGGTACAACCGTCAGGAAAACAACAGGACTTACTTCATTCACTTTGATGGCATTGCCTTTCGGGAAATTCCGCTTGCAGCTTCGGATAACATCATCACGCTTTCCGCCGCAATAGATATGAAAAAAGAGCTGGTCACGCTTTCGTCCATTACCGGCTGTCAGCAATTTACATTGGACGGGAAAAGGATCAACACGATTTCTCATCCTTGTCCGAAAAATAAAACTCTTCATTTTTCCGATGTCTTTATGCCTCTGGCAGACGGCGATGCAGATAAGCAAACATATATAAAAGAAGCAGCCGCCTCTTTTCAGTTGGAAAATATTTCCGCTCCTGATCGTATTACAAAATACGGAACATCTTCTTGCGGCAAATATATCTATTTAGCATCTGAAAGCGGATTTTATCTCATCGATGAAAGCACCGGCGATATCCTTGCCTCTGTATCGGAAGAATATGGCGTACAGAATTTTGAAGAAATTGCTCCGGGGCTGATCGCTATTGCCACATGGACAGGCGTAAAACTGTACAGCTTTTGCGGCAAATAGAATTTCTCCGAAAAACGCGAAATACTTGGGAGGTTATACTTATGCAGATGGCAAACGATTCAAAGCCTTTATCCGTTGAAATTCGGGCAAAAATGGAGCAATATCGTGCCGATCTTTCAGCATTCGGTATGCAGGAGCCGATCAAAAAGGAATCCTCTGTTGGGCATTGGCTTTTTTACAAGCCTATGACGGAACTCACTGCCTTCGTTATCAACCTGATAGCAACAGATCATCATATTGCAATCATGTACGGATATGCCTCTACCGCTTTTACAAAAATGATAGGGAATGAAAATGCGCTCGTAGAATTGGGTGTTCGTGATGAGGAGATCACCATCCGCGAGAAAATCGTCATTTGCAATGAAGCCGATGAAGAAGCTGCCCGAGATCAAATTGCGCAGATGTATGAAAGATACCTGCAGACTCCAAAGGATGAATTGCTGATTGAAGCAAAAGCCAAGCGCAAGGCCTTCTTCCAGCAGATCGCTGTGAAGCTGAAGCCGATGGGCTTCAGAAAAAAAGGCAACACCTGGACACGAACCCTTGAAGGCGATTATTACTTGCTGTTTGATGCCCAAAAATCCTCTTATGCCGATGAGTATTATTTTGATGTCTATATCGGGAAAAACGGAACAAAATGCTATGGAGATTGCCATTTTTCAAGGGTATCTCCGGGACGTCACCCGATGGATTGGCAGGCATTGAGCAAAGACGAATTCGAGTTCTTCCTAAACCGTACCGTTATTCCTGCGTTGGAGCAAATCATCCATACGCCATTATGCGAACTGGGCAAGCTGCCGTCTATCTGGTCAGGTTGTATGTGTAATCGCAAAAAATGCGAATCATGCTGGGTCGAAAAGAACCTTTGGGAAGCAAGAGGTATCCAGTAAACTGCAGACATCGCCGGGTCTCTTATCCACGATCCGACAAAGAACTTCGGGTTTTTTATTAAGGCATCTTAACCGCCAAGCCAACCATTGACCGCCTTTTTCTTGCTTTTCAGTACCTTTATGATATGATTATTTTGAGGTGAAGTTTATGAAAAAATCAAGAAAGCCGACAAAAGGTGAAGCATGGCAGCTATTGATCATCGGACTGATCATGGGCACTGTGTTTACTTTTGGCACGCAATACTGGAATGCGCCGATCACACCGGATGAAGCAGAACAGGTCACCGCAACATTTTCATCATATAAAGAAGCAAAAAGAAAAAGTCATGTTAAGGAAATCATCATTCGCTTTGATGACCATGAACAGCTTTCTATAGACGGCGTATCTATTGACGACGATCTGCGCGATGCTATTAGTGAAATCGAAGCCGGTACCACTATTGAAATGCTCGTGCATCCAAACTCCAATACTATTTTAGAGATGACAATCGGAAACACCAAGCTGCTTGCCTTTCATGATTCCATGCAGAAGCTTTCTTCCGAAGCCTCTGTATTCATATGCTTGGGCATTTTTTGTTACCTGTCGGCTTTGATAGGCGCAGGCTATCTTATTTTTGGGAAACTGAGGTGTTTATGACCTGGGAACCAAGCATCGGCAAATGGAATGACGATGAAAATTATGATTTAAAAGAGCCCACGTGGCAAAAACTGCTGCACTTCGCTTCCGGGCAAGCGGAAATTCGGAAGCTGCAGGATGTTTTAATCTGGCTGAACGACAGAAATATGCACGACTATTACAAGAAAACCCTGATCATAGGCTGTTTTCTCACAAAAACCGGCATTGACCTGCATGGTCAGCTTGGGCAAGAGAGCCTTGCGGAAATTACCAAACTAGCCGCAAGCGCAGAAACATGGGAAAAATGCACCGTATCTCTCCTTAAAAAAGAGCAGATCGCCGATGAATTTATCTGTGATTTCAAAGATAATTTTATCTGAAAAATAAAAAATATGCAGCTTAATGGCTATCACGCCTGATACAATACATCTATCCTTTACAATAACGGAGGCTTAATTTTTGAAATGAAACGAACTTGTATGAACTGCCTGCATTTTCATCCCAGTCTTTCAGATGATAATAATTCGTATCATATTCATTATTGGTGCAGTTTATGGGAAACTGTCGTATACGCACATGTATTGGCAGACAGAATGGGCTGCGAGTGTCCATTTTATGATGATTTAGAAACAGGAGACGCTTTTTGCTATATGTTTGAACCCGTCGATGTGCCGACATTTCCGGACGAATGGTTCGATAAAAACAAAGCCGAGAATGAGCTGAATGCCAAAAGAAATCAAATAACAGAAAAATAACGCAGCCAGCAAAGTAGAAAAGTCTTTAGCCGCATACCCGATAAAAAAGATCCTCCGAAAATCGGAGGATCTTTTTATTAATCATTTTTATATTGTATCTGTATACACGGACGAAGCGTAAAATCTATGTGCCCGATGTTTCTTCCGTGGAACTGTATGCCGCCGGAATAGAAAACCGCTTTGGCATAAATTTCCCCATGGGTCATTTCCGGGTGTTCCTGCGGCAAGATCCACCAGCTTGTGCAATCATGAACCAAACCCCAACCCAAAGCAGCACCTTTCATTTTGGCATACGGCGTCGGTATTGCCCGTCTTTCTTCGTCTGTCGGGAAATATTCGCGAGCTTCCCTTTCGGATAAGAGAAAAACACTATCCGTACAGGTTTTCCCGAAATGCGTTTCCGTCATGGTTTTCGGGATGAGCTTCTTCTTTTCTTCTTCGGAAAAGGCCGCTTCAAGGAAGTGATCGTTTAAAACTTCTCTGGCGAGAGAATTTTCCCACCATAATTGTTCAGGCTTTCCATAAGCCTTCTTCGGATCGCAATATCCCGATCGGATAAGAGCGTCCTTTGTTATGCAAAGCGCGGTGTTTCCCTTGACATCCAAAACGATCCACTCGATCGGCGAATAATCATAGGCGGATTTTTGCGGATAAGCGCCGAAAAGGATCGTATTGCCGCGGAAAAATGCCTCTTCAGCGGGAAATGCGGGCAGATCTTCCGTCAGATCGACTTTGCTGCGCAGATTTTCAACAGGTTCTCCATAGGCTCTGTCCCATGCAAATTCAGCGGTCAAAGAATGGTCGATTTCCCATGCTTTCTTCTGCCGGTCAAAGCGATAAACATGATCGCCATGGACAGCTTTGACAACGGTACTGTTCGGAAATTCATAATATTCGATGCGTTTTTTTGCAGCAGCAGCCTTTTTTTCTTTTAATGCTGCCGCTTTTCCGCTCAGAAACTCTGCAAATTCTTCCAGTTCCTTCTGATATTCCGGGGAAGCGATCTTCTTTTCATATGCAGAAATCGCCTCTTCGACCTGTTCTTTTGTGACTTCTTTTCCGCCGGCAAAGAGCTTCATACCGTTTGTATCTTCAGGGCTCATCAATTTCATCCTTTTTTTGACGTTTCATTGTTATTAACCATAGCATAAGATTTTTTCCGCGGCAAGATATTCTCCCATAAATCCTACTTTTTTTCTTTAAAATACTTTTCTTTTTAGCATTTTCAAAATGGTTGTGTTATAATGTAGAAAAAGCTACTCAGGAGTGTTTCAAATGTATAAAGGTATCGAAAACATTACGATCTGCGATCATCCGTTGATCAAACACAAACTCACTATCGTCAGGCAGACATCGACCGGCACAAACGAATTCCGCACCGTCATCGAAGAAATCGCTATGATGATCGGTTATGAAGCATTAAAAGATCTCCCTCTCGAAGATGTCGAGATTGAAACACCCATCGAAAAGGCAATGTGCCCGATGCTTTCCGGCAAAAAGCCCGCTATCGTTCCGATTTTAAGAGCAGGTCTCGGTATGCTCAGCGGTATGCTGAGGCTCATGCCTGCGGCAAAAGTTGGCCATATCGGTATGTATCGTGATGAGGAGACACTCGAACCACACGAATACTACTGCAAACTTCCCACAGAGATCGATCAGCGTGCTATCTATCTTGTTGACCCGATGCTGGCAACAGGCGGCTCTGCCATTGCGGCGATCGATGCGATCAAACAACGCGGCGGCAAAAATATCACATTCCTCTGCATCGTTGCAGCTCCGGAAGGCCTCGAAAAGATCCACGAAGCACATCCCGATGTCAGAGTTTTCGCAGGCAACCTCGACAGACAGCTCAACGAAGTCGGCTATATCTGCCCCGGTCTCGGCGATTGCGGTGACAGAATTTTCGGTACAAAATAAGCATTTTTTAAGAGCAGCGGTATCGGGCGATATCGCTGTTTTTATTAAACAAAGAATACAGACAGGGGCTCATCCCCTGTCTTTTTATATCTCTTTGTGTTAAAATGAGTGCATCAGTTATTTAAAGAGGTCGCATAATGAAAATCAAGGTAAAAGAAATGCCCTATGAAGAGGTATTAAAACTCCCCAGACTGCAGCATAAAATGCCCATGAAACCACAGGCATGGCTCATGGCGATCGTTCGCCTGATCTGCATTTCCACACTCAAAAAGACAAAGTTCAGCTATACAACAGAGCGCATGGACCTCATCAAAGATCAGCCCTGTCTTATTTTGATGAATCATTCGAGTTTTACCGATATGAAGCTCGCCTACGGCATCTTTTACCCGAAAAAAATGGGTATCGTCACCTCTGTTGATGCCATGAGCGGTATTTTAGGGAAACTCATGCGACTCCTTGGCTGCACGCCGACCCATAAATATATCACCGATATTTCGCTCATCCGCGACATCAAATATATGCTGGAGGAAAACAAGACAAGCGTTCTCATGTACCCCGAAGCCGGCTATTCCTTTGATGGACGCGCCACGACGATGCCCAAACGCTTAGGGACTCTCATGAAGCATCTTGGTGTTCCCGTTGTTACCGTCATTACGCAGGGTGCTTTCCACAGAGATCCGCTCTATAATATGCTGCAGATCCGCGATGTCAAAGTCAGCGCACATGTCAAATGCATCGCAACCGCAGAGGAAGTCAAGGAAAAAACGGTTGAAGAGCTTGATGCTCTGCTCGAAGAATCCTTCTCTTTTGATAATTTCGCATGGCAGAGAGATAACAAGATCTCTATCGATGTGCCTTACCGCGCGGATGGACTGCACAGAATCCTCTATAAATGCCCGCATTGCGGTGCGGAAAACGAAATGGAAGGAAAAGGCATTACCCTAAGCTGTCACGCCTGCGGGAAACAATGGACGATGGATGAATACGGTCAGCTTTCCGCCAATGACGGCGAAACGGAATATCCGCACATTCCGGATTGGTATACATGGCAGAGGGAATGCGTAAAGAAAGAACTGGAAGAAGGCACGTACAGGCTCGATACCGATGTTGACATCATGATACAGGTCAATCTTGACGGTGTCTGCAATATCGGCAGCGGTCACCTTTTGCATACAGAGGAAGGTTTCCGCCTGACAGGTGCTGCGGGAAAGCTGGACTACTATCAGCCGCCGACATTTTCACACACCCTGTATGCAGATTACTATTGGTATGAGATCGCCGATGTCATCGGGATCGGCAACAACGAATTCTCCTATTTCTGCTTCCCGAAAGAAAAGGTTTCCGTCACCAAGGCTCGCCTTGCCACAGAAGAGCTTTTCAAAATGAAGCGGATCCGCAAAAAAGTAAAATAAGCTGCGCATTCTTTGAACCATGATCAACGATCCCCATTTACAGGAAGCCATCCTCCGTATCAGAAAAATGGAAAAATGCTTCGATATGCTGCTTACCGCGCGCAAAAAGCCTATTGACCCCGTGCATGAAAAAACGCTGCTTGCCGCACTAAAAAAGTATTACGAAGGCGGTCTTTGGCTATATGATTATGAACTTGATGAAAAGGGGCTTTTGCCCAAAGACCTGAAACGCGGTGTTTTGTCACAGGATGCCGTATATGATTTTCTTTCGGAGATAAAATAAGCTTTCCAACCGTCAGTTGGATCTTATCCTTCCCGATTCAACTTCTGCGTCATTGTTTTCCCGTTTGCGCCGTGTTACAGTGGTAAAAACGAAGAAAGGAAGAATACGCATGTCTATTCATACACAGATCGCATTTTACAGAAAAAAAGAAAACCTCACACAGGAAGCTTTGGCAGAAAAGCTCAGCATCAGCAATCAGGCTGTTTCCAAATGGGAATCGGGTCAAAGCTGCCCAGATATCATGCTTTTGCCGAAGCTTGCGGATATTTTCCATATTTCGCTCGACAGGCTTTTTGAGCGTGAATTTGCCGAGATCGAAGCAGAAGATGACGACCCGACGCTGCACATTCAGCTTGTGGAAGGCAATCGCAGAGTAAATAATCTTGCCCTGCAAAAAGAAGTGCATATCTATCTTGAAGGGTCTGTCCGCGATATCAAAAGCGATTTTTCCGTCAACTGCGATGAAGTCATGGGCAATATCGAAGCGGCAGGTTCGGTCAACTGCGATGCGGTTCATGGCAATGTTACTGCAGGCGGAAGCGTCACCTGCGACGATATTTATCTGAATGCCAGAGCAGGCGGCAACATTACCTGCGACGATATTGCCGGAAGTGCATCTGCCGGCGGAAATATCACCTGCGACAGCATCGGCGGTCATGCCAGCGCAGGAAGAAGTATTAATTAAGAAAAGAACCTCCGTTTGTACGGAGGTTTTGTTTTAACTTTCTTTCAAGAGCATCTCTGCCTGTTTGGCAAGAGCCGATTTTTCTTCTTCTGTCAGGGCAATCTTTCCCGTTTCATAACCGCTGCCAATCTCTATGCCGAAACCTTCCGCACCGATCAGGTTCATCCGCATCGCCTGCAGAATTGCCGCAAGATTTTTTCTTGCCCCAAAGGCCTTGCTTTTACCTGCAGCACCGGCGATCGCAACGGCTTTGCCTTTCACCGCAGATCCTTTTTCCCAGTTTCCTTCTTCAAGAGGTCTCGAAAGCCAGTCGAGCAGATTTTTCAAAGTACCCGGAATATGGAAATTGTATTCCGGCGTCACGATATACAGCGCATCCGCAGCAAGAACCTGTTCTCTTGCAGAGGCAACAGAAGCAGGCGTTGGGTATTCACTGTCCTGATCAAAAAGCGGAACATCACGCCAAGAAAGTGTGGATACTTCTGCGTTTGTACCGACCGCTTCGGCAAAAGCTTCTGCAAGCTGCCGATTGAAGGAATCCTTTCTCTGCGAACCGACAATGATAAGTATTTTTTTTCATAAGGAATCTCCCTGTATCTTTCTTTTTTCTTATTATAGCCGTTTTTGGCAAGGAAATTCTGTGACAGTTGTCACACTTGCGAAAGAAGCAGAAATAATGTATCATAAAAACAGAATATCCAAACGGGAGGAATTTCTATGAAAAAAACGGTTTTACTTTTGTTCTTATTCCTGTTCCTTTTCGGCTGCAGCATTCCCTCTGCGCCAACGGAAACACAGACGCCTGAACCGACATCGATTCCTGAACCGACATCTGTTTCTGTCAATGAATATTTTATGCACGACGGAGTTGATGGCGGCAGCACGATCGTCAAAGAAAGCATTTACGAAAATGCCCTAAAAGCAGAAAAACATTCCTTAGCACTTCACAGCTTCAAAAGTCCTGCAGAAATCGACGAATTTGTCCGCAATTATTGCGAAAATACCGTGGAAGAAAACTTCCTGAAGCAAATTGAACGGTATGATGAAGAGTTTTTCACAGAAAATACGCTTTTCGTCTTATTGCTGAGGAACGGCTGCAGCGACACCGAATATTCGCTTGATCATGTCACGATCGAAAACAGCAAAATGACGCTTTACCCCTATGTATCACTAGAAGGCGTCATTGAAACGGAAGGATACTTCTATCTGATTCTGCCCATGAAAAACGAACTTCTCAAAGATGTTTCGCAATATGATGTCCAATTTCTCAAATGGTAAAACATGAAAAACAGCTATGACCGCATCGCTGGAAAATGGGATGCCTATATGAAAACAAAAAAAGTGCCGCAGATCATCCGCCGCTTTGCCGGGAGTTTGCCCAAAGGCGCAAATATCCTCGATATCGGCTGCGGTTCGGGTATGCCCATCGCTACTTTTTTGGCAGATGCGGGATTTTTCGTCTGCGGCATCGACAGTTCGGAAGAAATGCTTCGCCTTGCGCAAATAAACTGCCCCGAACACGCGGAATTTCACAAAAGCGATCTTCTTGCCTTTTCCTGTGATCAAAAATTCGATGCAGCGGTCGCATTTGACTCGCTTTTTCACATTGAAAACGAGGCACAGGAAGCTGCTTTTCAAAAAGTTGCTTCTCTTCTGAAAAAAGGCGGTCTTTTCCTCTTTACACACGGGAAAAACGAAGGCAGCGTCACAGGCGAAATGTTCGGTGAAAATTTTTGCTATTTTACGCCGGGATCGGAAAAAATTCTCAAGATGCTGAAAAGCCACGGTTTTTCGGTATTGGAAACGCTCTTGGATTACAGTGAAGCGGAAATGGGCTCAAGGGAGCTTATTGTTATTGCGAGAAAAGAATAAACAGCTTCGGATAAAACCGAGGCTGTTTTTAGTTTATCTATTTTCATCGATTGCTTCCACAATAAACTGCGCCAGACTTGGCCATTCAAAAATAATCACGGGTTCTTCATGACTGAATCGGAAAACTTTTCCGTCTTTTGCAAGAAGAATCTTATCTCCATCTGCACAAGCGCCGATCAGCAAGGCATCCGGTTTTTCAGAAAGATTTTCTTCTTCGAGCTCTGCTGCAAAAAGAACGGCTTCTTCAAGGGCTTTTTTATAGGAAAACAATTCCAATTCGTCGGAAAGCCATGCTCCATCCGCAATAAGATAATAGGGTAAAAGCGGCGCATAGGCTGTCTCCGTAAGCGATTCCGCAGCTGCTTTTCCTATCTTTTTTCCGAAAAACTCTTTATTCTCCTTCTTGCACTTTCTCATTTTCTTGAGCGCTTCTTTTTCCGTTACCATGCGGATCGGGCGTTCTTTTGCCATCAGTTTTTCATATTCCGACTGCATTTTCTGGATATAAGCTTCCGTAGGTTTCGGGCGATTCTTCGTTTCAAAAAGGCGATGCAACGGGGAAACTTCCTCAAAAATCAAAGCGGGAATAAGATCTTTTTCAGATATTGCTTTTTCATGCAGCAATATCTTTGCCGTATCACGATGCACAAGAATATGCTTAAAACCACGCTTATCCTCCAAACAGTCTGCAAAGCCGCCTTCGGGCAATTCATCCCGTAAAAGGTGATCAGGCAAATGGATCATCAATGAATAAAATACGCTGACAAGCCTTTCCAGGCGTTCGCTCTTGCCTTTTACTGCCTCATAAGCCAACTTTCGTTTTTCTTTTTGCTCTGATTGCAAGAAATAATAAGAAATATCCTTCTGCGCAGCAAACCTTTCTATTTTTTGTTCCGGATAAATATAGAAAAATTGCGGTGCTGCATATTTTCCTTTATCCCTTGCCCAGCAAAAAGTCAGACCCGATAATCCATTCTCAAGACACACTTTTCTGAAATGATCAGTAACCATATCCATGCCGCGACTCCCTTTCGGGGAAAGATCGCCATATTTATAGGCACAAATTTCACTCAAAACGACTTTTTCGCCTTTTTCATCGGATTCATTGACATTGTTCTGAAAAAATCCGTCTGCACCGTGATTTTTATTGATCCAATACCATTCGCTTTCACCATCCGGCAGGATCTCCATCGTATACCAGGCTCTTGCACGAAAATGGTTTTCTTTGCAGAAAGCTTCTATTTTTTTCAGAATATCATCGGCATTGGGTGCGGAAAGATCCATCCTTGCCCAACCAACCACATCGGGTTTTAAGCCAAGCGTACGCACAAAAGCTTTCTTCTGTTCTGTTTCCTCATCATTCGAAAAACGATCTTCCAACGGATCTAAAATCCAACTGAGTTCTTCTTTATAACGCATCTTTTTCTCTTTATCTCTTCTGTGTCGCAAAAAATGCCACCGCACTTGCCGCAGCAACGTTGAGCGAATCCACACCCCGTGTCATCGGGATGATCACCGTATCATCACAGGCGGCGATCGTTTCATCCTCTAATCCTTCGCCTTCCGTTCCCAAAACGAGTGCCAGCTTTTCCATACCGCAAAGCCGCGGTTCATCGATCGGAACAGAGTTTTCTTTCAGTGCCAAAGCCGCCGTATGGAAGCCTTTTTGCCCAAGGAAATAAATCGCATCTGCCGTTTCACCGCTGAAAAATGCCCACGGCACTTTGAAAACATTGCCCATGCTCACACGGATCGCACGCCGATACAAGGGATCGCTTGATGCTTCGGAGATCAGCACGCCATCGACGCCAAGTGCAGCTGCTGAGCGGAAAATTGCCCCAAGATTCGTCGGGTTGACAACGTCTTCCAAAACAGCGATCCTGTTTGCGCCTTCTGTGACCTCTTCCATCGAAAGCAGACGCGGCCGTTTCATCAGCGCAAGCATACCTCTTGTCA
The DNA here is from genome assembly GCA_015056045.1 of Clostridiales bacterium. Lineage (GTDB taxonomy): Bacteria > Bacillota > Clostridia > Christensenellales > Christensenellaceae > SIG371. Next base: position 124,628 of record SVGZ01000004.1, on the reverse strand, counting down.
GCTTAAAGCCCGTAAGCTGCGTCAGAACGGAAAATTCAGCCGTATAAACGGGAACATCGAGCGAAAATTTTTCTGCAATCTCCTGCACGAAGTTTCCTATATGTTTATCTTCCGCCAGAATGGAAAGACAAGTGCAGCCTGCTTCCAGCGCACGCTCGATAACAAGCGGACTTTCCGCAATAAACATGGCGTTTTCGGGGTCATCTCTGTTTAAAAGCTGCGCTTCCGTGAGCCTTGCATAAGGATCAAGCGCTTTATCTGAAAGATCGTGGATCGGGATTATCTTCATCATCTGCTCCAAAAGTTTTCATAGCAAAAGTATAGCCGCCAAGGGAAAAACTGTCAAATAATAAGCTTGCTCAGTCTGCTCTTTGGGATTATACTGAACCTGAGGTGAATTTCATGTCCAAAAAGCCGATACCAAACGAAATAACAGAGGATTTTTCCGCAAAGCAAATCATGCAGGCGCTTGCCGTTGCATTCCTACCTTTGCTTCTGTTTTTTCTCATAAAAATTTTTGTTGCACCAAAAGGCAGCTTTCTTTTCTCTGCGGCAATGGCGTCTTTGCTCATCGGCTGCAGCCTATCGATGTTTTTCATCTTGAAAAAAGCAAAAAAGGCAGCGATTCTGCTCTTTGCTATTGGTACTATTGCCATCTTTCTCCATGCGCTTGCCATGATTTTGCCTGCATTATCCAAAACAATTGATACAGATTTGAAACGTTTCTATGCCGCTTCAATCGTTTATTGTGTTTTACCGCCGTTTTTTTATATTTCATTTCGCAGTTCCATCAACAGCTGGCTTCTTTCCCAAAAGACAAACAAGCGCCAACTCGAAACATTAAAAAAAGGGATGAGAAACTTTTGGTGGTATGAAGATATTCACAAAGCTTTTGATATGGGGATTTTATACCGCGCAAACAAGATTTTCACGATCTACTATCCTATCGCATGTATTTTCATATTGCTTTTCGGATGGATCCGCACGATCGCACCGCTTATTTGCCTTATATATCTGCCGCTATCCGCAGCAGCTGCATGGATGCTGATCTATTCTTCCCTGCAAAGCTACCGGGAAAAATACGGAACACCTTTTGTCGTTTTCAAAATCTATAACCGGCACGGCATGCGCTATGACTCCAGCCTGATCGATTTTTTAGCAGCCGGTTTTCTTCTTTATACCGCTTATTCGCAGATAAAGATGATGCTCATCCTCTTAAAATACACCCGTTTTGTTGACTTTATCCGCTTACTATGATAAGATTTTTGTAGAATGCTTGTGCTGGGGGTCACATCCCCGAGCCATAACGATATTGAACGGAGATTTGACCATGAGAAGAATTAAGACATTAGCAACCCGTAACCTTTGTGAAAGCGCTAAAAAAGGCGGCTGCGGCGAATGCCAGACATCCTGCCAGTCCGCTTGCAAAACAAGCTGCGGCGTCGCAAACCAGAGCTGCGAAAACAACAAATAAAAAGCAGTAAAAGAAATGCCGCTTCCGAAAACGAACGGCATTTTTTATTTTGAAAAGGAGGAACCGCTTTGGTCCATCAGTATATTTTGAACGGCTATCATATCGTCCTCGATACCTGCTCTGGCGCAATTCATGAAGTTGACCCCGTTGCCTATGATATGATCGCCCTTTACCCCGAAAAAACAAAGGAAGAGATCATTCCCCTTCTTCTTGAAAAATACAGCGACAGAGAAGACGTCACCGAAGAAGAGCTGCAGCTTTGCTATGAAGATATCGAAATGTTGAAAGATGCCGGTCAGCTCTTTACCGAAGACACTTTTGAAGAAATGGCAGGTACTTTCAAAGAACGCAGCGGCAATGTTATCAAAGCCCTTTGCCTGCACGTTGCGCATACCTGCAACCTCAACTGCTCCTATTGCTTTGCAAGTCAGGGCAAATACCACGGCGAACGTGCGCTTATGAGCTTTGAAGTCGGTAAACGTGCGCTCGATTTCCTCGTTGAAAACTCCGGAACACGCCGCAACCTCGAAGTTGACTTTTTCGGTGGTGAACCGCTGATGAACTGGGATGTCGTCAAACAGCTCGTCCAATATGCCCGCTCGATCGAAAAGGAAAAGAACAAGAATTTCCGCTTTACCTTAACAACGAACGGCATGCTCATCGACGATGACGTGATCGAATTTTCCAACAGGGAAATGAGCAACGTCGTCCTGAGCCTCGACGGCAGAAAAGAGATCCACGACCTCACACGCGTCGATTATGCAGGGCACGGCAGCTATGAACGCATCGTCCCGAAGTTCAAAAAGTTTGTGGAATCCCGCGGCGGCAAAAATTATTATATGCGCGGCACTTTCACACACGCAAACCCCGATTTTACCAAAGATGTTTTCCATATGGCAGACCTCGGCTTTACCGAACTCAGCATGGAACCCGTCGTTACAGCACCCGATGACCCGATGGCGCTCACAAAGGAAGACCTCGAGATCGTCAAAAAAGAATATGAGATCCTCGCCTGCGAAATGCTCAAGCGCAAACGCGAAGGCAGACCTTTCACTTTCTATCATTATATGATCGACCTGACGGAAGGTCCCTGCATTTATAAGCGCATCTCCGGCTGCGGCTCGGGAACGGAATATATGGCCGTCACGCCCTGGGGCGATTTATATCCCTGCCATCAGTTCGTCGGCGAAGAAGCCTATAAGCTCGGCAACGTCTTTGACGGCGTGACAAACGATGCCCTTCGTGAAGATTTCCGCAGCTGCAACGCCTATGCAAGAGAAGAATGCAAAGACTGCTGGGCAAAACTCTATTGTTCCGGCGGTTGTGCGGCAAATGCCTACCACGCTTCGGGCAGCATCCGCGGCGTATATGAAGCTGGCTGCGAGCTTTTCCGCAAGCGCATGGAATGTGCGATCATGATCAAAGTTGCGGAAGACGGCGAATATCAGGAAGACTGAAATGCAGACGCCGATCGCCGATTTTCTTGAAAAATATGAAGACAGCGGCATCATCCGCTTCCATATGCCCGGTCACAAGGGCAAAGCCGATCCTTACGACATTACCGAAGTAAAAGGTGCGGATTCACTCTATGAAGCGGACGGCATCATCCGGGAAAGCGAAGAAAATGCTGCAGCATTATTCGGCAGCAAAAGAACGCTCTATTCCGCAGAAGGTTCGAGCCTTTCGATCCGTGCGATGCTCTTCCTTGCGCTGAAAAACGGCAAAGGCAGAAAAATCATTGCCGGAAGAAACGCACACAAAGCCTTTTTATATGCAGCGGCGCTTCTTGACCTCGATGTTTGCTGGCTCATGCCGAAGGAAAGCAATTCGCTTTTATCCTGCCATATCGAAGCGGCAGAACTTGATGAACTTCTGGCGAAGGAAAAGCCTATCGCCGTTTACCTGACAAGTCCCGATTACCTCGGCGGAATGGCCGATATCAAGAGCCTTGCCGCGGTTTGCCATAAACACGGCGTGCCGCTTCTTGTCGATAATGCCCACGGTGCCTATCTGCGCTTTCTCGAAAGTGACCTGCATCCGCTGAGCCTCGGTGCGGATATGTGCTGTGATTCTGCGCATAAGACTTTGCCCGTTCTGACAGGCGGCGCTTACCTCCACATCGGCAAAGATGCGCCCGATTTTTTTGCGGAAAATGCAAAACAGGCGATGGCACTTTTCGGTTCGACAAGCCCGTCTTACCTTATCCTGCGCTCGCTTGACCTTGCAAATAAAGTTCTTGCGGAAGAATATGCTTTCCCCGCTATGGCAAAAACCGTTGCCGAAATAAAAAATAAACTCAAAGCCAACGGCTGGCACATCATGGAAAGTGAGCCCTTAAAAATCACCGTCAAGGCGCCAAAAGACCTGACAGGGTTTGCTCTTGCGGAAAATCTGCGAAAAAACGGCATCGAATGTGAATATGCCGATGCGGATTTTCTCGTCCTGATGCCTTCGCCGATGAACACAAAAAAAGAACTGGAAAAGCTCATTTCCGCTCTCGGGAAAAACGCATTGCCCGAGGCTATTGTGCAGACAGCTTTTATGCCATTGCCCAAAACCGCAATGTCTATCCGCGAAGCAATCTTTGCACCGCATATCCGCATCAAGACAGAAGAAGCTTTGGGAAAGATCTGCGCAGCACCGACGGTAAGCTGTCCGCCGGCAATTCCGATCGCTGTTTCGGGCGAGGTCATCGACGAAAATATTATGGCACTTTTCCGCCGCTATGGCATTGGAGAAGTGGAAGTCCTCCGCTGAAAGGAATGTTATGAAACTCAAAATCGTAGAATTTCTTCTTGAAAAATTTTTAGGCACAACGAAACTCAGCGAACGTGAAGGCGATATGTTCCTTCCCGAACGAATGCTCTCGATCGCTCTGACTTTTCTCCTTTTGGGGATCGGCTGCGGCGTTGCGCTTTTCTTTGTGCAGAACTATTACCTGATCGTGTTCTGCCCGTCAGGTCTTGTCATGGGTGTTATTTCCATTCTTTGCTGGAAAAACCAGCGGATCGAGGTCCTTTCCGATGAAGTTTTCCGCTATACGACCTTTCTCGGCAAAAGTTATGAATACCGCTTTTCGGATATCACGATGCTCCGCAGAAATCGTGATTCGATGACGCTTTTCCTCGGTGAAAATAAAGTCCACATCGAATCGATGGCGATTTTAAGCGACAGGCTCGTTGACCTCATCAACAAAGCGCTTGCGGAAAAGTACCCGACAGAATAACAAAAAAGCTGTTCTCCCAAAAAAGGAAGGACAGCTTTTATTTTTTGTTTGTCAGCTGAGCAGGGCTCTGTCATTGGCAAAGCGGCTGCCGCTCTTTTCGGAGAAGATCGAAAGAAGGTCTTCAACCGTCAGTTTTTTCTTGTCTTCACCACGAATATCGAGGATGATATTGCCTTCGTTCATCATGATAAGGCGGTTGCCGTGTTTAATGGCATCCATCATGTTGTGCGTGACCATCATCGCCGTAAGGCCATTTTCCGCAATAAAGCGATCCGTCAGGGAAAGAACGGTTGCTGCTGTTTTCGGGTCAAGCGCAGCGGTGTGTTCATCTAAAAGCAGGAGCTTCGGTTCGTTCATGACCGCCATGAGCAGCGTCAATGCCTGCCTCTGACCGCCGGAAAGCAGACCGACTTTGCTCGTGAGTCTGTCTTCGAGGCCAAGCTCGAGCGTTTTTAAGCTTTCACGGAAGTTTTCTCTTTCGTCTTTTGTGATCGCCCATTTGAGACCGCGTTTTTTTCCGCGGCGCATAGCCAAAGCCAGATTTTCCTCGATCTGCATATCCGCAGCTGTACCCATCATCGGGTCCTGAAAAACTCTGCCTAAGAATGCAGCACGTTTATATTCGGGAAGGTTTGTGATATCTTCACCGCCGACGAAGATGCTGCCTTCGTCGATTTCAAATGTACCGGCGATGGCATTGAGCATCGTGGATTTTCCTGCACCGTTGCCGCCGATAACGGTAACGAAATCACCCTGTTCAAGGTGCAGGGAAACGCCTTTTAAAGCAACTTTTTCATTGATCGTACCGGGGTTGAATGTCTTTTTGATCTGTTCGATTTTAAGCATTTTTCTTACCCCCTTTTTTCTTTCCCATATGCTTTTCCTTCAGATGCGGGATCGAAAGGAAGATCGCAACGATAATTGCGGAGAAGAGCTTGAGGTCGTGTGTGGAAAGACCTGCCCAAATGACGATCGTGAGGACGATATAGTAGGCAATTGCACCAAAAACAGTGCCCGCAATACGACAAGCGAAGTTTTTCACACGGGAAAAAACGACCTGACCGATAACGATCGCCGCAAGACCGATGACGATCGCACCTCTGCCCATGTTGATATCGGCATTGCCCTGATACTGTGCCAGAAGACCACCGCAAAGACCGACGATACCGTTGGAAATGACGATAGCCAGAACCTGCATCTTTTTCGTGTTGATGCCCTGTGCGCGCGCCATATTGCTGTTGTTGCCCGTTGCACGGATCGCACTGCCGAGCTCCGTTCCGAAGAACCAATACAGAACACCGATGACCAATGCCACAAAGAAAAGGCCTTTGCCGATCGCATTGATGAGCGCCATCGTCGAAACTTCGCTCGTGAGAACGAGGTCAAACTGCGTACGGCTGATCGTCACGTTGGAAGATAAGCCCATGATGCGCATATTGATGGAATACAGCGCAAGCTGTGTTAAAATACCGGATAAAATAGAGGGAATACCGAAAACCGTATGTAAAACGCCTGTGGCAAGCCCTGCGAGCATACCTGCAAGGACCGCAAAGACAAGTGCTAAATAGGGGTTCATTCCGGCTGTGATGCAGATTGCCGCAACAGCACCGCCTGTACAGATACTTCCGTCAACGGTCATATCTGCATAGTCAAGGATGCGGTATGTCACATAGACACCGATCGCCATGATGCCCCATATTAAACCCTGTGCGACTGCACCGGGCAGAGAATTGATAAACTGCAGCATAATTTTCCTTTTCCTTAAAACGGGCAAAGCCGCAGAGTTTTTCCCTGCAGCTTACGCCTGTTATTTTGTTGATTTTGTCTTATTTCAGAGAATCGGGGATCTCGATACCGAGTTCTTTTGCGTTCTGCTCATTGATAACGAGGTTGAGCGTGGAGCTGTCGAACTGGAAGATCGGCATGGTTGCCGGGTCAGCATCGTTGACCAGGATTTCATAAGCCATTTCAGCAGCTTTGCAGCCAAGGTCATAGTAGCTGATGGAATAGGTTGCAAGGAAACCGCTCTTGCACATGGATTCTTCACCTGTGATAACGGGCTTGCCTGCCGGTGTTGTGATGTTGGACATTGCCGGAACGTTTGCAGCGATGAGGTTGTCTGTCGGTTCATAGAAAGCGTCAACTTCAGAGCAAGCCTTTGTTACGACTGTGTTGATCTCGTTTGTATCGGCAACGGTGTAGATATTGACAGCGTAGCCCTTTGCCTCAAAAGCAGCCTTTGCTTCTTCAGCCTGCACCTTGGAGTTTTCTTCTGCAGAGCAATAAACGATACCGATCGTCTTTGCATCGGGAACGAGCGTCTGTAACAGTTCGACCTGAACGCCAACGGGGTTCATATCGGAAGCACCTGTAACGTTTGCACCGGGCTTTTCATTGGAAGCAACAAGGCCAGCAGCAACGTAATCCGTAACGGATGTGCCAACGATCGGGATTTCGGAAGTAGCTTCCTGTGCAGCTTTAACGGCATTGGTTGCGTTTGCCATGATAAGGTCAACGCCGCCTGTGACAAACTTATTGACGATCGTCGTGCAGTTTGCCTGTTCGCCCTGTGCGAGCTGAACGTCAAACTTAACTTTATCTTCGCCGAGCTTTTCGGTCAGAGTATCGATGAAGCCCTGTGTAGCCTGATCCAGCGCGTCATGTTCGATAAGCTGAACGATACCGATGTTGATGACATCGTCTTTTTTGCAGCCGCTCATGGTGAAGCAGCCAAGTGCGAGCATAACAGCCAGCACAAGTGCGGTGAGTTTACGGTTTTTCATGGTATTCTCCTTTGTATGAAAAATAAAATAGTTTTATATGATCGGTCGTGGAAAGCCGAAGATATCAGTAAAAATAAAAAAGCCCGCAATTTGCGAAAATGCAAATCACAGGGACGAATAAACGTGGTACCACCTTGTCTTTACCGTCGGGATTTACGGAAAATCCTTTAACGGCCTTTCTGCGATATAACGGTCGGACCCGGAGCCGCTTACTGCACTTCAGCGGTCAGCTCTCGGAATGTATTCGCTGTTTGTACTTGCCGCCTCTTTCCACCAAACAGAGGCTCTCTAGTGGTCTTTCCAGACAGTTACTTCTTTCCGGTCGAAGCCTTTTTGCTTCCTTTTTTTCGGATTATACACCCGTGAAAAAACCGTGTCAATACTTTTTCTTTGAAAAAATACGGTTTTTTTAATACATTTACAGTATTATACAGCTTTTAACTGCATATATACAATGCTTTTACAGGAAGTATTCAAAACAAGCGAACGATTCCTCTTCCTTTTTCAGCGAAAAACCGCTTTTTCCGAGGACACGCTTTGATGCCAAATTATCTTCTGCCGTTTCGGCGATCACCGTTTTTGCGCCGTGTTCCTTTGCGATCATAAGAAAATACGGCAAGGCTTCCGACATATAGCCCTGATTTTGGTGCCTGATTCCCGTTTCGTAGCCGATCTCGACGGTTCCGTTTTCGGGCAGATCCTTAAAAAGCACCGAAGCGACGATGATACCTTTTTCTTTTTCGAGCAGAAGATACAATGTCCGGAAATAAAATTCTTCGCCTTCTGCGAGCAAAAGCCCCGGCAGCATAAAGGAATAGATCTCCCGCTGTTCGGCGTTCAGTTCTTCGGCTTCATATTTCGTCTGAAATTGCGTTTCAAATGCAGCGGGATCGCGGATAAGCAAAGACAGATCCTCCGCTGAAAGCGCCATGATCCGCAGGCGCTTACTTTCTTTTATTATCTCCATATGGTTATACCAAAAAGGACTCCTCTTTCGTTTTTATGAAAAAGAAGTCCTGTTTTTTATTTCATCAATCTTGCAAGAAGGTCAAAATCTGCCGGCGAAAGCTCTTCCGCGCGCATATTCGGCGCAAAGCCTGCCTTAGATAAAACCGCCTGCGCAGCATCGGAAGAAAGCGCAAAGCTCTTCCGCAAGTTATTTAAGATCGTCTTTCGGCGCATGGCGAAAAGCCCCTTGACAACGCGGTCGTAATCCGCAAAGGAAGCGTCAAATTTCGGCGTCAATTCGAGGGAAATGACCGCAGATTCGACATCCGGCTTCGGCAAAAACGATGTTCCGGGAACGGTAAAACAAAGCTCCGTTTCACCGAAATAGGCCATCTGTGCGGAAAAACCGCTGTAATCATCGTCGCCGGGTCTTGCGGAAATGCGCTCGGCAACTTCCTTCTGTACCATGGCAGTCAGGCGTTTGGGCAGCCTTTCCTGTTTTAAAATTTCCATGATGATCGGCCCCGTAATATAATACGGGAGGTTTCCGCAGACATAATAATCCTCATCACCAAACTGTTCCGAAATGAGCTTCGGCAGGTCTACTTTCAAAAAATCCGCATGAACAACGGTAACGTTTTCTCTGTCCGCAAGGGTATGCGAAAGAACACGCACCATGCCTTCGTCGATCTCTACGGCAACGACTTTTTTTGCACGACGGGAAAGGGCATCTGTCAATGCGCCAAGCCCGGGTCCGATTTCAAGAACATTGCCGCCTTCTTCGGGAAGTCCTGTTTCCGCAATTTTCCTTACCACATTGCCGTCGCAAAGGAAATTCTGTCCAAATTTTTTAAGAGGTGCAAGCCCGAACTGATCCAAAAGCTCGCGCACGACCTTCGGGGAATATAATCCGTCCATCAATCATCCACCAAAACATAAGCTTTTACATTGTGTTTTCTGCCCCAGTTGCGGCATTCTTTTTCCGTATCCATAAAGAGATCCCAGAGAACGTGCTCACGATGGCGCATACTGCCTGTATCTTCGATTCGTCCATAGCCATAACCGGGGACGTATACCTTTGTTCCATAGGGGAAACGCTTCGGATCTGCGGCAACGGTACCGATTCGCGGCCATGTTCCCGTTGCGGTCTTGTTGCCCGTATGCGTATAGGCTGTGCAGTCGTCGAGAATGACCGTCTTTGCGATGATGCTTTCATCCGGCGGCGGTACATTTTTGTGCTGATAAAGCGTTGTCGAGCTATGGATCTGCGAAACTGTTGGCACTTCGATGAGCTTGCCTTCGCTGTTCGTCTTCCAGTTGACATTGGAAGAACTGTCGGAAGGTGCCTTTGTCTTTGCTGCACTGGGCGTCTTTGTTTTTGTCGGCTGCGTTTTGACCGGTGTCGGCTTCGGCGTAGGCGTCGGCTTGACATAAGTGCCGATGAGCGTGATTTCCGTTACCGGTTCTTTTAAAACGATCTCTTCAACGGTTTCTCTGGCGACTTCTCTGCCGTTTTTCAGGGTGATGCGGATGGTGCTTTCCTTATAGCCATCCTCGCCTTTCTGCTTAACGACCGTTTTGCCCTTTGCCAATGTCGGGTCGTTCTTTTCCGTTTCGGTATAGTGCAGGGTCGTCAGCTCTTTTTCAAAGACATATTCGACCTCGATAATGTCGATCGTTGTGGCTTCGGTGATATAGGTTTCAAGCGCCGGGTAAACCTCGTCATTTTCGCCTAATGTAATGCCGCTTTCTTCGATTGCATCGGCAACCGTTCCGGCGAGCATCTTGGTTTCATAGATCTCGCCCGCTTTATTGATCGTGACGTCTACACTGCGGTAGATCGTGATCGTCATGCCGTCATACAGGGTATCGGAAAATTCGGCATCGAGCCTATCCGCTGCAGTATAACCAAAGCCGTTTGCACGGATAAATTCGCCGACGGTGCGTTCCGTTGTTGTGATCTGCGTAACACGGCCGGAGTCGTTTAAAATAATATCGTAACCCGGGTCTTCAAAAATTCCGCTGGCAAAAAGCCATGATGCGCCGATAATGAGCAGGCTGATAAGCGGCACAACAACATAAAAAGGATCGAACTTCTTTTCCGAAACCGCATTTCTGATCTTTTCCGAGGTGTTGCGGAAAGCTGTGCCCACCTGTTCAGCAGCGAACTGCAGGCTTTCCCGCACACGGTAAAGAAAATCGTTTGCCTTGCCAAGAAAAATACGGAAGCTCTCGCGATCTTTTTCGCGCTTTTCGGCTGCAGCGGCAATGCGCTCTTCCTTTTTCTGTTCTTTTTCCTCTATGCGCTTCTCTTCCTCTTCTTTGAGGGCGAGTGCTTCCTCTTCGGAAATCTCTTCTTCTTCGACTTCAACAAAGAGTTCGTTTTTTCGGAGCCAATCCTTCAGCGCCGACTGTTTGTTTTCGTTTTTATCTCTCAAGATAAACTCCTTATTCGGAATTTTTCCATTATATTATACTGATGATATGTGTCAGTTTTGCAAAATATCCATGAATCCGCCGGTATAGGCGCTGTCATAGACTCTTGCCTCATTGTCGCCTGTTTTTGCCATGACTTTTTTAAAAAAAGCCGCATCGCCTTTTGCGCATCCGATCTCATCCGCATCGGTGATAAACAGAAAATAACTTTCCGCACCGAACCTTTTCAGCACTTCACGGGCAAGCTCGGCGATCCCTGCCGTTGCCACACAGCATTTTTCGCCTTTTTCCGCAAGCTCTTTTGCCATGGAAAGGTATTTCCCGATCGGTTCTGCGTTTTTATATCGAAGGGCAAGTTCTTCTTTCAGTATTTTTCTGAAATCCGCTGCGGAAATATCGTATAAGTCTTCAAAATACGCTGCGGACTGGGCAAGGCTCATCGGGTACAGATCTTCTTTTTGATGCAGGGTTTTCGCAATACCCATTTTATAAAGGCAGACATCTGCAAGATCATTCCAGTATGCATCGGTATCGGCGAGCGTGCCGTCAAAATCAAAAATATGCAGCATCAGAAAAATCCGGGCACTTTGAGCCGTTTTTTATAGTCGATGGAAAACTCCATCTTTTCCTTTTTTGTCGGGTGAATAAAGGCAAGGCGATGCGAAACGAGTGCGATCTGCCCTTTTTCTTCCCTGTCGCCATAGCGGATATCTCCATAAAGCGCATAGCCTCTGCTCGCAAACTGCACACGGATCTGGTGATGTCTGCCCGTTTCGAGCTGAATTTTCACGAGCGAAAGACCGTTTTTCGATTCTTCCACACGATAAGACAAAACCGCTTCCTTTGCTTCGGGTGTGCCTTTTTTTACGACAAGGGTCTTGTTCGTCGCTTTATCGCGCAAAAGATAATCTTTCAGGACACCTTCCTTTTTCGGTGTTCCGTGGATAACGGCAGCATATTCCTTTTCGATCTGCCGCAGGCGAACCTGTTCGGAAAGCCTTGCCGCAGCCTTGGAAGTTCTTGCAAAAACCATGACACCGCCGACAGGTCTATCGAGCCGATGGACAAGCCCAAGATACACTTCACCGGGCTTTTCGTATTTTTCCTTGATATAATTTTTGAGTATCGTCAGCATATCGATATCTCCGGAGCTGTCCGCCTGAACAGGCAGCATTGGCGGTTTGACGGCGACGATGACGTGATTATCCTCATAGAGGATCTCTAATTTCATTTTTTCGGTTTCCACCTTGCGGTCGTTCCGCAGGGCAGGACAATATTTTTATTCTGTGTCGGAATGGCAAGATCGCCGGCATTGATATTGCCTTTGGGAAGGACGATCCCCATCATATTGCTCGTGACAACGGAGGAAAGACCAGTCGTATAGGAATTGATGATGAAGAACAGCGGATCATCGGAAAGGAGTTTTGCCGCCTGTTTGACGAGGTTATAGAGGTCATCTTCAACTTTCCAGACCTGTCCGTTCGAACCTCTGCCATAGCTTGGCGGATCCATGACGATACCGTCATAGCGGTTGCCGCGGCGGAGCTCTCTTTCGACAAATTTAAGGCAGTCATCCTGCAGGTAGCGGATATTTGCCTTTTCAAGGCCGGATAATGCCGCATTTTCCTTTGCCCACATATTCATGCTCTTTGCCGCATCGACATGGACAACATCTGCACCTGCCGCTGCGCAGGCAACGGTTGCTGCACCTGTATAGGCAAAAAGGTTCAGGACTTTCGGGCGTCTGCCGGAATTTTTAATGAGCTCTGCCATATAATCCCAGTTTGCGGATTGTTCGGGGAAGAGACCCGTATGTTTGAAACCGGTCGGTCTGACATAGAATTTCAGGTCGCCATAGTTAAAGATCCAGCGTTCGGGAAGCTTCTTTTTAAAATCCCATTCACCTCCGCCGCTGCGCGATCTGATATAATTGGCATCTGCCTTATTCCAGAGTTCCGGTCTCTGTTTTTCCCAGATGACCTGCGGGTCAGGACGCGAAAGAAGGAATTTTCCCCAGCGTTCGAGCTTTAATCCATCGCCTGTATCGAGTATCGTATAATCCGTTAATTTATCTGCTAAAATGAGCATAATGCAGCCTTTCACATTGTTATCCGAGTATATAGTAGCATATTTCTGCGATAATGAAAAGCGGGTTTTTGATGCATCCGCCTCTATAAACAGAGCTTTGCCAAGGCAAAAACTCTGACCGTGTTTTAATGATCCGTCTGATTTCAGGTTGTATATTCCAAACAAGCAATCGTGAAAAGCAAAAAGGACTTGCCACGCAAGTCCTTTCTCTTAATACTCTTTTTTTCAGTCTGCGTTGACGATGATGACTTCCGATTTGGAAAGTGCATCTTCGATCAATGCATCGACATCGAGAACGGATTCACTCTTGATGATTGATTCCATATTCGGTCTTGTTGTCGGGTGTTTCGGAACGAAAACCGTGCAGCAATCTTCATAGGGAAGGATCGAGGTTTCGTATGTACCGATCTGCTGTGCGCGTTCGATGATCTCGATCTTATCCATACCGATCAGCGGACGGAAAACGGGCAGCTCGACAACGCTGTCTGTAACGGCGAGGCTTTCGATCGTCTGGCTGGCAACCTGACCGATGCTTTCACCCGTAACGACGGCCTGCATACCGCTTTCACGGGCAAGACGGTCTGCGATGCGCATCATAAAACGGCGCATGATGAGCGTTAAGTGCTGATGCGGGCATTTTTCATAGATCGCCATCTGGATATCGGTAAAATGAACGAGGTGCAGCTTGATCTCACCGGCATAAGCAGCGACCTGTTTTGTCAGCTCGATGACCTTATCGCGTGCTCTTTCGCTCGTATAGGGGAAGCTGTAATAATGCACTGCGGATAAGCGAACGCCGCGTTTTGCGACCATATGGCCGGCAACGGGGCTGTCAATACCGCCGGAAATGAGCAGCATGGCTTTGCCGTTGGAACCGATCGGCATGCCGCCCTGTCCGGGAATAACCTTGGTATAAACATAGGCAGCCTTATCGCGGATCTCGACGAAGACACGCATTTCGGGCTTATGGATATCGACCACGAGCGAAGGATCATGCTCTAAAATTCTGCCGCCGATCTCTGCGGAGATCTCGTTGGATTTCATCGGGAAGCGCTTATCGGAGCGTTTTGTATCGACTTTATAGCTCTTTTTGCCGTTTTCAAGAATGTATTCATCCATCTGGCGGATCGCTTCGGCTGCGATCGCATCGATATCTTTTTCGACTTCATAAGCAGGCGTCAGCGAATGGACACCGAAAACTTTGGAAAGTGCAGCGATGATATCTTCGCCATCGGCTTCGTCAAAATTTTCAACATAATAACGGCCGTCACCGCGCTCAACGGTCGCACCGGGGAACTTCTTTACGGCATTGCGGATCTCGCCCATGAGCAGTCTTTCAAAATAGGGGCGGTTCTGTCCTTTTAAGTGGATCTCTCCATAACGGATAAGTATGATCATGGAAATCTTCCTTTCGGTATAAAATCAAAGTCTGCGGAAGCGGCGGAGTTTTTCAACCTCTTCCTTTAAAATAGCGATCACGGCTTCGGCTTCTTCGACCGTGTTATTGTGCGAAAAACTGATGCGGCAAGTGCCTTCGGAAACTTCCGGCGAAAGCCCAAGGGCATCGTGAATACGGTTCTTACGCTTTTTGGAGGAGCATGCCGAACCGATGCTGATCTCAACGCCTCTTGCATTGAGTGCGTGCAGAAGGACTTCCGAACGAACGCCGATGAAAGAAACGGAAAGGATATGCAGTGCGCCGTCTTCAGGCGAAATGATCTTTGTATCCGGGATGGATAAGATTCCTTCGATCATTTTTTCGCGGACGGCCCTTATCTGTTCTGCATAGGCTTCTCTGTTTTTTAAGTATTCTTCGGCAGCTGCGGCAAAAACAGCGATGCCGAGCGTATTTTCCGTTCCCGAGCGAAGACCGTTTTCCTGACCACCGCCATAGATCAACGCACGGATCGGCGCTTTTTCCGAACAGAATACGCCGCCTGTCCCTTTTAAGCCGTGGACTTTATGGGCGCTTGCCGTATAATAATCGACCGAGCTTCTGCGCATATCAAAAGGCACTTTGATGAAGCCCTGTACACCGTCGGAATGGAAAAGTGTATTGCGGTTCACGCGTTTGACGGCTTTTGCAATGGCATCGATATCGTTGATCGCACCTGTTTCGTTCTGGACGTGCATGATGCTGACGAGCGCCGTATTTTCCCTGACTTCCGCAGCGACATCTTCGGGGTGAATTTTTCCGTCTTCTCTCGGGTTAATATAGCTGACGCTGTGCCCTCTGTTTTCGAGCTCACGCATACATTCATAAACGCAGGCGTGTTCATAGGCAGACGAAATAAAATGCATCGGCTTACCCGTTCTCTTCGTTCCCGAAAAGATGACCATATTGTTGCTTTCCGTACCGCAGGAAGTGATGATGACTTTTTCCGCGCGAACGGCTGATTTGATCATATCATGTTCTTTTTTCATGCGTGTTTCCGCATCGACCGCACTTCTGTACAGTGCAGAGGGGTTATTCCACTCATTGCGGATATGCCTTGCCATGATCTCTTCTGCGGAAGCGATCGGCATCGTTGTGGCTGCATTATCAAAATATATCGTATTCATTCTGCCTCTTTTTAACAAAACTACATTATAATCCATTTAAATAGTAGCATATTTGCACTAACTTGTAAATTGAAAGACCGCCTTTTTGCGCATTCGTGAAAAATTCATTTTTTGCCTGCGGCGTTTTATGATACAATAGGCTTATACAGGAAAAAAGGAGAAAAGCGGATGCTCCCGGAAGAAAGACTTGAAAAAATCATTGCCCTGCTGCAGGAGAAAAAAACCATCGACAACGAAAGCCTGTGCAGCCTGCTCGATGTTTCCATTTCGACCGTCAAGAGAGACCTCGACCTCTTGGAAAAAAGAAGGGTCCTCCGCCGAACAAGAGGCGGTGCCGTTTTAACCAAACAGGCCAATGTCTATACGCCCGAAGTCAGCTATGATGTCGAAGCGGAAGCGATGGCAAAAGCTGCCGAAGAGCTGATCTTTGATGAAGACCGCATCTTCCTTTCGGGAAACGGGACGAACTTTGTTTTAGCCCGCAATATCGCTTCGCGTTTCCGCGGCATCGTCTATACAAACAACATCAACATCATGCTCGAATTTCTGCAGCAAAGCCCTGCAACGGTGATTTTGCTCGGCGGCAAAGTCATGCTGCGCCACGGAAGCATGGATACGGATGTTTCGCCCGTTGTGGCGAATCTGGACGATGTGTTTGTCGATAAGGCTTTTGTTCAGCCGCATGGGCTAAGCCTCCGCCACGGCTTTTTTATCAATACGCTTGAAGAAAAGCATCTCTATGATACCTTAAAGAAAAACGCCATGCATCTCTATGGGATCGCTTCCAATGGCACCTGCGACCATGTTGACCGCTACCATTTAGGCGGACTGGATTATTTTTCCGACCTGATTTTAGCAGGCAACACACCCGCAGGCTACGGCGAAGCGCTCATGGAAGCAGGCGTCAATATAATCCGCAGCTTATAAAATTTCAGAAATGGAGGATGATCGGCATGATAAAAGATCTCGATCTTGCAAAATATAAACATCTCTTTGCAGCCGGTGCGGAAAGCTCTCTGCGCGCACAGATGAATCGCCGCAGAGGTGCTGCTATGGTGATGGGCAATCTCGTCCGCAACGACAGAACGGATATTTCCGGCGTTGGCGCAAGGGTCTATAAAAACGGCGTTTACGGTTTTTCTTCGCAGGCAGACCTGACGGAAGAAGCGATCCGTTCGGTCTTAACAGCCGCAACGGATAATGCGATTTTCATGGATAAACACATCGGTAAAGGCAAGGGCAATCTTCCCGCACAGCCGGAAGGCAATTTCACCGAAGACAGGCTCTGGCGTGAATTGCCGCAGAAAGCCTATGTCGATGCGATCCGCGAAATCGATGCCTATATCAAGGAGAAATACCCGAAGCTCATGAGCCGCAGTGTTGTCGCAACGGCAGACTGCATGGAAAAACTGCACATCGGCTCCGATGGCATGAGCGCATACAGCGTTCTTCCCCGTGCGTATATTTATGTCGGCATGACCGCAGAAGACAGCGAAGGTTCCCCGATCGAACTGATGGATATTTTCGGCGGCAGAGGGATGTTTGATGAATATTTCAACGATCCAAGCACGATGTTTGAGCGTCTGGACAGGCTTTACGAAAGATTGATGCAGAAAAAAGAAGGTATTTATGCCGAAGCAGGCATCAAAACCTGTATTCTGGGCGGAATCTTATCGGGTATGCTTTCACATGAAGCCGTCGGCCATACCGTTGAAGCGGATCTCGTCCTTGGCGGTTCGGTCGCAGCGCATAACCTCGGCAAAGAGGTCGCATCTCCGCTTGTTTCGATGACGGATTTCGCACACCATGCTTTCGGAAAAGAAATGCCGCTTCCCGTTTATGTGGATGATGAGGGCGTTCCGGCGAAAGATGCACCGCTCATCAAAGACGGTATCCTCACGGGCTACATGAACAACAGAGAAACAGCCGAACGCTTCGGCATGGAAGCCTGTGGCAATGCAAGAGCCTATAAATTCTCCGATGAACCGCTTATCCGTATGCGCAATACGGCAATTCACCCCGGCGAATCGAAACTTGCGGATATGATCGCTTCCGTTGAAGATGGCTATTACCTCATCGATACCAACAACGGGCAGGCAGACACAACGGGCGAATTCATGTTTGGCGTAACGATGGGCTATGAGATCAAAAACGGCAAACTCGGCCGTGCGATCAAGGATACGACGATCTCCGGCGTTGCTTTTGAAATGCTGAAAACAGTCGATATGGTTTCCGACGAAATGACATGGGCAAGCAGCGGTTTCTGCGGCAAAAAACAGCCGATGCCTGTTGGTATGGGCGGCCCTGCGCTTCGCTTAAAAGTCATGATCGGCGGCAGATAAGGAGGAAAACGATGAAAGAACAACTGATCAAAACCGCAGAAAATGCCCTCCTCATGTTAAAAGACAGAGGTGCAGAGCTTGCGCAGAGTGTCGTTTCCTTTTCCGAAACGAGAGAATTTAACGTAGACGGCGGCGAATTTTCGCTTCTCCGCACACTTTTTGATAAATCCATCGTCCTCCGTGCGATCAAAGAAGGCAAACGCGGCAGCACGAGTGCAAATCGTTTTGACGAAGCTTCCCTTAAAGCGGCTTGTGATGCCTGTATGGAAGCGGCTTCTTCCGCAGAGACAGACCCAGCATGGGATCTTGCACCGGCGATCAACAACGGCAGCTTCGAAATGGGCTGCGAAGTTGACCTTGACCTTTTCTTTGAACGCTTAAAAGAGCTCATGGCAGACATCAAAGCACGCTACCCGAAGATCATCATGGAACAGCTCATCGCCAGCCACGAAAAAACGATCTCGGTTTACCGCAACAGCAAAGGCGCAGCTTTTGAAAAAGAAAACGGCGAATATGGTTTAAGCCTGATGTTTTCCGGGCACGAAGGCGAAAAGAGCAGCTCTTTCTTTGGCACAGGCGTCACAACGACAGACCTTTCAAGACCTCTGATCGAGCTTGGTTCGATCGCCAAAGATTTAGCCGATGTTGAAAAACAGATCGAAACGGAAAATATCGAAGGCAAATTTGTGGGAACCCTGATTTTGACACCTGCAGCTGCGCAGGATCTTGTCGGCACAGCACTTTCCAACTTTGCCGGCGATACTTCACTCCTCGAAGGCACGAGCATCTGGAAGGATAAGCTCGGGCAAAGCGTTGCTTCGGAAAGCTTGACGATCCGTATCGATCCCTTTGACGAACGCATCGTCGGCGGACAGCGTTTTACTGGTGAAGGTTTCCCTGCGGAAGGTTACACCATGATCGAAAAAGGCGTTCTTCAGAGCTTTATGACCTCGCTTTATGTCGCCAACAAGACCGGGCTTCCCCGTGCGAAAAACAGCTCCTCGAACATGATCATCGAAGCCGGCGACAAGAGCCTTGACGAGATCATTGCAGAAACGGAAAAAGGCATTATCGTTGCGAGATTCTCCGGCGGAGCGCCTTCTGTCAACGGCGATTTTTCGGGTGTTGCGAAAAACTGCTTCCTCGTTGAAAACGGAAAGATCGGCCCTGCGCTTTCGGAAACGATGATCAGCGGCAACCTTGCCGAAATGCTGAAAAACATCCTCGCCATCAGCAGCGAGCTTGTCTGCGACGGTATGAGCGTCATGCCCTATATGGCTTTTTCGGGGATCACGATCTCGGGAAAATAAAAAAACTAAAATTTTATTATATCTCCTCTGTTGTCAGGGGAGGTATTTTTTTATAAAAAACAAGGCACTCTTCCGAAAACCGGAAAAGTGCCGTATGTTTCATGCTATTTGCTTATTCAGCAATGTAGGGGAGCAGAGCCATAACTCTTGCGCGCTTGATAGCGACTGCGAGTTCTCTCTGGTGCTTTGCGCATGTGCCTGTAGCTCTTCTGGGAGAGATCTTGCCTCTCTCTGTGATGAACTTGCGAAGTTTAGCTGTATCTTTGTAATCGATAACAGCGTTCTTTTCAGCACAGAATGCGCATACTTTTTTTCTGGGCCTCTTATTCATGCGAGGTCTCTTTGCGTTTCTGTCTTCCATTGTAATTTCTCCTTAAATTTAGAACGGGAGCTCTTCCTCGTCCATCAGGACACCGCCCATTTCGGATGCGAAGAGGTCTTCTTCCGAAGGTGCGGAAGGAACAGCTGATCTTGCAGATGTACCGGAATAAGATGTGCCGCCGGATGCTGCTGCACCGGGCCTTGCCAAAAATTCAACTTCGTCTGCGACAACTTCGGTTCTGTATCGTCTCTGGCCGTTGGCATCATCGTAAGATTCATTATGAAGCTCACCGATGACGGAAACCTGCTGCCCTTTGACGAGGTAGCGTGCACAGTTATCTGCGAGTGCTCTCCATGTGACGACACGGATAAAATCCGTCTGATCGCGGTTAAAGCGCCTGTTTACCGCAACGGTAAAGGTCGTTACCGA
This sequence comes from Clostridiales bacterium, assembly GCA_015056045.1. Classification (GTDB taxonomy): domain Bacteria; phylum Bacillota; class Clostridia; order Christensenellales; family Christensenellaceae; genus SIG371. Next base: position 104,708 of record SVGZ01000004.1, on the reverse strand, counting down.
AATACCGCTGTTCGTTGTGCGCTGTTCCGGCTGCTGCGAAACTCTTCCGACAAGAAATACCTTATTCATCGTAATACCGCCTTTTTACGCATCAAGCTTAATGACGTTGTAGCGAAGTACAGATTCAACGATTCTGTAGTTACGCTCAAGTTCCATCGGAACTGTTGCTTCTGCACGGAATGTGACGAGTACATAGTAGCCTTCTGTCTTGTAGTTGATCGGATAGGCAAGCTTCCTCTTTCCCCATTCGTCTATGCTTTCGATTTCACCGTTTGCCTTGATAATATCAGCAAATCTTTCGATCAGCGCTGCTCTTGCCTCATCTTCGAGGGATGCATCAAGGATGTACATGGATTCATATTTTGTCATAAACGTTTCACCTCCTTCTGGACTTTTGACCCTGCAGCCGTTTCACTGCAGAGTAAGGAATGCTGCATTTCTTTGCAGCCTTTATATTATACAACAGTGCTTTTCCTTTTTCAAGCAAATCAGCAGGATTTTTGCCCATAATTTCGCTTTTTTCGGGGCATTTTTATCATGGATTTTCCGCATCGGCTATGCTATAATACAGTATCAAAACCATGAAGCTCTGGTAACATTCACAGATTTTTCATAAGAAAGTTGTATAATATTGGCGTGGAGAAATCTTTTTTCCTGTCAAAAAAAGCGCTTATGTGCATATGATTTTTTAATATCACACTTCCGGTTTTCCCGGAGGTTTCCATAAAAAAAGGAGGAAGCTATGAATATTTGCGTATATGGCGGTGCAAGCAACACCGTTGATAAGAAATACATCGAAGCTGCCTACGAACTCGGCAGGCTGATGGCAAAAAGAGAAATGAAGCTCGTCTTTGGCGGTGGTACAAACGGCATGATGGGTGCTGTTGCCAGAGGCGTTCACGATGGCGGCGGTGAAATTCTTGGCGTTGCCCCGAAGTTTTTCGATACCGAAGGCGTTCTTTTCCGCGAATGTACGGAGTTTATCTTTACCGATACGATGCGCCAGCGTAAGCAGATCATGGATGACAATGCCGATGCTTTTATCGTTTCGCCCGGCGGAGTCGGCACATTTGAAGAATTTTTTGAGATCCTGACCTTAAAAAAGCTCGATCAGTCCGAAAAGCCGATCATCATCCTCAATACGGATGGCTATTATGACCCGATGCTGACCTTTATCGAGCATTCGATCCATGCCGAATTTACAGACCCCGATCTGCGCGCGCAGTATACCGTTGCGGCAACACCGAAAGCGGCGCTTGACATTATCGAATTGCAAAAAAACAGCGACTGAAAATAAAGAAAACCCGTTTGCTAAAAAAGCAAGCGGGTATTTTTTTATCGTTTATTCTGCAGTTCAAGCAGCTGTTCTTTTGTTCCGTAGAGCTTTGCCGATTCGACCATTGCAGCAAAATTTTCCGGTTTCGTATTCGCACCGATCGCACAGCCGGAGCTTAAAATCAAGCCTTTGCCGCAAACATCGCCGATGATCTTTTTGGCTTTTTCTTTTATCTGTTCGGGCGTTCCCAGGACGAGCGGATCACTGGGGTTGATGTTGCCCATGAGGACGCAGTTTTCGGGAAGAATTTCCCTTGCGCGCTTCAAATCCACTTTCCAATCCACTTCGAGTATCCGCGCAGCCGTTTCGCCCATTTTCCCGATAATTTTATTCGTATCTCCGCAAATATGGATGGAATAGATCTGGTTTTCCGCAAGGATAGCTTCCGCTGTTTTCTTTTCATACGCAAAAGCAAACGCTTCATACATTTCCGGTCCGATCAGATTCGGGCTTGCATAGGCATCGCCCATACTCGTCGCATGTGCACCGACGGAAAGCTGTGCTTTTGCAAAAGCCAGATGTGCCTTTGTCGTCCATTCAAGGGCATGATGGATCACTTCCGGGTCTTCATCCATGAGGTCCATCATAAAATTTTGTGCACCGCGCAGAAGGCAAAGCAGGCTGAAAGGTCCCTGATCTGCACGACCCATAATGAAAACATCTTTTCCGATCATATCTTTTAGGCGGGAAGTCGTTTCCAGCCATTCCGGCAAACGCCCATCGTTAAAAGGATCGGGAAAATGGAGCGAATCAATATCCCGCAAATCCTTTAAAACCGGCTCATGTTCATCGACCGCTGCAACATTATTCTTTCGCCAATGCACCTTTGCACCGCAGGCTTCGGCCAAGGCGGCATCATCCACATCAAGAACACAGCCGTCATAACCGTACTTTTCCTGACAGATCCTGTGGCTTTCCGCCATTTTTCTCGGGGATCGGTTGATTTCCCCGATTTGATACCCTGCCGTCATTGCGCTGAACATAAAATTCTGCGGGATAACCGGGACCCTATCCGGCAATTCTCCCCGAAGAACAGCCTGTACTCGTTCCAGATGGTTCATACAAAATCTCCTTTTATCTGCAATAATATGCGCCTATGCTGCAGCATACGCTCCTTTTAGACCGCTTTGTTGTTTTATGTTGGTTCCGGGGAAATGAAAAAATATACAAAAAAAGCAGCCCTTATCGGCTGCACTGTTTGCAGATGGTGCGAGAAACAGGACTTGAACCTGCATGCTATTGCTAGCATACGGACCTGAACCGTACGCGTCTGCCAATTCCGCCATTCTCGCAGAATATCTTTACCCCTAAGGGTGGTGGAGAGAGGTGGATTCGAACCACCGAAGTCTGTGACGGCAGATTTACAGTCTGCTCCCTTTGGCCACTCGGGAATCTCTCCATAATTTTGGAGCTGGTGATGGGATTCGAACCCGCGACCTGCTGATTACAAATCAGCTGCTCTGCCTGTTGAGCTACACCAGCAAAATTTTGGTGCCTCAGAGTGGAATCGAACCACCGACACAAGGATTTTCAGTCCTTTGCTCTACCAACTGAGCTACCGAGGCATATCTTAACGGGTTTTTGTGTAGTGGGCCATCAGGGACTCGAACCCCGGACCAATCGGTTATGAGCCGACCGCTCTGACCAGCTGAGCTAATGGCCCACAAACAGTCTAAATGGTGACTCCTAGGGGAATCGAACCCCTGTTACCGGCGTGAGAGGCCGATGTCTTGACCGCTTGACCAAGGAGCCATAATCTCATGGTCGGGGTGACAGGACTTGAACCTGCGGCCCCATGCTCCCAAAGCACGTGCGCTACCAAACTGCGCTACACCCCGTTGATGCACCGCTCATTAGCGACGAATATTACTATAAACGATTCTTACTGATTTGTCAATATAATTTTTTAAAAAAATATGATAGATTTTTATAAGCTCACATTTCTTTCTATGCCCTCATCCCCTATTGACCGAAAAAAACGGCGGTCTTTTCCCTTGCCGATAAATTTTCCAATAAAACTCTGCACCCTTCATTTTTCTATGTTATAATATTTTATGAGCGCAATCACATAAAGAAGGGGCATTTAATGATGTTCAACGGAAAGCAGATTCAGTTACCTGAAAGGATCAAAAAGGTCGCAGCGGAATTTGGCGGCAGACAAGTCTATATCGTCGGCGGATACGTCCGCAATAAGATCTTAGGCATCGGCAATACCGATATCGACCTTGCTTCTTCCCTCATGCCCGAAGAAGTTCTTGACATTTTCGGCGACCGTGCAAAGCTTGTCAACGAAAAGCTCGGTACCGTACACATCAAATGCGGCGACGAAATTTTTGAACACACGACCTTCCGCACGGAAAGCTACCCGCAAGGCGGTTACCACACACCGGAAAGCGTCAAAATCGGTGTTTCCCTTGAAGAGGATGCCTTCCGCCGTGATTTTACGATGAACGCGCTCTATGCCGATATTTACACCGGCGAAATTATTGACCCGACAGGCAGAGGTGTTTCCGATGTTCTGCACCGCATGATCATGACGACAACACCCGATCCTTACCGCATCATGAATGACGACGGTCTTCGCCTCCTTCGTATGGTAAGGCTTGCCGGTCAGCTCGACTTTTTCATTGAAGATGAGCTGATGGCCTGTGCAAAAAACAATGTTGACCTGCTCGATGCGATCTCCAAAGAGCGCATTTATAAAGAACTGCAGCTCATTTTGATGGCAGATACCAAGCATGAATGCAACTGCGACGGGCATCGCCGTGCCCTTTTATATATGAAATACACTGGCCTTTTGAAAAAGGTCTTCCCGATCTATCCCTTTGTCGGCGGTGAAGAAAAAGATGTTTATATGCTCATCGACGTCTGCACAAGTATGCCCAGGGATTTTACGCTGCGACTGGCTGCACTTTTCCTTTTGGAAGAGCATTATGTCGCACGCAATACGCTTATCAACTTAAAAGCGGAAAACGACCGCACAGACTTCATCGCAAGCGTCATCGCCTATAAGGATTACGCAAGGCGTGGGCTTCCCTCTGATGCGGATATCCGCAAACAGATCCAGCGCATGGGCAAAAAACAGTTCCAGGCATTGACGACCCTCCGCCGAAGCGAAGATATGGAAACGGGAAAAATGGGCAACTGGCGTGCGTTTATGGATGTCTGCGAGCGTATGGAAGAGGAAAACTATCCCTTTACCGCAGGCGACCTTGCCGTAGACGGAAGAACGATCATGCGTGAACTGGGCTTGAGACCCGGCAGGCAGATCGGCTATATTTTAAGCAAGCTGCTCGAATGGTGCGCAGAGGATGCTTCCCACAACGAAAAACAAAAACTCCTTCAAAAAGCAAGGGAGATCATGAAATAAATGATTAAATTCGAAAAACCGGAAATGGTCGCATTGCCGAAAAAAGAGCTTTCACGCCTTCTTTCAGCGCCTGAAGGCTGCCTGAAAATTTATTTATACGGCTACCTCCACGATTCTGCGGATATGCAGAAGATCATGGGGGATCTTGGCATGGAAAAAAGCGCATTTCTGGACTGTCTTGATTACCTTGAGCAAGGAGGCTACCTCAGCATCGATGTCACATCCGATACGACATTGCGTTATGCCGCTGCGGAAAACGAACACCCGCTTGCACAGGAAGTTTACCCCGATGCACAGTTCAACGGGCTTCTGCAGTCGCTTTTCACAGACAGAGAGCTGAATTTCCGCGATCTCAAAGCATTTTATGAATGTACGGCTGTTTTCGGTTTGCCGAAGAATGTCGTCCTCATGCTGGCGGAATACTGCATCGCAACGCATAAACGAGGCAATCACCTGCCTTCTTCCTATATTACGCAGAAAGCGAAAGAATGGGCAAAACAGGGCATCGACAGCGTCGAAAAAGCCGAAGAGCGCATGAATGCCGATTCCGAAGCTGCAGCCGGTGCAAAAGAAGTCTTGCGTCTTATGGGCATCCGTTACCGTGATCCTTCCGAAGCAGAAACGAAACTCTTTGAAAAATGGAAAAACGAATGGGGTATGGAGCTCCCTGCGATTCGCTCGGCAATGGGCGAACTCACAAAGACGGGCAACCCCAGCATGAAATATCTCGACTCGATTCTGGAGCGGCTTTATTCGCAGAAGCTTACGGGCAGCTCGCAGATCTCCGAACATTTCAGTGCATCGGAAAAGACGGATTCTGCGATCAAAAAACTGTTCTATGCGCTTTCCGTTCCGAACCATGTCGTGACGGCGGAACTCCGCGAAAAATATACGAAGCTTTGCCGCATGGGCTTTGACGAGGAAACGATGCTCTTTGCCTGCCGCATGGCTTCCGGAAACAATAAACACAGTTTTTCCGCAATGGAAAATCTGCTCTACGGCTGGCACGAAAAACAACTGACAACACTTGCCGATATTCGTGCATACGAAGAAAAACAGGCTGCTCTTTTGGAAAAAGCCAAGGTCATGCTTTCGGCGATCGCCATCGAACGCAGACCGACTCCGCAGGATATTCGCCTCTATACCCGTTTCCGCAGCGAATACGGCTATGCCGATGAGGTCATCCTTTTCGCCGCAGAGCTTGCACAGGCATCTGCAAACCCGATCGCAGCTCTGACCGCGATCATGAACCGCTGGCACGAAAGCGGCGTCAAAACGCTCGAAGAAGCCAAGCTTGCCAACGAACGCTTCCGCGGAAATGCAAGAAAAGCCGATTACGAAGAACGCCAATACACACAGGAAGACGAAGACAGACGCATCAGAGAAGCCCTTCGCTCTATTGAGGATATGATCCATGACGATTTCGCAGATATTTGATGAATACGCAAGAAAACGCAGTGCAGCTGAAGCCCGTGCTTCTGCAGAACATGAACGCATCCGTGAGATCCTGCCCGAGCTTGCCGTACTGGAAGATGAAAGACGCCTTTTATATGCAGACCTTATCGGGGCAGCACTCATGAATCCTTCCGCAAGGAAAAAAATCGAAGCGGAAATCCACGGCTATGATGAAAAGATCTCTGCCCTTCTTTTGCGAAACGGCATCCAGAGCCTTGAGCCGGATTATGAATGCAGCCTTTGCCAAGACAGCGGCTACATCGAGGAAAACGGCGAAAAAGCCTTTTGTCCTTGCCTGCTCGAGCGCATTTATGTCGAAGTTTTCGGTGCAAAACCCATCGGCAGCTTAAAAGGAAGCTTTGGGAAATTCGATGAACTGCTGTTTTCCGAAAAAAATGAATTGCTCGGCGGATCGGAAACAAATCCGCGCAAGCAGATCAACAACGCAAAAAGCTATGTTGAGCGTTACAGCGAAGCTTACCCGCAATTCAAGCGCAATAATACCGTGCTCATCGGCAAAGCAGGGCTCGGCAAGACCTTCCTCATGGAATGTATGGCTCGCAGGCTTTACCTCAAAACACGCAAGATCCTTTTCATCAGCGCCTTTGCACTTTTTGATGTTTTCCATAAGCATCGCCTTGGCGAAATGGATGATCTTGACCTGATCTATGATGCCGATATCATCTTCCTCGATGATCTTGGTTCCGAACCCGTCACACAAAACGTCACAAGAGAATATTTCCTGCAGCTTCTGGAAAAACGCACTGCGGCAAGGAAACCTCTTATCGTAGCCACGAATTTATCTGAAAATGATATCCGCAACCGCTATGGTGAACGAGCCGCATCCCGTTTATTCGCCAATGATGACACGGCAAGGTTTTTCCTCATTGGTCAGGATCTCCGCTTATCCTGAAAAAAATAACAGCCCCGAAAATTCGGAGCTGTTTTTTATTTGCTTTTTTAAGCCTGTTTTGCTTTCCCACGCTTCTGTGCCGCATCGATGCAGAAATACATCACAAGGCAGAGTGCAGAGAATACGGAAAGAAGACCGAATGCAGGCTGAATACCGAAGTTATCGGAAACCGCACCTGTAAGCAGATTGCCTGTTGCACCGCCGATACCGTTGCCAACGGTCATGAGGCTGACGGCTGTTGCTGTGTTTTCGGGGTTATCCCTTGTTGCACGCATAACGGCGATCGGGTAGATCGGACCTGCAAAGAAGCTGATAACGCCGATAAGAACAACTGCCATCACATCACTCTTGACAAAGCCCGTTGCAATAAGCGCCAGAACGCTCATGACGGAGCAGACGATCATGGAAGCCTTTTCCGTTCTTTCGGTAATATAACCGGCAAGGAAACGGGAAACCGCATAACCGATGGAATGAACGGTGATTGCGATCGCGCCTAAGTCACTTCCCATACCTTCTGTGAAGAAAAGTTCCATGAAGCCCATATACGGGTTATCCATTGCGCAGAAGAAAACCAGCGTCAGGATCGTGAAAAGAAGAGGAAGTGTAAGCATCTTGAATGCTTCTGCATAGCCTGCTTTTTTGCCTGTATTTTCACTGCCTTCTTTGCGGACGGGGTTTTTGATATCCGAAGAGAAAAGACCGATAGCTGGCAGCATGGAAAGTGTACTGAAGATGAACATCAGCAGTCTCCAATCGATGCCGAAGCTCTTGGAGAAATATGCCAATACGATCGGCGCAAGAATACCCGCTGCACAGCCAAAGGACTGCATATAGCTGTAATAACGCGTTGCCTTATCCGGATAGGTATCAACGATCGCGGAAGTATTGGTTACCTGACCGATCGCAGAGCCTGTACCGCGGACGATAAAGCCGGCGATATAAAGGATGACATTCGGGGAGAATGCGACCAATACCGTGCCCAGATACTGGATGAAGATACCTGTGATCAGGATCTTTTTCTTGCTCATCGTGTCTGCAATTCTGCCGACGATCAGCGGAACGACGATCATCAGAATAAAGTTGATCGTGTTGATCATGCCGAGCTCTGTCTTCGTCAGGTTAAAGATGTTGACGATAGAAGAAGCAAAAACGGTCGTGACCTGTGATGCGAATCCCATGACGACCTGCTGTGAAAGCAGCCAGGTAATGAACAAGTTTTTCTTTTCTGTCTTCATTGTGTCCTCTCAAGTGAAAATATTTTTACCTGTCGGAACAGGTATTTTACAATATTATTTGTGGTATTCCTCGCCGCCTAAAATCTTAAAAGCGCGGTAGATCTGTTCCACGAGCATAATGCGGAAAAGCCTGTGCGGAAAAGTCATCATGGAAAAGCTGACTCTGTGCGCAGCCATGGCTTTGATGGCTTTATCGATCCCATAGGAACCGCCGATAACGAAAGTCAGGCTTCTGCCCATATCCTGATAGCTGCCGATGAGCTTGGCAAAATCCGGCGAATCCATTTCTTTGCCTTCGGGCGTTAAGACGATGAGCGTTGTTTCCTTTGGGATCGCTGCGATGATGCGCTCGCCTTCTTTTTTCATCAGGTTTTCGATATCTTTTGCCGAGGCATTTTTCGGCGCAGCCTCATCTGCAAGCTCAACGATGCGGAGTTTGGCAAAGCGGCTGATCCTTTTTTCATATTCATCCTGTGCGGCGGCAAACCATTTGTCTTTGATTTTCCCGACGCTTAAAATCGTGATATTCATCGCTTCACTCCTCTACAGCGTATAGGGACCGACAAAACTGTCCCGTTTCGTCATCCCAAGCCCAACATCTCTGCCAACGATAATGCCGTTTTCCGTGAGTGTGTTTTTAACGGTTTTAAATGCAAGCTCAAGCGTATTGTTTTCTTTACTCAAATGCCCAAGCAGAATCCCCCGAACGCCGCTTTTTACAAGTTCAACCGCTGCGTTTGCCGCCTGAACATTGCTCAGGTGACCTTTTGTTCCCAAAATGCGGTCCTGCAAAGCCTTTGGATAAGGGCCGTTTTTCAGCATATCGATATCATGGTTTGCTTCGAGCAGGATAAGGTCGGAACCTTCTGCCTGCATAAGCATTTCCTTTGTCAAGCGGCCGGTATCTGTCATCGTACAGAGCTTGGCGCCGTTTGCATAAAACGTATAGCCAAAGGGATGCGCTGCATCGTGACTTGTTTCAAAAGGACGAATGCAGATATCACCGATATAAAATTCTTCCGCCGTAATTTCGCGGATATTGCGCAGGTGGATATTGCCGATCTTCTTTTCCATGGCTGCCCATGTTTCCGTATTGGCATAGATCGGGATATCCAGCTTCCTCGAGAGGATACCGACCGCACTGATATGGTCATTATGTTCGTGCGTGACGAGGATCCCCGCCGGTTTTTGCACACTAATAGAGGAAAGAAGCGCAAGGAGGTTCTTTCCCGTTGTTCCGGCATCGACCAGCAGCCCTGTGCTGTCCGTGCCGATATATGTTGCATTTCCGCTCGAACCGCTCACCAAGGGTGAAATCTGGATCTTCATATCTTCTCTTTCGCAATATTTTTTTACAATGGGCATTATACACAAAGAAACGTCTTTTGTAAACATCAAAGGGGTACAAGATTCTTTATTTGCATATTATTTCCGGATGATACGGGCAGCGCATAACAGCAAAAAACCGGCTTTCACGCCGGTATTTTTCTTATCGCCTGTTTTTTGTTTACCTGAGATTTTTGATGCGGATGGCATCTGCGATCGTCGCAATAAACGCCGAATTGGAAGGCTTGCCCTTATTTGCATCAACGGTATAGCCAAAATAGCTGTCGATATCCTCAAGGCTGCCGTGCATCCATGTGACCTCGATCGCATGGCGCATATTCCGCTCTACTCTGCCGATCGTTGAACCGTATTTTTCGGCAATAACGCGGTAAACCTTTTCGGTGATGTCGTTCATCGCCTTTGGGTCAATGAGGACGATGCGGATCGCTTCACGGAAAAATTATACCCGAGAAGATTTGCCGCCATACCGATCTGCAAAAGGATCTCCGAAATGCTGTTTTCTGTCGACACGGGCAAAGACCCGATGCCTTCGGCAATATCGATCAGCCTCTTATTGAAAACGGAATCCATGATCGGTTTGACAAAATAATAGTCAAATCCGTATTCAAAAGCCTTTTTCTGAATAAATTCAGAGCTGAAATTGCTGATGGCGATTGCCTTTCCCGTCGGGTTCAGCGTTTTAAAGCGTTCTGCCAGGGAAAAGCCATCTCCGCCGCGGAGAAAAATATCCGAAATAATGATTCCCGGCTTAAACTCCGCAATCATCCGATCGAAACTGTCTATCTCTTCTATATATCTGATTTCCTCTGCAATACCTGTCCGGCTGATCATCTGGTATAACTGCCTTGCAGATATCCTGCTCTGATCGATGATCAGTATTTTTATATGATGCATAACCTCTCCAATATCCAATTTCATCCAATTTAGCTCATTATAAACCGACCATTTACCCAATGCAAGCAATCGACATTTTTTGCGTATTTTGTCGATTTGTTTGATAAAATCGAACAAAAAATGATGTGATAATCTTAGAAAAAGAAAAACGACACCTAAATGATGTCGTTCCCTGCTGCTGTTTTGATTTTTAAACTAAATCTTTGCCATTTTCGGAGAGGAAATATTCAAAAGCCAGCCCAAACCGCGGATCCTGCCCAAGCTCGACCGTTTTTTCGATCGAACGATAGGTAAAATCGAGTGCCGTATGCAATGCTTGCCCAAGTTCTTCGCCCTGCATATGCGCACCCATGAGCGTGCTTGCAAAAACATCGCCTGTGCCGTGGAAAAATCCGGGGATATGCTCCGACAAGGCGTATTCATAATCCTTCCCGTCGAAAAGCAATGCGCCGAGAAAATCCGTTTTTCTGCCCAAAATATCCTCGGTATAGCTGAAATGCATTCCCGTGATGATGACCTTTGCACCATAGCGGGCATACAATCTTTCCGCAAGAGCCTCTGCATAATCGCAGGTATACGGCGGTTTTATGTATTCTTCATCAAGAAGAAGTGCCGCTTCCGTCATATTCGGCGTAATAAGGTCTGCCTTTTCGCAGAGCTTTTTCATGTGCTGCGGAAAATCCGCGGGAAAAGAGCTGTATAAACTGCCGGCATCGCCCATAACGGGGTCGACAAGCTTAAACGCATCCGGAAATTCCGAAAAAAGCGAAAGCATCATATCGACCTGTTCCGAAGAACCAAGAAAACCGGTATAGATCGCATCAAAAGAAATACCGAGCTTTTTCCAATGCGAAAGGATCCCCGGGATATCGCCCGAAAGATCGTGATAGGTATAATCGTCAATACCGCCTGTCTGTGTGGAAAGGATGCTCGTCGGCAAAACGGTCGTATTGACCCCAAAGGAAGAAATAATAGGCAAAGCCGCCGTCAGGGAACAGCGGCCTATGCACGAGATGTCATTGATGGCTAAAACGCGTTTCTGCATATTATTTCAGTGCGGAATAGACCGCACGGCAAACCTGCGGCATATAGGCTTCATGGTCAACGGGTGTGCGCTGATGGACATAAACAAGGAAAATATCTTCTTCCGGATCGACAAACATCCATGTGCCAAGAGCACCTGCCCAGCCATATTCGCCTTTGCTGTTTGCATCGGCACTGATGCCGGGTTCCGTGCAGACACGCACACCGAAACCGTAGTTATAGCCGCGGTAAATATTGTTCGGGCTTTCATCCGCAGCGTTATAGGTCTGCATCTGTCTTGCGTTGAGCTGCGGTGTGGAGATCATTTCGATCGCTTTGCGGCTTAAATAGCGCTTACCGTCAACCGTACCGTTATGTGCGAGCATGCGGACGAACTTAAAATAATCGCCCATTGTGCAGACAAGACCTGCACCGCCGGAGAAGAAACGGGGTTTATCATAGCCGAGGCTCGTATCGATGATCGGGCTGCCCATGCCTTTTGCGGGTTTACCCGAAGCACCATAAACTTCTGCCATGAGCTCACGGTTCGACTCGTCGATTTCAAATTTTGCCGAATCCATACCGAGCGGCATAAAGAAGTTTTCTTTTAAGTATTCATAGAGGTTTTTGCCTGTGATCACTTCGATGACTGCACCTAAAATATCATGCGAAAGGCCATACTGGAAATATTTTCCCGGCTGGAAAAGCAGCGGTGCTTTGGCAAGCTCACGGGCAACGCGGATAGTATCCCAGTCTTTGCCTTCTTTTTTATCCGCAGCCCAGCGTGCTGTAATATCAGAAATCACTTTGCCTGTCGGGCCTTCTGCATCATAGGGGATGCCCGATGTCATCGTGAGGAGGTCATAGATCATGATCTCACGTTCTGCCGGAACGAGCTGATAATTGCCGCTCATCCCACAGACGGCAACAACGGGGTTTGCATATTCGGGAATGAATTTGGATAAGGGATCATTGAGGCGGATAAGCCCTCTGTCCCAAAGCTGCATCACGGCGGAAACCGTAAAGACTTTTGTCATGGAATACATACGGTAGCGCGTATCTGCCGAAACCGCTTTTCCTGTTTCTTTATCGGCAATGCCTGTATAAATTTCAAAAACCTTTTCGCCCTTATAGCCGACCATAACGCCGCATCCGGGGACGAACCCGCTTTTTACGATGTCTTCAAGTGCTTCTCTGATAATGCTTTCCGCTTCGGGAATAAAGCCAAGTTTTTTCTCCATAAAGTACAGGACCTCCTCTTTGACCTTGCCTTTATTTTATCATGCTTCTCCTTCCCTTTCAATGCGAATAAAAGCGGATGCGGATCTCTCTGTAATCATTTTCTTCGCTTTCCTCCACACTGCAGCGGAGCTCACTTCGCCTTGCGATAAGGCTTTTGATCGTGTCGATAAAAGTTTCCTCTTCCGTTTTGCTGTCTTTTTCGGGCGTTTCCTCTTCCTCGCCATATAGACGGAGCAGCTCTTTTTCGACAAGGATCTCCGTCGCTTTGACGGAAAGACCATCCCGGACGATCTTATCAATCATCGAAAGCTGTGCTTTTTCATCGTGCAGGCGAAGGAGTGCTCTTGCGTGCCTTTCGGTCAGGGCATGGTGCAGAATGCGCTCACGGACGCTTTTCGGCAAGCGCAAAATGCGCAGCTTGTTGGCGATCGTCGATTGGTTTTTGGATAAACGGCGTGCAAGTTCTTCCTGCGTGAGTCCGTTCTTTTTGATGAGGTTCTGGTAACCTTCCGCTTCTTCAAAGAAATTCAGGTTTTCCCGCTGTAGGTTTTCGATCATGGCGAGCATGGCACTGTCCTGATCGGCGAGCTGTGGGATGACGATGCAGGAGATCATGTGCAGACCGGCGAGTTTGCTTGCACGGAGTCTTCTCTCGCCGGCGATCAGCTCATAACCATTGCGGATGCGCCTGACGGTGATCGGCTGCAAAAGCCCGTATCGGCGGATCGATGCGGAAAGTTCATGCAAAGCTTCATCGGAAAAGCTCTTTCTCGGCTGATAGGGATTTGTACGGATGCTCCCGATCGGGATCTGCATCAGGCATTCTTCTTCTGTTTTCCTGTAATTTTCTATCTGTATCATGGCGTTTTTTCCTTTTTTTCTTCATTTTACTATGCAAAAAAGGATTCTTTTGACGATTGCTGGCGTTTCCCGATTCTTCGATGACAGTCGACAATCTTTCTTGATTATTCCTGTTTTTCGATATAGACCCAATAGCCGCCAAGCTCACCGGCACAAAATCTCGAAAATTCCGGCAGATTTCCCGGCGGCATGGGCGCATATTCACCGGGCACGGCAACGGCTTTTGCGGTAATTTCGCCGTCTTCATAGATCTCTCCCGTGAGGTAATGCCAACCGGCGATAGAAAAAGAAACTTTTCGCCATTCGGAGAAAGGGAACTGCCTTGGAAAAGGATTCAACGCTGCGATTTTCGGCACGATCGGGCAATCGGGCTGCGGTTGTATTTCGTTCATGCTGTTGAAAAGCCTTGCCGGAATATAGGGCAGGCGTGGGCTTTCATCGGCAAAATGAAAAGCAGCGGCCGTATTCGGTGTTTCGTTTTCTTCGGGAATTTCGATATGTTTTGGCATCGGTGTTTCGGGTTTTTCCGTTTCATGCTGCAAGTATAAAAGAGCTTCTTCCTCTGCAAAACTGCGGTTTGCTCCAAAAAAAGTGATTCTCCCATCCTGCCTGATGCAGGCTGCACAGATATCCTCAACACGGGGCTGTTCAAAATCCTGCTGCAGCGGGAAAAATTCTTCTTCGCCCGTAAAGACAAAAAGCTGCTCATTTTCCTTGAGATCAAGGCTGAATCTTTGCCCGAAACGCCTTTCCAGCAACAACAAACGGCTTTCGCCCGATTTATTTTTCAGCACGATCATATTTCTTTTATAGTCCATCTTTTCTCCTTTATAACAACGCCGCAAAAACGGCAGTCCCATACATGGCGAGCCAATACAGATAAATTTTCCCGTTTATCAGGCATTTTCTTTCGCACAGATCCCCATAGAGCAGAAGCGAAGCTGCGAGCATACACAAAAACGAAAAGGCAAAAATCGGCCCCAAAACGATGCGCAAAAGGATCCCCGATGCATGAAAAACTGCGCGCCAGCAAAGCCCGAACAACAGCGGTCTGATGCTGAGCGACAAGCAGAAAATCACCACGAAGGCTTTTTTCTGCACAAACAGAATGAGCAGAAGATCGATCAGCAAAACGATCGGCAAAAACAACCATACGATCTTTTTCCCCGAAAAAAAGACGGCGAAAAAGCCTGCCAGAAAAAAGCTGATGAGCAAAAAAAGCCAAAGCAGATTTTTCCATCTGTTTTCATAAAAAAGCTGCCGCAAATCACGCAAAATAAAAACCCCTTTCCTTCTGCATTTATATGCGGAAAAAAGGGGTTTCTTTCTGTTTTTGTTAATATTTCACTACTTCGAAGACGCTGATCTTTCCATCCGATACGCGGAAGCGAATATCGAAACCGGCATATGCAAAACCATAGGGCAAGGTCGGATCGGTCAGATAAGAAGGCCTTGGGTCAAGCGAAAGCGCTTCAATCAGGGCTGCACGCTTTTCCTTTGGGATCAGAACGAGCCATTCTTCGGGGAAATCGACCTCGAGCTTATAGGAAAGCTGTTCTTCGGCAAAACCGCCTTTGGCATCGGGAATACTGTCTGCATAGGGCAGGTAGGGCTTGATATCATAGATCGGTGTACCATCCATGAGGTCTGCGCCTGAAACGATCAGCACACAGCCTTTGTTCGGCCGCTTTTCGATGCCGATGAGCTTAACGCAGGATAAACCAATCGGGTTCGGTCTGTTCGGTGAACGTGTGGCAAAAACGCCCATTCTTTTTTTACCGCCAAGCCTCGGCGGCTTGACCATCGGCGAAAAAGGCTTTTCTTCTTCGGCAATGAAGCCCGAAAAACCCCAGATCAACCAGATATGCGAATATCCCTCAAGCCCGCGGAGTGCATTTTCATCGCGAAATGCCGGCTCAAAAATGATTTCACAACGCAAAGAGGAAGCCATACCGCTTTGCCTGGGAATGCCGAATTTTGTCGTAAAATCACTTTTGATATGCGCGATCGGGCGCAGATTGAAGCTTTCTTTCATAAATTTCCTTTCGGGAAGAAAAAATGCCCCGATAAAGGAGCATCTGATCTGTTATTCTGCCGTGCTTTCCATGAGGTATTCGGGGATGTTTTCCACGCCTTCGACAAGCATCGGTATCCATCTGCTGCTGATGATATATTCCGCACCATCAAGCGTAAAGGTATAGCCGAATTTTCCGTAACGGTTCAGCTGCACCGCATAGCCAAAGACATCGTTATCGCTCATGAAGCCGATCAGCTTGAAGCTTCTGCGCGTATTCATGTCATAGATCTGCTCTTCGGTTTCTTCTTTAAACTGATCCTTGCTCTTGTTGTAATATTTATCGTAAATATAATCGACATACATCTCATCGATGCGGTTTAGTGCAAGCGGTATCGGCGCGGCAAGTTCTGCCGTAAAGTTTGCGATCTGCTCCGGATCGGTCAGGCCGACATCGTTTAACAGGAGCGATTTATCCGAAAGCTCGTTATCCTCCGCAATGACGAACCTCGAACACTTGAGGAAAGAGAATGTCTCTTCATATTTATCTTCTCTGTGGTAAAAATAGGCTGTCTTTTCCTTTGTCTGGTCTTCATCGTTTTTGCCGACGGCATCTTCCCTCGAATAGAAATAGGCAAAGATCCATTCGGGGTATACGCCTTCTTCGAGATTTCCGTCATCAAGGGCATAAAGACCGTATTCGATCTCGCCTTCGACCGTCAGGTATTCCTCATAATTTTCATAGCCCAGCTCTTCAAAGACATCGATACCACGGGGCTGCCCTTCGACATAGCCAATGTAGTTGCTGTAATTTGTCCAGATGCTGAAATCTTCAAAGAATGCGACCTGATCCTGCTGTGCATAGGGGATATATTTTGTGCCGTCGGGTGCTTTGATGATATTGTTTTCGAGCTTTTTAAAAACAGCTTCCGGCTCTTCCGAAGGCTCCGGTTCTCTCGTGCGGATAGACACCGGCACAGAAGGTTTTTCTTCCTCTTTATTGCTGCAGCCTGTCATGGAAAATACCATGGCTGCGGCTAAAAATATCAGTGCTATGCTATAAAAAATATTCCTTTTCATACAAGCCTCGCGCAAAATAAATCTATGTACTTATTATAGCAACATCAAAATTTTTTCTCAACGAAAAGCAGGCGAAAAGACATCGATTTATCAGATTCTTTACAAAGCGGCTTTCGATAATATTGTTGAAAAAAGATATATTTTATTGTATGATTTGTGTAACCGGGCAGATTTGTTTTTATTTATCTTTTTTATTTTTTAAAGCCCGGCCGAAAGGAGCATTTTATGCGAGAATATGTCGTTATGGCAGATTCGGATTCCGAAATCCCCTATTATTTTGCGGAAGAACATAACGTTCCCGTATTCCTGATGCCCTATAGCCTTGATGGCGAAGAAAAACTTTTTGATCTCGGCAAAAATACCGATTTCAAGGCGTATTATGAGGCGATCCGCAACGGCGCACAGGCTTCCACTGCGACAAGACCGCCGATCGATATTCAGGAATTTTTCGAAGATATTTTGAAACAGGGCAAAGACATCCTCTATATCGTCTTTTCCTCGAAACTCAGCGGACATTTTGAGCTTTGCGAACTTGCCCGCAAAAACGCGCTCGAAAATTACCCCGAAGCAAGGATCGAACTGATCGACTCCAAATCCATCGCTATGGGCGCAGGTCTTCTTGTATGGCATGCCGTCAAGATGCAGGAAGAAGGCAGATCTTTCGATGCTGTCGCACAGTGGGTTCGCGATAACTGCATGCACGCACTGCATTTCTTCAGCGTGGATGACCTTATGCACCTCAAGAAAACAGGCCGTGTCAGCACCGTTACCGCAACATTGGGAACGATCCTTGACCTCAAGCCCGTACTTCTCCTCAAGCGTGACGGCACGATCGTCGCCTATGACAAGGTCAAAGGCAAGCGCAAGCTCGTCAAATACCTCATCAACACCGCACAGGAGAACTTCATCGATGAAGATATTTACAACGATATCCTCGTCATCGGTCATGCGGATAATCCCGAAGGCGCTGCTCTCTTGAAAAAAGAAGCGGAAGAACGTCTTGGCTTCAAGAACATCCTGCTGATGGATATTGGCCCGGTCATTGGCGCACATTGCGGACCAGGCACACTTTGTCTCTGCTTCCTCGGCAAAGAACGCACAGAATAATAAATTAAGGAATGAGTAAAAAGCTCATTCCTTTTTTATTGCATAAAATAGGCTTCAACAGCACGGTCGATCGCTTCTGTGCTTCCCTTTTTTCCCTTTATGGCATCCTCTGCCAATGCGGAAAAGTACGCATCCTCTTCCGGCAAAAGCTTCGGGAAAGGCAATTCGCAAAGGTCGCTCTTTAATATCTTTAAATCGCCGAAAATGAGCTGATAGATCTCGCCGTAAAAAGCGGAATTGAGGAAAGCCATGACCGTTTTCGGGGACATTCCGGGGATCTTTGGGATCAATATATTCGCACTGTTTAAAAACAATCTCTTTTCATCGTCATAGGCAACGACGGGTCTTTTCGCAATGAAGCGGTATACGAGCTTTTCTTCCGCACGGTAAAGCTCTTCTTTTGCCGCCTGCTGCAGCTTTTTTCGATCAAAATCGATGTAAAACTGCGGTTTGCTCAGCGCATACGGCGAAATATCACGCCCTAAAAAGATCGGTTCAAATCCGTCCGCAGGTTCATTTTTCAGCATATTTTTATTATCGCCCGTGACGATGCCCAGCGCAAAAAGGCTGTCTTTTAAGGTATACGCGGCTTTTTTCTGCAGCAAGGCGAGCTTTTCACGCTCTTTTTCTGTCGGGAAAAAGAAAATATGCTTTGCCGTCAGCGAAAAAACGCTTTGCGGAACAGATCGGGGCTCTTGCCCTTCTTTTTTTACGAGGACATTCGTGTCCTCTTTCTTTTTTGCAAAAAAGAGCCCTGCACTTCCCGAAAAAACGCCTGCAAAAGGCCGCTGATACAAGGAAATTTTTTCTATCGTTCCCTTTTCGAGCATGAAACGGCGAAGGTCTGTATGCGCACCGATGCGCAGGAAAGATTCGGGAAACAGGAAACGAATCTCTGCATTTTCCTTTGCTTCCGCATAGGCACGGATAAAGAAATCGGCAAAACGATCCCGAAAAGCCGAATGTTTATCTTCTTTTAGCTGTCCCCAGGGCGGATTTGCCACGATATAGTCAAAATCCGCAGAAAAAGACAGCTTTTTTTCCGAAAGAAAGTCGAACAAATACAGCTTTGGCATAAATTCCCTGTCTTGATATTGCAGCAGCAGGTTGATGCCGGCGATCATCAGCGCAGTTTCGTCCGTATCGATGCCGTAAAGCTGACCCGGTTCTGCATTGCCGAGCGACAGGAAAAACGCACCGCTTCCGCAGCATGGATCGAGAAGCCTTTCGCCTTTGGCAAAGGAAAGCCCTTCGCATAAAGAAGAAGCGACTCCCTTTGGCGTATAGTAAACACCGTTTTCGCTGCGCTTGCCTTCGGGTAATAACATCTGATAGAGATAGCCCAAAGCATCGCCTTCGGGGAGTTCTGTTTTCAACAGTTCGGGAATGATTTTGCAGGAAAAACGCGAAAGAAAAGCCTGTACGTGCGGTTTTTCCGCAATACCGCTGCGTAAAAGCTGCCCCAAGCCCAAAGAATAGAGCTTATCCATCGGATTTCCGGACATTTCCGCAAGCTTTTCCCCAAGCGCACGCAAAGAAGCATCTGTGAGGTAACCCACAGGTGCAAATCTCTTTTCGGAAAGGCGCTTATTGGCGCGTGCTTTCAAGCGGTCTTTTCCGTCGATATGCAGTTTTTCCCAGTTGCGTTTGGTTGCCGGGGATATCGGTGTCTTTTTCATCGCTTTTCCAAAAAATCTTTTATACAGGCATTATAGCATGTAACAGGAAGAAAAGCATGGTGTATATCAAGGCAGAACAAAACAAAAGGAGCTAAAAACAATGAACGAAATGATGGATTACGAAATCGAACTTACCGAAAATGAACTTGAAGATGTCAGCGGCGGAACACCTCCTCTTATTGCAATGGGTCTGGCACTCGCGATCGGCACGGTACTTCTCGTCCGCGGCTGCAAGAAAAAGAAATAAGAAAAAGCCCGTAACACCGGCAAAAACAATGTGTATAACAAGGCAGAACGAAACAAGGAGTTAAAAAACATGAACGAAAACATCAATTATGACATCGAACTGAACGAAGAAGAATTAGAAAATACAAACGGCGGCGGCATTGGCTTGGCCATTCTCGCAGGCGTCACGGTCTATACCTTCTATAAAGCAAAGCAGTACCTCACACAGAAAAAGATCCACGATATCAAATACGGCAAATAAAAAACAGCGTAACACCGGCATTTCTCAGGTGTATATCAAGACAGAACAAAACAAACAAAGGGAGATTTAAACAATGAACGAAATGATGAACTATGAAGTTGAAATGAACGACACAGAGCTTGAAGATGTCAATGGCGGCGGCATTCTCACAACACTGGCAGTATATGGCACGATGGTTGCAGTCGGCTACGGCGTTGGCTGGGTAACCGGTAAAGTCATGAAGAAAAAGAGCGGCGTTTGCTATCAGTAATCGGAAATAAAAAATAAAAAAACAGCGTAACACCGGCAATTCTCAGGTGTATATAAAGACAGAACAAAACAAAAAACAAAGGGAGATTTAAACAATGAACGAAATGATGAACTACGAAATGGAAATGAACGACACAGAGCTTGAAGACGTTAACGGCGGCGGCATTCTCACAACACTGGC
The DNA here is from genome assembly GCA_015056045.1 of Clostridiales bacterium. Classification (GTDB taxonomy): domain Bacteria; phylum Bacillota; class Clostridia; order Christensenellales; family Christensenellaceae; genus SIG371. The sequence goes on along the minus strand of SVGZ01000004.1, from coordinate 84,235 downwards.
TGTTTACGGCACCATGGTTGCTGTTGGCTATGGTGTTGGCTGGGTTGCAGGCAAAGTCATGAAGAAAAAAAGCGGCGTTTGCTATCAGTAATCGAAAATAAAAAAACTTAAAAAACAGCGTAACACAGACAATTCTTGGGTGTATATAAAGACAGAACAAAACAAAAAACAAAGGGAGATTTAAACAATGAACGAAATGATGAACTACGAAGTTGAAATGAACGACACAGAGCTTGAAGACGTTAACGGCGGCGGTTTCCTCACAGCGATCGCAGTTGGCGCAGCAGCAATCGCCATCGGTTATGGCACAGGTTGGGTTGCAGGCAAGATCTTTACCAACAAAACAGGCGTTTGCCACCAGTAAAAGGAGATTTTTCAGATGAACGAATATACAAACTATGACATTGAACTGAACGATGACGAACTTGAACAGGTAAACGGCGGCCTCTTTATTCACCCGATCAGCCCGGTAGTCCCGATCCACGGCATCATCCGCAAAGCAAAAGCTTTCATCGATTATGTCAAGAACAGATTTATCAGATAAGGAGCTTTCCCATGAACGAATTTATCGAAACCGAACTGAACGAAGAAGAATTGGAAGAAACAAACGGTGGTCTTATTGGGATCGCCATTGCCTTCGGCGGAGCAATCGCATACCTCGCAGGCAAACCGAAATGCATCTATCCCGTCCGCAGAAGATAAGGAGAACAGTATGAACGAATTTATCGAAACCGAACTGAACGAAGAAGAACTTGAAGATACAAACGGCGGCCTTGTTGCCGTGATCGGTGCAAGCCTGGTCCTGATGTCCGGTGCAGCTCTTGCCTATATTTACAGCAAAAACAGGAGAAGATAATGGAAAACAGATACCCCGAAGTCACTCTGTATTTTGAAAGCCTCGAAGATGCTGACCTCAGCAAAATCGTCAATGAACCCGATGAGATCGCAGAAGAGATCTATGCCATGGGCGATATGACAGACGAAGAATTGGAAGACGTAAACGGCGGAATCCTGGATATTTTCTCCATTGCCGCAGCACTCTTAAAAAAACTTAAAAAACGCTGAAAAAAATGTAACACAGCCGGCAAGCCGGTGTATATAAAGACAGAACAAAACAAATACAAACAAAGGGAGATTTAAACTATGACATTCGAAACATTAAAAAACGACCGCGCATTCGCAGAAGCTATCCAGAACGCTAAAGACGCAGCTGAAGTAAAAGCACTCTTCGCCGAAAAAGGTATGGACATTGCTGAAGAAGACATCGAAAAGGCACTCGCTATGGCAAACGGCGCTGAAGGCGAACTCGATGATGAAGCTCTTGAAGCTGTAAACGGCGGCATGGACATCATCACAGGCATCGTTATCATCGCTTTCCTTGCAGGCTTCGCTAAAGGCGCAAAGTGCAAGAAATAAGAAACGATCACCACCAAGCCGCAAAAATTAACCACAAACAACGTTTACACCACTACAACTTACCACAAAAACACATTTAAAAAATTCAAAATAAACTGTAACACCACCAAATAAACCGTGTATATCAAGACAGAACAAAACACTAAAGGAGATTTAAACCATGACATTTGAAACACTGAAAAACGACCGCGCATTCGCAGAAGCTATCCAGAACGCTAAAGACGCAGCTGAAGTAAAGGCACTCTTCGCCGAAAAAGGCATGGACATTGCAGAAGAAGACATCGAAAAGGCACTCGCTATGGCAAACGGCGCTGAAGGCGAACTCGATGATGAAGCTCTTGAAGCTGTCAACGGCGGCATGGACATCATCACAGGCATCGTGATCATCGCTTTCCTCGCAGGCTTCGCTAAAGGCGCAAAGTGCAAGAAATAAGAACCAATCACCACTAAACCTCAAATTTTAACCGCAAACAAATCAATTATCACCACAAATTACCACAAAACAGCTTAAAAAGGGAGATTTAAACCATGACAACCGAAATGACAAACAAACTCAGCAGCATCCTCGCAGACGAAGTATTCAACAAGAGAGTAGAAAAGCTCGAAACAGCCGAAGAACTCCAGGCAGCATTTGCCGAAAGAGGCCTTGACCTCAGCATCGAAGAAGTACACGAGATTTGCAGCCAGATCGCAGGCGGCGAAGAATCCGAAATGGATGACGACGCTTTGGAAGCAGTAAACGGCGGCGGAATCCTCACCACGATCGCTGTCTATGGCACGGTAGTTGCCGTTGGCTATGGCGTAGGCTGGGTTGCCGGTAAAATTTTCAAAAAGAAAACAGGCATCTGCTACTAAGACTCTCTGCCTGTAATACCGCAAGGATCAGCGGCAGGCTTCACAGAAAGGACAAGTATTATGGGATTCATTCTTCTCTTACTCGCAGTCGCACTTATCATTGAATATCCGGCACTGCTCGTCATCGGCATCGTCCTCTTGATCGTTGTCTGCTCATGCACCGGATCCGGCAGCAGCTCAAGAAGCTATTCTTCCGGCTATTCCGGCAGCAGTTACTCCGGCAGCAGTTACTCCGGCAGCAGCTACTCTTCCGGAAGCAGCTATTCCAGCGGACGTGCAGGCTACCTCTACCGTGGAAACAGCACTTACCTGAGCGATTGCAGAGGCCGTTTTGAAGATGGCTATATCTACAGCGGAAACAGCACTTACCTGAGCGATTGCGCAGGACGCTATGAAGACGGTTACATCTACAGCGGAAACAGCACCTACCTGAGCGATTGCGTTGGACGCTATGAAGACGGTTATATCTACCGCGGAAACAGCACTTACTTAAGCGACTGCATCGGCCGCTATGAAGATGGCTACATCTACCGCGGAAACAGTACCTACCTGAGTGATTGCGTTGGCCGTTATGAAGACGGACCCGACGGTGCTGCAGCAGCTGCAGCGGCAATCCTTCTTCTCTGATCAAAAAACGATCTTAAAACTACCCTTCACCGAAGCGCGCCGGTGAAGATCAAAATTCATCCAAATAAAAACCCTAAACATCGAAAATGACCTGTAAAAAGGAGACTATATATGAACGAAAACACCGAAAGATTAAGAAACCTGATGGCAGACCCGGCATTTGGTGAATCTGTCCGCAACATCGGCAGCTTTGATGATCTCCACAAGAGATTTGAAGAAGAAGGCGTCAGCTTAAAAAAGGCAGAGCTTGAAGAACTCCTTCACGCCATTGCCAAAGGCGCAGAAGAAGCCGAAGCCGAGCTTTCCGAAGACGAACTTGAACAGGTAAACGGCGGCATCTTTGAACTTCTCGCTTATACCGCACTCGCAGGCGGAGTTGCCGTTGTCTCCTATGGGCTTGGCTGGGTTGCCGGCAAGCTTACAAAAAAGAAAACCGGCGTCTGCATGAGATAAATCCTTCAAAAAGGCAGCATACAGCTGGAAAAAATCGCCAAAAAGGGCTATGATAGTAAAAGCCCGCAAATAAATCTCCCCGGGAAAGCCAAATATGCGCTTTCCCCTTTCTTTAAAAATATGAAACTGCATTTATTCAAAAACAGAAAAAATAAGATCCGCATCAGCATCTCCTACTATACCGCGCTTGGGCAAAGAGCCGAAAATGAAGACTCGATCTGTGTCCTTGAAGGGCGATTCGGGACATTGGCACTTCTTGCCGATGGACTCGGCGGACACAGAAACGGCAAGGAAGCTTCCGCCATGGCGATACGCACACTCAATGAATTTTTCTTTGACCACGATGTTTCCGAACGGGAAATGCCCGAAGCTTTCCGCCTTGCGCATGAGCGCATAAAAGCTGCACAAGACGGCGGCAATAACATGAAAACGACCTTGTCTGCGCTGTTTTTATCCGGTGGTGAGGCGATCGCTTCCCATGTCGGGGATTCCCGCATCTATCAGTTCAGAAACGGAGAGATCCTCTACCAGAGCCTTGACCACAGCGTTGCACAGCTTGCCGTTATGGCCGGTGAGATCAGCAAAAGTGAGCTTCGTTCCCATCCGGATAGGCACATCCTCATCCGTGCGCTCGGTTCCGATAAAATGCCAAAGGTTTCGACAAACATCCTGCCCTATACAGCGGGAGATCGCTTCCTTATCTGCAGCGACGGCTTTTGGGAACCGCTAAGCGAAGAGTTGATGCTCAATCTTTCCGCAGCAAACGAAAAAACAGAGGATTGGCTCCGTGAAATGCGATGGATCGCTGAAAAGAACGCTGCCGATAACCATTCCGCTATTGCCATAACGATTCTCAGTTGCTAAAATAAATGCAGTGGTGAAATTATGGAAAAAAAGTACTGTTATTATTGCATGAGAGGGGAAAACGACCCCATACAACCCTGCATAAACTGCCATTCGGAAGGTCTCCCGCCATATGCAGCGCATCAGCTGAAACCGGGAACCGTTCTGCACGAAAAATACCTTGTCGGTCAGGTCATCGGTCAAGGCGGCTTTGGCATTACCTATATCGGGCGTGACCTGACGCTGGATATGCGCGTTGCGATCAAGGAATACTATCCGGTGAATTATGTCGTCCGCAATAATGCCGTTGCCAACGGGATCGATTTTACACAGCCGCAGAATTACGGGCAGTTTGAACGCGGAATAGACCGCTTTTTAACCGAAGCGCGAACGCTTGCCAAGTTCTATCAGGAACCGGGCATCGTTGGCGTGCGCGACTTTTTCCGCGAAAACAAAACAGCCTATATCGTCATGGATTACCTCGACGGCATCACGCTCAAGGATTATCTTGATCTGCATGGGAAGATCCCCGCAAGCGTCATCATCCCCATGATGTATCCGGTCATGGATTCCCTGGCAAAGATCCACGAACTGCACCATATTCACCGCGACATCAGCCCGGATAATATCATGGTCTTGAAAAACGGCACGCTGGTCCTTGTCGATTTCGGCGCATCGAAGGATGTTGACGGCTCGCACAGCCTTTCCGTTGTCTTAAAGCCGCATTATGCCCCGGAGGAACAATACCGCACAAAGGGCAAACAAGGCGCATGGACAGATATTTATGCCCTGGCGGCAACGATCTATCACTGCATCACGGGCGAAGCACCGGATGAATCTATCCAGAGGCTTTATGAAGATGAGCTGCAGTCTCCGCTTGAACTCGGCGTTGAGCTTTCCCATGCGGAAAACGAAGCCCTGATGACCGCACTGAACGTCCATCAGGAAGACCGCTTCCAGTCTATGGAAAGCTTCAAGCTGGCGCTTATGGGCAAAAAAAGCAGCGGTGAAGAGATCCGTTCCTTTGTTGTTGACCATGAAAAACACACGATCGACGAAGAAGAATTAAAGAAAAGATCTCGCCGAAGCGGAACACCGACAGTTGAAGACCCAAAACAGGATAAAATCGACGACTCTGCAGAAAAAGCAGCTGCCGAAAAAGCGCGCAAAGAAAAGCTTGAACGGGAAATGGCAGAGAAAGCTGCCGAAAAAGCTGCGATGAAATTAGTCGAAAGAGCAGCAAAAAAGGCTGAACGTGATGCTGCAAGGCGTGCCTTTAAGGAAAAACTTGCCGCAAAACAAGCCGCAAGAGCAAAAAGAAAAGCCGCAAAAACTGCAGAAAAACAGCAGAAAAAAGCCAAGAATTTTGATCCGCAGAAATCGGCTAAAAAAGCGAAAAACAGGCGCATTATGGGCAAGCTTGCCATAACGGTTCTGATCATCATTGCCGTCATCGGTGCAGCTTACGGCATTTACAGCCTGACGAACGTCAAAATCTGCGGGCAGAACTATTCCGCCGATGAAGAATACATTTCCCTGATCAATAAAACGCTGACGAGCGAAGATATCGAAGCCATTTCCCGCCTGAAGAAGCTCGATTATCTCAGTCTTGATAACTGCGAGCTTTCCGCATTGGGCGGCATTGGCACGATGAAAAACCTCCGTACGCTGACGATCACCAATGCCAGCGGCCTTGATTCCATCGACTTTATCCGCAAAATGCCTGCGCTGCAAATGCTCACGATCGACGGTTCCGACCTTTCGGGTGCAGATATGCAGCCCATTACCGAGCATATCGCTTTCGGCGCACTCAAACTGACAAATTGCTCGCTTTCGGATGCAAGCTTCCTCGAAGGCATGGATCATGTCGTCGGGCTTGACCTTTCGGGAAACAAAATCGCAGAGATCGACCTTTCTTCGCTGAAAGCAGTCGGCATCCTCAACATCAACAACAACCCGATCGAAGAACTCGTGCTTCCGCCTTCTCTTTCGGAATTTTATGCGGATAATACGGGCATTTCCAATATGCGCATGCTGAAAGATCTGGACATGCTTTCGATCCTTTCGCTGAGGAACAACGGCATCGACGATATTTCCGCGCTGGCAAACCTTGCGGAACTGAAGCATCTTTACCTTGACGGCAACAGCATCGCCGATATTTCCGCCGTTTCCGGCTTAACAAAGCTTGAAACGCTTGCCATGAACGGCAACAAGGTCGAAAATCTGCATGCCTTGCGTGCGCTGATCTACCTGAGGGAGATCCGCTTCGGCAGAAATCAGCTGCAGGATATTTCCGGCCTTGAAAACTGCACAAGACTCGCCACCGTACAGCTTGACGGCAACGGCCTTTCGGATGTTTCCATCCTTGGCAAGAGCGCAAAATATATCGAGCGTCTGTACCTTGCGGATAACCATATCAGCGATATTTCCTTCCTCGCCGATGCGGAAAAGCTCATCTTCCTCGATGCGGATAACAACGAAATTGCTGATATGAGCTGGCTCGATTCGGCCGATACGGAAAGCATCCGCGGGCTTTCGCTTTCGGGCAATAAGATCGCACACAGCTATTACAACCTGCCGAACCTGCAGTATTTCGATCTTTCCTATAACGAATTTGAAGAAGCGATCGATCTGAGTCTCGGCAAAAAGCTGAACTATGTCGATATTTCGGGAAGCAATATCCGCAGCCTGATCGGTCATTTCGATTCGCACAATGTCATTTTCATCGCAGACGGCACGCCTTTGGAACAGATCGTGGCAAGCGGCGTTGAATATTTCCACACCGTTGCACTGACGAATAATCCAAAGCTTTTCGGCGGCATCGATTATACGCTGACAAAAGTCCCCGGAAAGAACATCATCTTCAGCTATTCCCGTGAATGGGGCAAGCTGGATTATATTCCGGAGTGGAATTACCTCAATACCTATGTGCTCAATCCGCCGCTGGATTGCATCACAGACCTTGAGGATGCTTCGATCGGCAGCTTTACCACCTTTGAATCCCTCGAGTCCGTCATGCTGCTGGCAAGAGGCTACCATACGGAAGACCTCTTTATCAGCTATCCTTATTAAATAAAAAAGACGCTTTTGGAAAAATCCGAAAGCGTTTTTCTTTGCCTTAAAACAAAAAAGCGATGTCTCCATCGCTCTTTTTTATTTATCCATATCGTTAAGTAATGTCTTGAAATGCTCGTAATCATCGTTTTTCGATGCGGCAACGACCATTTCGAGCTCATCCATGCTGAGCTCATCTTCCTCCAGCTCCATATCGATCTCACGGATCAGGGCTGTAAGCTCGTCCTCCGGCTCTGCAAGATCCTGCATATCCGCAGCCAGCCTCAGAATTTTTCCAATTTTGCCGGGCATTATGAACTCTCCTTTCCAGAAAACCTTTGTTCTGTGCTTTCTACCTTATTGTACACGAGATTTGGCCTTGTGTTACATATTTTTCTGAAAATTTTTTTATTTTTTTAAGATATTTTTTCGCTGCCGTGCTTCTTCTTGATTTGCCCTTCCGCTATCCTGTATAATGAATATAATAGCAAAATTATGCGAAAAAAGGCGGTGCAGTATGAAGGTTATCAGCTTCCCCGGTTCGGAAAATAAAAGGATCAAGCCCACATTTGAAGAATTTTACAAGGCCTATTATAAAAAGGTCCTCTTTTTCCTGAATAAAAAACTCGAAAATATGACAGAAGCAGAGGATCTGGCGAGCAATATCTTCCTTTACGCCTACCGCATCTATGAAAATTATGACCCTTCAAAGAGTGCACCACAGACATGGATCTTTACCATTACGCGGACAAGGCTGATCAATTATTACCGCGATCATCATATCGATGTCGATATCAGCGAGCTGGAAAACGTCCTCACCTATGAAGAGACCGAAATGGAAAAGGCCGCATACCTGCAGGAAGTCCGCAATACGCTTGCGCGTGCGATCAAAACCCTGCAGCCGATCGACCAGAAGATCGTCATTTTAAGCTATTTTAAAGGCAAAAATTCAAACGAGATCGGCGAGCTTCTTTCCATGAACCCCGGAACAGTCCGCGTGCGCTTAAAGCGAGCGCTCGAAAAATTAGAGAAACACTGCGAAGCCTTGCGTGTATAACAAGATAGAAAAAATAAGGGGAAAATCATGGCAAAGCTTTACGATAAATCTGCACTGGAACAAATTTCTTCACCGGAACAATTAGATAAAACGCTTCGCGTTACTTCGCCCATGAGCTGGCTTTCGATCGCCGCCATCGGGCTTATTTTGCTTTGTGTGCTTGTCTGGTCGATTTTCGGGACTATCCCAATGACCGTTACCGCACAGGGGATCCTTTCCTCACCTGTCAGCACAAACGCCGTTTATGCAAAGGAAAACGGAGAAGTTTTATCCGTTCTCGTTTCGCCCGGAGATGCCCTGCACATCGGCGATGAGATCCTCCGCTACAGAAGTGCCAACGGAGAAGTCGAAACGCTTACCTCCGATCAGGTCGGCATCGTTTCCGATATTATGACAGAGATCGGCAGTACGCTTTACCAAGGCAGCGAAGCCATCCGCATTTCCCCGAAAGTCAGCTCACCGCACGTTGCCGTCTGCTATATTCCGCTGCAGGATGCAGGCAAGATCGAGCGAGGCATGAGCGTACACATCTATCTTTCCTCCGTAGACAGCCAGAGCTATGGCCATATGGAAGCACGCGTCATCAATATCGATTCCCACGCAGCATCCGAGATCGGCATGCAGCACGTTTTGGGTTCGGGCAATGCGCTTGCGGCAAGCTTTTCCGCAAACGGTGCAGTCGCAGCCGTCACTTGCGAGCTTTACCCTGCGGATACGGTAAGCGGCTATTACTGGTCCGGTAAAAAAGGCGCTGAACTTACCGTTTCGGGCGGTTCGCTGCTTTCCGCAAAGATCGTCACCGAAGAAATTGCACCGATCACCAAACTTTTCTCCAAACTTGGGGAGATCTTCTGATATGGAACGTTACGCAAAGACACCGACCGTTTTTCAGATGGAAATGACAGAATGCGGTGCTGCTTCACTTTCCATGATCTTCGGTTATTACGGAAAATTTTTGCCCTTGGAACAGATGCGCATCGAAACAGGCGTATCGCGCGATGGCTGCAATGCAAAAAACATCCTTGCCGCCGCAAGAAAATACGGACTTACCGCAAAAGGTTACCGCAAAAAAGTCACTTCCTTGCCCGAAGTCAAGGTTCCGGCAATCATTTTCTGGAATAACTACCATTTTGTCGTCTTTGAAGGCTTCAAACACGGCTTTGCCTATATCAATGATCCCGCTGTTGGCCGAAGAAAGCTCACACAAAAAGAGCTGCAGGATGGCTTTTCCGGTGTTGTTTTAACCTTTGAACTGACCGAAAATTTTGAAAAACAGAAAAAGAAAAATACGACCTTCGCTTTTATCAAAGAGCGCATCGCAAACGAAAAAGAGACCCTTGGCGTGCTGATTGCGATCGGTCTTTTGCTTGTCTTTCCGCAGCTTGTTCTGCCGGTTTTATCGCAGGTCTTTATGGATGACATCCTCCTGCGCGGTTATACGGATTGGCTGCCGAAGCTTCTTTTGTTTATGGGGCTTCTTCTTGCCTTGAAAGCAGCGCTGACTTTCTGGCGTGGGCTGATTTTGGGCAAGCTCAAAGCAAAACTGACGCTGATTTCGGGTCATTCCCTTTTTATGCATATGCTGCGTCTGCCGATCAGCTTTTTTGATCAGCGCCATGCCGGCAGTCTTGTTTCCCGCATGGAAAGCAACACAAAGCTCAATGATTTCCTTTCGGGCGACCTTGCGGAAACGGTTTTGAATCTCTTTTCCGCCGTTTTTTACCTGATCATCCTCTTTATCTACAGCCCTTCGATGACGCTAATCGGCCTTTTCTTAACGGGGATCATGATGGCGCTGCTTATTTATTCGGGCAAGGTTTTAGCCGGACAAATGGCAAAGCTGACGATGAACAGCAGCAAGCTTTTCAGCGCACTCGTCGCCGGTCTTTCCATTACCGATACACTCAAAGCCTCCGGCGCAGAAAGCGAATACAGCCTGCGTGTCTTGGGGCATCAGGCAAAACAGGCAAGGCTTGAACAGGAGCTTTCGCGCAATCAACAGATCTTAGGAGCTATCCCCGAGGCTTTGGCAAACCTGAGCGACGTCATTATGCTGATGATCGGCGGTATTCTCGTCATCCGCGGTCAGCTCACAATGGGTATGCTCATCGCCTTTTCTTCGCTTTTCGATTCCTTTATGGCGCCTGTAAATGCACTTGTCCGCTTTTCCGAAAAACTGCAGGGACTCCGTGCAGACCTTGAACGCATTGAAGATATCGAGCGTTACCCCGAAGATGAACGCTACCATAAAGAAGAAAAATCCTCCGCTGCGGCAAGAAAACTCAGCGGCAAAGTGGAGCTTTCGGATATTTCCTTTGGGTATAGCCCGCTCAAAGCACCGCTTGTCGAAAACCTGAGCTTCCGCCTTGAAAGCGGCAGCAGTATTGCCTTTGTCGGTTCATCCGGCTGCGGTAAATCCACAGCGGCAAAGCTCGTCAGCGGTCTTTACACACCATGGACGGGAAATATCCGCTTTGACGGCAAAGAAAAAAATGAAATTCCGCGCGAAGTCTTAAACGCAAGCATCGCAACGGTCTCGCAGAATATCAACCTCTTTTCGGGCAGCATCCGCGATAATATCACGCTCTGGAACCCTGCGATTCTGGAAGAAGATATGATCGCAGCGGCAAAAGATGCCTGCATTCACGATTTCATCATTTCGCAGCCCGGTGCCTATGATTACCCGCTTGCGGAAGGTGCGGAAAACCTTTCCGGTGGACAACGCCAGCGTATTGAGATCGCACGAGCGCTTGCCACAAAGCCGACGATCCTCATTATGGATGAAGCGACATCTGCGCTTGACCCGATCACGGAAAAAGAAATTTTAGACAATATCAAACGCCGCGGCTGCACATGCATCATCGTCGCACACAGGCTCAGCGCCATTCGCGATGCAGAGCAGATCATCGTCCTGCAAAACGGCAAAGTCATCCAAAAGGGAGACCACAATACCCTTTCCGCATGCGAAGGCTTTTACCGAGACAGGCTCATCATGGCATAGAAAGGAGCTTTCCCATGGAATTTAAGGAACAAAACATCCGTCTTTCCGGCTCGGAAAGCTATATGCCGAAAAACGGGCTCGATGCCTTCCGCATTGTTTCGGGTTCACTTTTCATCTATATCGTCAGCGAAGAAAACGGCAATATCGGCAGACGCCTTTTGCTCTGTGAAATGGAAAAAGGCCGCATCATCCCTGCACTTGCCGCAAAAGAAGGCCGGACAAACTACCATTTCCTTTTTGTCGCCAAAGATGAGGCAGAGCTTTTGCCCATGCGCGGAAGCGTAACGAGCATCCTCAAGCGCAATTTTGCCAAAAGGATCGGGCTTGCTGCCTTTGCCGAGGAAGGCTTTGAAGGCAGCCTTGTCGAATTTTATAAAAAAGAGGCTTTGAAGGACGATATTTATATTCGCAGAGGCAAAAAACTCGAACCGGATATCAATATTGCCTCTTACGGCATCATTCGCCGTGCCTTTATGGCAAAAGAAGAAATGCCCACAGGCAGTGACCCCGTATATATGGCACTTGCCTATGCCTGCAAAAAAGAAAATATTCCGCTCGCAGATTTTGAAAAAGTCCTGCAAGTCTGCGGAAACAAGATCGATATTCCTTCGGTCGCACGGGTTTCGGGTTTTCCCTGTCGTGTGGTCATTTTGGAGGAAGATTGGTACATGAGCGATAACGGCACGATTTTGGGCGAAATCGACGGAAAAACCGTTGCCTGCGTAAAAAAAGGCAAGGATTACGAGATTTTTTACCCCGAAAGCGGCAAAACGGAAAAGCTCACCAAAGATGTTGCCCTGAGCGTTTTCCCGAGGGCCTATGCCATCGGCCGTGCTTTACCGGCAAAATCTCTCACAAAATCCGATATTTTAAAATTCTGCCGTGAAAGCCTGCAGATGAGCGATCTCATCCGTGCATGTGTATTGGCACTTTTTACAGCGCTGATCGGTATGCTTTTGCCGATGCTCAATGAAAAGATCTATGATGATATGATCCCCCTTGGGCAAACGGGTCAGCTCATCCAGCTTTCGCTCGTTACCGCAAGCTTTATGGTTGGCAGCCTTTTCTTCGGCATTGTCAAAAACCTTTCGGCTTTCCGTTTGGGCAGCAGGATCTCCTATGATCTCGGCAATGCGGTCTATCACAGGGCGTTTTTCCTTCCGGAAAGCTTTTACCGCCGTTTTGAAAGCACAGACCTGGCACAGCGCATCGCTTCCGTAGCCATGCTGACGAACAGCTTCATCAGCACGATCATGGGCACAGGTCTTTCGGCACTGTTTTCGCTCGTCTATCTTTTCAGGATGTTCGGGTATTCCGCAAAGCTCAGCGGTCTTTCGATCCTGATGCTGCTCATTGGCGGTGGACTTCTCTTTATCCTTTCGCTTCGTACATTGACGCATGAAAAACGCATCGCCGAACAGGAAAGCATCGCTTCTTCCAAGCTCTATCAGTTCCTTATGGGCATTGATAAGCTCCGCATGGCAGGTGCAGAAAACCGCGCCGCTTTTGAATATGTGCATCCCTTTGCGGAAAAACAGAGCGAAGAAATCAAAAAGAACCGCTTTAACAGCGCAGTTGATGCCCTTTCGGGGATCATGAGCGGTATTTTCTCCATCGTTCTGTATTATGCGATGATCAAGGGCAATGCAAAGCTTTCGATGGGTGCGTTCATCGGCTTCAATACGGCTTTTGGTGTCTTTTCCGCTTCGATATTGCAGCTTGCGGAAAGCCTTATCTCGCTCTGGCAGGAAAAGCCTTCCCTCGAGCGCTTAAAACCGCTTTTTGAAACCGCACCCGAAGACAACGAAGACAAGAAATTTATCGGCGAGCTTTCGGGCAATATTTCGCTTGAACACGTCAGCTTTTCCTATGCGGAAAATTCGCCCAATATCATAAACGACCTTTCACTCAACATCAAACCCGGCGAATACATCGGCATTGTCGGTCCATCCGGATGCGGAAAATCGACCTTACTCAAGCTCATTTTAGGCTTTGAAACGCCAAAAACAGGGCAGATCAGCTATGATGGGCAAGACCTGCGCAGCCTTGATAAACGCGAACTCAGAAAGAAACTCGGCGTTGTTTTGCAAAACGGCAAGCTTATCGCCGGAACGATTTATGAAAACATCACGATCACTGCACCAGAAGCCACACCACAGGAAGTGCAGGATGTTATAGAAGCCGTCGGTCTTGCCGAAGATATTGCGGAAATGCCCATGGGGCTTTTCACGATGCTCAGCGAAAGTGCCGGTACGATCTCCGGCGGACAACAACAGCGTATCCTGATCGCACGCGCGATCATTTCGCATCCTTCGATATTGATTTTTGACGAAGCCACAAGCGCACTCGACAACGCCACACAGGCAGCTGTCTGCGAGAGTCTTTCTTCGATGGAACTCACACGCATCGTCGTTGCACACCGCTTGAGCACGATCAAAGATTGCGACCGCATTCTCGTTTTGCAAGGCGGTCAGATCGCCGAAGAAGGCAACTTCGAAACACTCATGGCAAAAGGCGGCATTTTCTATCGCCTTGCCAAGAGACAGCTCACTTGATAAAAGAGGTATGAACCCATGCTCACGATCACGGAAAATGCAGAAAAAACGATCCTCCGCTTTGAAAAAGAGGGCGAACTTTTGCTCACGCTTGAGGAAGCGCTTACAGGCGAAAAACAGGCACAGATCAGCATTTCGGGCAAGCTCCGCAGCGAACTCGCCGGAATTTTTATGGACGAGCTTCTGCCTTTGGCGATCTGCGGCTATGCGCTTGCGTTTGATCTTTCGGGTCTGACCTATCTTTCGACAGCCAGTCTGGATGTTTTCCTCCGTCTGCAGCAAAAAATGGACGAAAGAAAACACGGCAGCATGCGGCTTTTCGGTTTGAGTGAAGAAATCCTGCACGAATTTGAAATGACCGGCGCCGATGAACTTTTAGAAATCGGGGAGGAATAAAATGAAAAAACTTTCCCTTATGCTGACAAATGATGCCGAAGCTTTTTTCCAAAAACTCACCGAAATGGGCTTTCAGCTTGAAAAAAACGGCGAAAACACGGGCGTTTTCCTCTTTTCCGAGGATGCCTTGGAAAACCACGATTTCCGCAAAGCCCTGAACCTTGCCTTTGAAAAAGGGGAGAAGATCTGCGCGATCTTCCTTTCGGAAATGACGCTTTCGCTTGGCCTTAAGCTTGCGCTTGAAAAAGCCGATATTACGGAGGCTTACCGTTACCCGACGGAAGAAAGCCTCAAAACACGCCTTCTTTCGATCCCTGCATTTGCCGAAGCATACCATAAAACAGAGGCAAAAAAGGAGAGCAAAAAAGAAGAAAAACCGAAGCAGCATGGGCTTTTACCGACACAGAAAGCGCCCGAACACCTTTTCTATCTCTTTGCGCCTGCAAGCGGCAAGCTGCATCGCCTGCACTCGATGCTTGTTTCGATCGGCCGTTCGGAAGACAGCTGCGATCTCGTTTTTCCGGATGATCTGCGCTTATCCCGTCATCATGCTGATATTGTCTATTATAAAGATGCCTATTACCTGATCGATGCCGGTTCCACGCACGGCAGCTATGTCTGCGGAAAGAAATTGGGCAAAAAAGAGCGTGCTCCGCTGCAGGCATTTGATGAAATCCGCTTATCCGAACAGCAGTTCATCTTCCTGCCGAACCGTTTTATGGAAATCGTCAAGGGCAAAACCGCCGTTCTTTTTGAACCCGAAAGCGGCGAAGTGCGCTTCCTTGATGAAAACTATTTCTTCCTTGGGCGTGAATACCCCTGGGAAAAGCTCGTTTTGCCGGATGAGATCGGCAGAAAACATGCCCGCATCAGTTTTTACACGCAGCACGAATTCTGTGATATGGGTTCCGTCAACGGCAGCTACATCAACGGTAAAAAAGCCCCGGAAGGCAAAAATATTCCGCTCTTCCATGGCGATGTCATTCGCCTGCACAACAAAGAATTTGTCTATTTACTCCTGCGCTGAAAAGTGTGAAAGAAAGGTTTTTATGAAAAAGAGATTGATCACCATTTGGCTTGCCGCCATGCTTATATTCTCCCTTGCTTGTTCCGCAGCGGATGGACCTGACCCGAATAGTCTGCCCGCACTTGAAGGAATAGAAACTATGAACACCGATATTCCCCACAACGACAGCGAAATCGGCGTATTATTTGAAGATAAATGGGAAGATGGCTTAAAACTACAGCTGACGGAAGATGGCACGCTCCACTTATCCGGTGCAGACATCAAGCGCAGCCTGAAGGAAGATACCCGTCTTGCCCCTTATCTGAGCAAGATCACAGGGCTTGAGATCGGCGAAGGCATTGCCTATGTTGGCGAAAAAGCCTTTTCCGGCTTTGAAAATATCGAAAAACTCCGCTTTTCCGGCGAGATCACAGAGCTTGCTTATGCGGCATTTTCCGACTGCACGGCACTTCTCGACATCGATTTCGGCAGCAGTTTATCGACGATTGGTGATTATGCCTTTTCCGGATGCACAAACCTGCGGGATGCATCACTCCCCGAAAGCCTCAAAGAGCTTGGCAGCTATGCCTTTTCCGGCTGTACGAGTCTGAAAAATGTTGCGCTCGGCAGCGGCATCACGAGCTTCGGCAATAATATTTTTGCGGATTGCACAAACCTTGTCAGCTTACGCAGTGGCAGCAGCCTTGGCGATACGGCATTCCGTGACTGCATTTCGCTTGAGAGCGTTTTCCTTGAAGACAGCGCTGAAAAAATCGGCAGCCGTTGTTTTTCCGGCTGTGTAAAGCTTTCCAACGTGCGCCTTTCCGAAAACCTGAAAACCATCGGCAGCTATGCTTTTTCCGGCTGCGAAAAGCTCCAGAACATCGTAATCCCCACATCGGTCATGCAGATCGAAAAAGAGGCTTTCTCTGCCTGCACGGCGCTTGACACGGTCGAATTTGCGGAATGTGAAGCCCTGACGATCGGTGATGCTGCTTTTGCTTCCTGCACAGCTTTGAAAACGATCGCCTTACCCGAAGGCTTGACCACGCTCGGGGAAAAGGTTTTCGCTTCCTGCAATGCGCTTGAACGCGTGACCATGCCGAAAAGCCTTTCGGAAATCGGCTACGGTCTTTTCTATGATACGCCTGCCCTGCGCGTCCTCGAATACAGGGGCAATTCCTCGGCTTGGCGCAAGGTTGAAAAAGCAAAGGATTGGGACGAATTTGCCGGGACAAACACGATCAAATATGTCAAATCAGGCAATTAAAATTTGGGAGAGCTTCGGCTCTCTTTTTTTTGCAATAATATTGTGAAATTATTGACAATATAAGTCGCTGTCGATATAATAAGGATGGTCTTTGACCGCAATAAATCACAAAGGAAGTACCAATTATGGGACGTTTAGATGGTAAAGTTGCAATCGTAACAGGCGGAAACTCCGGCGTTGGCGCAGTCACCGCAGAACTCTTTGCAAAAGAAGGCGCAAAAGTCGTCATCAGCGCAAGAAGACTCCCGCAGCTCGAAGAAGTTGCTGAAAAGATCCGTGCAAACGGCGGCGAAGTTTTAGCCGTTCCGACAGATGTTTCCAAAGTTGAAGACGTTGAAAACCTCGTCAACAAGACCGTTGAAGCTTATGGCAAGATCGACATCCTCGTCAACAATGCAGGCGTTCTCGAAGAAGGCCTCAAGCCCGTTGATAAATTCTCCGATGAAGACCTTGAATGGGTTTTAGGCATCAATACAAAGGGCTGCCTCTATTGCACAAGAGCCGTCCTCCGCGAAATGGTAAAGACAAACAGCGGTTCGATCATCAACCTTGACTCCGTTGCCGGTCAGTTCGGTACAGGCGGCGCTGCCTATGTTACAAGCAAAGCTGCTGTTATCGGCCTTACCAAGCACACCGCAATGCGTTTCGCAGGCACAGGCATCCGCTGCAACTCCGTAAACCCGAGCACGATCGTCACACCCATGACCATGAAACAGGATCCCGCAAAGCTCGATCAGGATATGTTTGGCCAGATGAGAAAGCACATGAACCTTTCCGTTCCGCCGTGCATGCCCGCTGATGTGGCAAACATTCTCCTCTTCCTCGCAAGCGACGAATCCAGAGCCATCACAGGTCAGGTCATCGTTTCCGACTTCGGCGCAACACTTTAAGAATAAGAAAACGCTCTTTCTAAAAAAGAAAGGGCGTTTTTTGTTACTCTTTTTTGAGCGAATAACCGAAATCTTTGATTTTCCGCAAAAGAGAACGAAATCTTTCCCTTGGTCTATCCACTGCGATATGCTCTTCCCAAATATTTTTCGGAAGAAACCTGATCATGATCGGTTCAGGTGTTGTGTAGAAAGTGATCGACAGATCATCATCGTTATATTCGCCTATGATCTTGTCTGTATTTCTGCAGCATGCGGCAAAATCAATAAAATCAAAATGTTCAAGCGCAATGCCGTTTTTGCAGATCCCCAAAATAGAAGCATCCGTATAAGCCTCATAATCTGCAAAGCTGATCACAGAACTGCTGCAAGCCCGATGATACAGGCTGAAAAAACCGGCAATATAAGCACAAAATGCTTCACGCTCATATGCACCTTCAAATCTTCGCGGCGGATTTTTTCTGTAAAAGGCAATGACCTGCGCAGCAAAAGAAAGAACGCTCTTTTTGTATTCCTGATAGGGGATGAGTATATCACCGCTTGCTTCTGCTCTAAGGCGAATCATTTCCCCTTCATGGAGAATATCAAAATCAATACCGTTTGTACAGCCAATAATCTTAACCGAACAGCCGTCCTCCGAAGGGATCATCATATGCCCACAGCAGGGAATCAAATGTTCTTCCATACCTGCCGGATGATCATAAAACAGACTCTCAAGGAAGCGATATGCAGAAGCACTTACACACCATTCTGTATCGTCAGACAAAGAATGTCCTTTCACACGGCAGATCACTTTGCCATGTATGCAAAGATCGGTGCGCTTATCTTTTTCGTTTTTTCCTATAAAATGCAGCTCTTCCGCAAATAATTCCATTGTTCGATCTCCTTTCTTCTATTATAACACAAAAGCTATCTGAATGATTTGTATTTTTATACGCATTTATGCTATAATATTTCCGCTGCGAAAACAGCAAAAGTTTTGAAGGAAGTATTTTTATGAAAATTCTCGATGTCCACGCTCATATCTTTCCCGCAAAGATCGCCGAAAAAGCGGTAGCAGCGATCGGCCATTTTTATGATATCGAAATGGGTGAACCCGGTACAGCGGATGATCTTTTGCGCGAAGGCAGCCTTGCCGGAACGACAAAATACGTCGTCCATTCCGTTGCGACAACACCGCATCAGGTCCGTTCGATCGACGATTTTATCGGCTATGAATGTTCCATTCATCCCGAATTTATCGGTTTTGCCTCTCTGCATCCCGATCACGAAGACCTTGACGGGGAAATTGCCCATGCGCGTGAGCTTGGTCTTGTCGGCATCAAATTCCATCCTGATTTTCAGGAATTCAACATCGACGATGAAAAAGCCATCGCCATGTATAAAAAGATCCCCAAAGATATGCCGATCCTTTTCCATATGGGCGACGAAAAACGCAGCTTTTCCAAACCGCACCGTTTGGCGAAAATATGCGATCTTTTCCCCGAACATACCTTCATCGGCGCGCATTTTGGCGGTTACAGCGATTGGGATGAAGCCGAAGAATACCTCATCGGCAAGAAAAACATCTATATGGATACTTCGAGCGCACTTTTCAGGCTGCCTTTTACCCGTGCGGCAGAGTTTATCCATAAACACGGCGTGGAAAAATTCCTCTACGGAACGGATTTCCCGATGTGGAAGCCCGTGGAAGAACTCGAACGCTTCTATCAGATCCCGCTCACAGAGGAAGAACGCGAAATGATCCTCTATAAAAACGGCGCAAAGCTTTTCCATCTCGAATAAAGTTAACAAACACAGTGTTAAGCCACTGTGTTTTTTTGACTTTGCAAAAAAATCATTGTATCATATTTGTATCAAACGATAAAAGGTGACCTTATGAACCCGATTTTAGACCCAAAATATTTTATTCCGGACGTTGAAGCGCGCGTTTATGACGGCAAGCTGTATCTTTACGGTTCTCTCGATATCTGCGGCAATGACGATTACTGCAGCCACAACTATTATGTTTTTGAAACCGAAGATCTGAAAAACTTCAAGGTTTACCCCAATACCTTTAACAGCAGCCTCGTTCCGGATGAAGAAAGCAAAAATTCTCGTCTTTATGCACCGGATCTTGAAAAAATCGGCGGCAAATATTGCCTGTTCTATTGCCAGAACGACCGCAGTGAAGGCGTTGCTTTTGCAGATTCGCCCGTCGGACCTTTTAATCATGCACAGGAGATCGATGTTTACGGCATTGACCCATCTGTTTTCGTAGACGATGACGGCAGCGTTTATTATTTCTGGGGACAGTTGAGTGGTCAGGCTGCAAAACTTGATCCCGAAACTTTCCAGATCATCCCCGAGACCCATGTCGACGGCGTCATCACCGAAGCGGAACACGGTTTCCATGAAGGTATGTCCGTCCGCAAAAGAGGCGATCTGTATTACCTCGTCTACACCGATATTTCCAGAGGCAGACCGACCGCTTTAGGCTACGCAACGAGCAAACATCCGCTTGGCCCTTATACAAAGCGCGGCATCATCATCGACAACATCGGCTGCGATCCGCAGACATGGAATGACCACGGCTGCATCGCCGAATTTAACGGAAAATGGTATGTTTTCTATCACAGATCTTCCCACAACGGTTATTTCAGCCGACGCTGCTGCGTTGAACCGATCACGTTCAATGAAGACGGCACGATCAGCGAAGTCGAAATGACAACGCAGGGCATCGACGGACCTATTCCCTGCTTTACCAAGGTCGAAGCTTTCCGCACAAGCCGCATCAACGGTCGTGCCTATATCGACGATTACGCAGATCACACCGGCCGTTATGATTATGTAAAAGGACTTGCGAACGGCGAATCTGTCGAATACAAATACATCGATTTTACGGAAGAAGCAGCAAGCATCACAGTTGAATCGGCAGGAAACGCATCTTCCATCAATGTTTACCTTGACCATGAGCTCACGCCCATTGCGACTATCCGCACGGAAAAAACAGCCGGCAAATATCTCTTCATGCCTTTTAGCACCAAGCTTGGAAAGAAGATCAGCGGCAAGCACATGCTTCGCCTTGAAGTTCGCGGCGGCGAAGATATTTCCGTCAATCTGCAATCTTTTGTTTTTGGTAAATGACATGAAAGAATACAAATTGGTTTATCTGAACAAGGGCTTCAAATTTTCCCGTGAAAAAGACCTTGAACAAGCCGAAAGCCTCATCAACAGCTATGTTGCGGAAGGTTGGGTTTTGCAGCAGATCGTTTCGCCCAGCGATGATGTCGGTGCAATGGTCGGCGTATTTTACAAAGAGAAATAACAAAAGACCTCCCTCATTTTGCAGGGAGGTTTTTATTTTGGGAAATAACAAAAATAAGGGCGACCAATGGTCGCCCCTACTTTTTTATCACTCAACTAGATTTGTTGCGCGACTTGACTTGTCAAGTCGCTGAGTTTTCACGAAGTGAATACTCAAACACCTTTTTTGTTAGCGCGGATGTATTCGCCGTTGGTGAAGTTAGCTGTTGCAACGTGGCCCGGAAGGGGAACGATCTTTTCGTTAACAGCATCAACGATCCATTCAGCCTGCGGGAAGAAGTACTGTTCCATTTCGTGAGCAGGTGTGATCCAGTCTTTTGCACCAACAACAACCGGCGGAGCATCGAGATAATCGAATGCGAGCTCTGTGATGCTCTGTGCGAATTCCTTCATCTGGGAACCTCTTTCGCAAGCGTCACCTGTGATAACGATCTTGCCGGTCTTCTTGACGGATTCGATAACCTT
Organism: Clostridiales bacterium; assembly: GCA_015056045.1. Classification (GTDB taxonomy): domain Bacteria; phylum Bacillota; class Clostridia; order Christensenellales; family Christensenellaceae; genus SIG371. The sequence continues at coordinate 63,044 of SVGZ01000004.1, read as the reverse complement.
TTCATAGTTGAAGGGAACAAGGGAACGTGCGTCGATAACTTCTACGCTCATGCCATATTTTTCTTCAAGGATCTTAACAGCGTCCATGACTCTGTAAAGTGTAGCGCCGATGGAAAGGATCGTGAGGTCTTTGCCTTCCTTCTTAACATCGGGTTCACCGATTTCAACTTCATAGTATTCAGCGGGAACTTCATCCTTGAACTGTTCGCCAATGTTGTAGAGTCTCTGGCTTTCGAGGAAGATAACCGGGTCTGTTCCGTTAAGAGCAGCGTTCATGAGGCCCTTTGCGTCATAGGGTGTTGCCGGGAAGACAACCTTGAGGCCCGGAACGTGTGCGCAGAGAGCGGACCAGTCCTGAGAATGCTGTGCGCCATATTTGGAACCAACGGACATTCTGAGAACGAGAGGCATCTTGAGAACGCCTGCAGACATAGCCTGCCATTTGCTCATCTGGTTGAAGATTTCGTCGCCTGCACGGCCAAGGAAGTCGCAGTACATGAGCTCTGTGATGGCTCTGCCGCCGCACATTGCGTAACCTACGCCTGTACCAACGATGGCAGCTTCGGAAATCGGGGAGTTGAAGAAACGATGATAGGGGATGCTTTCCGTAAGATCACGGTAAACAGCGTAAGCGCCGCCCCAGTCTCTGTTGTCTTCGCCATAAGCAACAAGTGTCGGATCCTGATAGAACTTGTTGATGATGGATTCGAAGAGAGCATCGTTGAACTTGTACATTCTGTTGCCTGTTACGGGCTTGCCGTTCTTATCGAACTTGCCTCTCGGCTTGTTAGCGATACGCTTAACGTTTGCGTTTTCTTCGATCGGCTTGGAAACTTCAGGTGTTCTGGTTGTATCCATGCTTTCAACCTTCTGGTTGGAGAACATGAGATCAGCGATTGCATTCGGGTTAGCGTCGAGGTCGATTCTCGGGGAGATTTCGAGGTCTGTAGCCAGTCTGCAAGCGTGGATCATTTCCTTCTGTACCTGTGCACGGATAGCAGCAAGCTGTTCTTCTGTAGCTACGCCGGCTTCGATAAGCTCTTTTGCGTATGTCGGGATGCTGTCCTGTGCTTCCCACATTTCGACTTCTTCCTGTGTTCTGTATGTGGAAGCGTCGGACGGAGAATGACCGGAGAAACGATATGTAAGGATATCGAGGAAGATCGGGCCGCCTTCTTCTTTCATAATCTGCAGTTTTCTCTTATAAGCATCGATAACTGCGAGCGGGTTGAAGCCGTCGATCTTTTCTGTGTGCATCATTGTGGGTGTGAAGCCTGCAGCGAGTCTTGCGGGTGTACCGTAACCCATTGTTTCGCCGCCTGTCTGACCGCCCATACCGTACTGGTTATTGAAGATGTTGAAGATGATCGGGAGTCCACCTTTCTGTCCATCTTCCCAGAGCTTTGTGAACTGGTCCATGGATGCGAAGTTGAGGGATTCCATAACAGGACCGCAGCCAAGGGATGCGTCGCCGATGTTGCAGATGACGTAGCCTTTTTTCTTGTTTACTCTCTTGTAAAGAGCAGCGCCTGTTGCGATCGGTGCGGAACCGCCAACGAGAGCGTTGTTCGGGTAGATACCGAAGGGTGTGAAGAATGTATGCATGGAGCCGCCGAGACCTCTGTTGAAGCCTGTCTTACGGCCGAATACTTCTGCCATTGCGCCGTAGAGAAGGAATTCTCTTGCAACGTCTTTAACAGCTGTATACTGCTGATATTTCTTTACAACTGCAAATGTTTCGCCGTCAAAGAAGCTTTCCATGATCTGGAGGAGTTCTTCTTCTGTGAGCTTTTCGATTGCGGAAAGAGCTTTTGCGAGGATTTCGCCGTGGCTTCTGTGGGAACCGAAAATGAAGTCATCGATGTCGAGGCAGAATGCCTGGCCAACGTATGCAGCTTCCTGGCCGATACCAAGGTGAGCCGGACCCGGATGATCATATTCAACGGTTTCAACTTTGCCGTCTACTTCTACTTCGTATTTCTTTGTTCTCTTGATGCTGTTGATCATCGATTCGAATTCACGAATGATGAACATGTCGCGGTAAATACGGATGAATTCTTCATCTGTGTAGTTACCCTTTTCATCGGAGACTGTCTTTTTATAAGTGTTTACAGGAATATCATTGAATGTGATAGCACCTGTCTGTCTTATAACGTTAGGATCCAGTAAAAGACTCTTCGTCATAATAAAACTCCTTAAATTATATTAAAATATAGATTACTTTGGTTATGGTAAGGGGCAGGTTTTGCCCCTTGCCTTAAAATTCTTAGAGCATGAAGATCGCTTCGCGGATAGCTTCGCAAACTGTCGGGTGCGGGAAGACGACTTTCTTGATTTCGTCGATGGTGATTCCCTTTTCGATCATTGTGCAGCAGCCGTAGATGATTTCGGATGCATAGTTTGTGATCATGTGTACGCCGATGAGCTTGTTCCACTTCTTGTCAACGATGATCTTTAAGATGCCGTCGCCGCCTTCGTTTTCAGCAACGTATCTGCCGGCATAACGCATGGTGATCGTCTTTGCAACGTAGTCGATGCCCTTTGCCTTTGCGGTTTCTTCTGTTTCGCCAACTGTGCCGACTTCGGGGTTGGTATAGATGACGCCGGGGATTGCATTGTAGTGCATCTTATCGCGGATACCGAGCATATTGTTGACAGCAACTTCGCCTTCTCTGTATGCGGTGTGTGCGAGCATGGACTTGCCGTTGATGTCGCCGCAAGCGTAAACGCCGGGCATATTTGTCTGCATATGTTCATCTGTGATGACTGCAGCTCTGTCCATAGCGATGCCGAGGTTTTCAAGGCCGAGGTCTTTCGAAGCAGCTCTTCTGCCGATGGAAAGGAGAACCTTATCTGCAGCAACGCTTTCGGTCTTGCCGTCTTTTTCGAAGACAACTTTGCCGGGTTCAACAGCGGTTACTCTGCAGCCAAGGTTGAATGTAACGCCCTTCTTCTCGTAGTTCTTCTGGAGAAGCTTGGAGATTTCGGAATCGATCGGGCCGCCGATCTTATTGAGCATTTCAACAACGGTAACTTTGCTGCCGACAGAATTGAAGTAAGAAGCCATTTCGAGGCCGATAACACCGCCGCCGATAACGACGAGCTTTTCAGGAACTTCTTTCATGTCGAGGATCTCTCTGTTTGTCATGCAGAAACCTGCTGCGTACTGTTCCTTTACACCGGGGATCGGCGGAACGATAGCTTCGGAACCTGCAGCAATGAGGAGTCTCTTTGCTGTGTATGTCTTGCCTGCTGCGGATACGTTGTAGCCTTCAGCGCTCTTCTTTTCGATGTGAGCTGTTGCTTCAACGATTTCAACACCGTGGCCTTTGAGAGCTGCACGGATGCCGCCTGTGAGCTGCTTGACAACCTTGTCTTTTCTTGCAACGACTTCTTCGTGTTTAACGGTTACGCCGTTTGCATAGACGCCGTATTTTGCGCCGTGGTTTGCGCCGTCAGCGAGCTTTGCGGAATACAGGAATGTTTTTGTGGGGATGCAGCCTTCGTTTAAGCAAACACCGCCAACGTTCCTCTGTTCAAAGAGGAGAACTTTCAGACCGCCGGCTGCAGCTTTTTCGCATGCATTATAACCGCCGGGGCCGCCACCGATTACGATAAGATCATAAATCATAGTCTTGCTCCTTTTACAGCGCGAGTGTTACGCTGAAGTTTTCGAGCATACGGCAAAGTTCCTGCATGAATCTGGAAGCGGGAGCTCCGTCAACTGCTCTGTGGTCATAGGTAAGGGAAAGGCCCATTGCCGGGTAAACCGAACCGTCAGCCTTCATCTTATACTGGATGTTGCAGACACCGAGGATTGCAACCTGCGGCGGATTAACAACAGGTGTGAAGCTTTCAACGCCGAAGGAACCGAGGTTGGAAACTGTGAAGGATGCGCCTGTTAAAAGGTCGGGGCTGATCTTGCCGCCCTGTGCAGCCTTTGCAACGCTCTTTGCTTCTGCGGAAAGTGCGGAAAGTGTCATTTCGTCTGCCTTGAAGATCGTCGGAACAAGGAGACCTCTGGGTGTGTCAACAGCCATACCGATGTTGACGTTCTTGAAGTAACGCATCTTATCGCCGAGGAAGTGTGCGTTTAAATCTTCGTGGTTCTTAAGCGCTTTTGCAGCTGCATAAAGAACGATGTCGTTGATGGTGATGTTGCCAAGACCGAGTGTTTCCTGAGCAGCCTTCATCTTCTTTCTCCAAGCAAGGATATCCGTTGCATCGAAGGAGAAGTGATGTGTAAGCTGAGCCATTTCGGAAAGAGAAGCGTGCATATTTCTTGCAATTGCTTTTCTGACGCCGGAAAGCGGTCTGTCTTCGTAAGCTGCTTCTTCCTTGACTTCGGGAGCTGCTGCCTTCGGAGCTTCGGGTGCTGCTGCAACCGGTGCCGGTGCTGCTTCTTCGACCTTTGCTGCTCTGCCGCTGCGGACGAGCTCTGCAATGTCTCTTTCAATGATTCTGCCATAAGGGCCTGTCGGGATAGCAAGGCTGATATCGAGGCCGAGGTTCTTTGCTGCTGCAAGTGCTCTCGGGGAAATCTTTACTTTGTCGTCGCCTTCAACCTTTGTGGAAGCGATCGGAGCTGCCGGTGCTGCAACCGGTGCCGGAGCTGCTGCTGCCGGGGCTTCAGCTGCTGCTGCGCCTGTATAGAAGGAAATGTCATCGCCGGGTTTGCCGATTACGCAAACATTCTGCAGGCAAGGAACATCGTCGCCTTCTTCTGCGAGAAGGGCAAGCATTGTGCCTTCTACTGTGCTCTTTTCTTCGAAAGCAGCCTTATCTGTTTCATATTCAAAAAGAACATCGTCTACTGCGACAGCATCGCCAACAGCTTTGTGCCATTTTGTGATGATGCAGCTTTCAACGGAAATGCCCTGCTTCGGCATGATAACTGCGAAAGCGGGAGAGGAATTTGCAACAGGAGCTGCTGCTGCGACCGGTGCCGGGGCTGCTTCTGCAGCGGGTGCTGCTGCTACAGGTGCTTCTGCGGGTGCTGCTGCGCCTGTGAATGCGGAAATATCTTCGCCTGCATTGCCGATTACGCAAACATTCTGCAGGCAGGGAACATCTTCGCCTTCTTCTGCGAGGATTGCAAGCACTGTGCCTGCTTCGGTGCTCTTTTCTTCGAAAGCAGCCTTATCCGTTTCATATTCAAACAGAATATCGTCTACTGCGACAGCATCGCCAACAGCTTTGTGCCATTTTGTGATGATGCAGCTTTCAACAGAGATGCCCTGCTTCGGCATAATAACCGCTACTGCCATTGATCTTACCTCCGTAAAACTTTTCTTGATTTAAAAACTAAAAGCTATTCGCCTTATATTCTGATTTTATTATATACCATTCAGTCCCACTATGCAAGTTTATAACATTAATGTGCGAAATTAACATTTCTCATTTTTTGCATGATGTAAATGCGGAAAATTGCATTTTACTGCATGAGGGCGCGTTTATACAGAGAAAATACTGCATATTCAAATTTTTATGATCCTGAAAAATGCAATAATTTCCCACTGTATTTTTTATGCCAAAAAATTTCTCCCGAAAAATTCGCATTATCCAAAAATAAAAAGCGACGGAAAAAACCGCCGCCAATATGATCAGATAATATATTTCTTTAAGTATTCGGGAATATCCTCCGCAGGTGCGCTGACGTTGAAAATAAAGTTGACATTATTTTCCTCTGCGACCTTTTCGATGGTTGCAAAGAACTCATCAAGCTCACCGATTGCTCTGCCGATGATATGTAAAAATGCGTCGATATAGACCGTTGTGATGTCGAAATTCTGGGAGAGCATTCCGCAAAGGAAGCCATAAAGCGAATACGGGGACGTAATATGATAATCGGAAACGTTTACAAAGCGGATCCTGCTGTTGATATCATACATGTAGCGTTTGTCATCATCAATAAAGACGACTGCACCCTTGTCCTGTGCGATCTCTGCATTTGCAAGGTCGATGATACGCTTTGTCTTACCTGTTCCTTTAGCCCCTACGATTAACTGAATCATTTTTCCAATCCTCACTTTCGATTTTTTTATGGAAGATGAAGTCATATTCTCATGTCAGCAGGTATAAAAATACATCGTTTTTATACCCCTATTTATTAATTCTGCATCAAGTGTGCTATTTCCTTTATTTTATACAAAATATTTTACTTTGGCAACCGTTATTTTCCGAAGCAGCGGGATTTTTACCAAGCGTTTACGATTTTGGCAAAAGAAAAACACGGAAAAATCGCTCTTTCCGTGTTTCGTCTTTGTTTTTTTGTTATTTGATGATGCTTTCGCCTGTCATTTCAGCGGGCTTTTCGATTCCCATCATGGAAAGCAGCGTCGGTGCGATATCACAGAGCGCTTTGCCTTCTTTTAATTCTGCGTTCTTATATTCTTCGGAAACGAGAACGAAGGGAACGGGATTTGTTGTATGTGCTGTCATGGGTCCGCCTGTTGTTTCGTCAAACATCTGTTCGCTGTTGCCGTGGTCTGCCGTAATGATGCACTGTCCGCCGTTTGCTAAAATAGCGTCTACAACTTTGCCGACACATTCATCGACTGCCTTGATCGCTGCAACCGCTGCATCCATAACGCCGGTATGACCGACCATATCGGGGTTTGCAAAGTTGAGGATCATGAGGTCATATTTGCCGCTGTTGATGCGGTTAACCGCTTCTTCTGCGACTTCGTATGCGCTCATTTCGGGCTTTAAGTCGTATGTGGCAACCTTCGGGGAAGGGATCAGCGCACGGTCTTCGTTTGCATTGGGGGCTTCAACGCCGCCATTGAAGAAGAAGGTTACGTGTGCATATTTTTCTGTTTCAGCGATTCTGAGCTGTGTCTTGCCGACGGAAGCGATGTATTCGCCGAGTGTATTTTCGAGCGTCTGGGGCTTGAAAGCAATGGTAACGTTTTCAAAGCTCTTGTCATACTGCGTCATGCAGACATAGGTCGGGTCGATATCTTCTCTTGCGAAAGCATCGAAACCGGGCTGTGTAAAGACGCGTGTGATCTCTCTTGCTCTGTCGGGTCTGAAGTTGAAGAAGATGATGGAGTCGCCTTTTTTAACTCTGCTCATACCGCCGTCATCGATAACGATGGGTTCGATGAATTCATCATAAACTTCTTTGTCATAACTTTCCTGAACGGCTGCTGCTGCGCAGGAAGCGAGCTTGCCTTCGCCATAAACGAGCGCACGGTATGCTCTCTCAACTCTTTCCCAGCGGTTGTCTCTGTCCATGGCATAGAATCTGCCCATGACGGAAGCAACTTTGCCTGCACCGAGTTCTTTGATGATGCCTTCGAGCTGTTCAACATAAGCCTTGCCGCTGTTCGGCGGAACGTCTCTGCCGTCCATGAAGCAATGCACGAAGATATTTTCAAGACCTCTGTCGCGTGCAAGCTTGATGAGTGCTGCCAAGTGTGTGATGTGGCTGTGAACGCCGCCATCGGAAAGCAGACCCATTAAGTGGAGGCTCTTGCCGTTTGCTTTTGCCGTATCGACCGCGCGGATGAATTCGGGGTTTTCAAAGAAATCGCCGTCTTCGATCGCCTTTGTGATGCGTGTGAGTTCCTGATAAACGACTCTGCCTGCACCGATGTTTAAGTGACCGACTTCGGAGTTGCCCATCTGTCCATCGGGAAGACCGACATAAAGACCGGAAGCATTGATCTGTGTGTGCGGATATTTCGCCATGAGCGCATCGATATTGGGCGTTCCGGCTTTATAAATAGCGTTATCCTCTGTCTTTCCGCGAATGCCGAAGCCATCGAGGATGAGGAGTGCTGTTAATTTCTTATCCATTTGAAACCTCAGTATTTAACAACTTTGCTGAAATCTTCTGCTTTGAGGGAAGCGCCACCGATAAGGCCGCCGTCGATCTCTTCTTTAGCCATGAGTTCTGCAGCGTTGCTGGGTTTCATGCTGCCGCCGTACTGGATGCGGATCTCTTCTGCAGCTGCGCCGAAGTCTTCGCGAACGGTATTTCTGATAACAGCGATCGTGTCGTTTGCATCGTCAGCTGTAGCGGTTTTGCCTGTGCCGATTGCCCAGATGGGTTCGTATGCGAGGACGATGCCCTTTACTTCTTCAGCTGTGAGGCCGTTCAAAGCGAGTCTTGTCTGCATGGAAACGATCTGCGGCATGATGCCATTTTCTCTTTCTTCGAGGGATTCACCAACGCAAACGATGGGCTTTAAGCCTGCTGCAAGGGCTGCCTTGATCTTCTTGTTGACTGTTTCGTCTGTTTCTGCGAAGTACTGTCTTCTTTCGCTGTGGCCGATGATAACATATTCAACGCCTGCTGCAACGAGCATATCTGCGGAAACTTCGCCTGTGAAAGCGCCGCTCTTTTCGAAGTGGAGGTTCTGTGCGCCGACTTTGATGTTGCTGCCTGCTGCTGCTTCAACGGCTGCTGCAAGGCATACGAAAGGCGGGCATACGACAACGTCTGCTTCTGCATCCGCTACGAGGGGTTTTAAAGCGTTGATGAGCTCTTTAGCCTCTGCGGGTGTTTTGTTCATTTTCCAGTTTCCTGCGATAATGGGTTTTCTCATAATATTTTCCTCTAAATAAATCTTTTTTCTTGAAAAGAGGCGGAGCGAACCGAAAAAGGCACGCATCCGCTTCTTTATAAATGTCTTATGTGATTATTCTTTTTCGTTAAGAGCTGCGATACCGGGGAGTTCTTTGCCTTCGAGGAATTCGAGGGAAGCACCGCCGCCTGTGGAGATGTGTGTCATCTTATCTGCATAGCCGAGCTTCTTAACAGCTGCAGCGGAGTCACCGCCGCCGATGATGGTGATTGCTTCGCTTTCAGCCATTGCGCTTGCAACTGCTTCTGTGCCGACTGCGAATGCGGGCATTTCTGCAACACCCATAGGTCCGTTCCAGATAACGGTCTTTGCGCCTTTAACAGCTTCTGCGAAGAGAGCCTGTGTCGCTGTGCCGATATCAAGAGCCATGTAGCCTTCGGGGATAGCGTTTACGGGAACGTTGACGTGCTTAGCGTCTGCTGCGAAAGCTTCTGCTGCGGTTACGTCTACGGGCATGAGGAGCTTAACGCCTGCTGCCTGTGCTTTTTCGATGATGCCGGAAGCGATTGTAAGGGAATCTGCATCAACGAGGGATTTCTGCATTTCGTTGCCCTGTGCTGCGAGGAATGTATTTGCCATGCCGCCGCCGAGGATGAGTGTATCAACCTTTGTTAAGAGGTTTTCGATAACGCCGATCTTATCTGCGATCTTTGCACCGCCAAGAACGGTAACGAAAGGTCTTTCGGGGTTTTCAAGCGCTTTGCCGATGAAGTCGAGTTCTTTGCCGATGAGGAAGCCTGCAACTGCGGGGAGGTATTCCGTAACGCCTGCTGTGGAAGCGTGTGCACGGTGAGCTGTACCGAAAGCATCGTTTACATAAACTTCTGCGAAGCTTGCGAGTTTCTTTGCAAATTCGGGGTTGTTTTTCTTTTCTTCCTTGTGGAAGCGGAGGTTTTCAAGAAGAACGATTTCGCCTTCGCCGAGAGCTGCAACAGCTGCTTCTGCGGATTCGCCGATGACGTCCTTCGCCATGGTTACTTTTGTATCTACGAGTTCAGCAAGTCTTGCTGCAACGGGTGCGAGGGAATATTTTTCTTCGAAGCCTGTGCCTGCAGGTCTGCCGAGGTGCGAGCAAAGGACGATCTTGCACTTATTTTCGATAAGGTATTTGATCGTCGGAAGAGCCGCTGTGATCCTTGTTTCGTCTGTGATCTTGAGGTCTGCATTCAGCGGAACGTTGAAGTCTACTCTGACGAGAACTTTTTTCGACTGAAGGTCGATGTCTTTAATTGTCTTTTTGGCCATTGTTTTGCTCCTTTTTAAAGTTACAATAACTATTTTTTACAACATATTTTTAAATCCCTGCTGGCGGAGTGCCTCATATACGGCGATCGCCACGGAGTTTGAGAGATTGAGCGAGCGAAGCGTCGGCAGCATCGGGATGCGCACAGAGTTATCGAGGTGGACATATTCTTCCGGCAAACCTTTTGTTTCTTTGCCAAAGACGAGGTAGTCCCCATCGCTGTATGTAACATCCGAATAAGTATGCCCGGCTTTTGTCGAGAAAAACCAGAACTTCGCCTCTTTATTTTTACTGAAAAATTCTTCCGAATTTTCATAGACAACGAGGTCGAGCTTATCCCAATAGTCGAGTCCTGCTCTTTTTAAATGCTTTTCATCAAGCGAAAAGCCCAGAGGACCAACAAGGTGAAGCCTTGCCCCGGTGATTGCACAAGTGCGGGAAATATTCCCTGTATTTGCCGGGATCTCCGGCTCAATTAAAACGACGTTGAGCATCTCTGCCTCCACATTTCATCCCAAATTATTATATAAAAGAATCCTGTTTTTTTCAATACCAAAAAGCGGCGGCAAACGGCAATAATATATGAAGCGGTGTTATTTTCGCCCATAGCTGCCTTTCCCGAAAACGATTTCCTTTTACTCGTGCAAATAAAACTTCTCAATCCCCATAACGGCATGGAAAAAACCAAACGCAAACGGTATAATAAAAGAAAGATCAGGAGGAAAAGCGATGAAATTTATCCATATTGCAGACCTGCACCTTGGCAAACGCCTAAACGACGTTTCCATGCTCGAGGATCAGGCACATATTTTGCGGCAAATCACAAAAATTGCCGTACAGGAAAAGGCAGATGCTGTGCTTATCGCCGGGGATGTTTACCAAAAAGCCTCACCGCCGGCAGAAGCCATGAGCCTGTTCAATGAATTTCTGACGGAGATCACCGCCCATGGCATGAAAACTTTTGTCATCAGCGGCAACCATGATTCCGATATGCGCATTTCCTATTTGTCTTCGCTCGTCCGCAGGAGCGGCGTCTATATCAGCGAAAAATTTGAAGGCAAGCTGCAGCAATATACTTTTACCGATGCTTTTGGGGAAATTACCATAAGCCTTCTTCCTTTTATCCGTCCGCAGCTCGTCCGCCGTTTTTATCCGGAAGAAAAAATCGAAAGCTATACCGATGCCATCCGTGTCGTGCTTGAAAATTCGGCGATCGATACGGCAAAGCGCAACATCATTTTGGCGCATCAGTTCATCACCGGTGCGGAAACGTCCGATTCCGAAGAATTTGCCGTCGGCGGTCTTGATAATATCGAAGCTTCCGTTTTTGAAGGCTTTGACTATGTCGCCTTAGGGCATATCCATAAACCGCAGCGTGCAGGCGCGGAAATGATCCGCTATGCAGGTTCACCGCTCAAATATTCCTTCTCCGAAGTGAACCACCAAAAGAGTGTAACAATCATCGAGATAAAAGAAAAAGGCAGCTGCGACCTGAGGCTTGTGCCGCTGGAACCCCTGCACGATATGCGTGAAGTTTCGGGTTCCATGCAGGAGATCATGGCAATGCCCTACAGCGAGGATTATATGCGCGTAGTCGTAACGGATGAGGAAGTTTCGCCCGATGCAAGGGTAACGGTCTCTACCGTTTTCCCGAATATGATGAGCTTCGGCGTACAGAATTCCAAAACGAAAACGGATATTGACGTTCTGGCAAAAGAGAGCATCGAGGATAAAAGCATAGCCGAGCTTTTCCGTGATTTTTTCCGCCTGCAGAACAACGATGTTGAACCCGGCGAAGCGCAGATGAAGGTCTTTTACGAAGTTTTACAGAAACTGGAGGATGAGGGATATGAAGCCGATTAAACTCGTTTTATCCGCATTTGGCCCCTATGCCGGGCTGACAGAGATCGATTTTGAGCGCTTTGGAACGGAAGGGCTTTTCCTCATCACGGGCGATACAGGCGCAGGCAAAACGACGATTTTTGATGCGATCAGCTATGCGCTTTATGGGGAAGCTTCCGGCGGCAATACAAGGCGTTCGGCAAAGTCTTTCCGCTCGGATTATGCCGCGCTGACAGCGGATACTTTTGTTGAATACACGTTTTTGCATAAGGAAAAGCACTATTCCGTCCGCAGAAACCCCGAATACATCCGCAATTCCAGAAGAGGCGAAGGCATTACCGAAGAAAAGGCTTCGGCGGAGCTTGTCTGCCTTGAAACGGGCGAGATCTGGACAAGGATCGGCGAAGTGGACAGCAAAATTCAGGAGATCATAGGTCTTAACCGCAATCAGTTTTCGCAGACGGTCATGATCGCACAGGGCGATTTCTTAAAGATCCTGAACGCAAAAAGCGACGACAGAAAAAAACTCTTCCAGAAAATTTTCGGGACAGGGATCTTTGCCGCACTGCAGGAAAAATTAAAACTGATGGAAGCCGAATGCCGCATGGAGAAAAAGCGCATCGATGAGCTTGTCCTTGCCGCAGAAGCAAGGCTCAGCATCCCCGAAGATTTCAAAGAAGAAACCGAAAGCCTCATAGGCGCATCGGAAAAGCTCGTTTTCCTCATGCCGAAGCTCGAAGCACTTCTTGCCCATGAATCGGAAACATACGATAAGCTTGCCGAAAAACGAAAAGCGACAAGAGCGCTTGCCGAAGCAAAAAATGCGGCACTCATCGAAGCGAAAAACACAAACGCAGAGTTTGAAAGGCTCGAGGCACAAAAAAAGGAACAGGCTGCCCTTTTGGCGAAACAGGAAGAGATCCGTGCCGATGAAGAAAGAGTAAAAAAAGCAAAGCTTGCCGCATCGCTGATAAAAGAGGAAGAATTATACCGAAGAAGTGCGCAGAAGCTGCGTGAAGCGGAGGAAAGCCTCAAAAACACCGTGCTTGCCGAAAAGCTTGCGCAGGAAAAGATCGCACCGGCAGAAGAAAGCTATAAACAGGCAGAAGCCGTTTATGCAGGTATCGGCCAGACCGAAGCCAGAAAAAAACAGTATGAACAGGTCATTCCGACGATCAAAAAGCTGGAAGGCGACAAGGTAAAACTTGCCGCTGCGGAGAAAAAACTCGCCGCTGCCTATCAGGAAAGTCATGCCGCAGACCTTGCCTACAGCGAAAAGAAGCGTCAGTTTTACTTAAACGAAAGCGCCATTTTGGCAAAAGAGCTGAAAGACGGGGAAGCTTGCCCCGTTTGCGGTTCAAAGGAACACCCGCATCCGGCGGAAATGATGGGTGAAGCCGTTTCTCAGGAAATGCTCGATCTTGCCGAAAAACGCCGCAGTAAAGCCGAAAAAGCACTCAGCGATGCGCTCGTTTCGGAAAAAGAGATCAGAACGACCGTAAATACTGCAGAGGAAAGCCTTTTTTCCATGGGCTTTAAGAAGATCCCTGCGGTTGCCGTCGTTGAAAGCAAGGTCAGAAACCTTGAAAAAGAGATTGAAGAAGGAAAGAATGCCTATGTAAAAGCGCAGCGCGAACTCGAAAACCTTCGTCTTGAGCTGCAGGATATGAAGAGCCGTCGTGAAAGCGGTGAAAAACTCGTTTCCGATCTTGCAAAGGAAAAGAGTGAAAACGAAAAGGCTCTGCGCCTCGGTATTGCCGAAAAAGGTTTTGCCGATGCCGCTTCCTATACTGCGGCAAAAATGCCCGAAGCCGATATTGCAAAACTCGATAAAAAGATTCAGGAATACCTGCGGGATGTCGCTTCTGTTGGTGATCGCATCCGCGAACTGACGGAAAAACTGCAGGGCAAGGAAAAACAGGATCTGCTCATTTTGACGGAAGAACAAAAACAGGCAGCTTTCCATGCAGAATCCGCCGAAAAGGAAGAACGCAGCTTTGATGCCGTAAGACAGCGCAATATGGAAGCGTTCTCTGAACTGCAGCGTGCGCTGAAGCGGCTAGAAAAAACGCAGGAACGTTGGGCAGTCGTCAGCGAAGTCTATAATGCCGTTGCCGGGAAGATCTCTCAGCGTGTCAAAATTTCCTTTGAGACCTATGTGCAGCAGTATTATTTCAAACAGGTCATTGCCGCGGCAAACAAGCGCCTGACCGTTCTTACAGACGGCTTATATACCCTGCGCTGCCGTGAAGATGCGAAAAATATGCGCAGTCAGGTCGGTCTTGACCTCGAAGTTTTAGACAGAGGAACAGGGCTTTGGCGTGATGTTTCGACGCTTTCCGGCGGTGAATCCTTTATGGCTTCGCTTGCCCTGGCTTTGGGCTTATCCGATGTTGTGCAGGCGCAAAGCGGCGGTGTTCGCTTAGACTCCATGTTCATCGATGAAGGCTTCGGTTCTCTCGATGAAAATTCGCTCCGTCAGGCGATCTCCATGCTCGCAAAACTGGCAGACGGCAAAAGACTTATTGGCGTTATTTCGCATATGCCCGAACTCAAAGAACGCATCGAACGCAAGCTCGTCATCAAAAAGCGGCTCATCGGCAGCGAGATCGAAATGGAATAATTTTATAACAAGTGTTCAAATAACTTGAACTTTTCCGCAAAATGTCGGATAATAAAAGAGCAAACTATTTAGTGGGAGAAACTTTTATGAACAGCAAAGAAAGAGTTTTAAACGCAATGTATGGCAAAGAAGTGGACAGAGTACCGGTATCCTGGTATACACACTTCTCCGATCAGACAGATAACACAGTTGCAGACCAGTTAACATGGCTCAAAAACACGGGCATGGATATGCTCTGCATCGAAACAGACGGCTTCATGCAGTGGGATTGCGGCAACACGCCCATCAACACACCCGAAGCTCTGCGTGCAATGCGTCCGCATAAAAAAGACGATTGGTACATCGAAGGCCAGATCGACCGTGCAAAGAGGATCGCAGAAGGTGCTCCCGATAAGGCGATCAGCTACATGATCTTTACACCCTTCGGCACAGTCAAGCACAGCCTCAACAACCCGCGTCAGGAAGAAGAAGTTATGGAGCTTTACCGTGCGGATAAAGAAGCTTTTGCACACGCCATGGCCGTTATCGAAGAAGATAACTTCACCGTTATGGAACGCTTAAAAGCAGAAACCGACATCGTCGGCATCTTCGTTTCCCTGCAGAACTGCGAACGCGACCGTTTCAGCCCGGAAGAATACGAAGAAGTTTTAACGCCCTGGGATAAGAGACTTATCGCAAAGGCAAACAGCCTCTATGATACCGAACGCAACATCTATCATATGTGCAGCTGGCGCGGTGTTCCCAACAACATCGATATCTGGCAGAAATATGACTATAAGACAGTCAACTGGGCAGTTGCCATCGAAGAATTAAAAGACGGCAGAAAGATCGGCGTTAAGGAAGGCAGAGATTATTTCAAAGCAGGTTCCACACTGATGGCCGGTTTCGATAATCGTCCCTGCGGTATTCTTTACACAGGCAACGAAAAAGAGATCAAGGATTACACCAAAGAGATCATCAGATCCGCCGGCAAAGAAAAGCTCATCCTCTGCTCCGACTGCTCCGTACAGAAAGACACACCCGATGAACACCTCCGTTGGGTCGTTGAAGCTGCCGAAGAACTCGGTTAATCGCAAAAAATATTACAGTACAGCGGGAAATTTCTCCTGCTGTACTGTTTTTTTACCTTTCCTGTGCTATAATAAGCTTAATCACAGACAATACGGAGGGATTATATGGCATTTCACATCATAAAAGGCGACATCATCAAAATGAAAGTCGATGCGATCGTTAATGCGGCAAACAGTTCCCTTCAAAACGGCGGCGGTGTCTGCGGAACGATTTTCAGGCATGCAGGTGAAGAGGCACTTCGCCGTGAATGCGAAAAAATCGGCGGCTGCGAAACCGGTTTTTCCGTTATAACGAAGGGTTATGCGCTTCAGGCGAAATATATTATTCACAGTGTCGGTCCGGTTTGGCGTGGTGGTGTTGCCGGCGAAGAATTTCTTCTCAGGTCCTGCTACAGATCTGCGCTCGAGCTTGCGGCAAAACACAGGATTTCTTCCATCGCATTCCCGCTGATCTCCTCGGGTATTTATGGTTACCCCAAGGAAGAAGCGCTCAATATTGCCGTCGATGAAATCGGTAAATTTGCGCTTTTAAGCGACATGGAAATTTTCCTCGTCATCTATAATGCGGAAGATTTCGTCATTGACGATGCGTTAAGAAAAGAAGTTGCCGCTTATATCGCAGAGCAAAAGGCACTTCCCGAAGAAACTTACCCGAATATTCACTTTGATTTTGAGGTCAAAGAGATCGATAAACCCGCGATCAGCCAGCCCGAAAAGGATTTTTACCGCAAGGCAAACCTTTCCCGTGCAGATTTCATGCGCATCAGCCGTCCTTCTGTCGGCAAAAAGATCTCCAAAGACGAAGTTATTTCCATGGCGATCGCGCTTGAATTTGATTTTGAAAAGGCAAAGGCTTTCCTTGAACGCTTTGGCTATCGCTTCGATAAGCACACAAAGGATCTGATCATCCGCTGGAGCATCGAAAACAAGCGTTACGATATTTTTGAACTTACCAAGCTTCTTTTCGCTTTCAACCGTACTTTTAATATTCAATGAAAGAGATTGCACGTTTAAACAGTATAGCCTGAAGTCATTAGGTTAATTTTTGGAAACAGTTCTTTTAGTTTTATTTGAACCGATAGGCCTGAAGTCATTAGGTTAATTTGAAAAGTTAGTTCTTTTCGTTTTATTTGAACAGGCAGGCCTGAAGTCACAAGCCAAATGCGCGAGGTTTACCAAAGGTAAACTCGCCCGAGTTTTGCGAAGCAATACTCGCAGTCTTCGTTTTGCGAACACTTGCAGTTTTTGCGAAGCAATACTCGCTTGACCGGATTTTCAATTAAAGATATTGCTGATAGATAGGATATATCCTGAAATCTGAAGTTTTATTTTATGAGAAAGCTCTTTTCGCTCTGTTTGAACCGATGACGCAAAAATCAAGCTTTCGATTAAAAAATGGCACAATAAAAGCAGGAATAACTCCTGCTTTTTTCAATATTATTGCAGAAAAACGGGCTTGCCATGCAAGCCCCTACTTTTTTTGATCTTGATTACCGACAGTAGACATTGCGCGAGGTTTTAACCGTAATGCGCAAGCATTTTGGCAGCCTAACACTGCACCGAACCTGAAATCAACAGTATCTTTTATAATCAGAAGCAAATAAACTTCCGTCAGTAGACATTGTACGAAGCTTCATTTTCACGATCATACCATCGGCAGTAGACATTGGTAAATTTCAGCCGTAATGCGTAAGCATTTTGCGCAAGCGGTAAGCGCAAAGTCTAAAAAATGATCCCACTAAACCATCGACAGCAGACATTGTACGAAGCTTCATTTTCACGATCAAGCTTCCGTCAGTAGACATTGGTAAATTTTCCGGTGATTTTTCTGAAGAAAAATCTTTCGCGCCCGTATGCGCGAAAAGGAAAATTTACAGATTCGAACATAAGCTCCGCTTATGTTCGAATACTGCCCCAGCCCTTTTTCAAAGAATTGCTCTTTACCCAGCCAACTTCCTGCGGGCTATCCGTGCAGGCATAGAAAGCGATTTTTGTCCAGCCGTCTTTTTCCTCGAGAACTTTAACGGAAGTATCCGTCGGCACTTTGCAGATCTCATCCGATTTTTTGTCGGGCTCTTCATACATATAAACGGTCGCCTTGATGATATCGGCATCTTCCTTCGACTGCATCACGCCTTTTTCATAGGTGACGTAGCCAAGCTTGATGTAGCCTTCTTTGTTTTCATATCTGACCTTTACCCAAGGGTCACCCTGGATCAATACTTCAACTTCTGCGCCTTCAGGCAGCTTTTTAATGACGCTGTCGTTCGAGCCGTTGCCTGTCCTTAAAGGTGCGCCATCATAAACGACCCATGCCTTCGGGTTTTCAAGCTCGGGTGTGTCGGCAATTTTTTTCTGCATCTCGTTGTATTCCTTAAAGCTCATGTCCGTCTTTAAAGCACGCCTCAGTGCAGAATTGGATTTCTCGTTTGTGGAAACCTCGATCGTTGTTCCCGGGCAGGCATAATAATAGAGCCACTTCGCATCTTCAACATAAAGGCGTACGCAGCCGTGCGAACCATCGCTGCCGAGCTTGCCGAAAGCACCTCGTTTTAAGGTATCGACCGTTCTGTCTGCAAACATAATGGAATGGAAATAAACACCGCCGACGATCTGCGTCCAGTAGCGTGCGTATTCGTTGTTGAACGAGGCAAATTTGCCGAAGCGTTCTCTGCCGCCGATCTTCCAGATGCCTTTCGGTGTCGGTGTTCCCTTATCCTCCGGGTCATTCGGGTCAAGCTCTGTTCTGCCGGATGTGCAGGTAAAGCAGCGGACGATTTTGGTATATTCGCCGTTTTCATCCTTTTCAAAAACGGTAACGATCTGGTTTTTCAGGTCGAGCAGAATATAATATTTATCCGGATCTGTGTTTTTCAGCTCGTCATAGGCAAAAGCCTGCACGGGGAAAAGCGAAAATAAGGTCACAAAAACAAGCAGTACGGACAACAAACGAAAGATCGATCTTTTCATAATTTTTCCTTTGGTTAAGATTTTTCCTGATTCAAGTGTAAGAAAAAGCCATGTCTTTGTCAAGCATCAAAAAAGGCCGACAGCCGGCATCAGGCAGATCCCCAGCATTACGCCCAAAAAAGCAGCCGTATCAAACCCGAGCCTGCGCGATTCGGGTAAAAGCTCATCCAAAGCAGCGGCAGATAAAAGACCGGCGGCAATGGCAAAAACAGCGGATAACAATACTTCGGAAATGTTTTCGCCAAGGAAAAGCCACGCAATAAGTGCCCCCAAAGGCTCCGCAAGCGCTGCAATGAGCGCAATGAAAATTGCCCTTCCTCTTCTTCCGCTGTACATGAGCGGCATAGCGATCGAAATGCCGACGGGAATGTTATGCAGGGCAATGGCGATCGCCAGTTTCATGCCCATGGAATAGCTGCCCTGACCTGCTGCAAAAGTAGCAATGCCTTCGGGAATATTGTGCAGAAGAAGTGCTGCTGCGGAAATCAGACCGATATGCTCCATATGCCCGTGATGTGCATGGTGTTCATGGCAGTCTTCATGGCCATGGCTGTGCGGAAGGCATTTTTCCGCCAAAAGATATACGCCGATCCCAACGACAAAGAAAAGCAGCATATAGCCGATGCCAAAACCGGCAACGCTTTCGGGGATCAGCTCAAGAAAAGCAAGCCCAAGCATCGTACCGCCCGAAAAACCGAGGAAAAAGGCAAGGACACGCTTACTGCTCTTTTTGAAGAGCAAAACAGAAGCAGCACCGATAACCGTTACCATGCCCGAAACGAACGTCAAAAGAAAAGCCCCAAAGCCGCCCATACCCTGTTCAGCAGGGCAATCCTCAGAAGTTTCTTCCTCATGTTCGCCCAAATGTGTATGAATATGTGCAAAAGCCTGCATCGGCATCGATAACAGCAGCATAACAGCAAGAAACAGAATAAAAATCTTTTTCAAAACGGCTCATCCTCCCATAAAAATCACGGTGTATTATAGGAAGAAAAGCCGTTTTTGTCAAGTTTTCCGCACTTAATGGCGGATGATCAGGAGCTTTTTGCCCGCAGGAACATGAGCAAAATAGTCCTCTTTCATAAACTGCGCCGCATCGGCACGGAATGCCTTGGCAATATCCCAGAAAGTTTCCTCGCCGCCGGCATAATAGACGATGATGCCCGGTTCAGCCGGTTCTTTTGCAGGCGAAAGCGAAAGATCGGTTAAAATGCAGCTTTCGTTTTTCACCGTTTCCGAAGCATCGATGAAAAGGCTCAGCTTCAGGTCGAGTTCATAGCCTGCACCTTCCGTTTCGATAACTTCGACCATGATCTGCACATCCGCATCCATCGGAACCGCCGCTTCACATTCAAAGGGAATATTCTGGCGGATATTGCGGATGCCTGCATCTGCCGTTGCATAGCAGAGGCTCAGCGATAAAACGCCTGTAAGCTCGCATTTATCGCCTTTTTTCTCCATTGCCGTGAGCTGCGCATGCCCAAGAGCCGATAAAACCCTTGCAGCCTCCGGGTAAGAATCCGGAATATGAAGCGGCAGGCGGATGATGCGCTTTTCGGGTCTGCTGTTTTTCAAAATCCCGCAGGAAAGCTGCTGCTGTTCCGTTTCGCAGTCAAAAAGCGGCGAATACACATCGGAAACGAAGCTCGCTTCGTGCCATTCCGTACAGATATAATGTACGCCCAAAACCGCGGAAACGATAAAGGTATTGCCGTTTTCACAGGAAACACCGAGCCTTTCGACCTGCAGACGGGCAAAAAGCTCTTCGCAGGCAGCATCTTCCTGAATGATCTCGCCAAAGGGCATCGTTCCGGAGAAAAAGCGCAGCGGTGCGTTTTTATCGGCAGCACGGTAGAGAATAAAAAAGCGGATATCGCCTTCGAGGATCAGCTTGCCTTCTTCGGCGTGCGTTTTCCCGAGGACGGCATAGGCCCTTGAAAGCAATACTTCCGAACAGACGGGCAGGTTTTGCGGCAATTCGACTTCGTCTGTGATATAGAGCTTCGTATTTCCGCAGGCGGCAAGTCTGGGCAGTTTTTCACGCACAACGAGCTTTTCGATGTTTTTTCCCGTCACGGAAGATTCCGTCACCGCCATAAGCTCCTCATTCATCACGCAGATCATGTCAATGCCGATCAGCGCACGCATAAAAACGCCTTCGTCAGCGGCTTTTGCCATACATTCGCAGATATTTGCCGAAGCCAGAACCTGCATTTCCGGGCAGACCCTCTCATCCTCCGCACGGTGAATGAAGCTGCATTCGCTTTCAAATGCACGGATCTCCCCTTCTTTATCGATATAGACGATGGAAAAACGAACTTTTCCCTCAAGACCGATGCTTCCCTGCGCAGCAGTCTGCGAGAGAACCTCGCAAACCGCAGAAGTCTCCAGAACACCGCCGATCTCCCGAAAACCTTCGGGTAATTTTGCCGTACCTTCAACAAGCGCCTGTGCATCGCCGATGCGGATGCATTTTTCCGCCGTGATCGTTTCTTTGATAATATCCATAAAACTCCTCCCGGATCTGATGCTCGCCTATCTATATGCACGGTTTTGCCTAAAAAGACGAAAAAAAGACGCAGGTCGAAAAAATGCCCTGCGTAAATTATCTTTTTTCAGCTGCGGATAAGCAGCCAGACCGAAATGAGAAGGATAACCGCTTCAAGGATCATGAGTATCCTGAAAGCGCTTTTACCGATTTCTCCTTTTTTATGGTCATGCCAGACAAAATACATGGATAAAGCCGAAAACACCAATATGATCAGATACAAAATAAACATTGCGCTTCCTCCGTATTTATCTATAGGAACAGCATAGCACAAAAATTCCCGTTCTGCTGCGGTTTTTTAAGCTTTTTCTTGAAAAAATCCTCTTGTTTTTGTATACTGCGCATATAGAAAAGGAAAATGCTGTTGTTATGGATAAAGAAAACTTAATGGAACAATGGATGCGCGAAGAAGAGATCGCACACATCGTCGGCTGGGATTTTTCTCATATCGAAGGCCGCTACCGCGAAGAAGACGACATCCCCTGGGACTATAAAGCGGAAATTTTATCAAGATTAAAACCCGATATGCGCCTTCTCGATATCGATACGGGCGGTGCGGAATTTCTACTTTCGCTTGGGCATCCACATGAAAACCTTGCCGCAACGGAAAACTTTCCGCCGAATGTCCGCCTGCTGAAAGAAAAACTGTTACCGCTTGGCATCGATTTCAGGGAAGCCGACGGAAACGGCATTCTTCCTTTTGCTGATGAGAGCTTTGATATGGTCATCAATCGTCATGGCGATCTGCACGCAGCGGAAATTTACCGCATCTTAAAACCGAACGGTATTTTCATCACGCAGCAGGTCGGCGCAGAAAACGACCGCGAACTTGTGCAGCTGCTTCTTGGCGATCTGCCGCTTCCTTTTCCCCTGCAATATGCACAAACACAGCGCAGACTTTTTGCCGAAGCGGGTTTCACGATCGAAAAATGCGAAGAACATTTCGGCAGCATCCGCTTTTTTGATACAGCTGCGCTCGTCTGGTTTGCACGCATCATCGAATGGGAATTTGTTGGTTTTTCGGTGGAAAGCTGTTTGCCAAAACTTTTTGAAGCGCAGAAGCTTCTTAAAGAAAAAGGAGAAATTTCCGGCAGAACGCACCGTTTCCTCCTGATCGCAAAAAAATAAGACAAAAAAGAGACGCTTAGCGTCTCTTATTTTTTATTCCCTGTATATCACTTTGAAGGATTCGACAACGATCGGGCTTTCGGAGGAGAACTGATAGCCATAGAGTTCGCCTTCTTTTTTATATTGCGCCAGATGTTCGATCTGCCACGAAAGCAGGCTCTTTGTTTCGTCATCACGCTGGATGAGCGAAAAATCGATCTGTTTGAACGGAACCATTTCGATCTGCTGTGTTTCGATCACGCAATAGGGGAAACCTCCGCTTTCGGTGACGATGGAAATATCACCCGGTTTCGGGATCGCCTCCACATCCGTATAGGAATTGAAGGACGAAAAGATCAGCTCCTTTTTCCCCGCATAAGCAAGGCGTAAAAGGCGCATCGATTCGCGCTGATCGGGCGAAAAAGCAAAGATCCTGTGGCATCTTGTGCTCTCGGGCAATTTTTTCTTATTCAGAAATCCGTTCCAGAAAATGTTGATCCGTCTGTCTGTATGAATGTTTACCATGTTTTTCCTCTGAAAATTACAGAACGATGGGGAGAAGTTCTTCGGGCTTATCTATGATGAAATCAGCGCCTTCTTCCGCGAGGCGTGCTCTTCCGCGGAAGCCCCAGGATACGCCGATGCATTCCATGCCGGCATTTCTTGCAATTTTGACATCCACTTCGGAATCACCGACATAGATGGCTTTCTTTGCGCCGATCTGTTCCATGGCATAGAAAAGCGCATCCGGTGCAGGTTTGCGTTTGATATCGGCTCTCTCGCCCAGAGCAAAACCTAAAAGTCCGTCGAAATGCAGCTTTGCCAGGTGCTTTGTTGCGCTGTCATATTTATTGGAAACAACGGCCGTTTTCATGCCGGCTTCTTTTAAGGAAACGAGCAGCTCACGGATGCCTTCATAGGGTTTTGTGTAGACATCGAGGTGTGTCGAATAATATTCTTTATAAACGGCGAGGCAATCTGCCGCTGTTTTTTCGTCTGTGCCTGCGGGAACGGAAAGATCGATCAATACTTTGACGCCGTTGCCGATGAAGCGCTCAACTTCATCGATCGTGCGGTGCGGAAAACCGAACTGATCCATCGCATAGTTGACGCCTGCGGTGAGGTCGCCCAAAGTATTGAGAAGTGTTCCGTCAAGGTCAAAAATGACCGCATCATATTTTCTGTTTTCCATGATCATCCTCCGAAATTCCATTTGCCGATAATGCATGAAGAAGTTCCTCCGCATCGGCAGCGATATAGTCAGGTTTTTCCGCGATCAAAACATCTTCTTCGCGGTAGCCATAGCTCACGGCAGCGCAGTCGATCCCGATCGCACGGGCAAAACGAATATCAAATTCCGTATCGCCAATATAGATAGCCTGTTCAAACTGCAGTTTTTCCTTTAAATGCAGATACATATCCGGCGCAGGCTTTGGCAAAAGCCCGTTTCCTTCGCCGATGACGCCGTCAAAGACAGCGGGAAAGTTTTTCTCTATGAGCATTTTTACGGCATGATCCGCTTTGTTGGAGATCACGGCAAGTTTGATGCCCATTTTTTTAAGAGAAGAAAGAAGCTCTTTAACGCCGTTATACGGTGCGGTTTCATCTGCCAGATGCACATCGTAATGCCTGCGGAAATCCGCATAACAGCGATCGATCATATCCGCATCGTTTGCAAATTCCGGCGGCATACAGAGCCTGAAAAATTCTCTTCCGGGGTTCGCCACCATGCTGCGGATATAGGCAGCTTCCTTTTCCGGCATATCATTCAGCCTGAGCGTATGATTGACCGAAGAAATAAGATCGGGCAAGGTATCGAGCAAGGTCCCATCGAGGTCAAAAATCACGCAGTCGTATCTCATCATAGCCTCCAAAAAGCTTTTCAACAAAATTCTACCATATTCTTCATGGAATGGAAATTGAAAAATCTTTCCCTTTTTAAGATAATTTGCGCAATCATGCGGCAAATATTGAAATAAACGGGCTTCCGTGTTAACATATCAATATAGAATAATCCCATTACATCGGCGTTTTGCGAAGCTTTATGATAAGCGGAGGACTTATATATGCAAACGATTTTTAAGGATAAAAACGGAAAACCCATTTATGTTTTAGGTCTGCAGAGTCATAACTCCAGCAACGGCAGCCCCGAAATGATCGATAAAAGCATTTCCGCCGTCAAGCAATACCATGGCAATACGCTCGAAGTACCGGTGTATTGGTATCAGCTCGAACCCGAAGAAGGCGTTTTTGATCTTTCCATGGTGGAATGGCTCATCAGCCGTGTACGCGCAAGCGGTCTTCACCTTGTCATTCTTTGGTTCGGTTTCAGCAAAAACTGCGACCTGACCTATGTCCCGAACTGGGTAAAGGCAGATCCCCGTCGTTTCAGGCTTGCCCATCATGCCGATGGCGGTGTCGTTCCGATGATGTCGCCGCATTGCCGCGAAACGATCGAGGCAGATAAAAAAGCCTTTGTCAGACTGATGGAAGGCATCCGCGCATTTGATGAAAAAGAACGGACAGTCATCGCCGTTCAGGTCGAAAATGAATTTGGCCTATACCCGACAGACCGTGATTACAGCAAACTCGGGCAGGCAGATTTTGATCTGGGTGTTCCCGCTGTACTTGATGGCGTTGAACTCGAAGATTCCGGCGCAAGCCATCGTGACAACAGCTGGAACGGTCGCTTCGGCCGCTATGCAAACGAAGCCTTTTCTTCTTACTATTTCGGCAGAGCGATCGACGAAATCGCCTCCGCAGGAAAAGAGATCTATCCCGATATGCCGCTTTACGTCAACACATCCATCGGCGAAAACAGACAGGAAGTTGGCGGACAAAGCTATCCTTCGGGTGCAGCTGTCGGCAGAGTTTTGGAAATATTCCAGAAAGCTGCACCGACGATCTGCTGCTTTGCTGCGGATATTTACCTTGCACATAAGAGCGCATACCTTCGCACCTGCGCTGCACACGCAAGACTCGGCAATCCGCTTTTCATTCCCGAAACGGGTACAGGCGGCGTAGCCTTCGGGCTGAACATCATCCATGCCGCTGCGGATTACAATGCGATCGGCATCTGCGGTTTCGGTGCGGAAAGTACGCTGAAAGGGGATGGCAGCCTTACCGATGCGGCAAAAGAAGTTGCTGATTCCATGCAGATCATACAGCTGATGTCACCGATGCTCCTTCGTCACGGCGGAACGGATAAGATCTTCTGCGTCACGCAGGAAGAATTCCAAAACTTCAGCTATGTCAAGCGCGAAAAATATCATATTACTTTCAACTATACGACCAAAAACGCCAAAGGAAGAGCACTCGGCTATAATATGCGGATCGGTTCGCTTTTGAACGATGATCCCGATATCTTCAACAAACGCGGCCGTGCCATCGTCTATGAAGCTTCGCCGACGGAATACTACATCGCAGGCGTCGGCTTTACTGCAAACTTCCTGCTCAGGTCCGATCCGGATGATCTTTACCCGACGAGAACTTATCAATCCAGAGCGGCAAGCGAACTCACCGCTTTCACCATTGAGGAAGGTCACTTTACAGAAGACGGCGAATGGGTATGCGAATTTGTCCGCAGAGGCGATGAAGTCGATTGCGGTGCATTCCTCTATCCGGGGATCGTTCTGCGCGTACACTTAAACCCGGCTTCGGTCATGCCGGTCGATGACTGAAAAAAGTATAAACTACAGCTTCAGCAGCACAGATTTGCGATAAAAACAAATTTGACTTCGGTCAGATAAACTACCAACGTTTTATAAACCTGACTACAGTAATTCAGATTTGCGATAATAACGAAGTTGACTTCAGTCGGATAAATTACCAACGTTTTATAAACCTGACTGCAGTAATACGGATTCACGATAAAAACAAATTTGACTTCAGTCAAAAATACTTCCATTGTTTTATAAACCTGACTACAGTAATTCAGATTTGCGATAATAACGAATCTGTCTTCGGTCAGAAATACTTCCAACGTAGCATTAGAAACTTTCAATATATAAATCACATCGGAGGACATTATGAAAGGCTTAGTAGTTGATGCACAGGGAAAACTTTCCGTAGAGGAGCTTTCCATTCCCACATATAACGATTGCCAGGCACTCGTCCGCATGCTTTCCTGCGGCGTATGCAACGGCACGGATATGAAGATCATTCACGGCACATTCAAAAATTTTGATACCTATCCCGCTGTTTTAGGGCATGAAGGTGTTGGCGAAGTTGTCGAAGTCGGCAGCAAAGTCACTTCCTATAAAAAAGGCGACATCGTTCTTCTGCCTTTCCTCGAGGGCAATCCCGATGGTTATGCTTCCGGCTGGGGCGCATACAGCGAATACTGCGTCGTCGGCGATAAAGAAGCCTACATCAAAAACGGCATGGGCCCGGGAACTCCCGAATTTTCCGAAGGCTACTATGCACAGACCGTCGTCAACGATGTATGCGATCCCGTTGCGGCTGCTATGATCATCACCTTCCGCGAAGTTCTCTCCGCCATGAAGCGCTTCCAGATGGAACCCAATAAATCCATCGTTATTTTCGGCGCAGGTCCTGTCGGTCTTTGCTTCACGCGCTTTGCCAAGCTTTTAGGCCTTGCGCCCGTCATCACGATCGACATCACAGACGAAAAAGCCGCAGAAGCTGAACGCTTAGGCGCAGATATCGTCTTCAACAGCACAAAAGTTGACGTTGACAGCGAGATCAAAAAGATCCTCCCCGAAGGTGCGGATTTCGTCGTCGATGCTGTCGGCATCAACGCACTCATCAACCAGGCAATGGGACTCGTCAAATACAACGGCAAGATCTGCTGCTACGGTATTTCCCCGAAACTCGGCATGAACCTCGACTGGAGCCGCGCACCCTATAACTGGACACTGCAGTTCGTACAGTTCCCGCTCAAGCTCGAAGAAGCCGAAGCACATACACAGATCGCTGCATGGATCAAAGCAGGCGTCCTCAACCCCTATGATTTCATTTCCGATGTCATCCCCTTCAGCGATATTTTAGGCGCATTTGAAAAAGTTGCCGCAGGACAGGCACAGAAAAAGATCGTCATCAAGTTCTGACAAATAAGGAGAATCACTATGTACAATTCCAAACTTTTCGCAATCCTTCCCGATTATATCGTCACACCCGACGGCATGGAAGTTGACCGCCACGGCAACCTCGTTTTATCCTGCCCCAACTTTGCAGATGACAGCGTTCCCGGTGTTGTCGTCCGCTTCGATAAAGACAGAAATATCTCCAAATGGTTTGAAGTACCGGTTCACCCGGAAATCGGCGTTGCCAGAAACATGGGTATCTGCTTCGACGAAGATTACAACATCTATATCGTCGATAACCCCGGCTGGAAAGCAGACAGACCCGACTGGGCAAACAAGGGCAGAATCCTGAAAGTCACCGTTGATGATGACGGCAACATTCTTTCCTGGAAGACCATTGCAACAGGCATGGAACACCCCAACGGCATCAAATATCACAAGGGCTACCTCTATGTTACGGAAAGCTCCATGACACCCGTCAAGGATCCTTCGGGCAAGCTCGTTTCCGGTATTTACCGCTTCTCTCCCGATGAAGAAAATATCGAGATCACCAACACACTCGAAGATAAGAACCTCATCGACTGGTATATCACAAACGATCCCGATTGTCAGTACGGTCTTGACGGCATCGTCTTTGACGCAGAAGGCAATCTTTTCGTCGGCAACTTCGGCGATGGTGAAATCTGGAAGATCGAACTCGATGAAAAGGGCTTAGTCAAGAGCAAGAAACCCTTTGCCAAAGACCCGAAACAGCTCAAGAGCACAGACGGTATGTTCATCGATAAAGACGGCATGATGTATATCGCAGACTTCTCTGCCAATGCGATCTGCCGCATGACGCCCGACGGCAAACTCGAACGCATTGCCGAAAGCCCCGACAGCGATGGACTCCACGGCGAGCTTGATCAGCCCGGCGAACCGATCGTCTGGAACGGTATGCTTATCGCATCCTGCTTCGACCTTGTTACAGACCCCGGCAAAGTCAACACACAGCATGAACTCCCGGCTACCATGGCCTGCATCGAACTCTGAAAATAAGAAAAGACCCAATGCAAAATAACGCATTGGGTCTCACTTCCTGAAAGGTATATTATGGCAAAATTCCTCATTGCACACGACCTCGGCACAAGCGGAAACAAAGCGACTTTATACGGACTCGACGGAAAGCTCTATGCTTCCTCTTTATATGAATACCCGACCTATTATCCCGGCGTCAACTATGTCGAACAGAACCCCGCAGACTGGTGGGAAGCTGTCTGCAAATCGACCATCACCTTGATGGAAAAAGCAGGCGTTACCGCAAGCGACATCGGCGGCGTCAGCTTTTCCGCACAGATGATGGGCTGCCTTCTTGTCGATAAAGACGGCGAACCGCTTCGCCCGATGATCATCTGGGCAGACCAGCGCAGCACAAAACAGGCCGATTTTCTCGAAAAAGAATTGGGTCAGCAGTTCATCTATAAAACAACAGGTCACCGCATCAGCCCTGCATACAGCTTGGAAAAGCTCATGTGGGTACGTGATAACGAACCCGATGTCTATAAAAAAGCGGCAAAGGTCCTCCACGCAAAGGACTATATCATCTATAAACTGACTGGCAATTTCGTCACGGATTATTCCGATGCCGGCGGCATGAACCTCTTTGATATGACAAAGCGCACATGGTCTCCCGCGATCATTGCGGCAACGGGAATTCGTGCGGACCTTTTACCCGAAGTGCATCCTTCGAGCGATATTGCCGGAACCATTACCAAAGAAGCAGCTGCAGCATGCGGTCTTCTCGAAGGTACACCTGTCGTTATCGGCGGCGGTGATGGTTCCTGTGCAACGGTCGGTGCAGGCGTTGCAAGGCTCGGTAAGACCTATTGCTCGATGGGCAGCTCTGCATGGATCTCCACAGCGGCAAACGAACCCTTCTTTGATCCCGAAATGCGTACATTCAACTGGATCCATCTTGATCCTTCGCTTTATACGCCCAACGGCACGATGCAGACAGCCGGTTATTCCTATAGCTGGGTCAAAAACAACCTCTGCGATCCCGAACTTCTGGAAGCTGCCGAAAAAGGCATCAGCCCCTATCAGCTCATCAACAAGCTCGCGGAAAAGAGCCCTGCAGGTGCGAATAATCTGCTCTTCCTGCCCTATCTTTTAGGCGAGCGAAGCCCCCGTTGGAACCCGAATACAAAGGGCTGCTTCCTTGGCCTTACGCTCACTTCGACAAGAAACGATATGATCCGCAGCGTCCTCGAAGGCGTCGGCTACAATATGAAGGTCATCCTTGACGTCATCAACAGTAAATTCCCCGTTGAGGATATTATGATGATCGGCGGCGGTGCAAGAGGTATGGAATGGCTGCAGATGCTTGCCGATATCTGGCAGAGAAAGCTCATCGTTCCCGAATATATCGAAGAAGCAACCTCCCTTGGCGCAGCGATCGCCTGCGGTGTCGGTATTGGCGCATTCCCCGATTTCAAAGTCGTCGAAGAATTCAACAAACCTGCACGCACGATCGAACCGAATCCCGAAAATTTCGCCGTCTATGAAAAGCTTTTCGGCATTTTTGAAGAAGCTTACAACGGCCTTACGGGCGTTTTCGCAAAGCTGAACAGCTGAGGCAATTTAATGGAAAGTAACACATGCATGCAGTGCGGACTTTGCCAAAGAGTCTGCATCGGTGCGATCGAACTTACGGAAAACGGCCCCGTTATCGATACGGAAAAGTGCTATCGATGCGGTCATTGCGTAGCCGTTTGCCCCGTTGATGCGATCGAAAATCCGCTTTCGGCAAGGCAGGAGGAAATCTTGCCCTTGCCTTCGCCAAAGGAAGCGGCAAATTATCTGCGTTCTGTCCGCTCGATCCGTGAATATAAAAACGAAGCGATCCCCGAAGAAAAGATCCGTGAACTGCTCGATATCGGCCGATACCCGCAGACGGGCAAAAATACACAGGGCATCGGCTACCGCGTTTTATGCGGCAGGGAAAAAGTCGAAAAGCTTCTCGCATTATTTATCGAAGAAGGCATCCGCATCGGCAAAGAAGACCCTGCTTTCCGTGGAACGGCTGCCGTTTCCTGGGCTTGCAGGCGCAGAAAACAGGATATCGTTTTCAGAGGTGCGCCTTACCTCATCGCAGCGATCGCCGATGAAAATAATCCCCGTGCAAGGGAAAGCGGTCAGTTTGCGCTGACATTCATTTCGCTTTTGGCGCCGACGATGGGTCTTGGAACCTGTTGGGCAGGCTTTTTTGAAGATCTTGCCCTTTCGGAAACATACAGTGCGCCTTTCAGGGAATTTTTAAACGTTCCCGAAGGCAAAAAAATAGCCGGCGTTCTGATGCTCGGTGTTCCGGATGTAAGCTACCGCAGGCTTGTGGAAAGAAATCCGCTTGACTGCGAACTGCTTTAAGACATTTTAAGGAGGCAACTCATGGCAAATTGTATTCAGTGCGGACTTTGCGCAAAAGTCTGCCGCAGAGCGATCACGCTCACCAAAAACGGTCCCGTCATCGACGAAAGCAAGTGCAACGCCTGCGGGCATTGCGTGGCTGTCTGCCCCGTTGATGCGATCGAAAACCCGAAATCTCCGCGTCAGCGTGAGGTTTATATTCCCTCGTATGAAGATGCTGCAGCATTTTTACGCACGGCTCGATCCGTCCGTTTCTATAAGGAAGAGCTTCCCGAAAGAGAAACGATGCTGAGACTTTTGGACATTGGCCGTTACCCGCAGACAGGCTCCAATTCTCAGGGCATCAGCTACATCGTCGTTGAAGGACGCGAAAAGATCCGCAAGATCCTCGATGTATTCTGCAAAGCTGCCGATGAATTCTGCCCGAAGAATCCCGATCTTGGCTGGATCGCAAATTGTGTTGCGGAATATCGCAAGACGGGTGTTGACGGCATCCTTCGTGACTGCACCGAGCTGATCTTTGCGCTTTCCAAAAAATATGATCACCGCGGCCGTGAAAATGCACAGTTTTCGCTGACATTCATGGCGCTTGCCGCACCGACACTCGGGCTTGGCACTTGCTGGGCAGGTATTTTTGAACGCCTTGCCTGCCACGAGGAATATATGGGTCCCATTGCAGAGGCGATCGGTCTTCCTGCCGATCTCACGATTCAAGGTGTCCTGATGGCCGGTATTCCGGATATTACCTTCCGCAGGCTTGTTGAGCGAGATCCGCTTCAGGTCGAATTCAAGTAAAAAATAAAAACAAAGCCTCCCTTGTGATCGAGTATTCGCTTTGCGAAAACTCGCAGGGAGGTGTTTTTTATTCATATAAATTGATGATCTTTTTCCTTTTTCTTTTTGCATACGAAAAAGCTTTTGCTGCACCACCAAAAGAACGACTAAGATAGACAATGATCAGATCCGCATGGTCAACCATCCATTCATTTCGCCTGACAATAGCAAATTTTCGGGGCACTGTTTCAAGTCCTTCGGGATAAAGGCTTTCTATTCCGTTTTGCGCTTCTTCCAGATAAGCAATCACTCTGACTATTTCCATTTTGGGAAATTTCTTTTTCATTTTTTCCAATACACGAAGTGCCATATCGTCAAAATTCCCCTGCTGTCCAATATAAAAACAAAATGATTCTTCTTTTTGCAAAAGTATATCCAATATCTTTTTAAGCTTTTCTTCCGTTTCCATCGGCGTATCCCTGTGCCCAAAAAAACATATACGCATTTTTCTTTCCTCTTTTGCATTTTATATGATTGTATATCCTATTCGGACATATAAATTATACTAACATATCCAATTCGGACATACAATAACATTATAAATATGTCGAAACAGAGGAATCTTTTTTGGAAAAAAGCTTGATTGATTATGACAGCATCGGCTTGAGAATACGCGAATATAGAAAGAAGAAAGGTTGGACGCAAGCCTATTTAGCAGAAATCTCCGGTGTAGAGCCATCCAATATCTCTCATATTGAAAGAGCTGCAACCAAGCTGAGTCTGCCTACCCTAATTTCAATCGCCAATGCACTCGATGCTTCACTTGACGAAATCGTCTATGGAAGTTTAACAAAAAATGCACATATTTCAAACCGCATGATCAGCGATCTGACTTCTGATTGCAGTCCTGCTGAACTTCGTGCGATGGCAGAAATTCTTTCTACTACCAAAAAGATTCTGCGAAATAAATAAAACAAAGCCTCCCATACAGGGAGGCTTATTATTTTTCAAACTAATTTGGTTATGCTTCAACACGGATGCAGGAAGAAACTTCGTTGACAGCATCGAGGAGGCAGATCTCTTTCAATGCAGCGTTCATGTCTTCTTCCTTTGTATCATAGGTAACGAAGATCAGCGGAACGTCATCCGAGCCTGTGCCTTTCTGAATAACGGAAGCGATACCGACGTTATATTTGCCCATGATACCCGTAATGGCGGAAAGTACGCCCGGTTTATCCGCAACGGAGAAGCGCAGATAATAGGAGCTCGTCCAGTTGGTATTGAAGATAACGTTCGGGTCGTCTTTGCCGATATACGGAGCATATTTATGCTTGCCGTCTGCGTTGACGGCGTAAATAATATCGGAAACAACAGCGCTTGCCGTCGGGAAATCGCCTGCGCCTCTGCCATAGAACATGACATCGCCAACAGCCGAGCCGTTCATGAAAATGCTGTTGAAAACACCTTTGACGTTTGCCAGCGGATGCGAAAGTGGGATCATCGTCGGGTGAACACGAGCTTCAACGGTGTCGCCGTCTTTCTTTGCGATCGCGAGCAGTTTGATCGTCATGCCGAGCTCATGTGCGAGCTGCATATCAAGCCCTGTGATCCTTGTGATGCCTTCGCGGTGGATGTGATCGATCGGAATATGAACGCCGAAAGCCAGGGAAGAAAGGATCGAAAGCTTATACATGCTGTCGAAAGCCTCGATATCGCTTGTCGGGTCTGCTTCTGCATAGCCGAGCTGCTGTGCTTCCTTCAGAACAACATCAAAATCACTGCCGTTGTCTTCCATATTGGTCAGGATATAGTTTGTTGTGCCGTTGATGATCGCGGAAAGCGAACGGATCGTATTTGCCTGCAGGGATTCCTGTACACTGCGAAGGATCGGGATACCGCCGCCGACGGATGCTTCAAAATAGAAGCCTGCGCCTGTTTCCATTGCCGCATCCTGAAGCTCCTGCCAGCAATTTGCGATGAGTTCCTTATTGGCGGAAACAACGGTCTTGCCTGCCTTCAGCGCTGCAAGAATGAACTTTTTCGCAACGGTTTTGCCGCCGATCAGCTCAACAACGATCTTGATATCGGGGTCGTTTACGATCTCTTCAATGTCTTTTGCCTTTTTTTCATCCGGGATCGGAACAGAATAATCGAGCGCAAGAACCTTTTTGACGTTCAGTTCAAAGCCTTCTTTTTTGGCGATCTGTTCTCTTTCTCTTTCAATAACCTGATAGGTTCCGCCGCCGACGGTGCCTAAGCCGAGGATTGCAATATCAATTTTTTTCATGTTTCCGTCTCCTTTCAAGCGACGTTCTTTTTATAGAGGTGGTAAAGCCCCTGTAATGTCAGGAGCGCATTGACTTCATCAATAACCGAAGTTTCCGCGGCGATAAGCCCCGAAAGACCGCCCGTTGCGATGACTTTTGCCGTTCCGCCAAGCTCTGCCTTCATCTTGCGGATGATATAATCGACCTGTCCGACATAGCCGTAAATAATACCTGCCTGCATACAGCCGACAGTATTTTTATTGATCACGGTTTTGGGTTTGACAAGCTCGATTCGCGGGAGCTTCGCTGTGCTTTCGGTCAGTGTTTCCGCAGAGATCTTGATTCCCGGGCAGATAAGCCCGCCTAAGAACTCGCCTTTTGCCGAAACTGCACCAAAAGTCGTTGCCGTACCGAAATCGATCGTAATAAGCGGCACTTCTCCGCCATAGAGCTCATACGCTGCAACAGCGTTGACGATGCGGTCTGCGCCGAGTTCCTTCGGGTTATCATAGAGGATGTTGATCCCCGTTTTGATTCCCGGTCCGACGAAGATCGGCGTCAGATCAAAATAGATCCGGCACATATGTTCGAGTGTATAATTGATCGAAGGGATGACCGAAGAGATCATAATGCCTTCGACATCTTCCGTTTTCAGCCCAAGATGCCTGAAGAAAGAGCAAACGAGGATGCCATACTCATCGGAAGATTTTACTCTGTCTGTTGACATTCTCCAGGAATGGATAAGGGTCTCGCCCTCAAAAATGCCTGTCTTAATATTGGAATTGCCAACATCGAGAACCATTATCATAGTTAAATTCCTGCTTCCTTATAATTTATTGCCTAAAAACTTTCTTGCCGCCAAAACGATCGGTGTGCAGAGGATGACCGCTGCCAAAGCTTCGCAAGAGCCGTTAAGAGCGCCTACGCCCGCAATAACAGAGAGAACTGCCGCAGAATCGATCCCGCAAAGCACATAGAAGACGAGCATCAGCCCGAGGTAAAGGATCGTGTTGGTGAGTGTTCCGCAGGCTGCTGCAGCGGGAAGTGCGATCTTACTGCTCTTTTTGGCGATAAGGTCATGCACTAAGACGGCAACCAGCGGGATCATCAGCCTCGAAAACATCGACATGATGATGACAAGGATCGGGGAAACGCCCATTAAAGGCGAAACCAGAGCCGAAGGCGCTGTAAATGCGCGGATCGTGCTCGTCAGGCCAAAGACGAAGCCTAAAAATACACCTGTCCATTTGCCGCAGACGAGTGCGCCGATGATGACGGGAATGTGCATGATCGTGACGTTTGCCGGCGGAATCGGGATAATACCGATCGGCGTCATGCCAAGGACAAAAGTCAGTGCTGCGAGCATCGCTGTTACTGTAAAGCGAAGTGTTTTGTTATTCATTTTTACCTCCGTTCGGGTTTCGCTTGTTCTGCCTTGGGAAATGCGGCTTTTTTGGCGGTAGAGCTCAGGAAAAGATACTCCCCTTTTCGCCGTATATTACCCTTCTGTTTTTGCATCGAATACCCGACAATACACAAAACATTATACATAATTATTCACGTCTTTTCAATAGTCGGATGGGCTCTATGCGGATTGTTCTTTTTAAACAATGAAAGAGACTTGATCGGAAGCAACCTTGGCTCTCCCTTTGGGAGAGCTGGCATGGCGTTAGCCGTGACTGAGAGGGAACTCACTTTCTCCGACCTCACTTTGTTCGGTCACCTAAGCAAGGTTAACATCTGTCGGCACCATTCACATTTGTCTAACTGTTCAGCTGATGCTATCACATAGTGTATATACAAAAACACTCCCGGCAGGTCATCCTGCCGGGAATGCAGCTGTTTTATGAAGCTCCGTCATTTAGAGATTTTGATTTCAGGCTGCTTAAAAAGCAACTTCTCAAGACCAAACCGTCTGATTTTAGGTTGTATCCCCTCTACCATCTATCTCTAACATTGAAAATTCAGCCCAAGCGAGTATTTCCTGCGGAAAAACTCGGTGTAGGCTGCTTAGTCGAGTTCCGCAGCGCCTGTGTAGAGCTTGTAGTAACGTCCCTTCAGGTCAAGCAGCGTCTTGTGATCACCGCGTTCGATGATCTCGCCCTTTTCAAGAACAAGGATCGCATCGGAGTTGCGGACGGTCGAAAGTCTGTGTGCGATGATGAATACCGTACGGCCTTTCATGATCTCGTCCATACCGGCTTCGATCAGGTGCTCGGTTCGCGTGTCGATGGAGCTTGTCGCTTCGTCGAGGATGAGCACCGGAGGGCTTGCAACGGCGGCTCTTGCAATGTTTAAGAGCTGGCGCTGACCCTGCGAAAGGTTTGCACCGTTGGAGGTAAGCATCGTCTGGTAACCATCGGGCAGCATCGTGATGAAGGAATCGGCATTGGCAAGCTTTGCGGCTGCGATAACTTCTTCATCGGTTGCGTCGAGTCGGCCATAGCGGATGTTATCCATAACCGTTCCGGCAAAGAGGTTCGTATCCTGCAGTACCATGCCGAGCGAACGCCTGAGGTCTGCCTTTTTGATGCGGTTGATGTTGATGCCGTCATAGCGGATCTTGCCATCGGGAACATCGTAGAAGCGGTTGATGAGGTTTGTGATCGTCGTTTTGCCTGCACCGGTCGAACCGACAAGTGCGATCTTCTGGCCGGGTTTCGCATAGAAGGAAACATCGTTGAGGACTGTTTTGCCTTCTTCATAGCCAAAGATGACATTTTCAAAGCGAACATCGCCGCGGACTCTCGTGAGTGCATTGCCGTTTTCGGGGTCTTTCCATGCCCAGATGCCGGTGCGTTCTTCTGTTTCGGTAAGACTGCCGTCTTCATTTTCGATAGCATTGACGAGGGTAACGTTGCCTTCGTCAACTTCCTTATCCGTATCGAGCAGACGGAAGACTCGCTCTGCGCCTGCAAGCGCCATCATAACATAGTTGAACTGCTGCGAAAGCTGACCGATCGGTGCGGAAAACTGCCTCGAATAAAGAAGGAAGGAGGCAAGAGAACCGACGTCAAAACTGCCGTTGATCGTCATAACTGCGCCGACAGCCGCTGTGATCGCATAGGCAATATACGAAAGGTTGCCCATGATCGGCATCAGCATATTGGCGAAGCTGTTTGCCTTGGTTCCGGCAACGCGCATTTCTTCGGCAATATCATAGAATCCGGCTTTGATGTTGTCTTCATAGGAGAAGACTTTGATAACTTTCTGGCCGGAGATCATTTCTTCGGAATAGCCGTTTAAGTCTGCGGCTGCACGCTGAATGATCTTGAAGTTTTCACGGCTGCGTTTACCGAGCGTGATCGTAATGAAAAGCATGACGGCAAGCATACCCAAAGTGATGATCATCAGCACCGGGCTTAAGATCGCCATCATCGTGAAAGAGCCGACGATCGTCACGATGGAGGAAATGAACTGCGGGAAAGTATCCGCTATCATCTGTCGCATCGTATCGGTATCGTTCGTAAAGAAGCTCATGATCTGACCATGCGTATGCGTATCGTAATAACGGATCGGGAGATCCTGCAGGCGGTTGAACAGGTCGTAGCGGATCTGTGCCAGAACGCCTGTCGAAATGACGCTCATCATGCGCTTATAGGCATAGGTCGAAACAACACCGACGAGATAGATCAATGCCATAACGACAAGCATATAGGCAAAATTCGTGAGATCGGGGTTATCCTGCCCGATGAAGGGAACAACATAGTCGTTGATAATCGGCTTAAAGAAATAGGAACTTGCGACGTTTGCCAAGCTGCTGATCATGATGCAGAGGAAAACGAGAGCTGTCTGCCATTTGTTCTTAAACATATAGGCAAAGACACGCTTGATGGTCTGCGGAATATCGTCCGGCCTTGCGGTACGGAGCTGCTTATATCTTCTTCTTTCCATAGCTGTCTCCTTTCCTTAACCTTCAACGCCCTGCAGCTGCGAATAATACAAATCGCGGTAGATCTCGCTCGATTCGAGCAGAGATTCGTGGTTGCCTGTTTCGATGATCTTGCCGTCATCCATAACGACGATGAGATCCGCATCCTGTACAGAAGCGATTCGCTGTGCAATGATGATGGTCGTCATGCCGGCGAGCTTTTCCTTCAGGGCTGTGCGGATGCGCTTATCCGTATCGGTATCGACTGCGCTTGTGGAGTCGTCCAGAATGATGATCTTGGGTTTTTTCATCAGCGCTCTTGCGATGCAGAGTCTCTGCTGCTGACCGCCCGAAACGTTGACGCCGCCCTGACCAAGCTCTGTTTCATATCCGTTCGGGAAAGAGCTGATGAAATCATCTGCCTGTGCTGCCTTGCAGGCTTCGATCACTTCTTCGTCTGTTGCGTCGGGTTTACCCCATTTGATGTTTTCTTTGATCGTGCCGGAGAAAAGAACGTTTTTCTGCAGTACCATCGCAACATCTTTTCTTAAATTGTCGAGCTTATATTTGCGGACGTCAACACCGCCGACAAGCACTTCACCTTCCGTGACTTCGTAAAGCCTCGGGATAAGCTGTACGAGCGAAGATTTTGCAGAGCCTGTTCCGCCGATGATGCCAACGGTCTGACCGGATTCGATCTTCAGGTTAATATCGGAAAGAACATTCTTTTTGCCTGTCTTGAAATATTTGAAATTGACGTTTTTGAATTCGATGCTTCCGTCTGTGGGCAGGAGTTTTTCATCGTTGCCGTCATCGGTAATGTCGAGGTCTTCTTCAATAACTTCGAGGACACGGTCGATCGAAGCCTGTGCGATGATGATCTGCATGAGCGACATGGAGATGAGCATCAGCGAGAAGAGTACCTGACGGATATAGGAAATATAGGTCATGAAATCGCCGACCGTCATATCGCCAGAGATCATATACTGACCGCCAAGCCAGGAGATCGCGATCATGCAGGAATACATGACGAGTTCAAAGAAGGGGTTGTTTAAGATGACGAGTTTTTCGGCAAAGCGCTGCTGATTGCGGACACCATCCGAAGATTTTCTGAATTTTGCTTTTTCATATTCGCCGCGGACGAAGGTCTTGACAACACGAATACCGACAAGGTTTTCCTGCAGGTCTGCGTTCATCGCGTCGATCTTTCGCATCATGACCTTAAAACGCGGATGTGCCTTTGAGGAAATGAGGAAGAGACCCGTTCCCAGAATCGGGATCGCGATCAGGAAGACGACCGCCAGCGAAGCGTTGATCTTGAGGACCATAAAGGTCGAGAAGATAAGCAACAAAGGCGCACGCGCAAGCATACGGATCATCATCATGAACGCCATACGGATCTGCATATTGTCGTTTGTCAGACGCGTAACAAGGGAAGCCGTCGAGAATTTATCGATATTGGCAAAGGAATAGTCCTGTATCCTGTTGAACATCTTGATGCGGATATGCTTGGTAAAGCCCGTACTGGCAACCGCACCGAAATGACCCGAAAGAGCACCCGTCAGCATCGCCAAAAGCGAAAGAACGATCATGATGCCGCCCATTTTTAAAACATAGGGGATGTCGCTGCCGTTTGGCCCGTTGATACCGTTATCGATGATGAGACCCATAATAACCGGGATGACCGTATCGAAAACGACCTCAAGGAATACGAAAATAGGCGTTAAGATCGCATATTTTTTATATTTGCCCAGCAGCTTGAGCAATTTTTTCATATTCTTTCCTCCGATTTCTTTGTGAATAAACTTTTTGCACGCCGTTAAAAACGAAAAAAGAAAACGTACCCATGCGTTTCCGCAGGGAATTTCCTCATGACTATTTAAATATTCGTACTTAATTATTGTATTCCAACATCAAATTCATGTCAAGAAATCTTTGTTTTTTCATTTCAAAATGCAAAAATGATGCATAAGTATATACCTTTCGGAAACAATTCCGAATTGTATTTTCATGCAGCAATATGGCGGAATAATGGCGGAGATTCGCAAAACGGCTGCACTCCCGATAGGATCCGCTGAATTTGGCTCTTGCCTCTCCCTTTGGGAGAGGTGTCCCAAAGGGACGGAGAGGGTGTTTTCCCAAACAGCGCAAACAAAAAAGCCAAGCTGCATCATACAACCTGGCTTTAGCTATTCATTATCTGACCTTAAACATACCGGCTTTTTGTGCCAATGCGACGGTTTTGTTGACGTTGACCTTCATCGGGCCGTTTCTCGTCAGTTTCAGTTCCAGCGTATCGCCTTTGTGGAAGCGGCGTTCACGTTCGCCATCAACCGCAACGATGCCTTCCATATCCATAACGCGCTTGATGCTTCCGCCAACGGGAACGATCTCTTTTTCCGTTAAGCCAAAGCTTTCGATCCTGCCGGCTGCGATGGAAGCGAGATATTCCTTCTTTTCTGCCGTTAA
Organism: Clostridiales bacterium; assembly: GCA_015056045.1. GTDB lineage: Bacteria > Bacillota > Clostridia > Christensenellales > Christensenellaceae > SIG371. The sequence continues at coordinate 23,216 of SVGZ01000004.1, read as the reverse complement.
ACCGATGAAAAGACCTTTATCGTCTTCCGGCAATACGACATCGACTGCACCTGCGAGTGCCGAAAAACCGATGCTTGCCGGGTGTGCCTGTGCCGCAAAAACCGCATTCATGCTTTCGATCTCCCAAATCGCTTTTGAGCCGACATACAGATGCGAAGAAATGACCGCATCGATGAGCGCAATATCGACAAATTCGCCGTTGATATAGACTTCGATCCGCTTCGAGCGTTCGCAGGCATCTTCGGGTTTGACCCATCCGCCTAAAATTGCCGCAGCCGCAAGGCCGACGACGGTTCCTTCGGTGTGCTGCGGGTAAACATTGTTCGTACCTGTCGAGATCGGGATCAGCGGAACATCGCCGATTTCCTTTGCCGCTGCACGGCTTGTACCATCACCGCCCATGACGATAAAAAGACCGCAGCCTTCTTCACGCAGTTTTTTCACAAATTTTGTGGTATCGCCGTGGTTTTCATCGATCTTCATATCGCAAAGCTCGCAATTTTCAAGCCCATGGTGCGTAAAGCGGTTCAAAACTCTGTCTGCAAGGTCGTAACCATCGGGCATGAGGACGATTTTATGCTCTTCGCCGAAAGAACGCAGCGTATAGGCCGCTCTTTCCGCGATATTTGCTTTTTCCTGATTATCGATCGTCGTTGCGCTGCTGACGATCCTTCGAACATCCTTTCCGGACATCGGGTTTATTACAAAGCCAACTGTTGCCATTTCTTTTCTCTCTTTCGCTATCCATTCGCTTTTTTTGCCGCGTCGTTTTCTTTTCTTCTTCTTTTGAAAAATTCCTTGATGATGGCGGAACATTCTTCTTCCAATACGCCGCCTTCGATGACTGCGCTGTGGTTTAAGCCGACGCCGTTGATATCATAGGCCGAGCCGAAAGCACCGCCTTTTTTCTCATATGCGCCAAAGACGACCCTTTTCATGCGGCTGTTTAAGATCGCGCCTGCACACATCGGGCAAGGCTCCAATGTCACATAGATCGTACAATCCGAAAGCCGCCAACCGCCGAGTTTTTTTGCCGCACGGTCGATCGCCAGAATTTCCGCATGCGCCAAAGGCGATTTTTTTGTTTCGCGTTCGTTTCTGCCTCTTGCGATGACTTTACCGTTCTGCACAATAACCGCACCAACCGGCACTTCGCCGATCATGGCTGCTCGTTTTGCCTGATGCAGGGCAAGCTTCATAAATTTTTTGTCATCGGGGTTCATAGGCAGGCCATCCTTTTTATCGCTGTTTTCAGTATAACATATTTATACAATAAAAAACAGGAGTATCATTTTTTTAGATACTCCTGCTCTTTTTATTCAATTTCAGATCAGCTTGATCATGGTGATGGCATCATCCAGCCAGCTTGCATCGATCTCTTCGATCTTGCCTTCGTCGCTCTTCTTTGCGATTTCGGGCTGGATCGGTACTCTTGCCAGAAGCGGAAGACCGAAGCTGCTTGCGATCTCGAGCGTATGGCTTTCGCCGAAAACTTCAATCTTTTTGCCGCAATCGGGGCATTCAAAGTAGCTCATGTTTTCAACAAGGCCAAGGACCGGCTTATCGACCATGTTTGCCATATTGACAGCTTTTGCCACGATCATGGAAACGAGTTCCTGCGGGGATGTGACGATGATGATACCATCGATCGGCAGGGACTGGAACAGCGTGATCGAAACGTCGCCTGTGCCCGGGGGCATATCGACGATCATGTAATCAACGTCTTCCCAATACACTTCGGTATAGAACTGCTGAACCATGCCGGAGATGACGGGACCTCTCCAAACAACGGGCTGTGTTTCGCGTTCGAGGAGGAAGTTTGTGGACATCATCTTGATGCCGAGCTGTTCGGATTCAAAGGGGAAGATACCCTGATCATCGCCTGCGGGGTTTCCGCGAAGGCCGAAAAGCTTCGGGATCGAAGGACCTGTGATATCTGCGTCTAAAATAGCGACCTTATGGCCCTGCTTGGCAAGCTGTGTTGCCAGTGTTGCGCTGACCATAGATTTGCCGACGCCGCCTTTACCGCTCATAACAGCGATGATCTTTTTGATCTTCGTGGTTTCCTTCGGAACGGCGAATGTCGGTGCAGCGCTGCCGCCTTGTCTGCTTGCGCAGTTGGCGGTGCAAGTCTCGCAATTATGCGTGCAATTTTCGCTCATGGTAATTCTCCATTTTGTAAATTTTTTCTTTTTTGCACAAAATCCCTCCGGCGCAAATAATACTCCGGCGGGATCTTATGCTTTTATTTATGCTTTATCGGCTTGTATTTATCAATACATACCGCCGCCCATGCCGCCCATAGCTGCATTAGCTGCTGCGTCTGCTGCGGGGTTCGGGAGTTCTGCAACGATGCTGTCTGTTGTGAGGACCATAGCTGCAATGGAAGCTGCGTTCTGGAGTGCGCTTCTTGTGACCTTCTTCGGGTCGAGGATGCCTGCTTTGATCATATCAACATAGATGCCTTCCGCTGCGTTGAAGCCGAATGCTTCGCTTCTGTTTGCGCGGACTTTTTCAACAACGACGCTGCCTTCATAGCCTGCGTTCTTTGCGATCTGACGGATCGGTTCTTCCAGTGCGCGAAGAACGATGGAAACGCCTGTCTTGAAGTCGCCTGTGCTTTCCTTTAAGAGAGCCTTAACAGCTTTTTCTGTCTTGATGAGGGCTGTACCGCCACCGGGAACGATGCCTTCTTCAACAGCTGCTCTTGTTGCTGCCAGAGCGTCTTCGATGCGGAGCTTCATTTCCTTCATTTCGGTTTCTGTAGCTGCGCCAACCTGGATAACTGCTACGCCGCCTGCGAGCTTAGCAAGTCTTTCCTGAAGCTTTTCGATGTCATAATCGGATGTGGATTCAGCCATTTCAGCACGGATCATGTTGACTCTGCCTTCGATAGCCATCGGGTCGCCGTAACCTTCAACGATCGTTGTGTTTTCTTTATCAACGCGGACCTGTCTTGCACGGCCGAGCATATCGAATGTAACTTCCTTGAGGTCGATGCCGACTTCGTCGGAGATAACAACGCCGCCTGTTAAAGCTGCGATATCCTGCATCATAGCTTTTCTTCTGTCGCCGAAACCCGGAGCCTTTACTGCAACGCAGGTGAAGGTTCCGCGGAGCTTATTGACGACGAGTGTTGCCAGAGCTTCTCCTTCAACATCTTCAGCGATGATGAGGAGCTTCTTGCCCTGCTGAACGACCTGTTCGAGAACGGGAAGGATTTCCTGGATGTTGCTGATCTTCTTTTCTGTGAGGAGGATGACCGGATCATCAAGGACAGCTTCCATCTTGTCGTTATCTGTTACCATGTATGCGGAAGCATAGCCGCGGTCGAACTGCATACCTTCGACAACTGCAAGCTCTGTCTTCATTGTCTTGGATTCTTCAACGGTGATGACGCCGTCTTTGCCGACTTTTTCCATAGCTTCTGCGATGAGCTTGCCGATGTTTTCATCAGCTGCGGAAATGGAAGCGACCTGTGCGATTTCGCTTGTATCGGAAACATCGTGTGCCATTTCGGAGAGTGCGCCGACAGCTGCTTCTGCTGCTGCAAGGATACCCTTCTTGATGATCATCGGGTTGGAGCCTGCTGCAACGTTTCTCTGGCCTTCACGGATGATTGCCTGTGCTAAAAGTGTAGCGGTTGTTGTACCGTCGCCTGCAACGTCGTTTGTCTTTGTTGCAACTTCGCGAACGAGCTGTGCGCCCATATTTTCGAAGGGATCTTCGAGTTCGATATCTTTAGCGATGGTTACGCCGTCGTTTGTGATAACGGGGGAGCCATATTTCTTTTCAAGAACAACGTTTCTGCCTTTGGGGCCGAGTGTGGATTTAACGATATCTGCGAGCTTATCAACGCCTGCCTGAAGGGCTTTTCTGGCATCTTCGCCGTATTTGATCTGTTTTGCCATATCTATATAGTTCCTTTCTTAATTACGGGCTTATTCAACGATTGCAAGAATGTCGCTCTGGCGGACGATCGTGAGTTCCTGTCCGTCGATCTTAACTTCTGTGCCGCTGTATTTGGAATAAATGACCTTCTGGCCGATTTCAACTTCCATCTTAACTTCTTTGCCGTCTACAACGCCGCCGGGACCGACTGCGATAACGATCGCATACTGCGGTTTTTCTTTTGCTGTGCCGGTAAGAACGATGCCGCTCTTTGTTGTCTCTTCGACTTCTGTCGCTTTCAATACGACTCTGTCACCAAGGGGTTTTACTGTCATGTTAATGGCCTCCCAATTATATTCATTCTATGTTTTATCTCGGTTTGTTAGCACTCTTTGACCTCGAGTGCTAACAAATATTATATTATAGGTTCAGGGCTTGCCGTGCAATTCCGATTTTTTGCGAAATTTACATATTTTTCCATGTTTATCTCGCAAAAGCTCCCGTTTGCTCCGTTTTTGGCAGCAAGTATCCAATTCAAGCGCAATTCACAGTTTGTTCTTATTATATACGATTTTTTACAGAAAAAAACAGTTTCACGAGCATTTTTTACGACTTTTTATGCTTTTTTTGCTATAATAAAGTCAAAATTTCCTATGGAAAGGCGACTTTTATGAAAACTGTCTTTATTACCGGTGCAAGCTCCGGGATCGGGCTTGCCTGTGCAGAGCTTTTTAATCAAAAGGGCTGGAGAGTCATCGGGACATCCCGTTCTGCCAAAGAAAACCCTTTTGCTGAAATGATACCGCTTGAACTTGGCAGCAATGAAAGCATCGAGGCAGCTTTTGCAAAAGCTTTTTCCATGGCAAAGATCGACCTTGTCGTGCAATGTGCCGGAGCTGGAACAGCAGGTGCATTTGAAGATTTTTCGGACGAACAGCTTGCCGCTGAGATCGATACGCTCTTTACCGGTGCGGCAAGGGTCATCAAAGCCGCCGTTTCCCATCTGCGAAAGCAAAATCAAGGCGGACGAATCGTCGTGATCGGTTCCGTTGCCGGAAGGATCCCGCTGCCTTATCAGAATGTTTACAGCGCCTGCAAGGCTGCACTTTTATCGCTTGTTTCTTCGGTCAGGCTTGAGGTCAGGCAATTCGACATTGAAATGTGTGTTGTCGAACCGGGCGATACCAAAACGGGCTTTACGGCTGCACGGCGTTTTACCAAAAACATGAGCTACGGCAAAGACTGCGAGCGTGCGATCGCTGCCTTTGAGCGCGACGAATTAAACGGCGTTTCGCCCATGACATCCGCACTTGAGGTCTGGCGCTCGGCAAACAGAAAACACCTGCGTGCGCACTATGCGGTCTGCTTCCAATATAAGCTGCTCTGCTTTATTTTTGCCATCTGCCCCGGGTTCATCCGTGAATTTGCCTTAAAAATGCTGTATCTGAAATAAAAAAACCAATGGCTCCCTTGTGCCATCGAGTAATAACTCGCGGGAGCTGTCATTTTGTTTACAAAAATAACTGAGGGATTGTTTACCCACAACAAACCTCCAAATTCTTCTAAAAACTTAATCCCCAAAACAAAAAAGGCTCCCTTGTGAAAGGGAGCTGTCTTTCGCACAGCGAAAGACTGAGGGATTGTCTACTCGCAATATACTTCCAAATTCTTCCAAAAATCTTATCCCCAAACAAAAAAACAACGGCTTACCCCTTTCGGATAAGCCGCTTTTCTTTATTTTTCTTCATTCAGGAAGGTGAGCAGATAGAGGAACTCTCCGTTTAAATGTACGCCCAAGCGTTCATAGCCCATGCGCTCATAAAGCCCTTGTCCACGCAGATTTTTCTGCGATGTCGTGAGGCAAATACCGCCTGCACGGGAAGCTTCCGCATAATCTCTGGCAACTGCCATCAGCCTTCTGCCAAGGTGTCTGCCCTTCCATTTTTCGGTAATGCCGATGCCCAGCCACGGGATTTTTTTGCTGATATCCCAAAGAAAAACGATACCGGCGATCTCTTCGCCTTCATCTGTCTCCGCAAAAGCTGCCCAATAAATGCGGTCCTGAAGTTCGCCATCTAAAAAGGCATAGACATTCTTTTCGTTATCGCGGTTAATGTTGAAAAAGCCTTCGCCTTCTTCGCCAAGCCCGCGGAAGAACGCATCGATGTTATCTCTGTCTTCTTTTTCAAGAAGCCTTATGTTGAGCTTCTCAATGTCTTTTTCCATTTTTTGTCTCCCTTATAAGCTCAAAAGTGATTTATAACTTAATTTCCCCAAAAGCTTCCGGTGCGGCAACTTTGACGTCGCCAAGATCCAATGCCGCAAAATCCTTTGCCGCTTTGAAATCGCCCCAGAAATGCATCGGCAGGAAAAGCTTCGGCATAAGCTCTTTTGCACAGCGCTTTGCACCTTCGGCATAATCGCCTTTCATTCGGCTGTCAACGGGGAACATCGCAGCATCCGGCGCCATAAAGTTTTCCTTAACATAGGAAAATTCGCTCTCAAAAAATTCTCTTGCCGCAGCTTCTTCTTTTTTGCTGTTTTCCTTTGTCCAGTGCCAGAGGTTCAGGTCGCCTGCATGGAAGATCTTTTTGCCTGCGACTTCTACGCCAAAGGAAACGCCTTCATCTGTCGAACCGAAAACATGGACCGTCAGGTCTTCATCCGTATAGGTATCGCCTTTTTTTACGCGGAGGATCCTTTCGCTTTCTTCTGCAGGGATCGCCTCGTCCAAAATGAACTTTACGCCTTCGCCGGCATATTTGAAAACGGTCGGTTCAAAATGATCGGCATGGATGTGGCTCGTAAAGAAATATTTTTTGCGGAAAGAAGCGACCTTTTCGCGCGGAAAATCGCGGTAAAATTCCGCCGGAACGGCATCATGGAAATCAAATGCCATAAAAATGTCAGAAACGACAGCAACATAGAAGCTGCTGTCGTAATAGTAGAATTTCATATCCGTCATGCGACGATGTCTCCTGTGTAGCTGATGAGTGCTGCATCGTAAACGCCGGGAATATCGGCAAAACGATCCATGAGTGCGATCTCTTTATCGCCAACGCTCATTTCGATCGTCATTTCGATAACGCCGCGGGAAACGGTCTTGTTCTTGAGCTTACCCTGCGGGAAACGGCGGAGAATCTCCTGTACATCTGCCTTTGCTTCATCCTGGAATTTTAATACCATGATATAGGGCATATTGCTGCGGCTTCTAACCATGGAAAGGATGATCATGAAGATACCAAGAACAACGCTTGCGATGATGGCAACGGTATAGAGCTGTGCGCCTGTGATGACGCCTGCTGCCAATGCCCAGAACATGAAAACGGTATCCATCGGGTCTTTGACGGCTGTTCTGAAACGAACGATCGCAAGAGAACCGATCGTACCGAGCGAAAGCGTGATGTTGCTCGATAAAACCATGATGAGAACGCTCGAGACCATGGTGATCATGATGAGGGCTACGCCATAGCTCTTCTGGAAAAGAACGCCCAGATAGCTGCGTTTATAGATGAAGTAGATGAAGATGCCCAAAACGAAGCTGACGAGCAGCGTTGCGATAACCATCATAAGCGTGATCTGATCACTAAGCGCAAAAGCCTGAAGAATTTCTGCCATATTTTCCTCCTTGGAAAAAAACTATCGTAATGATTTTCTATTGATTTACAGGTTCGTTTCGTACTGCCTGCAAAGGACATATTTGGAAACTGCAGAGCGTGTCGCGCCTTCTGCATTTTCTAAAACCCTGCGGATATAATCCGGGAGGTATTTATTGAATTTGACTTCGAGGACCATCAAGCCGTTTCTGAATACGGGGATAACGGGCAGGTTCGGGTCAAAGATATTGCCCTTGACGATCCCGCTTTTTAAATCCATATCAAAGGTAATGCGGACGTTTTCATAGGGGAAGATGAAAGGCTCTCTTTTATAATCGACAAAGACTTTGGGCCGGAGCTGCTTTGCGCCAAGCTCCAAAAAAAGCTCACGGGCAAGGGGTTCTTTTCTGTCGAGAAGGAAATCATATTTGCCCGAAAGGATCTGCCCAAGCTCCTGTTTTGTGAGCTTGATGCTCTTTTTGGCGATGAACTGGCCTTCTTTGATCTTCTTTTCAAAGCGGATGATCCTGTCGGAATAATCATAGATGCGGACACGGTATTTCGCACGGTGGTCTGTACCGGCCATCTTCTCAACTAAAGCCGTATTTTCCAGATCGTCAAAATAAAGGCTGCGGATATCGTAATACCCTTTCTTGCCTGTGTTGCTGTCATGCCGCATGACGTGCGAAAGGGCACTGCGAAGAACGATATAATCTTTATAATTGATGTAATACTTCAGTTCATGGCGATAGCTGAGCTGTTCTTCTTTTCTTTTTTCCATCTGTGCCTGTTCCTTCGGGATTCATGGCAGACTATAAAAATAGTCATACCATAGGTATTATAACACCTGCAATAAACTTTCTCAAGGCTAATCCTTATATTGCGGAGCCTGATTGTTTTTATTATATGCCCAAGGGCTTAATTTTTGTTAAACGGGATTATTGCCGGTTTGCAAATATTCAACACCGTCTATTTACAATCATCGACAATATGCTACAATATTTATACAAGGAAACAATATTATCTTTTAAAAAACGGAGGTAATCACATGGGTTTTTTAGAAGCAATTTTCGGTAATCCCGGCGGTCTTATGGGCATCATTCTGGTCGTTTTGGCGATCGTCGTTATTTCCACGGGCTACCTTAAAGCACCGCCGGATACAGCCTATATCATTTCCGGTCTGCGCAGAAAGACCGTCATCGGCAAAGCCAGTATCAAGATCCCCTTCCTTGAACGACTCGATAAACTGAGCCTTCGCCTGATCGCGATCGATGTCCGTTCCAACAATGCTGTGCCGACAGCGGATTATATCAATATTCAGGTCGATGCTGTCGTCAATATCAAGATCGGTTCCGAGCCGGAAATGCTCGAGCGAGCTGCACAGAACTTTTTAAATCAGGATACGACCTACATCGCCAATATCGCAAGAGAAGTCCTCGAAGGCAATATGCGAGAGATCGTCGGCCGTATGCGTCTTGAAGAAATGGTCTCCGATCGTCAGAAATTCGCCGAACTCGTCAAGGAAAATTCCGCACCGGACCTTGCGGCAATGGGTCTTGATGTCGTCAGCTTCAACGTACAGAACTTCTCCGATACCAATGGCGTCATCGATGACCTCGGTATCGATAACATCGCACAGATCAAGAAAAAAGCAGCCATTGCCAAGGCAGAAGCCGATAAAGAGATCGCCGTTGCCAAAGCCGCTGCCGATAAACAGGCAAACGATGCACGCGTCAATGCAGAGCGTGAGATCGCCAAGAAGAATAACGAGCTTTCCCTGCAGAAATCCGAACTCAAGCGCATTGAAGATACCAAACGCGCCGAAGCAGACGCCGCTTACAGCATTCAGGAACAGGAACAGCGCAAGAGCATAGAAATCGCAACCGCAGATGCTTCCATCGCCAAGCAGGAAAAAGAAGTCGTCATCAAACAGCGCGAAGCGGAAGTCCGTGAAATGGCGCTCGATGCCGAGATCAGAAAACAGGCTGAAGCAGAGCGATTTGCACGCGAACAGCAGGCAGAAGCCGAACGCTTCGAGAGACAGAAACAGGCTGAAGCGGAAAAATTTGAAACGCAGATGAAAGCCGAAGCCATGAAAGCAACCGCCGAAGCAGAAAAATTTGCCAAGGAACAGGAAGCCGAAGGTATCCGCATGGTCGGTGCTGCAGAAGCGGAAGCCATCCGTGCAAAAGGTCTTGCCGAAGCAGAAGCCATGGAAAAGCGCGCGATCGCTTACCAGAAATATAATTCCGCAGCAATGGCAGAAATGCTCATCGGTGTCTTGCCGGAGATCGCCGGAAAAATTGCCGAGCCGCTTTCGCAGATCGATAAGATCACGATCATCGGCGGCGATGCAAGCGGTGTGGAAAGTGTTTCTTCGAATGTACCTGCCGTTATGGCAAAGCTCTTTGAGAGCATGAAAGAAACCGTCGGCATTGATTTGGCAGAGATCGTCAAAGCCGGAACCTATGACGCAAAAGTCAACCGCAATATTGCGATTTCGAGCCACGATGGCGTGACCAATGCCGATGCGGTGGATATCGCCGTTTCAGAGGCTTTGGATAATTAAAAATAATCACTAAAAAACAGGGTGAGCCGGTTTTTCCGAAAGAAGAACCTGCTCACCTTTTTTAATTTTTTCTTAAGCTTTCTTTAACTCGCTTGCCGCTGCAAACGCAGTCAGGCTATAATAAAATCAGCTTTTTCATGGAGGCTGCAATGAAAAAAACGATCGCTGTATTTTTGGCATTTTTTCTTTTGCTGAGTTCGTCTGCCTGTGCAAAAAATACAGGTTTTATCAAAAAAGAAAAAGACGAAATCACGCCCGATATCAAGTGGACCGACGGGATCGCTTTCCAAGCGCTTTCGCCCAATACCGAACAAAGAAACCTGAATACCATCATCGTCACCGAGAAACGCACCGACTTTGCCTATTCCATCACTTATGCACGAACGGGACTCACGCTGTATTGCGGACTTGTTTCGGAAGATGGCAAAGAATACGCAGTAGAAATTACCGGCGGAACCGGCCGAGGCTTTATCAAGGGCATCCCCGAAGGAACGTATTATCTTTTTGTTCGGAACAGCGATTATTCCGAATATGAACCCTATCAAAACGGAACCGTGAATTATGATGCCAACGGCGTGCTCAATTACGCCATTTTGGAAAAATAAACAGCACAAAAAAAGGACTTGCCAAGCAAGTCCTGATTTTTTTATCTTTTTACAGATGCACGCGGAAAGAGAAGCTGTGATCTTCTTCGGCCGAAACATGATACGGTGCTTCGGGAACAGAACCCCAGCTGTCGATGCCGCCGACACCGCGCATTTCGCCGGAGATCGTCACGACTGTGCGGTAAATTGCCGGCAGTTCGGATTGATGCTGTGCTTCGGAGAGCTGCGCAGGGCTATGCGGAACGGCAGAGAAAAGGAAAGGCTTTTCCAGTTTTTCAAACTGCAGCTCTGCGCCGTCTTTGATCAGCTTCATGTTGTAGGTATCGGCATGGCAGCCATGATCCTGCGGAACGATATAATCACCTGCTGCGGGAACTTCGCTGTGCTGACCAAAGATACCGCCTTTTTTGCGGTCGGGATAGGTTTCGCCCGAAAGACCCGTCCAATCCACACGGCACAGCGGCACGGGCGTCGCAAAGCGCAGACCGAAAAGCGGCAGTTCCGGTCTTCCCTTTTCGCCCTTATAGGCAAGGGAAACATCCATCTTGCTGCCCGAAATATGGTAAGAAACCGTCGTTTCGAGTCCCGGCATCGCAGGGGAAGTATAGAGATAGGTGATCTTGAATTCTTTTTCGTTTTCGATCTCGATCTTATGCGCTGCCTGCTGCCAGCTGTCGACCGCAGACCAGATACCGCTCTTGACACAGAAATTATTGCCTTTATCGTTTGAGATCGGTGCACGCCAGAAAGCAGGCTTCGGGATGCTGCCAAGCCATTCCCTGCCGCCGCTGACGATCGAAACAGGGCCGCCTTTGAAGTAAGCAAAAAGCACTTCAAAATCATTGCCTCTGACGCCGACATAGCCATCGCCGTGGCTGATGACGAGCGGTTTTGCCTCTTTTTCTGCGATCGGTAAAACAGCCTCCGCTGCTTTTTTATTCGCTTCGTCGTGCTTTGCGCGCGTTTCCGCATCAGCATACCAATAGCGAACTTCCTGCATGGCGGGTTTTGCCTTTCCGTCTGCAAAGACGATGCCGTTTGCACAGAAATCGTAGTCTGTCGGTCTGTCTTCAAAATCGCCGCCGTAGCCAAGGATCATTTCACCCTGCGGGTTTTTGTGCCAAAGCGCCTGATCCATATAGTCCCAGATAAAGCCGCCCTGATACATCGGGTATTCTTCTGCCAATCGGATATAGCTTTCCATTCCGCCGACGGAGTTGCCCATCGAGTGCATATATTCGCAGAGGATAAAAGGCTTTTTCGGGTCGTTTTCCAAATATTCGCGGATCTTTTCCGGCGGGAAATACATGCGGCTTTCGACATCGCTGCAGGCATCAAATTCACGGTTATAAACGGAGCTTTCGTAATGAACGAGTCTGCTCGGGTCATTTTCGTGGAAAAATTCGGTCATGGCGAGGATATCCGCACCGGCATAGGATTCGTTTCCGCAGGACCAGAGAAGAATTGCCGTATGGTTTTTATCCCGTTCAAACATCGATCTCGCACGGTCAACAACCGCTTCCTTCCATTCGGGTAAGCTGCCCGGAACGTTCCATGTCGGGTCAATTCCACCGGGGATCTGCCATGTTCCGTGGCTTTCGAGGTTCGTTTCGTCGATCATGTAAATGCCGTTTTCATCGCAAAGCCTGTACCAAAGGCTCTGATCGGGGTAATGGCAGGTGCGGACAGCATTGATATTATTTTCCTTAAACATCGCCATCGCCGCAACCATATCTTCATCGCCAAGAGCTCTGCCCTTATGCGCATTCCATTCGTGGCGGTTGACGCCGTTAAAGACAATGCGCTCGCCGTTTAAGTGCATGATGCGGTCTATCATCTCGAAGCGCCTGAAACCGAATCTGTACGGAACGGCTTCGATGATCTCGCCCTTTTCATCCTTTAAAACGAGGAGCAGATCATAGAGCGCGGGGTTTTTGTTATCCCATTTGGTGATATTTTCGAAGGTTTTCTTCTCCGTATGGAGATATCCCTTTTCTTCGGTAAACTGCAGCTCTTCTTCCAGCAAAACTTTGCCCGATTTATCCGAAACTTTGGCAAAAACGGCAGCCTTGCCCGAAAGCTTTAAGCGAAGCGCAAAGGTTCCCGTTGTGTTATCTTCCATGAGGCCTGCTTTGATCCACATATCTTCGATGTGTGCCTGCGGCTTTGCATAGAGGAAAACGGGCCTGAAAAGACCGCTGAAACGGAAGAAATCCTGATCTTCGAGCCAGCCTGCACTGCTGTGCTGATATGCCTCGACACAGAGACGGTTGTTTTTCTCGCGGATATAGGGTGTTAAATCAAAATCCGAAGGCGTGAAGCTGTCCTCCGCATAGCCGACGAAATGTCCGTTCAGCCAGACATAGATCGCCTGTTCAGCACCCTGAAAAGAGATCGCAACAGGCTTACCTAAAAGGCCTTCCGCCAGATCAAAACGGCAGACATAGCTTCCGACGGTCGTATTTTCAAAATCGATCATCGGCGGACGGAGTTCTTTATGACCATCCCAGGGGTAAAGCGTATTGATATAGTGGTTTTTGCCATAGCCCTGCGTTTCGATATGACCGGGAACCTCTATTTTCCCGAAAGCGGAATCATCAAAATCTTCCCGATAAAAATCATCCGGTCTTTCTGCCGGTGTTTTGGCAAAAGAAAAATCCCATGTGCCGTTAAGCGACTGCACAAACGAAGAAATTCCCTTTTCCATTTCGGCAAAATCAGCATAAAAGCTGTGGTCGGAATGTGCGGGAAGTCGATTTACCTGAAATACGGTCGGGTCTGTAAGCCAGCGAAGATCTGCCTGCATGACTGCATCCTCCATATGTTTTTTTGTTTACATTATACTATATTGAACATTTCGGGGCAATAAAAAAGACACACGGAGCGTTTTTCCGTGCATCTTTTTATTTTTTATAAAAGCGAACCGCCTTCGTTCAGCGTTTTTCTGACTTCCGAACCGTCAAGCTGATAGACAGGCTGTCCTTTTTTGACCGAAAGCGCCGCAGCAACACCTGCCGCTTCGCCGAGCTGGTTTAAATTGACCATAACACGCAGAGCGCCAAAAGCCTGTTCATCTGCATTGACCATTCGGCCTGCTGCAATGAAATTTTCAAACTGTTCCTGTACGAGTACACGGAAAGGAAGCTGATAATACTTCGGAGCTTCGCCGGTGAGTCCCTCTTCTTCTCTCCAGTTCCATTCGACAGATCTTCTTTCTGCGCCGGACATACGGATCGAATAACCGTTCAGATATTTAAAAGTAACGTTTCCCTCAAGGTCATGCATATCGACACGGTAAGTACCGTTTAAGATCGCATCATCATAGCGCAAGCCGTGCAGAAGCTCTTCTCCGTTTGCCTGATAGCTTGTTTTAAAATGACGGCTTTCCCTGATGCCCGCCATAGAGCTCAGCGCAGCAACAGAAACTTCTCTGTCGGAATATTTCCTAATCAGATCAACCAAGGCAAAGGCTTTTCTTCTTCCTTCCATTTCGATATGTGTGAGGCCTTCCGCAGAGGCACAGTCTTCGCCAAGAACATGGAAATCTGCACGCAGATAGATATTGGGAATGCCGGGAACAGGGCCATACCAACCAAAATCATCCGGCAAACCGACTTCGTGTCCGTGTTCGCTGATCAGCTTTTCAATATTCAGGCCGTCTGTTGAACCCTGCAGGAAAAAGCAAGGCGTCGGCGGTTGTACAACAGGGTGACGGTAAACCGGCAGATCAAGATATTGTGCGAGGTCTCCATCTCCGGTGGCATCAATATAAAATTTTGCTGAAATGGCGCTTCTTCCGTCTTTGTTTTCGATGATCGCCGCATTGATCTTTCCATCGGCTGCCATTGCGCCAACGCAAAGCGTATGGAAAAGCACGGTAATATGATGTTCCAGCACCAGTTGATCGAGTTCGTGCTGCAATCTGTTCGGGTTAAACTGGATCGCCAGCGAAGGATCATCCTGTTCAATTGCACAGCCGCTTGCGATAAGCCTGTCCGTGATTTCCCTCGTTAAGCCGCCGATGATCTGTTCTTTGTAATCCGTATCTTTGAGGCTGTGCCAGACGTTGACAAGTGCAGCCGTTGCCGTTCCGCCAAGGCAATTCTGACGCTCAACAAGAACGACCTTCATTCCGAGCCTTGCCGCACGCACCGCTGCAAATACACCTGTACAGCTGCCGCCGGCAACAAAGACATCCGCCTCATAGCGAACAGGGATCTCTTTTTTCGGTTCTGTAATGTACTTCATGTTCCCTCCATTTACGGCTTATCGACCGCTTTTTCAACCTCAACACTTCCGGCATAATCTTCCGCTGTCATCGCACGGATGCGGATATCCACACCGTCCGCACTTTCCTTGTAATCGCAGGATAAGACGATCTCTTCACAGAAAAGGCACTGCGATGCGGTGTCATAGCTCACGTTATAGGAGCTTTCCAGAATGCCGTGATATTTGGCAAACATAACGAGCGCCGTTCCGGGCGAAAAATCATATTCGCCTTCGGGTAAAAACATATCGACGGCAAAAATGCGTCCCGTCTGTGCATCGGCTTCGACCGTGATGAAATAGCCTTCTTCGCTCTGCCAGATGAGGCTCCAACGCCCTAAATCATAGGGCAGCTTGATGCCTTCGACTTCAATATATTTGTGCTGTTCCTCAATTTCAAAAGCGCCGAAGGTCTCGATATAATTGCTCGATAACCTTGCGTCAAAGATCGGAGGCAATTCCGCAAAAGCCGGCAAGGCACCGCTTTCACGCAAAGATTCCAGCGCAGCCTGTGTCATTTTGGCAATGACATCCATCGAAAGCTCATAGCTATAGGCTTCGCGGACGGTCTTTTCCTCAGATTTTGACCAAACGGAAAGCCTTCCCAAAAGATCGAGGTAGCTGTCATTTCCCGGCAAAACAACTTCGGGCAAAAGGCTTTCGTTCTGGGAAAGGGAAATCGGCGCTTTTCCCTGTGTATCAAGGCTTCCGCCTTCTTTTAAAAGGGCTCTTTCTTCCCCATATAAAAGGGCAAGCGGCGTGATCAAACCCAAAATTGCGATCAGAAAAGATAGGGCAAAGGCTGTGATCGTCAGCCATTCACTTCTGCTAAGCTTCATCGTCATCCTCCGCCAATACGGCAGGCAGTTCGACCTGTACAGTCGTTCCTGCACCTATACTGCTGCGGAATTGCAGCTCTGTTCCGTGAATATCGGCAATTTTTTTAGCGATCGCAAGGCCAAGACCTGCACCGTGCTGTTTGCGTGAGCGTGATTTATCGATCATATAAAATGCCTCTGTGATGCGGTTCAGCTGTTCTTCGGGCATACCTCTGCCGTTGTCGATGATGCGGATGCGGTATTTACCCATGCTGTATGTTCCGCTGATGGTGATCTGTGTGCTGTCCGCTTTGGAGGCGTTATCCGCAATGTTGAGCAAAAGCGTTTTGAAAAGGTCAAATTCGATGCGGATATAGGCCCGATCTGCCGAAACGCTGAGTGCAATGCCCTTTTGCTGCATCATGGGCATGAGCGTATCTTCAACATCCTTCAAAAGCTCGTCTGCGCGCATTTCGATCAGCATGAAATCCGTTCTGTTCATGACGATCAGCTCCATCATCTTATGGGCAAGGGCTTCCAAGCGCATGCCTTCGTTGACGATATATCCTGCCGCTTCGTGGACCTTTTCCTTCGGCAGCTCTTTCTGATAGATCATATCCGCATAACCGATAACAGAGGTCAGCGGCGTTTTCAGCTCGTGTGCAAAGTTGCCGACAAAATCTTCCTTCTGCTGTGCGTTGAGGGTCAGCTCATTCATTTTATCCTCGACGGTTATCGCCATTCGGTTGAAGCTTTCCGCCAGTTCTCCGATCTCATCCTGTCCGCGGATTTCGACTCGTTCGTCATATTTTCCTTTGGAAATTCGCCGCGACATACGCATGAGCTTGCGGATCGGGTTGGTCAAAATCTGCGAAAAAGCAAACAAAATACCGCTGCTGATGAGCAGAACGACAATATAGATCAAGACAAAACCGCTGACCATCTGCTTTTTTTCCGTCATGACGGTCGTGATGTCTTTTGCGACATAAAAAGAGACCTTCATATCGCTCTGTGAGAAGCTGCTCGTAACGACAAACAAAAATCTGTCCTCATACTCCTCGATGAAATATAAAAGCCCTGTATCATCTGCTTCGTATAAGCCCCGATAGATATAGTTTTCGGGGAATGTGGAAAAGACCGCGATCCCTTCTTCGTCAAAGACCGCCGTCATATCACCGGATGGTGCAGCTTCTGCATTCTGCATCGCAAGCGCAAGAAGACTCTCCCTTGTAAGAGTCCCGCCCTCATAGGCAGAGAGCATACCGGACTGCAGAGAGAATTTCAACAGCTGATATTCTTCAAGTCCCCTTTGCTGTTCGCGGGCGATCGCATTTTCAAAGCTGCCGCCGATCATGAGGTAACCCATCATCGAAAGCGCAATGGCAATGACCGTGATCGTGCAAAGGAAGATCTTGGCAGAAAGCCTCAAACCTTACACCTCCAGCCTATACCCGACGCGGAAAACGGTCTTGATATGATCCTCCCAATCGAGTTTCTTCCTCAGTCGCCCGATGTGTGAATCGAGCGTTCTTGTTTCGCCCATAAAGGGCTCGTTCCATACGCGTTCATATAATCTTTCGCGGTACATGGCAACGTTTTTATTGCGGACGAGCTCCACCAAAAGGTCAAATTCCTTGAGCGTCAGCTCGATCTCCTTGCCGTCTTTTTTAACGGTTCGCGATTCCGTATTGATCTCAACACCAAGGATGCTGTATTCCGTTGTGCTTTTGCCCATTCTTCTGAGTAAAGCTTCAACTCTGGCGATGAGTTCACCGACCTGAAAGGGCTTGACGATATAATCATCCGCACCGAGCCTTAAACCCTTGATGCGGTCGGAAACGCCGCTTCTTGCCGTAATGAAAATAACGGGTGTATTTGTCGGGCGGATATATTCGAGGAGCTCATAACCATCGATGATCGGCAGCATGATATCAAGAAGGATAAGGTCATACTTATGTTTTTCAATAAGATCGGCGGCTTCTCTGCCATCATAAGCCTGACTGCATTCATAGCCTTCGTCGCGCAGGTTGATATAGATTAAATTCGAAATGGGCTTTTCATCCTCAACTATCAGGATCTTGATCATGGTTTTTCACCGCCTTCCACTTATAGTATAACCCTGTTTTGTGTCAAAACTGTATCTTTTTTGCTGAAATTTAACTATTTTTTACTTTTATTCAAAAGAAATGCCGGCATTTTCCTGTTCAAGCGCCAGCCGGACATATTGTGCCGCTTCGCCGATCTCTTCTTCCATAATATTATGCACGAGCTTCGAGGCAAAGATCGAATAATAGGCGTTATCCGAGACGATGATATGGTCAACGAGCGGAATATTGACACCGCCGAGCACTTCCATCAGCTGTTTGGTGACCTTAACATCCGCCAGCGAAGGCTTGACGCTTCCGCCGGGATGATTATGGCTGATGATGAGTCTTGCTGCGCCGTTGTTTAATGCCGCTGCAACGATCTTTCGGATGTTGATCGCGACTTTATCGATCGAACCTTCAAAAATTTCCTCCTGATAGATCAGCCGATAGCTCATATCGAGGCAGAAAATATAGAAACACTCCGTCTTTTTCCCGTAAAGGACCCTTGAGATATACTCCGCAGCTTCTTTCGTATTGGAAAAAACCGGGTGTTTTTCCTCTCTTGTGTAAAGCTCCTTGGCGACTGCAGGGATCATATTGATGAGAAAAGCTGCGTTTTCGCCGATGCCTTCGACTTTTTTCAGCTCATTTTCACCCGCAAGAAATACCCCTGAAAGCGAACCGAAGCGTTCGATCAGCCGATGTGCGATCGGGTTTGTATCTGCACGCGGAATGGCATAGAAAAGCAGCAGCTCCAATATTTCGTGGTCTGCGAAGCCGGCAAAGCCTGTTTTTCTGAATTTTTCTCTTACTCGTTCTCTATGTCCGCTATGCATAATACTCAGTGTTAGAAATTTCTGTCAGGCAGGATATAACCTGCAATAGAAAGGTTATCTTGAAAGATAATTCTTTTAGTTGGTGGATGGTCGATAGAGCCTGCAATCGTCAGGTTATCTTGAGAGATAGTTTTAATACTCAATGTAATAGATTGGTGGGAGACAGGGTATAGCCTGCAATAGTCAGGCTATCCTGAGAGATAGTTCTTTTAGTTTATGGGTGGTCGATAGTGCCTGCAGTCGTCAGGTTAACCTGAGAGTTGGTTCTTTTGGTTTATGGATGGTCGATAGTTTATTCAGGGGAATAATCTTGCCTCTCCTTTTAAGGAGAGGTGTCTTTTGCTGAGTATTGCGAAGCAAAAGACGGAGAGGTCTGAACTTCTCACTCCGTATGTGAAGTTCGCCGAGTTTCACGAAGTGATACTCGCTCTCCCTTTGGGAAATACTCACTCATCTATACTGCAAAATAATCAAAAATCAAACATCGTCTGTGCGATTTTTCTTCCTGCTTCTGTTTCAAATTCCTTTTCAAAAGCAGCGCGCATCGCCTCTTTTTTCATATTCCCTTCATACATATTGACGAGGAAATCCGCCTCAACAAGGATGCGGTAATCGATGCGGTCAATATCCGTATAGGTGTGGTGATGCCCAACGAGGAAAACAACTCTGTCGATGACTTCCCTCGGGAAATCAAGCGCCGAAAGCATTTTTTCCGCTTCGGGCATACCGAGCTTTTCCTGATATGGACCGGCATCGCTGCCATATTGTTCGAGTGCAGGCTTGATCCCGATGTCATGGACGATCGCTGCCGTTTCCAATGTAAATAAAAGCTCCGGCGAAAGCCCTTCTTCCATGCCGATCAGCCTTGCAAAGCTGTGTACCTTGATAAAATGCTGGATGTGGTTCGGGTCATTTTCATAAAACTCGAACATTTTGAACATCAATCGATTCAGTTTATCGTTCATTTTCACACTTCCTTATAAAGTTTCGATCGCGCGGATCAGCGTTTCCGCATCTTCCTTCTTTGTTGCCCAGCTCGTACAGAAACGAACGACTTTTCTGCCGTCTGCCAGTGCTTCAATATTCGAATAGGCAAAATCCTTGCCCAAAACCGCACACTGTTCCTGCGTTAAGATCGGGAAAAGCTGATTTGTCGGGGAATCATAGCGCATTGCGATGCCTTTTTTAAGGAAAGCGTTACGGATGCCCTCTGCCAATGCGATCGCATTTTCCGACATTTCGTAATACAAGCCGTCGCGGAAAGCCTCTGCAAACTGTACGCCAAGAAGTCTGCCTTTTGCGAGCATGGCGCCTTTCTGTTTGATGAAATAGCGGAAATCACGCTTCAGCAGTTCATTTTTGATGACAACAGCTTCGCCCATGAGCAAACCGACTTTTGTTCCGCCGATATAGAAAACGTCTGTATTTGCGGCAATATCTGCCATCGTCATGTCATTTTCCGGCGATAAAAGCCCATATCCGAGCCTTGCGCCATCGAGGAAAAGCGGCAGATCGTATTTTTGGCAAACCTTATAAATTGCTTCAAGCTCCGCTTTCTTATAAATCGTTCCGCATTCCGTCGGGTTCGAAATATAAACCATGCCGGGCTTGACCATATGCTCAAACGAAGAGTCGTTAATGTGCAGAAGATATGCTTCTTCGATCTGCTCTGCGGTGATTTTTCCGTCTTCCGAAGGCAGCGGCAAAACCTTATGGCCTGTTGCTTCGACAGCGCCCGTTTCGTGTACGTTGATATGCCCAGTTGACGCGCATAAAGCGCCTTCATGCGCCCGTAGAGCCGCGGCAATAACGGTCAAATTCGCCTGTGTTCCGCCGACGAGAAATTGCACATAAAGATCCTCATTTTTGCATTCCTTGCGGATAAGCGCACGGGCTTCTTCGCAATACACATCTTCGCCATAGCCGGGTGTCTGTTCAAAATTCGTCTTTACCAATGCGCCGATGATCCTTTCATGTGCGCCTTCTGCATAATCACATTCAAAACGTATCATTTTTCTTCCTTATATATTAATACTCAGTATTTTTTCAAAAATAAAGTTTGCCACACCGTCTTCGTCGTTCCGATTGGTGATAAACTTTGCTTCTTCTTTAAGTTCGGTGACGGCATTTCCCATTGCCACCGAAACCCCTGCCGCTTTGATCAAAGGCAAGTCGTTTAGCGCATCGCCGAATGCCGCAACATTTTTAAGGCTGATGCCGAGCTTTTCCGCAAGCAGCTTTAAGCCTTGCCCTTTATTGCCCCGAAGCGAATTGACCTCAAAATTGAAATCCGAGCCTGCGCAGACCGCAACATCATCCCAATCTTTCGACAATCGGAAAGCCTCAGCCCTTTCTTTCATATCCGCAAAATAAATATCGATCTTTTCAATCTCCATTTCGTTGTTTTCGAGGTAGGTCATCATGTCCGGCAAAAGCAATTCCTGCGTCAGCATCGGGCGAATATCAGGTGTTCCGTGTTCTTCTCGCCAAACGAATTTGTTTGCGTGCAGGTTCCAGCAGGTCTTGAACGGCAAAACCATCCGCATTGCCCGAAGCATCTGCTCCGTTTCCATCGTTTCGGTAAAAATCGTTTCGCCGGTTTTGTTGTTGATTCCCCTTGCGCCGTTGACCGTGATGACGTAGTCGATATACTCGGCTTCACGGATCCATTTCGGCAAATGCGAAAAGCTTCTTCCCGTGACGGGTACAATGGCAATGCCGGCATCGTATGCTTTTTTTAAGGCTTCGATCGTCCTTTCGCTTGGCAAATGGTCGTCGCCAAGGAGAGTTCCATCGAGGTCGCTTGCAATCATTTTGATTTCCATAGCCAACATTATACCATAGTAAAGCAGCAAAAACAAAAAAAGACCGGTTTTTCACCGATCTTTTGTCAAATATTTAAATATGATTGAGTTCGAGGAGTGTCCTTTCCGGGTCTTCCATTGCCGCTTTGAGGAACTTCGTGACATGCTCGTGTGTCTTTTTCATCGTTTCTTCGGTGAAGAACATGGTCATGTAGTCATAGTTGAAGTTCAGCTCTCCGCTGTTGTCCACTGCCATGATCGTCAGGTAACAGGGCATCGTGTTTGCACCTGTGGAGAATGTCTCCAGTCTTGTCGGGATCTCATCACCGGCAAAGGCAATGTATGGCTGATAGGTGACACTGACTGTTGTATAACCCGTCGTCGCCGGCGCTTTGTAAAATTCCGTCTGCATATCCAGAACTTCAGAGGTATCAATATTGGAATGCTGATAATATGCAAACTGCAGTCTCTGCATTTCGAGGCAGGCTTCACGGAAACTCATATTGGCATTATCCAGCTTTGCACGGAATAAAACAGCCAGAACCCTTGTTCCGAAGCCGGTTTTCTGTGCCAAAGTCGCTCTTCTCGCAACGGTATTCATAAAGGTAACATCGTTTTCATCTTTATTGACTTTGCTCAGCATGCTGCGGATTGCCAAAAGGTAAATGACCTGAGGCGAAACCTGAATGCTTTCCGCATAGGCGTTGACAGCATCGGCGATTTCCTTGGCAAGCCTTGCGTTATAGTGTTTTGCCGCAACACGGAAAAGGTAAAGTGTCTTGCCTGCACGCGGGCTGATCTTTTTACCGAGGAAGTTTTCCTTTGCCTCATAGCCGTTGAGAGAAGTATACTTCGGTTCGCCGCCTTCTTTATAAACATTTCCCCAGAAAGCACGGTCTTTTTCGTGCTTTTTGGATGTCGGGTATGTCCAATCTTCCTCATAAACCTTCATGAGGTTCTCTTTAAGCGGCGGAAGAGGTTTGGAATCACGAAGAGCAAGGTAACATTCCATCATGTCTTTGACCATTGCCATAAGCGAAAATGCGTCGAAAAGCATGTGGCTGACGCAGAAATAAATGCTGAACTTTCCTTCGGCTTTTCTGATCAGCTTGACTCTGTAGAGCTGTACATCGAGGGATTTATTCGGAAAAGGAATCTTGCTCCAAGCATCTGCATCGGCTCTCAAATCATCTTCCGTCTTGTCGGTATAGTCAAGGATCTCGATCTGTTCAGGTGCTGCATCGGAGAAGTACTGCTTATACTCTTTATCGACAAGGTGCAGACGAACTTTGCTGCTCGGATTGCGAAGAATAGCCAGATAGATCGCCTGTTTTAAAATTTCTTCATTCAATTCGGCATCGTAATGCACCATTGTGCAGATATCAACAATAGATTTAATAGGAGAATATTTCCAGCTGAAAAAGTTGATTCGCTGGCCGGATGTTAAGGGGTAGTACTTCGTCATTTCTGTCTTCCTTTTTTAAGATTTCTGCTCCAAAAATACAGAGCAAATATATTGTATCATATTACATATTTGTTTTCTATAGTCGTACCTATATTTTCGACAAATTTGCATAGATAAATGAAAAGAACTCTCATTACTGAGAGTTCCTTTTATTAGAATCCGGCAGCTACCTATCCTCCCGGGCCGTCCCCAGCCAAGTACTTTCGGCGTTTAAGAGCTTAACTTCTGTGTTCGGAATGGGTACAGGTGTATCTTCTTAGCCATCGCCACCGGAAATTG
>SVGZ01000043.1 GCA_015056045.1 Clostridiales bacterium | reverse complement strand
GGAGGAAACACATGGCAAAGCAGGTTTATCAGAGAAGCAAACCGCATGTAAACATCGGCACAATCGGTCACGTTGACCATGGTAAGACAACACTTACAGCAGCTATCACAATGGTTCTTTCCGCAGCAGGCGTAGGCGAAACAAAGGGTCTCGACTTCGCAGGTATCGGTACAAGAGAAGAAACCGAAAGAGGTATGACAATCAACACAGCACATGTTGAGTATGAAACAGCTACAAGACATTATGCACACGTTGACTGCCCCGGCCACGCTGACTATGTAAAGAACATGATCACAGGCGCAGCACAGATGGACGGCGCTATCCTCGTAGTAGCAGCTGACGACGGTGTAATGCCGCAGACAAGAGAACACGTACTTCTCGCTCGTCAGGTTGGTGTAGAACACCTCATCGTCTTCATGAACAAATGCGACAACGTAGACGACGACGAACTCCTCGACCTCGTTGAAATGGAAATCAGAGAACTCCTTTCCGAGTATGACTTCCCCGGTGATGACATTCCGGTAATCAGAGGCACAGCACTTGGCGCACTCAACGAAATGACAATCGGCGGCAAAAACTGGCAGTCCGAAGAATGCAAAGGCGTTCTCGAACTCATGGCAGCAGTTGACGATTACGTACCCACACCCGAAAGACCTTCCGATCTTCCGTTCCTTATGCCTGTAGAAGACGTATTCTCCATCACAGGTCGCGGCACAGTTGCAACCGGCAGAGTCGAAAGAGGTACAATCAAACTTTCCGAACAGGTAGAAATCGTTGGTCTTACAGAAGAAACAAGAACAGTCGTCGTAACAGGCGTAGAAATGTTCAGAAAGCTTCTTGACCAGGCAATCGCCGGCGACAACATCGGTCTCCTTCTCCGTGGCGTACAGAGAAAAGAAATCGAAAGAGGCCAGGTTCTTGCTAAACCGGGCAGCATCAAACCCCACACACACTTCAACTCCGAAGTCTACGTTCTGACCAAGGAAGAAGGCGGCAGACATACACCTTTCTTCAATGGCTACAGACCGCAGTTCTACTTCAGAACAACAGACGTAACAGGCGTTATCAAACTTCCTGAAGGCGTTGAAATGGTTATGCCTGGCGACAACATCCGCATGGAAATCACACTGATCACACCCATCGCTATCGAACAGGGTCTCCGCTTCGCTATCCGTGAAGGCGGCAGAACAGTTGGCTCCGGCGTTGTTGCAAGCATCATCGAAGACTAATCTTAGTTAAAAAGAAAGAGAGAGTTTCATACTCTCTCTTTTTTTGCTTATAAAATAAAAAGAGAGGAGAATTTCCTCTCTAATTTTTATTCTTCAATGCGTTCGACCTTGAAAATAACGGGTCTGATGCCGTCTGTGCAGCAGCTGATGTGCTTGCCGTTTGCGTTATAGAGCGGCATATAATTTGCACCGGATTCAAGCCCGTTGACGACGCGGAAAATATCGAGCCATGCCCATGTGCAGAAACCCTCGGGCATTTCGGCGTTGCCCGTGTAGATAAATTCGTCGCCTTCATTGAAAAGGCTGCAGGGTCCGGAAACGATCTCGGGGTTGATATGTGCATCGGCATATTCGGGGTAGAAGGTCTTTTTTAAGACGGTGATCTTGATTTTCATTGCGTTCTCCTGTTCCCATAAGAATAAAAGGATACCCGAAGGTATCCTAATATAAACTGTGTTTTAAGCTTTAGCGCTTTCTCTTTCTAGCAGCCTCTGCTTTTTTCTTTCTCTTTACGCTGGGTTTCTCGTAATGCTCACGCTTTCTGATTTCGGCCAGCACGCCATCTCTTGCAGTTTTTCTCTTAAATCTGCGAAGTGCGCTTTCCAGAGATTCATTTTCGCCTACTCGTACTTCAGACATCCTTTTTCCCCTCCTCCCATAGTTGGAATTGCAAAACAACCGCATGTTCGGGAGTTTTTCATCTTGCCGATGTGGGAAACACCTGCAACATAATTATTATAAACGATATTTTCCCGAAAGTCAACAAGATTCTTACTCATCTTTAAATTCATAGCGGTGGAGAAGCTTGCCGAAAAGACCGCACCAAAGCGTTCCCAAAATACCGCAGATCAGCGCAACGATCGCCGCGCCGGAGCCTTTGCCGAAGCCGAAAAGTACGGACATAAGGCTGTTTTCCGCCTGCAGCGCCATCATCGGTTCAAAGACATTATCAACGAAGAATCCGCCCAAAAAATAACCGATCGGGATCATAAAATACTGCAGGGTATTGCGGCAGGAATAGACACGGCCCTGCATTTCTGTGGGGATCGTCGTGCGCAGAATAACGTCGAGGTTTGCGCCCATAAAAGGCACAGGGAACCAGCCGACAAATTGCCCAAGATACCAGAGCCACGGTTCTTTCCCGAAAGCAAAGATGAAATATTCGATGCTCATCGAGAAAAGCATGGAAAGATAGATGACGGCAAGGCGGTTTTTTGGTTTGCCGGAAGCCGTGACAAAAAGACTGCCCAAGAGCGTACCGATGCCTGCCATCGAGGTAACGACACCCAAAATCTGTTCATTGCCGCCCGTTTTCGGTAAAACATAGGCAGGGATGACCGCTTCAAACATCGATGCGATGAAGTTGATACCCGCCATATAGGCGATCAGCGTGAAGATCAGCGGCGTCTTTTTCAGGTAAGAAATCCCTTCGCCGGCTGCGCGGAAAACGGAAATATTCTCTTTTTCCTCGGATTTTTCGATGTTGGGGATCTTTATCCCGAAAAGCAGGACAAGGAATGCCACAAGGAAGGTCGAAAGATCGAAGAAAAGGACCGCATCCATGCCGCCGAAAGCATAAAATGCCGTTGCGATAACGGGATGCAGGATCGTGACGAGCGAATTGGAAAAGCTGCGCATACCGCTTGTCCGCTGAAAGTGTTTTTTCGGCGTGATGAGCGTCATGGCAACATCGCCCGCAGGCTGCTGTACCGTATTCATCAGCCCCGAAAGGATGTTCAAAAGGTAAATATGCCAGGGCACGAGCAGATCTTTTTTGAGCAGGATCAGGATCGTTACCGAAGCACAGGCTGCCAGAACATCACAGACGAGCATGACTTTTTTCTTGTTCCAGCGGTCGGAAAGCGCACCGGCAAAAATGCTCACGAGAACATAGGGCGCAAAGGTGCAGATGTTCAAAAGTGCGGTCTGCAGCGCCGAACCCGTCTTTTCATAGAGCCAAAGGCCAAGCGCAAAAGAGGTCATCGAACTGCCGAGAGACGATAAAGCCTGCGTTGACCAGAGGAAGAGGAAATTTTTTAATTCTTTTATTGTTGTTTTCATAGTGACTTTGCTCCTTTATTTTTATTTTTGAAAAGCAAAGCCGAGGACGAAATGGGAAACTCCGTACACTGTCCTCAGGCTTTGTACGGAGCAGACGCAATGGTCAGGCGAATGATATTTTTCATGGTTTTTTCCTTGGAGCGGTTAAGCGCAGCTGTGAGCCAGTTTTCTTTGTTCATATGATATGCCGGGAAAATGCCCCTCTCGCTGCGCAGAATATAGACAAGTTCGGGTTCGCATTTGAAGTTGACGACATCGATCTTTTCATTCCCTTCAAGGCCGAGCTTGTTTTTGGGAATATCCATGATGACGGCAAACCATTTTTGGTTGTCACCATGGCGGAAAACCTCGTAATTCGGGTATTGCAGCCACGGTCTGTCAGGCTGAGCGGCGTATTCCCTGAAAATCAGCTGCCGTAACTCTCTGCGATCCATCGGAATTTTCAGTCCATTTTTTCGGTCAGCTGCTTGCCGCCGAGGATGTGGAAATGGAGGTGTTTTACCGTCTGGCAAGCCGCATCGCCTGTGTTTGCGATCAGGCGGAAACCGCTTTCATCGACGCCTTTGCTATTGGCAACTTTTCTGATGGCGTTAAAAACTGCTGCCATGAGCTGCGGATCTTCAAGTTCGAGGACGTTTTTGATGTGTTTTTTGGGCACAACGAGCGTATGGACAGGCGCCTGTGCGGAAATATCTTCAAATGCGATGACGAGATCATCTTCGTAAACGATGGTCGAAGGGATCTCTCTGTTAATGATTTTGCAGAAAATGCAGTCGTTCATAATGTATTCCTTTCCAATCTGTTATCGTATGGTTTTGCCGATGAGCTTATCGCCCTCACGTTTTTCGAGCCTTACGCGGACGATCTCGTTTGGTTCGCCTTCGCAGATGACCTGCAGATAGCGGTCTGTATGACCGATCATGCGACCGTCTGAAAGCTCCTGTTCAATGAGGACGAGGTCTTCGCAGCCGATGAAGCGCTCGAGATAAGCGGCGGCAATGGGTTCTTCTGTTTTGGCAATTTCGGCGGCACGGCGTTTTTTGACTTCGTTTAAGACCTGACCGCTCATTTTTGCGGCAACTGTGCCTTCGCGCCTTGAATAGGGGAAGACATGGATCTTGGAAAAGCCGATTTTTCGGACAAAGCTGAGCGTTTCCGAATGTTCTTCTTCGGTTTCGCCGGGGAAACCTGCGATGATATCCGTCGTGATGCCCGGATCATCGAAATATTTGCGGAGATTGGCGATATAGCCCGCAAATTCTTCCGTTGTATATTTTCTGTGCATCCGCTTTAAGACGCCGTCCGAACCGCTCTGCAGCGAAACATGGAAATGCCTGCAAAGCTCGGGAATTTCCGCAGCCTGACGGCAAAAATCTTCCGTTAAAATGCTCGCTTCAAGGGAAGAGAGACGAATGC
>SVGZ01000003.1 GCA_015056045.1 Clostridiales bacterium | reverse complement strand
TCGATATAGCTTTCTTCGCCGATCTTATAGGCGCGCATCAGCGGGTAACAGGCGCTCGAAGCCATGAGGTAATCGATCATCCGTTCTTTTGGGATCTCGTTTTTATATAAACGGACGGTTTCCATGCTCGGGTGCTTTGTTGCGACGATGCCAAGCTCCACAGGCGAAGCATACAGCGCATCGAGGTCGAGATTTTTTTCGATCAAAGCACGCAGAGGCGTTTGGTCAAAAGAGCGCTCACGAATGGCTTTTTCCATAAATTCAAGCGTCCATTTGCCGATGCCGATCTCTTCACTGCTTGTCTCAGGCGAATTTTTGAGGACAGCCTCGGGGCTGATCTCTTGCCAGAGGGCGATCGCACGCTCAAAATCACCGCTTGCCATCATTGCCGCATTGAGTGCACCGACGGATGTTCCCGTCACGATGTCAAATTGATAATCCAGCTCACGCAGAGCCTTCCATGCACCGGCTTGGTATGCGCCTCTTGCACCGCCACCGGATAATACAACGGCTTTTTTGCCCATAAAATTGCCTCCTTTCTCTATTTATATTATAGCACGGAAAAGTTTTCCCTATGCGAAATGCGCTAAGCCTTTACCAAAAGTTCAAACTGTGTTCAAAAATAAAAAATTTCCCAAAAATCGGGAACAAAACGGGTGCTTATTTCGTCTAATCAGTGAAAGAGGGGATAGACAATTTGAGCAGTCTTCACGAAATAAAGGATGAAATGCCGATCGAACTGAATACAGAGGAAAAGGCGCTTTTGGCTTCGGTCAAAATGCGTGAGCCTGATCTTTTGCCGGGGATCATGCGGAAAATCGGGAAGCCTTGGGTTAAAAAAGTGCTTCCGATCGTGGCTGCAGCGGCTGCACTCGTGGTCGTTTGTCTGCCGTTTTTGGGCAGAAAGGAAAAGCTTGCCGATGCGAAGGTCGAATATGCTGTTTATGCGGAAGAATATGCCGCAGGCGCTTCGACGGATGAAGCGGATGTTGTCCTTTTTGATGGAGCAGCAGGTGCGGCTGAATCTTCAGCGGCAGATACAGCAGTACCATGCGAAGGCGGTATGGAAGAAAGCATGGAAATGGGTTTCTTTGAAAAGATCTTTGCCGCGATCGCAGACTTTTTTGAAAATTTATTTGCATAAAAATGGCCCGAAAACCGGGCTTTTTTTATTGAAACTGTTCAAATTCTTCTTTTGATAAATTGGGCTGCAGGGCACGGTTTAAAATTTTTGCCAAGGTATCTGCGCAGCTTTCCATAATGGCATCGATCTCTTTCGGTGTGACGACAAGACCGTCATTTTCGATCATCTGCAGGCTTTCTTTGATTTTTTCGTCGGGAAAAACTTTTTCGAGCATGGAAAAGGCGAGCGTTTTTGCATAGATCACCATCGGGATCCCAACGGCGATCACGGGAACGCCAAGGCTTTCCTTGTTCAAAGCAAGGCGTTTGTTGCCGATGCCCGAACCAGGTGTGATCCCCGTATCGGAAAACTGAATGCTCCTGCCGATCCTTTTTTCTTCGCCGGCGGCAAGCGCATCGATGACGATGATCTGCTTCGGCTTGATTTTTCCCGCAAGAGCAGCGGCAATATCTGCACTTTCGATGCCCGTAATGCCGGTGACTTTCGGTTCCAAAATACAGACGGACTGCAGTTTTTCCGCTTCGGGCAAAAGCCCCAGAAGGTGTCTTGTGACGAGGATTTTGTCTGCCGTTTTTGGCCCTAAAGCATCGGGCGTCATATCTCTGTTGCCAAGTCCGATGATGAGCGTCGTGCCGCTGCCTTTTTCAAGTAGTTTTGATAAAAGCGCCGCAGATTCGGAGATCAGCTCTTCTTTTTCCGCTTCCTCCATAAAACGCATTTCGCCGCATTCGACGGTGTAATACCTGCCGCATTCTTTGCCGAAAAGCGCAGCCGTCTCTTTTGAAAAAAGGCTGATCTCGCTGATCTGCAAAGCGCCTTTTCTGTAATTTTCGGAAACAAGGCCCGGAAGCTCTGTTTGTTGTAGTCTTTCGCCTGCTTCAAGCGCCAGATCTGTGTGAAAATTTTGCATGGAAACTCCCTGTATATGTGAAAAATGCTTGCAAAGTGAAAATGCATATGGTATTATATTTTAGTCGGCAAAAGTCGGCTTACCATTAAAAACCATATGGGGGTGAATATTTTGGCAAATATCAAATCCGCAAAGAAACGCATTAAGGTTATCGACAAGAAAACAGCTCGTAACAGAATGCTCAAATCTGCTCTCAGGACAGCTCTGAAGAAGTTCGACGCTGCTATCGCAGAAAAGAACGCTGAAGCTGCAAACCAGCTTTACCCGGAGACAGTTAAGCGCGTTGATATGGCTTGCACAAAGGGCATTATTCATAAGAATAAAGCTAACCGTGCAAAGGCTCAGCTTGCTGCAAAGCTCGCTTCTCTGTAAGCGAAATTTTGGGCAAAGGCACACCCCGGTCTGAACCCGAAATCAATATGGAATTTTCAAGCGATATGGACCGTCTCCATGTCGCTTTTCCATTTATTCCGATAAAATTTTACGGATCTCCTGCGAAAGCTCACGGGCAGATTCCTGTGCAGCCTCAAAAGATGCCGCTTCGGAGATCAGGCGTATCGAAGGACGCAATGCACCGGCACAGAGAAGAATTTCTGCGCCGTCTTTTTTGATCCGCAAACCGCGCGAAAGCTCTGTTTGCCCGTTGTTTTCGGCAACTTTGGCAATGACTTTGCCGATGTCGCGCCATTCGCAGGCAAGCTCCGCAGTAAAACGACGGCTTTTCGGCAAAAGGGCAATATATTCGGAAAGGCTGAGGCTGTCTTTTGTGAGCCTTTTCGCAAAGCAAAGCACAAAATACGGAAAATCGCGCAGCATCCGTGTCGATTCCGATGGCTTTGCAGAAAGAGAGTAGTCTGCGCCGAATCGTTTGATCAGCTGCAATGCCGAAGACGGCGTATCGAGAAAAACTTTCTGCGGTTTTGCGCCAAAAAGCGTAAGAGCCGTTTCAAAGATTGCCGTGATGAGGAGATCTCCGCCAAGTTCCGCATCTGCATGTTTAAGAAAACCCGTTTTCGCATCTTTGCCGATATTGACCGAAAAGAGCGGCTTTTGCTTTTCCGCAAAAGAGGCAAGAAGCATGGCTGCAGGCGTGTTTTTTTCCGCAAGAACAAAGGGAAAATACCCTTTCGGCAGAGAAGACAGGTAGCTTTCATGAAGAGAATCCGCATAGGTTTTTTCGCCCAAACGCATCGGCATCGGGAAAGTACCGTTTTTATGATCGCGCGAAAGCTGGCGCGCCAAAGTGCTGCCGAACATGGATTCGATCGAAAGCTCGCTGCCTTCGGTTTTGAAATAGAGTGCATGGCCGATACTGTCGGCTTCTTTTTTTGCCTCTAAAACCGGCGGAAGCGTTTCTCCCGCAAGGCATACGCGTTTGCCCGTGCCGATATAGCCGGAAGCGAAAAGCTCCATCAGATATTTGCTTTGGGCAAGCCCGTCATGCCCCAAAATGCAGCTTTCGCTGTGTTTTGCCAAAACAGCGCCGGCTTTTAAGATGTCTGCGGCTTCAATTTCGCTGCCAAATTCGCCGAAAATGCCGTTTTCATGGAAAAAGTCGCTGCGATTGCCAAAGCCCCAAACGATATTTTTCCGCACAACGCTGCCGCTTTCGATCCATTTTTCGGGCCAAATGCGCGCGCAAGGGAGAATGACCGCAGAGGATGCGATATGTGTACCGCTGCCAACGACCGCATTTTCAAGGATCCTTGCTTCTTTGCCGATGTGGTTATTGCCGCAGAGAACGGCACGGCTGAGCTTGACATTTTCCATAAGGCTGCTTGCCGAACCGACATAGCTTTTTTTGATATTCGCGCCTTGCCCGATGAAAACATTTTCGCCGATGACGCTGCCTTCGCCGATGCGTGCAAAATTTTCGATGATACTGCCGCTGCCGATATAACAAGGCGCCTGCAAAACGGCAGATGGGCTGATTTTGACATCTTTGCCGATGAAAAGCCCGTTTTTAACTGCCGCATTCGGCGTGAGCTGCACTTTTCCCGAAAGAGCATCGCCAAGCGCTCTTATGTAAGCTTCCGTATTGCCGACATCGCACCAATAAGACTGCGTAATATGCCCGTTTAAGGGAATGCCGTTTTTCAAAAGCAGCGGAAAAAGGTCCTTGGAAAAATCAAACGGACGGTTTTTTGGAATATAGGAAAGGATCTCCGGCTCGATGATGTAGCTGCCCGTATTGACGGCATCGCTGAACACTTCGCTCCATGCCGGTTTTTCAAAAAATTCGGTGATGCGGTTTTCGCCGTTCAAAAGGGCAATGCCATATTCAAGCGGATTTTCGACCTTTTTCAAGATAATCGTGACAGGCGCTTTGCTTTTCATATGGCTTTCAAGCGCACTTCCGATATCGAGATCCGACAAAGCATCGCCCGAAAGAACAAGAAAGCGTTCGTCAAGGAAGCTTTCTGCATTTTTAACGCTGCCAGCCGTTCCCATGGGTTCCTTTTCGGGAAAATAGCGGATGTTCATGCCCATTTCGCTGCCATCGCCAAAGAAGCTGCGGATTTTTTCGCCCATAAAAAGAAGCGTCATGCCAACTTCGGAAATGCCGTGTTTTTTCAAAAGTTCGAGCGAATATTGCAGGAGCGGTTTGCCCAGGAAATCGACCATGGGTTTTGGCCTGTCACAGGTCAGCGGTCTTAACCTTGTGCCTTCACCGCCGGCCATGATGAGTGCTTTCATATCATCACCTCCGTTTTGATGCAGCTTAGTATGCCGCATAAAAAAGATATTATTCTTTTCTGGCGAAGAGAATTGTCGGCTGAAAGCAGAGAAAAAGTTTCTTGACCCGTTTAGCGGTTAAGTGTTATAATAGACCTACAGATATAAAATTTTATGAGGTGAAAAAATGGCTGATATTATTATGAACGACGTCGTAAAGGCGATCCTCGACCGCAGAAGCATCAGAAAATATGCGGATAAGCAGATCACAGAAGAAGAACTGCAGACAATTCTTACCTGCGCTTTTAATGCACCTTCCGGCGGAAACTCGCAGTCCTGGTTTATTTCCGTTGTACAGGATAAGGAAGTTCTCGAAAACATGAACAAGGCTTTTGTTGACGGTATTTTAAACGGCCCGAACGCAGACGACAAAGCACGCGAACGCTTTGGCAATCCCGATTTCAGCGTCTATTTCCACGCACCGACCGTTATGTTCATCAGCTACCCGAAGAGTGGTGTTGAAACAAACGCTTCGCTGCTTGGTGAAAATATCGTTCTTGCTGCACAGTCTTTGGGACTTGGTACATGCTACCTTGGCGGTATCATCGGTATGCTCCTTAGGAAACCCGAAGGCATGGTACATCGCCGTGCGATGAAGATCCCGGAAGATCACGAAGTTCTCTTTGGTATTACGATCGGTTACCCCGAAGAAGCACCGGCTGCAAAACCCAGAGATTGCGAGAAATTCGTTCGCATCTAAAAGACACTCCGAATATCTCGGATAAATTCGTTCGCATCTAAAGATGCTCCTAATATCTCGTAGAAATTCGTTCGCATCTAAAGGACGCTCCGAATATCTCGGATAAATTCGTTCGCATCTAAAGACACTCCGAATATCTCGGATAAGTTTGTTCGCATCTAAGAAAACTCCGAATATCTCAGATAAGTTTGTTAGAATTTAAGCGTAAAAAAGAATGGAGCATATCGCAACAGATATGCTCCATTTTGTTTGTTCAAAAACCTTGGCTCTCCCTATGGGAGAGCTGTCAGCTATGCTGACTGAGAGGGCTCTTTTATGCGGGAAACTCTCTCCGTCCTCGTTATACTCGGATACCTCGCCCAAAGGGAGAGCCAAGCTATTATATAACGCAATAAAAAAAGGGCGACCAATGGTCGCCCCTACATTTATCAAATTCTATTTTTATTTTTCTAACGGTTCCGTGCATCGCCGCATAATTAACAAATGAAAAACGGTCATTGACTGCCCGTTTTGGACAGCGCTTTTATTTTACTTCCTGCTCCAAATCAGCAAATAATTCGGAATGGAAAAAGTCCTCAATAGAAATCCCCAATCCGTCGCAAAGTTTTTGGATCGTTGAAACGGTTGTGCTGTGATTTCTTCCGCTGATGATGTTGTTCAGCGTGGACTGCGTCACACCGCTCATCGTACTCAGTTTATTGAAAGAAATATTATATTGCCGGCACAATTCTATGATTCTTTGCCGTACGGCCTCGCCAATGGTCATGAAAGAGTTCCTTGTTAATTCAAATGTATATTTTTAGCAAAAAACATTTGGAGACCTGCTTTTTACAGGTCTCCGTGTTGTTTTTTCTTATTCTTCGTAACCTCTCGGGTTTTTCTTCTGCCAGTTCCAGGCATCGCGGCACATATCAACGAGTGTTTTCTTTGCGGTCCAGCCAAGGAGTTCCTTTGCCTTTGTGGAATCTGCATAGGAAGTTGCACCGTCGCCGGGTCTTCTCGGGTCGATGACATAGGGCAGCGTGAGGTCGTTGGCTTCTTCGAAAGCGTGAACGAGGTCAAGAACGCTGTAGCCGATGCCTGTGCCGAGGTTGATCGCTTCGGTGCCTTTGTGGTCTTTTGCATACTTGATCGCAGCAACATGGCCCTGTGCAAGGTCAACAACGTGGAGGTAATCGCGAACGCCTGTGCCATCCGGTGTCGGGTAATCGTTGCCGAAAACGTGGAGCTTTTCGAGCTTGCCGGAAGCAACCTGGCAGACATAGGGCATGAGGTTGTTCGGGATGCCTTCGGGGTCATCGCCGATGAGGCCGCTTTCATGTGCGCCGATCGGGTTGAAATAGCGGAGGAGTACGACAGACATTTCCGGGTTTGCAAAAGCATAGTCGCGGAGGATCTGTTCGTTCATGAATTTTGTCCAGCCATAGGGGTTGATGCAGCCTGTCGGGAGGTCCTCTTTATAGGGGACAGCTTCGGATAAGCCGTAAACCGTTGCGGAGGAGCTGAAGATAAAATCTGTGACGCCGAATTCCTTCATGAGCGAAAGCAGCGTGAAGGTCGAGTCAAGGTTGTTTTTATAATACATGAGCGGCTTGCGGACGGATTCGCCGACAGCTTTATAGCCTGCAAAATGAACAACGGAATCGATCTTGTTTTCTTCGAAAACTTTGCGAAGGGCAGCTTCGTCGCAGCAGTCAACGGCATAATGCTTGACTTCGTGGCCAACGATCTCTTCAACTCTCTTCATCGCGATCGGGCTGCTGTTGGCATAATTATCGACGACGACAACATCCATGCCGGCGTTCAGGATTTCAATGCAGGTATGCGAACCGATATAACCGGCACCGCCTGTCAAAAGTACACTCATAGGACACCTCAAAATAATCATTCTTTTTTATCATCATACACTTTTCTTGGTATAATTTCAACCAAAATCGGCTGAAAAGCGCAATTGCTGGCGCAAATTTTGCTTGCAGGCAATTTTTTTAACATGATATAATGTGAAAAATTTGATTTTGAATGGAGACGGGACGAATGAACATTGAAATCAAGCGATTAACTGCCGATCTGGCAGAGGATTACCTTCATTTTTTTGATGCAACGCCGCACGATAAGGGTTTGGATGCGGATAAATGCTATTGCGTGACCTGGCGAAGCGACGTTCCTTTTGAAAAAGACGGGCATTGGTTTCCGACACGGGAAGAAAGAAGAAGCAAAGCAGCGGAGTTTGTCCGCAGCGGAAGTATTCAGGGCTACCTTGCCTATGCGGATGGTGAAGTGATCGGCTGGTGCAATGCCAATGCGGATTGCCGCATGTGTGTGGATTTTCTGCGTGGAACTTACCCGATAGCTGCGTATGACCCTAAAATCAGGGTAAAATCTGTCTTTTGTTTTGTCGTTGCGCCGAAAATGCAAAGAAAAGGCGTTTCGGTAAAGCTGCTCGAAGCTGTCGTTTCCGATGCCGAAAGGGAAGGCTTTGACTTTGTCGAAGGGTATTGCAACGAGCGTTTTATCGGTCCGGCTGAGGATTTCCGCGGAACGATGGCGATGTTTGAAAAATGCGGTTTTGAAAAGTTTGCGGTGTGTGATGGGAAAGCCGTCATGCGCAAAGCCTGCAGATAAAAAGAACCTCCGCACGGCAAAAGCTATGCGGAGGTGTTTATTCTTAATGCTTAGAAAAGACCGGTGATCGTGCCGTTGTCATCGATGTCGATGTTTTCGGCAGCGGGTACTTTGGGCAGTCCGGGCATTGTCATGATCTCGCCTGCAAGGGCAACGATAAAGCCTGCACCTGCGGAAAGCTTGATGTTGCGGATGTTGACGGTGAAGCCTTCGGGTGCGCAGAGCAGGTTCTTGTTGTCAGAGAAGCTGTACTGTGTCTTTGCGATGCAGACGGGCAGCTTATCTAAACCCGCTGTTTTAATAAGACGGATCTGCTTCTTTGCAGCAGCGGCAAATTCAACGCCTGCGCCGCGGTAGATGCGTGTAACGACAGCCTTGATCTTGTTTTCGATCGTTTCTTCGGTGTCATAGCAGAAGCGGAAATCATTTTCCTTTTCGCAGAGTGCGACAACCTTTTCAGCGAGGTCTTTGCCGCCAATGCCGCCCTGCTGGTGAACATCCGTAACGGCAACTTCTGCGCCGAGTTCAGCGCATTTTTCGCAGAGAAGAGCGATTTCTGCATCGGTATCGGAAGCGAAGTGGTTGAGTGCGATAACGCAGGGTAAGCCGTAAACTTCGTTGATGTTGGAAATATGACGGAGAAGGTTCGGCATGCCTTTTGCCAAAGCTTCGAGGTTTTCTTCCTTGAGGTTGTTCTTATCTGCACCGCCGTGGAGCTTGAGTGCCTTGATCGTTGCAACAACGACAACTGCCGAAGGCTTGAGGTTGCCCTGACGGCACTTGATGTCGAGGAATTTTTCTGCGCCAAGGTCTGCGCCGAAGCCTGCTTCCGTAACGGTGTAATCAGCGAGCTTCATGGCCATCTTTGTGGCTAAAATGGAGTTGCAGCCGTGTGCGATATTGGCGAAAGGACCGCCGTGAACAAGGGCAGGTGTGCCTTCGAGCGTCTGAACGAGGTTCGGCTTGATCGCTTCTTTCATGAGTGCAGCCATTGCGCCCTGTGCGTTTAAATCGCCTGCACGGACGGGTTTATTGTCATATGTCCAGCCGACGATGATGTTGGCAAAGCGTTCTTTGATGTCGGAAATGGATGTGGAAAGGCAGAGGATCGCCATGATTTCCGAAGCAACGGTGATGTCATAGCCGTCTTCACGGGGTGTACCGTTTGTCGCACCGCCAAGACCATCGGTGATGAAGCGGAGCTGACGGTCATTCATGTCGACGCATCTGCGCCATGTGATCTTTCTCGGGTCAATACCAAGCGCATTGCCCTGATAAATATGGTTATCGACCATTGCAGCAAGAAGGTTGTTTGCTGCGCCGATCGCGTGAAGGTCGCCTGTGAAATGGAGGTTGATGTCTTCCATCGGGACTACCTGTGCATAACCGCCGCCTGCAGCACCACCTTTCATGCCGAAAACGGGGCCTAAGGAAGGTTCACGGAGTGCGAGCATCGTGTTTTTGCCGATTTTGGAAAGTGCATCGCCGAGGCCGATAGCGATCGTTGTTTTGCCTTCGCCGGCGGTCGTGGGCGTCATTGCGGTAACGAGGATGAGCTTGCCTTTTTTGCCGTAGTCTTTTTTGCCTGCTGCAAGGTCGATCTTGGCTTTATATCTGCCGTACTGGTCGATATATTCCGGTGCAATACCTGCTTTTTCTGCGATTTCGGTGATGGGCTGCATTGTCGCTGCCTGTGCGATTTCGATATCCGTTCTCATAATGGATCCCTTTCGTAAAAAAAGTAATAATATTCCATTGTCATGCCATACTCTTATTAAAACATTTTTAAAGTTCTTTTGCAAGTGGATTTTGTAATAAATTTCTTTTTATCATAAAAATGTTAAAATTGGGCTGAACTTTACTTTTTCTGCGGGATAGGTTATAATATTTTTATCGTGTGATTAAAAACGGAATGTTTACTTCGAACAGGGGGATTTTATATGAAAACGCTTAAAATGACGATCGACGCCAACCATAAAAAGAGCAAGATCAATAAAGAGATCTACGGCCATTTTTCGGAACATTTGGGCAGATGTATTTACGGCGGCCTTTTTGTCGGGAAAGATTCGGATATTCCCAACGTCAACGGCATGAGAACAGACGTTGTCGAGGCTTTAAAAGAGCTTCAGGTACCGGTACTTCGCTGGCCAGGCGGTTGTTTTGCCGATGAATACCATTGGAAAGACGGCATTGGCCCGCTCGAAAACCGCAAAAAGATGATCAATACGCATTGGGGCGGTGTTCTTGAAGATAACAGCTTCGGTACGCACGAATTTCTGGAGCTTTGCCGTCAGATCGGCTGCGAACCCTATATCTGCGGCAACGTCGGCAGCGGCACTGTACAGGAAATGTCCGAATGGGTCGAATATATGACCTTTGACGGCGTTTCGCCGATGGCTGAACTCCGAAAACAGAACGGCAGGGAAGAACCCTGGAAGATCAAATACTTTGCAGTCGGCAATGAAAACTGGGGCTGCGGTGGCAATATGCGCGCGGAATATTACAGCGATGTTTTCCGCAGATATGCCGTTTACTGCCGCAATTACGGCGAAAACAAGCTCTATAAGGTTGCCTGTGGCCCGAGCGGAGATGATTACCACTGGACCGAAGCCTTGATGCAGAACCTCGATAAGAAAAATACACAGGGCTTGGCACTCCATTATTACACCAGAACCAACAACGACTGGAGCAAACACACAGCGCCTGCGACGAATTTCCCGCTGATCGATTATTACAACGTCATCAAAAATACATGGGTCATGGAAGAGCTTATTCAGAAGCATTCCGCGATCATGGATCAGTATGACCCGGAGAAAGATGTCGCGCTCGTTGTTGACGAATGGGGCACATGGTTCAAGGTCGAAGAAGGCACGAACCCCGGTTTCCTCTATCAGCAGAACACGATGCGCGATGCCCTTGTCGCTGCGATCAACTTAAACCTCTTCAATCAGCATTCCGACCGTGTCCGCATGGCAAACATCGCACAGATCGTCAACGTTCTGCAGTCCGTCATCCTGACCGAAGGCGACAAGATGGTCCTGACACCGACCTATCATATCTTCCGCATGATGAAGGAACACATGGAAACGACGCTCGTGCACAGTTACATGGAAAACGACACCGTTACTTACGAAGAAGGCAGCTTCCCGGCACTTTCGCAGTCCGTTTCGATCAATGATAAAGGTCAGCTCATCATGACGATCGCCAACGCTTCGCTTGAAAATGCCTATACGATCGATGCGGCAACGCTGAATTTCAAAGCCGACAAAGCCGAAGCTGTTATTTTGACCGGCGGCATGGGCGATTTCAACACCTTTGAAGAACCCGAAAACGTCAAAGAAGCAGCTTTCACCGATTTCGAGCTGAAAGACGGCGGCATCGTGATCAATGTTCCCGCCTGCAGCATCATTCGCTTCATCATCGGCTGATCATGCAGAAATTCTGCCCGAGGTGCCTGCTTTCAGAGATCGATCTTGAGCGTGAATTCAGGCATATTTATGAATATATCGAGGCGCTTCCGGAGGATCTGAAAGCGCCCCGTGAACTCTATGAAGAGCGGCTTGCGATCTGCAAAAACTGTGATGAGCTGCTTTCGGGGATGTGCAAAAAATGCGGCTGTTATGTGGAAATGCGTGCTGCACAGAAAAAGGGTTACTGTCCGTCTGAAAAACACCACTGGTAACAAGCCAAATGCTTGACCGAAAGTTCAATTTCAGAGATTTCAAGCAGGAAGCACATAGCCTGAAATCGATGGTTGAGTTTGGAGAGTGAGGTTTTTGAGCCGATGGCTTGACCACTTTTCAATTTCAGAGATTGATTGTTGAAAGGGTATGACCTGAAGTCAGAGGTTAGGTTTGGAGAGTGAGGTCTTTGAGCCGATGGCTTGACCGAAAGTTCAATTTTAGAGATTGATTGTTGGAAGGGTATAACCTGAAATCGATGGTTGAGTTTGGAGAGTAAGGTTTTTGAGCCGATGGCTTGACCGAAATTTCAATGGTAGAGATTTCAAACAGGAAGTATATAACCTGAAATCGGCGGTTTGTTTTTGAGAGATAGTTTTTCGTTCGGACTGAACAGGCAGCGAAGAAAAGCTTGGCTCTCCCTATGAGCGAGTATCGCTTACGCGAAACTCGGCGAGCTGTCACCGCAGGTGACTGAGAGGGCATTTTGAAGTAAGAGCAAATAAATATCCGTTGGGGCGTGGTTTCCGCGCCCGTTTTTTATACGGTATAACCTGAAATCGGCGGTTTGTTTTTGAGAGATAGTTTTTCGTTCGGATTGAACAGGCAGCGAAGAAAAGCTTGGCTCTCCCTTTGGGAAATCAAGTATTCACTTTGTGAAAACTTGGTCACCGCAGGTGACTGAGAGGGTATTTTGAAGTAAGAGCAAATAAATATCTGTAGGGGCGTGGTTTCCGCGCCCGTTTTATATGGGATAAGCTGTAATCAGAATTTTATCATCAAAAGTCAAAAAAATAAGGCGGATATGCCGCCTTTTTTTACTATAAAAACCTTTCCGCCAAAAACCTCGCAGGACCATCTTCCTCGTTGGATAAAACGACAATATCTGCCGCAGCCTTGGCTTCATCGATCGCATTTCCGGGTGCAATGCCAAGACCGCATTTTCGGAGCGCTTCCACATCGTCGTGATGATCGCCGAAATAAACAGCCTCTTCTTTCAAAATATTGGCGGCGGCAAGCATCTTTTCAATGCCCAGCCATTTGGTCGCTTCACGGTTCATGATCTGGATCAGGCGGTCGTTCGTGACGGTCGCTGTGCAGCTTTCGGGCAATATTTTTTTGATCTCAGCAAATTGTTCCGCATTTTTATAGTGCAGGATGATCTTGACGCAGGGGAATTTTTCCGCAAGCGAAGGCAGATCTTCCGCAAAAACCGTTTCGTATTCGGGAAAAGGCAGGTTGGCATAGGAAACGTCGCCCGTTTCAAAGGTCAGCGGAAGCGATTGGTCAAGCTGTTCAAGAATCGCCTTTGCGGTCTTTTTTTCGATCGGAATGTCAAAAGTTTTTTCGCCGATAAAAAGCCTGCCGCCGTTGGAAACCGTCATATCATCAAAACGGATCTTGCCCAGATATTCGCCGACGTTGCGGATCGGTCTTGCCGTGGCGAGCATGAGGAAAAAGCCCTTTTCGCGGCATTTTTCAAGGATTTCCACCGTATAGGGCGAAAGCTGTTTGTCGTTTCTGAGAAGTGTTCCGTCAAGGTCAAAGATCAGCGCACGATATGCCAAAATCTGCTCCTTTCAATAAAAAACCATTGTGTACGGCAAAAAAGATTTCCGAATATGCCGCTTTGTGATGGTGATATAGAAAAAGCTCTGCTGCAAAAATCTGCGGCAGGGCATTTTTTTATAACATAAATCTGTTTTTCAGCCTGTGATCGTTTTTTCAACGGCGTGGATGATCGCTGCACGAAGTCCGTCTTCTTCAAGGGATTTGACGCCGCGGATCGTATAACCGCCGGGTGAGCAGACATTGTTTTTGAGCTTTGCCGGGATAAGCCCCGTTTCCGAAAGCAGACTGCCTGTTCCCGTGAGGAGCTGTGCAGCCAGTTCATAGGCGGTGTCATAGGGCAGACCGTAATAGACAACGGCATCGGCGAAAGATTCCGCGATCATTGCCGCAAAGGCAGGACCACAGCTCGTAAGACCGCCTGCAACAGGCATGAGCTTCATCGGGAGCGTCGTGATCTTTCCGACCGCTTCAAACATGGCGTGCACAAAGGCGAGTTCTTCGGCGGTAAAATCGGTCTTGTCTTCAAAAAGGGTCATACCGGCAAGCGCCATGCAGGGGATATTCGGCACGATAAACTGTACTCTTGCCTTGCAGCCGAATTTTTCTTTATAATCCGCAAAGCCGATGTTATAGGCGATCGAAAGAATGGCTTTTTCTGCAGCAACTTCGTTGATCTCCGCAACAACCGAAGGCACAACGGCAGGCTTGACAGCCATCACGATAATATCCGATTTTTCCGCAATTTCAACGGAAGATGCAGCCATGCCGATGCCGGTTTCTTTTGCCGTTGCGCAGAGCTTTTCGGTATTGAGGTCAAACGCGAGAATATCTTCGGGCGAAATAAATTCCGCTTTCAAAATTCCTTTTAATATGGCGTAAGGCATATTTCCCATGCCGATAAATCCAAGTTTCATATCATCAGAATCTCCTGTTTCAGTATAGTAGAATGATAGCAAAAGACGCGGACACTGTCAATTTGCTAAACCGGAGCCTGCACAAAAAAATCCCTCTTTCTATGGACAAAAAAGTGTTTTTTGTGTTATTCTGTGAAAAATAAGAGAAGTTTTGCTGCCAAACGGCGGCTTTGATACGGAGGTTTTTATGATCAGGATAGGCATCTTAGGTTACGGAAACATCGGCAAAGGCGTGGAATATGCCATTATGCAGAACAAAGATATGGCTCTTGAGGCCGTTTTTACAAGGCGTTCACCCGAATCTGTGCAGACGCTCGGGGCAAAGGTTTACCATGTGGATGAGATCAAAAATTTCGCAGGCAAGCTCGATGTATTGATGCTTTGCGGAGGTTCCGCAACGGATCTCCCGGAACAGGCTCCGCAATATGCGGCAATGTTCAACACGATCGACAGCTTCGATACCCATGCAAAAATTCCGGAATATTTCAAAGTGGTTGATGCTGCGGCAAAAGCAGGCGGAAAAGTTTCCATCATTTCTGTTGGCTGGGATCCGGGTCTTTTCTCTTTGCAGAGGTTATATGCAGAGGCAGTTTTGCCCGAAGGCGAAAACTATACTTTCTGGGGTAAAGGCGTCAGCCAAGGCCATTCCGATGCGGTAAGAAGAGTAGAAGGCGTCCTCGATGCAAGGCAGTACACCATCCCGAAAGAAGATGCTGTTGCTGCAGCAAGAAGCGGCAAGAATCCGCAGCTGACGACAAGGGATAAACACCTGCGTGAATGTTTCGTCGTTGCCGAAGAAGGCGCAGATCTGGCCAAGATCGAAAAGACGATCAAGGAAATGCCCAACTATTTCGCAGATTATGACACGATCGTGCATTTTATTACCGCAGAAGAAATGAAAAAAGAGCACAGCGAAATGCCGCATGGTGGTTTCGTCATCCGCAGCGGAAAAACAGCCGGCGATAAACAGCAGGTCATCGAATATTCGCTGAAGCTCGAAAGCAACCCGCAGTTTACGGCAAACGTACTCGCGGCATATGCAAGGGCAGCTTATCGTTTAGCGGAAAAAGGCGAATCCGGCGCTATGAGCGTTTTCGATATTCCGCCGATGATGCTCAGCCCCAAAACAAAGGAAGAGCTTCTCTCGACAATGCTTTAATATATAATGTAGGAAAGGGAAGCTGAGCTTATGGAAAAGATCACACTTG
Organism: Clostridiales bacterium; assembly: GCA_015056045.1. GTDB lineage: Bacteria > Bacillota > Clostridia > Christensenellales > Christensenellaceae > SIG371. Next base: position 126,413 of record SVGZ01000003.1, on the reverse strand, counting down.
CACCGGCAACTGTCTTATCGCCTGTACCGGCAGTTCTTGTTTCCTGCGGTGATGCGGAGGATAATTACAACATTATCGCCGTTTCCTGGACGGGAACACTCTGCAGCAGACCGCCGATGACCTATGTTTCGCTAAGACCTGCAACACATTCTTACCACATTTTGGAGGAAAAGAAAGAATTCGTCATCAACCTCATCCCCGAGGATATGCTCGAGGTCATGGATTGGTGCGGAAGGTTTTCCGGAAGAGATGTCAATAAATGGCAGGAAAAAGGCTTAACGCCGATCAAAGGTGAAACGGTCAAAGCGCCGCTTATTAAAGAATGCCCCGTCAACATCGAATGCAAGATCGTGGAGATCAAGGTTTTGGGTTCGCATACGATGTTTATGGCGGAAGTTACGGCAGTCCGTGCGGATGAAACCTATGTCAAAGATGGCAGAATAGATCTTTCCGCATTCCGAACGGTTGCCAATGTCGGCGGCGGCTATATGAAGGTAAATGATTTTCAGGGAAGACAGGGTTTTTCCATTAAATAATTAACGGGATAAAACGGTAGAAAACATATCAAAAACGAAATCACAACGGGATAAAACGGCATAAAACGGACAAAATTGCATATAAAAATGGGTACAGCTTAACGCAGCTGTACTTTTTTTGCGAAAAAACACCGTTTTATGGTAAAACCGTTTGCAATCGAAATTGAGGAAGCATATAATAAACAGGCAAAATATTATATACTGATGATCTGTATGCTGGCCTATAGCAGAACCTGATCTGCAGCGGAAGTGCATGAAACGGGAATATTCCGGGAGGTTCAGGATGAGTAGCAGCAGGCTGACAGAAGAATTGATAAACAGATTCAGAATTTATTTGGTACATGAGGAAAAAGCAGAAGCGACGATCGAAAAATATCTGCGCGATCTGAGGAGTTTTGCAGATTTCAACAAAGAGGGCGAACTGACAAAAGAAAAGACACTGGCGTTTAAAGAGCATTTGTTAAAAGAGAATTATGCGGTGCGTTCGATCAATTCCATGATCGCCAGCATCAACAGCTTTTTTAAATTTATCGGGCGAAACGATTTATGCCTAAAAGCCTTAAAACAACAGAAAGAGATTTACAGCAAGGCAGAAAAAGAGCTTTCAAAAGCGGAATACCAAAGGCTGCTGCAAGCGGCAGAGGAAAAACCGCAGCTCAGGCTTATTATTCAAACGATCTGCGGAACGGGAATACGAGTCTCGGAGCTTTGCTACTTTACTGTTGAAGCCCTGCAGAAAGGCGAAGTATTGATCCATTGCAAGGGCAAGCTCAGGCAGATATTGATCCCCGGGAAGCTCATAAAAATGCTCCTGCGCTATGCAAAGCTGCAAAAAATTAAAAACGGGCCGATCTTTATCAATAAAAAACGGGAACCGATCGGCCGAAGTCAGATCTGGGCACAGATGAAGGCGCTTTGCCGGGAAGCTGCCGTAGACAGCAAAAAGGTTTTTCCGCATAACCTGCGCAAGCTTTTTGCGAGGACGTTTTACGGCATTGAAAAAGATATCGCCAAACTGGCGGATATTTTGGGTCACAGCAGCATCAACACGACAAGAATTTATATCATGACAACGGGCACCGAACACAGAAGAAAGATCGAACGGCTCGGATTGATATAAAAACGGGCAAAACAAAAAAGACATAATTCATATTATGTCCGTGGCGACTGCTTCCGCAAACAGATTATCAAGTTCTGATTTAGGTTTAGTTTAGCATTATATGAACGGCAAATCAAGCATAAAGACCGCAAAATCGTATAAAAATTTTGTAACAAATTGTGATACAAGTGCAAATGTGAAGGATGCACTTTTTTATTTGGCTTCCAAAACGGGAATTTGATGAAGCTTTACTTTCCTGCGGTCAAAAATCAATTTGGGCTAATGATCATTTTCCCCGTTTAATTTAAAATTACATAATATGAATTATGTCATGGTCTGCACCAAAAACAGGCGGTTGCAGACCAAAGTAAACACATTGCAGCGGTCTCGCAAGGGATCGCTGCTTTTTATTTCCCGAAAAATAATCCGAAAAGCAGGCATGCATATGAACAAAACGGCTAAAAAAATCTGGGATATTACAACGACGGCATTGGTTGTGCTTGTTGTTATTTTAGCGACCCTTCTTGTCGGTGCAAGGTTCATCGGGCTGACACCGTTCACGGTCCTTTCGGGTTCCATGGAGCCGACATATCACGTTGGTGCGCTTATTTATGTCAAAAAGGTTGATCCGTATACGCTTGAAGCAGGCGATGTCATTACCTATTCGATCAGCGAAAAAATGGTCGCGACACACCGCATCGTCGAAGTCGTTCCCGATGAGGAAGACCCGGAAGTCATCCGCTTCAAGACAAAAGGCGATGCCAACGAAGCGGAAGATGGCAGCCTTGTGCATTATAAAAATGTACAGGGAACACCGATCTTTACGATCCCGTATCTTGGCTACATTGCCAATTATATTCAGAATCCGCCGGGAACCTATTTTGCGATCGCAGCGGCAGCGATCATACTGCTTCTGATCTTTCTTCCGGATCTTTTTGAAAAAGAAAAGAAGGAAACAGATGAAAAATGAAGTCAAGCCTTCGGGCTGGCAATATAAGTCTTTTTGAGGAAAGGAGGACAAAATGAAACAGAAATACAAAGTATTACTTGCAATGGTCTCCGCAGTTCTTCTTGTAGCGATGTCCGTCCTTGGGACGTTGGCATACCTGACGGATAAGGATGATATCAAAAATACATTCACAGTTGGTCAGGTCTACATCAAGCTCGATGAAGAGATTGTCGATGAAATGGGTGAGCCCACAGGTGAAGGCAGAACAGAAGATGGCAATAAGTATCATCTCCTGCCCGGTCATACCTACACGAAAGACCCGACAGTCACCGTTGAAGCTGACAGTGAAGAAGCTTTTATCAGAATGATCATGACGATCAATGAACAGGCTGATCTTGATGCTATCTTTGCTCCCGGTGTAAAACTGGATACTATCCTGACAGGTTATGATGCTTCCAAATGGATGCTTGTTGACGAAAAGGAAGTTGGCGATACACGCGTATATGAATTCCGTTATTACAAGACCGTCAACACAGTGGACAAGGCTGCACTTCCGCTTGAACCGCTGTTCACCGCTATTGAAATGCCGACACATCTGACCAACGAAGATATGGCTAAACTTGATAATCTCAAGATCGATATCGAGGCACACGCTATTCAGGCAGATGGCTTTGAAGGCGATGCAGACAAAGCTTGGAAAGCATTTGACGAACAGATGAACCCGTAATTTTAAAAAGGGCAGGACTTTTTTGTCTTACCCTTTTACCCCTTTATTCCGAAGGAAAGGAGGAAACGCAATATGAAGAAAACAAACAAAATGATCATCGCACTTTCTTTATCGATCGTCCTTCTGATGGGCTGCCTTATCGGCGGAACACTCGCTTGGCTGCTCGATAAGACAAACCCGGTCAGAAACGTTTTCACAACATCGGATATCGATATCGAACTCGATGAGACAACGGAAGGCTACGAAATGGTTCCCGGTCACACGATCGATAAGGATCCTTTCGTTACCGTAAAGGCAAACAGCGAAGCTTGCTATGTTTTCGTCAAGGTTGAAAAAACCGCAAATCTGGATACATACATCGCTTATGCGATCGATGGAGATTGGAAGAAATTAGAAGATGGTGTTTACTATCTTACCGCTGATGAACTGACAACAGATCAGGTATTCCATATCTTAGGTGAAGGTTCCTATACAGATCCTATGGGTACGGAAGATACAGCTGACGATGTCACCATTGAATGGGAAAATGATGAAGTTGGCGTTAAGCCTTCCGTCACAAGGACAATGATGGATGATATCAAACAGGGCAAAGTGGCAGCTCCCGAACTCACATTCACCGCATACTCCGTACAGCGCTTTGAAACAAACGGCGAAGAATTCTCCGCTGCAGAGGCTTGGGCACTGGCACAGAACAATGCAAACTATTGATCCCATTTTTCAAACGGGAAACCAGATGGCATAAAAGAAAGGACATTTGATGAAAAAGAAAATTTTAACGATCTGCCTTGTCGTTGCTCTTCTCGCAACAGCAGTCGGCGGAACACTCGCTTACTTCACAGATACCGATGCACAGAAGAATACCTTCACAACAGGCAACGTTGCAATCGACCTTTGGGAAGACTTTGGCGATAACGATGCTCTTGGCATCGAAGAACTCATTCCTGCTGTCGGTTCTGCACAGAACGGCACACTGAAAAACGGCGTTGAAAAAGAAGTTTACGTAACAAATGACGGCTCCGAAGATGCATACGTTCGCGTACACATCGCTATCCCGACACTGCTCGATGATGGTGACCCGACATTTGACGCTTCCAAAAACATTCTTCACTTCAACTACACACCCGAATCTGTTGTAGACGGCAAATGGAACTGGTCCAAAACAGTTGACGGCACAACCGGCAGCAACTGGAACAGCTACACAACAACGATCGATGGCGTTTCCTATAACGTATATGTCGTAACCTATGAAACAGCGCTCAAGACAGGCGAAACAACCGTTGATGCAATGAGCCAGGTTTACCTCGATTCCAAAGTTACCAATGCAGACGTCACAAGACTGAAAGCTGCTCTTGGCGAAGAATGGAAGATCTATGTTGTTGCTGAAGGTGCACAGGCTGCAGGCTTCAACGATGCATACGAAGCGCTGAACGAAGCTTTTGGTGACCCGGTAGAAGCCGAAGGTCAGGTTACAGAAGCTGAATTCAAAGCAGCTTATGAAAACAGAACATGGATCAACAATGACTAAAATTTGATCATGCGGAAAGCACTCCGTTTTCATGGAGTGCCCGTATGAGAGTACCTAAGGTGTTGTGCCTTGGGTATTCTCCTATGGGAAAGACCCAAATTCCGTTTAAGGAGCTTGATATGAAAAGAAAAATTCTGGCATTAGCTGCTGCGGTGGTTTTGGCTGCAGCTTCCGTAACAGGCACGATAGCCTATTTTACAGCGGAAGATACTGCGCATAACGTCATCACGACCGCAGGGATAGACATTGCAATAGAGGAGTGGCAGGAAACCGAACAGGGGCTTTTGCCATATCCCGATAAACCTGTGGAGATCATGCCCGGAACAACGGTGAGCAAGATTGCACTCATCCGCAATGAAGATGAAAAGGCCTTTATCCGTGCAAAATTTGAAATTGTGGTCTTTGATCAGGACGGCAATATCATGGAAATTGCAGAGGATGAATTGAAAAACATCATCCGCATTGAAACCGGCGAAAAATGGACGGAAAAAGACGGCTGGTATTATTACAATGAGGCTGTTTTGACCGGAGAAAAAACGGAACCGCTTTTTAGCGAAGTGCATTTTGACGGACCGATGATGACGAACGAATATCAGAACTGCAAAGCGGAGATCAATGTTTTGGCACAGGCTGTACAAACGGCGCATAACGGCGAAACAGCGATAGAAGCTCTTGGCTGGCCTGAAAATTAAGGAGGTAAACCATGAAAGGAATAAAACGCATCACAGCTTTTGTTTTGTGTCTCCTTATGCTTTTTGCGAGCACGAGCTTTGGCTATGCCGAAGGCGAAATCATCCCCGAAACAAGCACCATGCCCGAAATGGATGCTTTGCCTTCCGTAACGGTTGATGCAGAACCCGAAGAAAGCGCAGAAGCAGATATTTTGGCAGAACCCGAAGAAACGGCCGATGATTCCGAAGAGGAAACGGTCGATGATTCCGAAGCGCAGACAACCGATGAATATGCCTGTGACTGTGAATATCCGCCGGAAAGCGGCAATATTGCAGACCATGTCGATGGCTGCAAGCGCAAAACCTATATCAAATCGCTCTTTGAGGGCAAAACCGCCGAAGAGATCTATGCCGGATGGAATGATCTTGACAGCACAACACAGACAGACCTTTTGAACATGCTGGAAAAATGGGATGCTTCAAAATATGCTGCGTTGAAGGAGCTTATCGATAACGGAACGGAAGAACCCGAAGAACCTGTTTTCCCCGATGTTTCTGTGGAAGGTGTCCGGATCGGCATCGAAGCAGCGGAAGGTGTATTCCCCGAAGGCACAACGGCAAGCATCAGCACAGTTGAAGAAGCCGAAGAGGAAGTTGCCGCATCGAAAGCAGCCGTTTCGGGATTTTTCACAGATTATTCGGTAAAAGTCTTATCGAGCAAAGTCGTTGACATCAGCTTTGCCTGCAACGGCGAAGAAGTGCAGCCGAACGGAAAAGTTCTTCTTGGTTTTGATATCGAAAGCATCCATTCTTCTGCGGAAAATATTGCGATCCTGCACATTGCCGATGACGGAACGGCAGAGCTTTTGGCATTACAGAATGTTTACGGTACGGAAGCTATCTCGCTTCTGATCGAAACGGAGCATTTTTCGCACTATGTTATCCTGCAAAGCGAAACGACATATAAACCGACACTTCTCAGGGATTTCCTGAAAGAAAAGAATCTTTCTTCCCGTTATTCCATTGTGGAATTCCCCGTTACGCTGAACGACTTTGATGCAGTCGCTTATAACAATCAATACGGCAGCAGCGGTTTGTGGTTTACGACAGGCGCAGCAGGGACAGGTATGAACCTTGGGGCACTTCCCGCAACGCAGGGTATTGTTGAACAATATCTCAGCTCGAGCGGTTACCCGGTAACACATGGTTCTGACCGCGGAGAGATCATCTTCGGTACAGATGCTGCAACAGGTAAAATCGTACACAAAGATGTACAGTTCGAATTTGTTTATGACAATCAGACTGGCTATTACACCTATAACAGCGGTGCAAACCATGCGCAGTACAACGCATCCAAAAACAGAGTCGATCTTTATGCCGATACCTTAGCACCTTACAACTACCGTACTGATTTGCTCGGCAAAATTACGGCAAATACGGCTTATGCAAAAAGTACGAATTCGGGTGCAAATAAACGAATTATCGTCAATACACAAAGCGGAAACAATATTTTCAGAATTGTTGATAAAGATTTCCTGGATGTGGATACCGACAATTACACGCATATACCTCGTGCGCTTTGGGAACGGCTATGCAAGCTTTGAAACGGAAGGCAGATTTTCCCTGAAAACCGAGATCAGGCTTTTCGGCAGCGAAAAACAGACGACGGTAAAAATCAAAAATCATGGCGAAAAAGCGGCTCTGATGCTTTTTTATCGGGCAAAGCTACAGCTTGGCGAAAACCCCGATGAACCCAAAAAAGGCATCGTTTTTGCGGAAGAAAAGGGCAGACTTTCGGCAAGAAACCGCCTGACCATGCCGGAAAAAGAGGTGTATTTTTACGCAAGCGAAAAGATAGCTTCCTATACGACAGACGGTTTTGAAGCGGATAGTTTTGCAAAGTCGTATTCGGGAAGCCTTGCATCCAACACAGAGCCTTGTTTTGCGGTGCAGATCCCGATCGATTTAAACAAAGGCGAAGAAAAGGAGATCTGCCTGTCACTCGGTTGTGCGGATAAAAACAGCTTGCCGAAAGATGCCCCGAAAGATGCAAGCCTGCGGATAAGAACACCGATGCGTGAACTTGATATCATGGTCAACCATTGGCTGCCTTACCAGACGAAAACTTCCCGTATTCTGGCCAAAAGCGCCTATTATCAATCCGGCGGTGCTGTCGGTTTTCGCGATCAGCTGCAGGATTCGCTCATGTTTTTATATAATGACCCGGAATTTGTCCGAAGACAGCTGCTGTATTTTGCGGAAAGGCAGTTTGCCGAAGGCGATGTTCTGCATTGGTGGCATTTTGAAAGCACAGGCGTTCGCACGCATATTTCCGATGATCTGCTGTTTTTGCCCTATGCGGCTCTGCAATATATAAAAATGACGGAGGATCTTTCGATTTTGGAAGAAAATTGCCGCTATTTGCAGTCGGAAGCGATCGAAAACGGAAAAGACCTCTATCGGAATTTTGCTTTTTCGGAAAAACGGGAAGCCTTCCTCATGCATCTTGTTCGGGCAATCGACCATGCTTCAAGCCTTGGTCAGCACGGTCTGCCTTTGATGAAAGGCGGAGATTGGAACGACAGCATGGATAAAGTCGGCGAAAAAGGAAAAGGGGAAAGCGTCTTTCTGGCCTTTTTCCTTGCGCAGATCAAAAGGGAAATCGCACCCTATCTGAAGCAATATCATATGGAAGAAAAAGCAGCGGAATACCTTGCGGAATCGGCAAAGCTCATGGCAGATACGGAAAGATTTGCATGGGATGGCGAATGGTATCTGCGCGCATATTTTGACAACGGCAATAAACTCGGCACAGCGGAAGCAAAGGAATGCCGTATCGACCTGTTATCGCAGGCTTGGGCGGTCTTATCCGGCGCTGAAAAGGGAAAAACAGCCATGGAATCGGCATATCGCAGGCTCTTTTTGGAAAAGGAGAAAATTTTCCTGCTGCTTGATCCGCCTTTTGAAAAAACAGAGGCAGGCTATATCCGCGGGTATCTCCCCGGGGTTCGTGAAAACGGTGCGCAATATACGCATGCAGCCGCTTGGGGACTCATGGCGCTTTGCCGGCTTGGCCTGAAAAAAGAAGCGGAAAAAGTTCTCCGGGCGCTTTTGCCGACTTCGCATACAAAAACAAGAGAAGATGCCATGCGATACCGTGGTGAACCCTATGCTTTGGCAGCAGACGTTTATGCACATCCGGCTGCACTCGGGCAAGCAGGCTGGACCTGGTATACGGGCAGTGCAGCGGTTTTATATAACGCCGTTGTGCAGGAGTTTTTAGGCATCAGAATCTGCGGAAACAGGCTCAGCGTTTTGCCGAAAGTTCCCGAAAATTGGGAAGTTTTCTCTTTCCGATATATTTTCCGCAAAACGGAATATCATATAAACATGAAACGGGGAGAGAAGATACAGAGCATTGAACTTAAAGATGACGGCAAGACACATGAGCTGACGCTCGGCTTTTAAAAAAATGCCGTTAAACCCGAAAAAAATCCGTGAATAAACCTTATATTTGTTGCCAAAATTTTACTGGTATGCTATTATACAATGAGTGACGGTATGCGAAGATGTGCCGTCGCATAAAAACCAAGTAAGTATAAACTTATAATATACGGAGGAAGTAAGTATAATGGCAAGCTTTAAGGAACTTGAAAAGAACAAAGTTCAGGTAGAATTCAAGATCAGCGCAGAAGCATTTAATGCAGCACTCAACAGAGCATATAATAAGGATAAAAACAAATACAATGTTCCCGGCTTCAGAAGAGGCAAGGCTCCGAGAAAAGTTATCGAAACATACTATGGCGAAATGGCTTTCTTTGAAACCGCATTTGACGAAGCTTTCCCCGAAGCATACAGAGCAGCCATCGAAGAAACAGGTCTTTTCACCGTTTCCAGACCCGAAAACGTTGACATCAAATCCATGAGCAAAGAAGAAGGCATCGAACTCACCGTTGATGTATACACAAAACCCGAAGTTGTTCTCGGCGACTATAAGGGCATCGAACTCGAGATCACAAAGACAGAAGTTACAGACGAAGACGTTGAAAAAGAACTCGGCAACAGAGCAAACCAGAACGCTCGCTACATCGACGTTGAAAGAGCAGCACAGATGGGCGATAAGGTCATCATCGACTATTCCGGCAGCGTAGACGGCGTTAAATTTGAAGGCGGCACTGCAGAAGCACAGAGCCTCGACCTTGGCAGCGGTATGTTCATCCCCGGTTTCGAAGAACAGATCGTCGGCATGACAGCAGGTCAGGAAGGCGACATCAACGTAACATTCCCCGAACAGTATCATGCTGAAAACCTCGCAGGCAAAGCAGCTGTTTTCGCGATCAAAGTCATCTCCGTAAAGGAAAAACAGATCCCCGAACTCAACGATGAATTTGCACAGGACGTTTCCGAATTTGATACGCTTGAAGAATACAAAGCAGACGTCAGAAAGACCCTCGAAACACAGGCAGAAGCAAGATATAACTATCAGCTTGAAGATGCCGCTGTTCAGAAGGCAGTTGAAAATGCAGAAGTTGAAATCCCGGCTTGCATGATCGAAGACCAGATCGATTACCAGATGCAGGAAATGGAATACAGAATGATGTATCAGGGCTTCGATTTCGAAACCTATTTAAAGACAACAGGCGCAACAAGAGAATCCATGAGAGAAGGCTACAGACCCTCCGCAACAAGAAGGATCAAGACACAGCTCGTTCTCGATGCGATCTGCAAAGCTGAAGCGCTTGAACTCACAGAAGAAGAAACAGATGCAGCCATCGCAGAAATGGCAACAAATATGGGCCAGGATGTTGAAAAATATAAGGCTCAGATCAACGCAGAAGAACTCAATTACGTTAAGGACAGAGCACTTTACAACAAGGTCGTTACACTCGTTAAGGATAGCGCCATTGTAAAATAAGCCCTGTAAAAAGGAGTAAAAATAATGACAAATTATGTGCCAATTGTAGTTGAACAGACCAACCGCGGTGAGAGAAGCTACGATATCTATTCCAGACTTTTAAAAGACAGGATCATCTTCCTTTCCGGAGAGATCAATGACGTGACGGCAAATCTCGTCGTGGCACAGCTCATCTTCCTCGAAGCGGAAGATCCGGATAAAGATATCTTTATGTATATCAACAGTCCGGGCGGTGTCATCAGCTCCGGTATGGCGATCTATGATACGATGCAGTACATCAAGTGCGATGTTTCCACGATTTGTGTTGGCATGGCTGCTTCGATGGGTGCATTCCTTTTGGCAGCAGGTGCAAAAGGTAAGAGAAAAGCACTCCCCAACAGTGAGATCATGATCCACCAGCCTCTTGGCGGTGCGCAAGGTCAGGCGACGGATATCGCCATTCAGGCAAAGCACATCACCGATATCAAGGCGAAAATGAACAGGATCCTTGCCGAAAGAACGGGAAAATCCATTGAAGAAGTTGCCCGTGATACCGAAAGGGATAATTACCTTTCCGCAGAGGCTGCCCTCGAATACGGCATCGTAGACGAGATCATCCCGGCAAGAAGATAAGTATTATATTCGGAGGGTGCAGCACATAAAGCTGCGTTTCAATGACAAAAATAGAAGATAAAAAACCGGTAAAGTGTTCGTTCTGCGGAAAGTATCAGGACCAGGTCAGGCGCATTATCGCAGGACCCGGTGTCTATATCTGCGACGAATGCATTGAACTCTGCAAAGAGATCATCGAAGAAGATTTCGAGGGCGAAGTCCTTCCGGATCTGCAGGAATTGCCCAAGCCGAAGGATATCGTCCGCATGCTTGATGAATACGTCATCGGGCAGGAAAAAGCAAAAAAATACCTCGCAGTTGCTGTGTATAACCACTATAAGAGGATCCAGAACGGCGGCAAATCGAAAAATAAAGAGAATGACGGCGTTGAACTGCAGAAGAGCAACATCCTGCTCTTAGGCCCGACAGGCTGCGGCAAGACCTACCTCGCGCAGACGCTCGCTAAACTCTTGGACGTTCCTTTTGCTATGGCAGATGCGACCACGCTCACAGAAGCGGGTTACGTCGGCGAAGACGTTGAAAATATCCTCCTGCGCCTCATTCAGGCTGCAGATTATGACATCGAAAAAGCACAGCGCGGCATCGTCTACATCGACGAAGTTGACAAGATCGCCAGAAAGAGCGAAAATCCTTCGATCACGAGGGACGTTTCCGGCGAAGGCGTTCAGCAGGCTCTGCTGAAAATTCTTGAAAGCACGGTGGCATCCGTTCCTCCGCAAGGCGGCAGAAAACACCCGCATCAGGAACTGATCCAGATCGACACAACAAACATCCTTTTCATTTGCGGCGGTGCATTCTCCGGTCTTGAGAGCATCATCGAAAACCGCGTCGGCAGAAAATCCATGGGTTTTGGCGCAGACGTCCGCACGAAACAGGAAAAAGATCTGGGCGAGCTTTACAGCGAACTGCAGCCAGAAGACCTCCTTAAATTCGGTCTGATCCCCGAGTTTGTCGGTCGTGTTCCGGTCGTTGTTACCCTTGGTTCGCTCAACGAAGAAGCACTCGTCAGAATTCTGAAAGAGCCCAGAAACGCGCTCGTCAAGCAGTATAAAAAGCTGCTCGAAATGGACGGCGTAGAGCTTGAGTTTGAAGAGGAAGCGCTTGTTGAAATTGCGAAACAGGCAAAAGAACGCAACACAGGCGCTAGAGGACTCCGCGGTATCGTCGAAAATCTGATGACAAACATCATGTTCGAAGTACCCTCGAGGGATGACGTCAGGAAATGCGTCATCACGAAAGAGGTCGTCCTCGATACGAAAAAGCAGCCGCTCCTTTTGGGAGAAGGGCAGGAGCTTTTAGCCTAAAACAAGTAAGAAAAGAGTATGGAAAAATCCATGCTCTTTTTTTGCTGCAAAAGGGATGTTTGCGGAAAAACTCTATAACCTTGGCCGCAGAATGCGACTGAGAGGGCTTTTATCACAGATATTAAGGGCGCTTTATGTGCGAAAACCCTCTCCGTCCTCGTTGCACTCGGACACCTCTCCCAAAGGGAGAGGCAAGTGTTCTTGTCGCAAAACTTGGCCGCAGAATGCGACTGAGAGGGCTTTTTGAAATCTTCTATAAAACCGATAGAACAATCCCTCCGTCAAAAATCAAAGATTTTTGCCACCTCCCTTTACACAAGGGAGGCTTTTATTGCGTGCGGAACTCAAGTTTTTCTTAATAAGCCTGTTACAAATCGAAATGACGATCATGCAAATATACTTCGCAATGTTTCAGCATTTATGAAGAATCTTGGCTCTCCCTCTGGGAGAGCTGTCGGCAAAGCCGACGGAGAGGGCTTTTTCAACAAAGAACCATGTACGTGCAAAGTGCCGAAACTTTTACTATATTCCAACAGAATTACTTGGGAAGTTCGGCGTACGGAGTGCCGAAATTTTTACTATATTCCAACACACAAACCAGGAAGTATTTTCGTGATTTTGAAGAAATCTTTTCCGCCCGTATGCGGAAAAAGAAAATACTTCAGGAAGTTCGGCGTACGGAGTGCCGAACTTCATTTTCGCCTGTTGAATCGCGGTATATTTTTTGCTATAATCAAACTGTATAAATATAATTAGGAAAAGCAGGTTTTGTGTCCTTTAAGTCTGGGCAGAAACATCCATATCAACGGGAAAGGATGCTTATATATATGGAAAATACGATCACAAGAATACCCATGGTACCTCTCAGAGGTCTTGTCGTTTACCCGGCAATGGTCACCAATTTTGAGGCAGCAAGGGATTTTTCAATAGCAGCACTCGAAGGCGCCATGAAGGCGGACAGAAGGGTTTTCCTTGTCACGCAGAAAAACGCCAATATCGATAAACCCATCGACGGCGATCTTTACCCGATCGGTATCGTCGCAAAAGTCCGCTACATTCTGCGCTTACCTGCGGGCGGTATCCGCGTCATGATCGAAGGAACGCACAGGGCAAGACTTGTGAATTTTGTCTTTGAAAACGGCATTTATCAGGCGGAAACAGAGCCTTTCGGCAGCGAGATCGAGGAAATCGACATCCGTGATGCTTACAGAAGAAGGCTTCTTGCCGCAGCGGAAGAACTTTCTGCAGTCAGTGGCCGCTTTAACCCCGATACGCTTTTCTCGATGCGTGAGCTGAATACGCTGACGAAGCTCGTCGATACGATCGCCTTAAACGTCCTCGAAACAACGGAGGAAAAGCAGGATATTTTAGAAACTGAGGCGCTTTCCATCCGTGCGGATAAGCTCCTGCGCATTTTAGACAGGGAAAAACAGATCGCCCTGATCGAAAACGACATCAACAAGCGCACAAGACAGCAGCTCGAGCGTTACCAGAAAGAAGGCTACCTGCGCGAACAGATGCGTGCCATTCAGACCGAACTCGGCGAAGGGCAGGACGGCACCGAGATCGAGGAATTCCGCGAACAGCTTGAAAAACTCGACATCCGTGAAGAGGACAAGGCAAAAGTCAGAAAAGAACTCGACAGACTGGCGCTTTTAAGCCCGAGTTCGCCCGATTATAATGTTTCGAGAAACTACATCGAATGGATCCTTTCGATGCCTTTCGGCGTCTATACGGAGGATAAGCTCGACCTTGCCGAAGCGGAAGCTGTCCTCGACCGTGAGCATTACGGTATGGAAAAAGTCAAGGAAAGAATTCTGGAATTTTTGGCCGTACGCAGCATGACAAAGGGCAATCAGGGTTCGATCATCTGCTTTGCAGGACCTCCCGGTGTCGGCAAAACATCGATCTCCCGTTCGATCGCGGAAGCTTTGGGCAGAAAATTTGTCCGTATGTCGCTCGGCGGTGTTCGAGATGAAGCGGAAATTCGCGGTCACAGAAGAACCTATATCGGCGCAATTCCGGGCCGTATCGTTTCGGGAATCAAAGAAGCCGGCACGATGAACCCCGTTTTCCTGCTCGATGAGATCGACAAAATGAGCAATGATTTCCGCGGTGACCCGGCATCGGCAATGCTCGAAGTTCTTGACCCGACGACGAACACCGGCTTCAAAGATCATTACCTCGACATCGATTTTGATCTTTCGGATGTCATTTTCTTAACGACAGCAAACGATATCGATATGATCCCGAGACCGCTTTTCGACCGTATGGAGATCATCAACCTTTCTTCCTACACGGCTTACGAAAAATTCGAGATCGGCAAGCGCCATCTCATTCCCAAACAGCTCGAAAAACATGGGCTGAAAAAGAGCATACTGCGCATCGAAGATAGTGCGCTTGAAAAGATCATTTCCGGCTACACCTATGAAAGCGGCGTGCGTGATCTTGAACGACAGATCGGCACGATCTGCAGAAAAGCTGCAAGGCAGTATTTAGGCGGCAAAAAGCGCATGGCTGTACGAGTCAGCAACCTCGAAAAATATCTTGGTCAGGAAAGATTCAAAGACACGAGCCTGCCCAAAGAAGACGGCGTCGGCGTTGTTGTCGGTCTTGCATGGACCAGCGGCGGAGGAACGACAATGCCCATTGAAACCGCTATTATGGAAGGCGGCGGTGGTATTGAACTCACGGGTCAGCTTGGCGACGTCATGAAAGAAAGCGCAAAAACGGCACTTTCCTATATCCGCTCGAAGGCAGATTTCTTTGGCCTTGAAAAAGGCTTCTTGAAAGAAGATGATATGCATATCCATGTTCCCGAAGGCGCTGTTCCCAAAGACGGACCTTCCGCAGGCATTACGATGTGCACAGCGATGCTTTCCTCTCTTACGGGAAGAAAAGTCCGCCACGATGTTGCCATGACGGGTGAGATCACGCTCACAGGCAGAGTTCTGCCCATCGGCGGCTTAAAGGAAAAATCCTTAGCAGCACTTCGTGCAGGGATCACGACGGTCATCATCCCCGAAGCGAACAGACGCGATGCGGAGGAAATGCCCGAGGAAATCAAGAAACAGATCAGGTTCATTCCCGTTTCCGAATATGCACAGGTTGCGGAAGTCGTATTTGCGGAGTAAAAAATGCAGATCAAAAAAGCGGTTTTCATCCGCAGCGTCAAAGATAAAAAGAATTATTTCAATAACGGTATGCCGGAGTTTGCGCTCGTCGGGAAATCGAATGTCGGGAAATCTTCCCTCATCAATATGCTGACGAACAACGGCAAGCTCGCAAAAGTCAGCAAACAGCCGGGCAAGACAAAGCTCATCAACTATTTCCTGCTGAACGACAGCTTTTATATGGTAGACCTTCCGGGGTATGGCTATGCTCTGGCGTCAAAACAGGAGCAGGAAGGCTGGGAAGAGATGATGCACGGTTATTTCGAAGCGGCAAAGGAAAACCTGCGTGCGGTTCTTCTGCTTGTCGATATCCGCCATGAACCTTCCGTCCGGGATCAGGGCATGATCGTCTACCTCGAACAGATGGGCATTCCCTATGCGGTCGTTGCGACAAAAGCGGATAAGATCGCCAAATCCAAGCGCAAAAACGAGTGCATGAAGATCCGTAAAAACCTGCCGACATCCTATTCCTACAACATCATCCCCGTTTCTTCGGAGGATAATTACGGGAAAGATGAGCTTGTGGCAGAGATCGAAAGGCTGATAACAGAGGAAAGATGAGTATTTTTGCGATCGCAGACCTTCACCTTGACGGCGGTCAGAGCAAAGCCATGGATATTTTCGGGAAAAACTGGGAAAATCACTGGCAAAAGATCCGCGAAAACTGGAGGCAAATGATAACAGAAGAGGATACCGTGCTCATTGCGGGCGATATCAGCTGGGCAATGCTTCTTTCCGATGCAAAAAATGACCTTGAAGAGATCGGTGAACTCCCGGGGAAAGTTGTTTTCATCAAAGGCAACCACGATTTCTGGCACGATTCGCTGACGAAAACGCGCAACGCCCTGCCAAAAAGCATGTACCTCATTCAGAACGATGCTTATCACATCAGCGAAGATCTTGCCATTGCCGGAACACGCGGCTGGAAACAGCGCACAGACAGCGATTTTACCGCAGAGGACGAAAAAATTTATCTGCGTGAATTGAACCGCTTAAAGATGAGCCTCGACAAAACAAAGGGAAAACGCACGATCGTCATGATGCATTACCCGCCGTATTCGCTGAAGCGTGAAGCTACGGAATTTACGGAATTGATCGCGCAATATAACGTTGAAGCGGTTGTTTTCGGGCATATCCACGGCTTTACAAAGAGCAGGCTCGATGAATCGCAGTACTTTGATACGGAGCTTGACGGCATCCCGTATTACCTGACATCCTGCGATTACCTCTCTTTTGCCCCGCTCATGATAAAAAGTTAAAAAATGTTAAAAAAAGAACCGCGAAACGACAGTAAAAAGATATGTTTTGCGGAATCTTTGTGATATAATATATCTGTATAAAAAGTTAAAAACAGTTTTTCATGAACTGAAACTTAATTGGAGGAAAGTATGAAAACAAAAGCTGTAAGAATCTACGGTGTAGAAGATTTAAGACTCGAAGAGTTCGAACTGCCGGCAATCAAAGAAGATGAAATTCTGGCAAAGATCGTTTCCGATAGCGTATGTATGAGCACATTCAAACTTGCTGAACAGGGCGCTGGTCATAAGAGAGCTCCGAAAGATATCGATAAGAACCCCGTCATCGTCGGCCACGAATTCTGCGGTGAAATCGTTGAAGTTGGCGCAAAATGGCAGGATAAATTCAAACCCGGCATGAAGTTCGCTATCCAGCCGAACATCAACCCCACAACAACACTCTATGCTCCCGGTTACTCCTATCAGTATTGCGGCGGTGACTCCCAATATGTTATCATCCCCGCAAGAGCAATGGAAGTTGATGCTCTTCTGAACTATGAAAACGATGTATTCTACTTCGGTTCCCTGGCAGAACCCATGAGCTGCATCATCGGCGGTTTCCACACAAACTACCACACAACACCCGGTGTCTATGAACACAGAATGGGCATCGTTGAAGGCGGCAACTGCGCTATTCTGGCAGGCGTTGGCCCGATGGGTCTTGGTGCGATCGACTACGCTCTCCATTGCGACAGAAAGCCCGGCAGACTCGTTGTTACAGATATCGACGATGCAAGACTCGAGAGAGCTTCCAGGATCTATACCGTTGAACACGCAAAAGAATGTGGCGTAGAACTCCACTATGTCAATACAAGAGAACCCGAAAGCATCGACTACATCATGTCCCTCACAGGCGGCAAAGGCTATGACGATGTATTCGTATATGCACCGGTTAAGCCCGTTGTTGAACAGGGCAGCAAGCTCCTCGCATTTGATGGCTGCCTCAACTTCTTCGCAGGCCCGACAAACACAGAATTCTCCGCAATGTTCAACTTCTACAATGTTCACTATGCAGCACAGCACCTCTGCGGCAGCTCCGGCGGCAATACAGATGACATGATCGAAGCAATCGAAATGATGAACAGCGGCAAGATCAACCCCTCGGCAATGATCACACACGTCGGCGGCCTCGATGCAGCAGCTGAAACAACGATCAACCTGCCCAAGATCCCCGGCGGCAAGAAGCTCATCTATACACATATCTCCATGCCCTTAACAGCGATCGACGATTTCGCAAAACTCGGCGAAACAGACCCGATGTTCGCAGAACTCGCAAAGATCGTTGAAGCTAACTCCGGCCTCTGGTGCCCTGAAGCAGAAAAATATCTGCTCGCAAACGCAAAGGCTCTTTAATTAACCATCAACACCATTTTTTGGAGGGATTATTTTGAAAATATTCAACTCGATGACGAGAACGAAACAGGAATTCGTCCCCGTACATCCCGGTGAAGCAAGGATCTATGCTTGCGGTCCGACGGTATATAACTATTTCCATATCGGCAACGCCAGACCCTTCATCGTATTCGATACCCTTCGCAGATACCTCGAATACAGAGGCTACAAGGTAACCTTCGTTCAGAACTTTACCGACGTAGACGACAAGATGATCAAACGCGCAGCCGAAGAAGGCATCACCGTCAAAGAACTCGGCGAACGCTTCATCGCGGAATACTATAAAGATGCTGCAGGCTTAAATATCAAGCCCGCAAGTGTCCACCCGAAAGCAACCGAACATATTCCGGAGATCATTCACCTCATCGAAACGCTGATCGAAAAAGGTCACGCATACGTTGCGGAAAACGGCGACGTTTATTACGATGCGGAATCCTTCGACGGATACGGCAAACTTTCCGGCCAGAAGATCGAAGACCTCGAAATGGGCGCAAGAATCGACGTGACAGACGTTAAGCGCAACCCGAGCGACTTTGCGCTCTGGAAAGCGAAAAAGCCCGGTGAGATCGCCTGGGAAAGCCCCTTCTCTGAAGGCAGACCCGGCTGGCATATCGAATGCTCGGCTATGTCCATGAAATACCTTGGCGAACAGATCGACATTCACGGCGGCGGAGAAGACCTCAAATTCCCGCACCATGAAAACGAGATCGCACAGAGCGAAGGCGCTACAGGCAAACCCTTTGCGAAGTATTGGATGCACAACGGCTTCATCCGCGTCAACAACGAAAAGATGAGCAAATCTTTAGGCAACTTCTTCACAGTTCGTGAAATTGCCGAAAAGTATGACCTCTTGGCTGTTCGTATGTTCATGCTTTCCTCGCAGTACAGAAACCCGATCAACTTCTCCGATGACCTCATTCAGCAGGCAGCAACCTCGCTTGAAAGAATCATGACCTGCCGTGCAACGCTGAAATTCGTTGCCGATGCCGGAAAAGAAGGCGAAAAAGTCGATTTCTCCGCTGCAAGAGATAAATTTACCCTCGCAATGGATGACGACCTCAACACAGCAGACGCGATCGCAGCGATCTTTGAACTTGTCAAAGACGTCAACACAGCTTTAGCCGGCGGCGGTGATGCGGAAAGCGCAAAGAATGCACTCGCACTCATCGACGAACTCATGAATGTTCTCGGTCTCCTTCGTGAAGGCGAAGAAGATGGTATTCCCGAAGAGATCAAGAAGCTCGCTGAAGAAAGAGCAGCAGCAAGAAAGAACCGTGATTGGGCAAGAGCAGACGCACTCCGCGACGAGATCAAGGCAAAAGGCTATGAACTCAAGGACAGCAAAGACGGCGTCCAGATCACAAAAATTTAACGGAGCAGCCTTATGAACGATCCGATGCAAATGATGGATGGGTATTTTACCCTGATGGAAGTTGCCCTTGGCATCTATTTCCTCTATTGTGCGATCACCGGCAAAGGCAAGATCTATGATATGAGCGAAGTCCCCGAGGCTTCGAGAGGTGAGCTTGTGAAATACAACAGGATCCTGAGCTATATCATGGGTCCGGTACTCCTTTTCCAGGCTGCACTGAGCTATTTCAAGTTCCTGGGACCTGAAGTTTCCGTGTTGATCTATAAAATCATTTTAGGCTTTGATATCGTTTTCTTCATTGTCTATATGATCTTCTTCACAAAGAAACGCAACGAGCTGATCGGCGCAAGCGGAAAGAAAATCATCAAAAAGTAAAAAATAAACAAAAAGCAGTCAGTTTTTGGCTGCTTTTTTGCTTTTCTTTTGAAATCATGACAAATCTTGTCAGTAATTGTTATTGCCACTTTGCATCAGTTGTGCTATACTAACTGTAGAAAAAATGAATCGAGGTCTTTTTTAAGAATGCACTCCGAATATGGCGATATTAAAATTTTCGCTGGAAGCGCAGGGATGAGCTTCGCGAAAAAAATGTGTAAATATCTCGGCGCAGAGCTTGGTAAATCTGAAGTAATTCATTTCTCCGACGGCAATATCTTTATCCGCATCCTGGAAACCGTCAGAGATAAAGACGTCTATATCGTTCAGCCGATCGGTCTTGACCCCAATAACGAGCTTGTCGAGCTGCTTTTCTGGCTGGATTCTTTCAGAAGAGCAAGCGCAAGCTCCATCACGGCGATCGTTCCTTATTTTGGCTATGCAAAAGGCGACAAGAAGGATGAACCCCGTGTATCTATCCGTGCAAGAGTCTGTGCAGACTGCATCGAACTCGAAGGCGCAGACAGATTCATCACGATGGATCTCCACAGCCCGCAGGTTCAGGGTTTCTTCAAGATCCCTTCGGACCATCTCTATTCTCTGCCCGTTCTTTGCGAATATGTCAAAGGCCTCGACATTATGGAAGACCTCGTCGTCGTTTCTCCGGATGCCGGCTTTGCAAAGAATGCAAGAAAATATGCTGATTACCTTGGCACACCCGTTGCCATTGGCGATAAAACAAGAACAGGTCACGATGAAAACGCAAAGATCCTTGAGATCATCGGCAATGTTGAAGGCAAAAACTGCCTGATCGTTGACGACTTTACGATTTCCGGCGGTACGCTCGTCGATATCGCAAACGGCCTCAAGGCGAAAGGTGCAAAACGCATCGGCGCTTGCCTCGGCCATAACATGCTCCGTGAAAAAGGCGTTAAGAAGATCGATGACAGCATCCTCGAATTCGTCATCAGCACGGATACCGTTGAAAACCACTTCATTCAGGAAAGCAAGAAGATGATCACCGTTTCGGTTGCACCGCTCTTTGCTGAAGCTGTTCAGAGAATCCACGAAAGAGTAGCTGTCAGCGATCTCTTCGAAGATCTCCCGAAGAAGGTTATCGACAGCCTCATGGACTAAGAATTAAAAATAAGACACAGCATTTTCGGATGCTGTGTTTTTTTGTTTGAATGAAAGGGCGCGGAAACCACGAGAATATAATTCACTTGAAAAAAGAACAGAAAAGACGAAGCGACAGGAACTTTTTTAATGCAATGACCTTTTATAAATTGTAGGGGCGATCATTGATCGCCTGCAGTGTTTTGTTTGCAAATATGGCTGAGGGATTGTTTGAATCTCTTTATTGTCGAAGGAACAATCCCTCCGTCAAAAATCAAAGATTTTTGACACCTCCCTTTACACAAGGGAGGCATTATATTTGAATCGTTTTGCGTCAGCAATACGTCAAGTTTTCACGGAGCGAATACTCGCCTTTACAAGGGAGGCTTTTTTAACTTAGAAATCGATCATAAATCATAGCGATCAATACATTCGGGCGCGGAAACCACGCCTCTACGGAGAGAATATAATTTTATGGATAAAAATAAGACACAGCGCCAAAAACGCCGTGTCTTTTATATTTGTTTGTTCTCACTTCAAAATCGCACCGTTGTTCAAAATGCCCGTGCTGTAGAGGAAAAGTACATCCGCGCCGGTAAAATCAAGGTATTCCGAAAGCAGATCTGAACGAATATAGCGCAGATCTACGACCGTGATGCGGCTGTATTCGCCCATGAGCAAGGGTGCGATGCTGCTGCCGAAGCTGTCCCGGAAGAGGATCAGATGCTTTTTATTTTCTGCGAGCGGGTTTTCGATCGTGAGGAGTGCTTCCGCACCGGAAAGATAGACATCATAGGGATCGACATTTTTGAAATCGGCCTCGGAATAAACCGAAAGCGGCGAATCCTGCTCAAGACTCGTTACAAGCGCATTTTCCGTCACTTCATCTGTGAGGTAGCGGAGTGTATCCGCAGGAACGGAAACAGCCGCCTGACCGGCATAAACGCCGAAATAACCCTTAAGTTCATGCGTCGTATAGCTTCTTTCATGGGGCAGATTGCCCATTTCCGCAAGCAGTTTTTCCGCAACAGGCAGGATGTTTTCCTGTTTCCAATGGCTGTCAGTGTTGTAATAATCGGAAAGCGAAAGCAGCGGAAGGATGTCGATATAAGCTGCTGGAACGCCGTTTTTTGCCGAAGAGATCAGCTTTTCGTAATCCATCGCCGGGTAGCCGTTTTTACTTGCAAGGAAGTAATTTTTGTCGGGAATGATCGAAAAATAATAACTTGCCGCTTCGGGATGTGCAGAAATGACCGCGTTGATCTTGTTTATCGCAAGAGCAAGCTGCTTTTCATCAAGAACAGGGTCAAGCTCCATAAGATGCCCATCGGCTTGGTAAAGACCGCTTTTATCGAGCTGCCGGAACAGATCAAAATGCAGATCTGCCTTGATGCCGCGGAAAGTTTCGCGCAAAGGGAAGTGATCCAACAGATAGCTCTCGAGATCGTCGAAAAAGCTGCCGTCTTTGATCGAAAGAAGTGTCGCCTTCGGGAAAGCTTCCAGTTTTCTGCGCTCGGAATAGGAAAGTCCCTGATCGGGAAGTGCGATATGCAGGATGAGCAGACCGAAGATCAGCAGGAGGAAAAGCCCGATCGTGGCGTATTTTTTGAATTTTTCCATGGTTTTGCCTCCTTAGAAACGGAAATAGAGGAAGGGATTAAAGCTCCCGTCAACGAGGTAAGCGGTGCAGACGATGAGCAATATCGCCGTCACAACGGGCGTCAATACAGCGGAAACTTTTGCGCCGACTGCATTTTCTTCGAGTTTGCGGGCGAGATTCCGCATAAGCGGTGTTGCACCGATGCAGCCGAGGATGATCAGAACCGCATTGCTCCGCAGATAATAGAGTGTTTCGCTGCTGATAAGCGGCAGTTTGCCAAGGCCGAAAAGTCCGCCGATATCGGTCAGAATTTCGGGCATCGAAGCGGCGTTGAAAATAACGAAGCTGATCATGACGATGAAAAGCAGGTAGATATGCCGCAGGAATGCCGGGAGTTTTTCAACCCATTTGAGGAGGAAGAGCTTTTCCAGAGTCAGCAGAATGCCGAAATAGACGCCCCAGAGGATGAAGTTAAAAGCAGCGCCGTGCCAAAGCCCTGTTGTTGCCCAGACGACAAAAATATTTAAAAACCAACGGCTTTTTTTCACACGGTTGCCGCCCATGGGGATGTATAAATAGTCGCGGAACCAAGCCCCGAGCGTCATATGCCAACGGCGCCAGAACTCCGTGATGCTCTTTGAAATAAAGGGATAATTGAAATTTTCCGGGAAATGGAAACCGAAAATGCGCCCAATACCGATCGCCATATCGGAATAGCCCGAAAAATCGAAATAGACCTGCAGGCAATAGGCGACGGCATAGAGCCAGTAAAAGACGACGGAATTTTCATTTGCCGCGCGGAAAGTTGAAACAAGCTCGCCCAATGCGTTTGCCAAAAGGACTTTTTTGCCGAGACCGAAAGCAAAGCGCCTGATACCTAAAAAAACATCATCGGAAGTTGTTGTCCTCTCGTGCAGTTCGCGCGAAATATCCGTATAGCGGACGATCGGCCCTGCAACGAGCTGCGGAAACAGGCAGACAAAGGTCGCAAATGTCGCAAAATTCGGTTCTGCGTGTGCATCGCCGCGGTAAACATCGATCGTGTAGCTCATCGTCTGGAAAGTGAAAAAGCTGATGCCAACGGGCAAGGGTACTTTGACCAAGGGAATGGAAGTACCCAAAATATCGTTCACCGTGCCGATGAGGAAATCGGTATATTTGAAGAAACCGAGAAGCCCGAGGTTGATGATGATGGATAAGATCAGCGCATACTTCGCTTTTCTTTCGCCTCGATGGCGCTCGATATAGGTGCTGATAAAGAAATCGCTGAACGAAGAAAAAATCAGCAGCGTGACATAGACCGGTTCTCCGCAGAAATAGAAGAGCAGACTTGCCGCCAGAAGAACGTGATTTTTCCATGTTTTCGGTACGACCGCATAGAGCAGCAGCACGATCGGGAAAAACAGGTATAAAAATGTGATGCCGGAAAAGATCAAAATTTTATCTCCTTTTTCCAAGTAATAGTGAAAATCCCCGATGTTTCGCTCGGGGATCGTCTTTTTTAAGTTTTATTTCCAGAGTGCATCGAAGTTGGAAACAACGAGGTCTGCAAGAGCGGAATTGCTCATTACGAGGAGGATCGTTCTGCCGTGGAGGACGACTTTTGTCTGTTCAGCTTCAACGCAGAGCCATTTGACGGGGTTTGCATTTTTTTCGATTTCTTCTGCAACTGCTTCGGCATCGGCATCTTCGGGGAGTCTCAGGACGACTGCGGAGTGTGCGATCGAGCTGATACCGGGTTCGGAAGCAACGCCTTCAGCGCCTTCGATATAGGGGATGAAGAGGAAGAATTCGAAGTTATCTGCATCGAGGGGCATATTCATCAGGCCCATGGGGAGTTCTTCTGCGCCTTCATAGAGCTTTTCGATAATCTCTTCGGGTGTCATGGTGTCTCCGGGCATTTCTTTTGCCTTTGCACAGGAAAGGGTGAAGATCATGGCGATCGCCAGGATAAGGGATAAAAGTTTTTTCATCGGATATCTCCTTAAAAATTATTTTTCATTTGTATAGGCTTAGTTTTCCCAAGCCTTTCTTATTATATAACAGGATTGGTATAAAATAAAGCCATATCATGATAAAGATTTGTAAATATTTCCGTTTGGAAACAAAATGGTTGTAATTAAGCAGGGGCTATCATCGATCGTCCGCATTTATAGAAACATTATATTAAAAAACGGGCGACCAATGGTCGCCCTTGCAGTTTTTTTACAGATTATAATACTTTTCAAATTCAGCCGGATGCGGGATCTTTGCCATTTCGCTGCATTCCGCACGCTTGGAAGCGATGAAATTCTTTAAAAGTGCTTCCGGGAAAACACCGCCTGCGGTCAGGTAATCGTGATCCGCTTCGAGGGCATCGAGTGCTGCTTCGAGCGAAGTCGGCAGATGGCTGAGCTTTGCCTTTTCCTCATCGGAAAGATGATAGAGGTTCATGTCGTAAGGTCCCCAACCGTTTTCATGCGGATCGATCTTGTTCTTGATGCCGTCAAGACCTGCCATAAGGATTGCCGCATAGCAGAAATAGGGGTTGCAGGTCGCATCGGGATTTCTGAGTTCGAAACGGCGTCTGTCTGCGCTCTTTGCATAAGCAGGAATACGGATAACAGCGCTGCGGTTGGAGGTTGCGTAACCGACGGTAACAGGCGCTTCAAAACCCGGAACAAGGCGCTTGAAGGAGTTTGTCGAGGGGTTTGTTAAGGCGCAGAGGGAATTGATATGTTTCAAAAGACCGCCCATGAAATAGTGCGCTTCGCGGCTTAAATGAGCATAGCCGTTGTCGTCGGAGAAAACAGGTTCGCCGTCTTTCATGAGGAGCATATGAACGTGCATACCGCTGCCTGCTTCGCCATAGATCGGCTTCGGCATAAAGGTCGCTGTCTTGCCGTGTTCTCTTGCGACGTTGTGGATGATGTATTTGATCATCATGGTCGCATCCGCCATTTTGGACATTTCGCCAAGCTGCGGTTCGATCTCAAACTGACCGGAAGCG
This sequence comes from Clostridiales bacterium, assembly GCA_015056045.1. Lineage (GTDB taxonomy): Bacteria > Bacillota > Clostridia > Christensenellales > Christensenellaceae > SIG371. Next base: position 100,763 of record SVGZ01000003.1, on the reverse strand, counting down.
GCAACTTCGGGGTGATGATAGTTCAGCTCAATACCGGCTTCTTCCATCATCATGCACATTTCGCTGCGCATTTCGTATGCGACGTCAAAGGGCTTTGCGATGTGGTAAGCCTTCTGCTTTGCAATAACGTTGCCCGTGCCTTCGTTCATGCTGTTCCAATAGGACTGTTCTGCATCGACGTGCGCGGAAACGGCATAAGGCGCAACTTCCCAGCCGACATTATCAAAGAGATAAAATTCAAATTCAGGCAGGATATACATTTTGTCTGCGATGCCAAGCTCACGCATATAGTTTTCTGCGGCTAAAACGATGTTTCTCGGGTACTGTGCGAGCGGTCTGTTTTCGGGGTAATCGATGATCATGGCGTTGCCCGTCATAGAGATCGTGGGGACCTTGCAGAAAGGATCGATGATCGCCGTATCGATATCGGGAATGAAGACCATGTCGCTCTTTTCGACGACGGAATAGCCATAGTTGGAAGCGTCAAAGCCGATGCCGGAGATCAGCGTATCTTCGGAGAAATTCTTTGCCGGAATGGTAACGTGGCGGAACTGCCCGTTGATATCGACCATTTTGAAATCGATCATCTTAATATCGTTCTGTGCGATCAGATCTAAAATATCCTGTACGGTTTTTTTCATGTTATGCTCCTTTTTGAAGGGTGTTTTATTTATGATACCATATTATCACGGTTTTGTGGGGATTTTTGATAATTTTTTTGCAGTATTTGTGCGTGGTTTCCGCACCTGATTTTATTATTACGCTGTATTTTTATATTTTGGGAAGGAAAACCACTCCCTGACAGTATGAAAGATACTTCTTACGTGACAACTGCAGACAAAAAATCGTTTTGCGAAGCAAAACTACCTTACTTATTCACTCTTCACTTTTCCCTCATACTTAAAAAAGGAGCGCATCACACGGATACGCTCCAAAATTTTTATCTGAGCCAAGCGGGCAAATCTTCCTTCTTTTTGCCCTGATAGCGGCAGAAACGGTATACGCAGTGTTCGCAATCGCCTTTGTTGCCGGGAACGGGCTTTTCGCCTTTGACTTCTTTTTCCAGAAATTCCACAAGCGCTTCAACGGCCTCTTTTTCGCCTTCTGCGGTCAGCGTAACAGCGCCTTCGTTGCCGCCGACACCGCCTGCACAGATGAGGTTTGCTTCAAGCCCGAAAAGAATTTTGATCGCTTCGATCTCTGTAACGATCTTCGTGCCGGAAATGCAGAACATTCCCGGGTCTGCGCCCATGGAAATATCGATCGAATTGGCACCGCCTAAAGCTGCCGCGGATTTTGCCACATTGGGAACAAGCTTTTCAAGACCGACGGGCGTGACCCATAAAAGGCCTTTGGAAGTGACCGTGCCCATGAGCCTCGGAACAGTTCCGCCGTCAAAACCGGCTGTGATGATGCCGACTCTGCCTTCCATATCAAAAGCATTGGCGCCTTTGATGACGACCGTTTCCCTGTGGAAATCGTTAAAGGCATCCTGAATGGACATCTGCGGCCTTGCCTCGCCTTTGTAAAAAACATTGGGGAAGAACTTCCTCGAAGCATCGGAAGTGACGCATAAAACGCCGTCTGTGCTGATGCCTGCCGTTGTGCGCTGCGGTTCGATGGACTTATCGCAAAGAAGCTCCTGTGCAACGAAACCGTTTGTCGTGCCGCCTGCCAAAACGAGGTATGCGCTTTCCCAGGCTTTTTTCACTTCGGGCATGGCTGCGACGCCTTTGGCGATGAGTCTGCGTGATTCTGCGGATGTAAGGGTAAATAATGCTTTCATGGGGACTCCTTTTTACTTTTTGCTTCGAATGACTTTGTTTTTAGGAAGCGTGGCGATAAATCTGTTAACGATGCTGTTTTCGGCAAGCGCGTCCTTTTTGATGAGGTAAGACCTGTTCCGATAATGCAGGAAAATAAGCACAGGCGTTTCATAAACGGCGTCGATCTGTTCATACGGGATTTTTTCCATCAGGATATGCTCATCCTCTTTGAAAATATCGACGATCATGTACTTTCTGAAAAAAGTATGGCGATATTCACGCTGCGGAATAGTGAGGAGAGATTCTTTGTTTGCTTTCTTTTGCCTGAAGAAAAACGTACTAAAAGCAGAGCTTATGACGAGCAAAGTGGTGGTGCCCATAATTTTCGTAGTTTCGTTATGCATCAGATGTGCATACACGAGAAGCAGAACAATTATGATTATGCTGTAAAACATTCTGCGCCAAGACATAAAGTTGATTTTTTTGAGCGAAGGGGCAAGTTCATCCTTTGTGATGCGGAAGCTTATGCACTCGACTGCTTCTGTATCGGGCAGTTCTTCTTTTGCTATTTCAAAGCGGAAGCCGAACTGGTTCAAAAGAATTTTCTGTTCGTTTTCATTGGGCATTTGCGAGCCTTCCTCAAGGAGCATGAGGCGATAGGGCGTGATGCCAAGAATTTTTGCCATTTCCTTTTCGGAAAGACCTTTTTCAATACGAAGAGAGCGGATCTTTTCATTCATATGATGTTTTCCTCCTGCTCGGATCTGATAAATCTATTATATTAAAAATCAGGATCAATGTAAAGAAGAGGGAAGTTCGGCGTACGAAGTGCTGAAATTCTTACTATCTTTCAACAGAATAACTGGGGAAGTTCGGCATACGAAGTGCCGAAACTTTTACTTTCTATTAACAGGATAATTGGAAGTTCGGCGTACAAAGTGACGAAACTCTTACTATCTTTCAACAGATTAACTGGAAAGTTTTAACCGGTATGCGAAGCATATCGCGCAAGCGGTAAGCGCGAAGGTTAGAACTTTGGGAAGTTCGGCGTACGAAGTGCCGAAACTTCACGGACTGTGCAGCGAAAAGCTCTGTTATGCTGTATATAACAAAAGCTATGCCGGGAAAAAAGGCATGAAAGGAGTTTTATGGCAAGGCCAAGAAAAAAAGAGCTGGATTATTTTGCGGTAGATGTACACCCAAGCACAAAAATGCGCCTGATCAAGGCAGAGTTCGGGCTGATGGGCTATGCGGCGGTGATTTGCCTTCTGCAGGAAATCTACGGCGGTGAAGGCTATTATTGCTATTGGGATGAAGATAGTGCGCTGCTTTTTGCGAATGATTGGGAGATACCTTTTGACTTGCTGAAAAAAGTCGTTCAGCGCGCGATCGAAAGAAAAATATTTGATGAAGGGATGTATCAGCAGCACGGGATCCTGACTTCAAGGGAGATTCAGGAATTCTATTTTGGTGCAGTAAAGAAAAGGGTCGTTGCGGATGATCGTGCGTTTCTCCTCATTGAAGAAGAAAAGGAAGAGGAGGTTTCTGCTGCGGAAACAGAGGTTTCTGCTGACGGAAATGCAATAAATAAAACTGAAGAAAACAAAACAAAAGAAAAAGAAAATAAAAAAGAAGAGAAGGAAGAAAACAAAATGGCTTCCGACCTGCCTTCTTTTTCAGATCTTTCTTCCGAAAACATATTGCCGCCGACTCTTGGGGAAATAGAGGAGTATTGCCACGAGAAAGGCTATGTTTTTGTGGATAAACGGCGCTTCTTTGATCATTTTGCAGAGCGGAACTGGCAGACAAGCAAGGGTACGCCTGTCGATTGGAAGCGGAGGCTTGGCGATTGGGAAGCGGAAGATCAAAAGAAATTTCCGCGTGAATCCTGGGAACGTGTCTACACCAAGGAAGAGGAAGAGGCAAGGGTAAGGCGCGCGATGGAAGACCTCGAGCGGAGGATCATAGAGGATTTTGCGGATATTTAGAAAAAAGTGATTTTGGAATTTGTCATGAAATGGTCATGAAATGGTCATGAATGGTCACGAAATAGATTCCTAAACTTCTTCACTATTCACTGAGTTTTTCCGGAGGAAAACTCACTTACCTGTTACTTCCACCAAAATCGGCAATAAACAGGGAAAAGTGAAGAGTGAAAAGGGAAAAAGTAAAATCGGCAAAGTTCTTTCGAACCTCGCCGATTTTGGTGGAGATAAGGGGATTCGAACCCCTGGCCTTCGCATTGCGAACGCGACGCTCTACCAACTGAGCCATACCCCCACGGACAAAAACATTATAATCCCAATAAATGCCGAATGCAATAAAAAACTTTTGAAACGGGGAGAATATTTTTTGCAAAGCGGGGAATGCCATGCTATAATGAACTTAAATGATATATTGCGCATAATATACACTGTGGGGGTGTTTATCTTGCGGTATTGTCATTTGAGGCAAAAACAGGTCATCAACTTAATAGACGGCGCAAGGCTCGGCTGCATTTCGGACCTCATTCTGGATGAATGCTCGGGAAGGATCTGTGCGATCGCCGTGCCGATGCCATGCAATAGTTTCCTCGGGGTCTTTTATACAAAACAGATCGTGATCCCTTTTGGAAATATCGTCAAATTCGGGGATGATACCGTTCTTGTCGAGGTGGATGTTTCGCTCTGCGAGACGGTAAAGTAAGGTTTTTTTAACACAGGAGAAAATATGAAGTGTATTTTTTGCGGCTGCAGCGACAGCAAGGTAGTGGATTCCAGACCGCTTGATGACGGTACATCCATCCGCAGAAGGCGTGAATGCATCCAGTGCGGAAGGCGTTTCACAACATACGAAAAGGCAGAACGCGGTGCGATCATGGTCGTCAAAAAAGACGGCACAAGAGAGCAGTTTGACATCGAAAAAATCAAAAGAGGCATCATCAAAGCCTGCGAAAAGCGCAACGTTTCCATGGATAAGATCGAGTCCATCGCTATTTCCATCGAAAGAAAAGTCTCGAACGACGTCCGGAACGAAGTCCCCGTCAAAGAGATCGGCGAAATGGTCATGGATGCCCTCAAGGAAACAGACGAGGTCGCATACGTCCGCTTTGCCTCTGTTTACAGGGAATTCAAAGACGTCGATACCTTTATGGCTGAATTAAAACAGCTCATCAAACGATGAAGGATTATCTGGCAAAAGTTAAAAAAGGCTTCGCCATTGCGGAAAATCAGGGCGTCGTCTATTATACGATCCCCGCTTTTTCGGAGCTGGGCTTCCTTCGGCACGCTTTTTCCACAAGGATCGGCGGTGTTTCCGAAGGCAACCAGAAAAGCCTGAACATGAGCTTTAAGCGCGAAATGACACCGGGCAATGTCGAGAAGAATTTTTCCCGTTTTGCCAATGCGGTCGGCTTTGATGAAAACAAGGTCGTCATCTGCCATTATGAACACGGGATCAACCTCGAACGGGTCGATCTGGAACACAGGGGCATGGGCCTCTTCCGTGAAAACGAGCTGCCTTTCTGCGACGGCATCATCATCGATCAGAAAGAGATCGTTGCCGCAACGATCCACGCAGACTGCACGCCGATCTTCTTTGCCGATAAAAAGGGAAGAACTGCAGGCGTCTGTCATGCAGGCTGGAGAGGCATTTATGAGGGCGTTTTCGGCTCGATTATGGGGAAACTCACGGCACTTTACGGCGTTATGCCGGAGGATATCATTTTCGGCCTTGGGCCTTCGATCAAAGCCTGCTGTTTTGAAGTGCAGGAAGATGTCGCATCGCTTTTCCGCGAAAGATTTGGCGAAAGCCTGATCATCAAACGCGAAGGCAAGCTCTTTGTCGATCTGCCGATGGCCTGCCTGATGCAGCTGAAAAAACTCGGCATTCCTGCGGAAAATATCACGCTTTCCGAGCATTGCACCTATTGCAATCCGGAGCTTTTCTATTCTTACCGCAGGGATAAGAAAAACACAGGCGCACACGCTTCTGTGATCGAATTTATCTAAAATATTTGGGGATGCTCATAAAAAAGGGCATCTTTTTTCGGAGTCAATATGATCTATTTTGATAATGCGGCAACGACAAAAGTCCGCCCGGAAGTTATTGAAAGCATGCTTCCCGTTTTATCGGAAGAATACGGCAACCCTTCTTCGCTTTACGCCATGGGAAGATCTGCGCACAGCCTCATCGAAAAGGCGAGAAAACAGGTCGCTTCTGCCATCGGTGCAAAGCTTCCGCGTGAGATCTTTTTTACGAGCTGCGGAACGGAAAGCGATAACTGGGCGATCACAGGCGCGATGGCTTTGGCAAAAGGCAAGCACATGATCACCTCTATGGTCGAGCATCATGCCGTTTTATATACCTGCGAACGTTTGGAAGAACAGGGATTCTCGGTTTCCTATGTCAAGCCCGATAAAACCGGTCGCATTACCGCCGAAGCCGTTGCAAAAGAGATCCGAGAGGATACTGCACTCATCAGCATCATGTATGCGAACAACGAAGTCGGGACTGTCAATGAGATCGCTGCAATCGGCAAACTTGCCCGTGAACACGGCATTTTATTCCATACGGATGCGGTGCAGGCGGCGGGGCATCTGCCCATCGATGTGGAAGCGGAAAACATCGACCTGCTTTCGATTTCTGCACATAAATTTCATGCGCCCAAAGGCGTTGGTGCGCTGTATATTCGTGACGGTGTGAACATTGCCAAACTTATGCGTGGTGGTGCACAGGAACGCAACCAAAGACCCGGTACGGAAAACACGGCTTCGATCGTGGCAATGGGAACTGCACTTTCTCTTGCCGTGTCGGAAATGCAGGAAGAGACCGCAAGGATCAGCGCCATGCGTGAACATCTGGAAAAGCGCATTTTTGCGGAAATTCCCGATGTCTATCTCAACGGAAACCGTGAACACAGGCTGCCCGGTACAGTTAATTTCCGTTTTCCCGGTGCAGGAAGCGATGCGGTTCTTTTGAGCCTTGATATGGAAGGACTTGCCGCTTCAGGCGGTTCAGCTTGTTCCGCAGGTGCAGCGGAGGCTTCGCACGTGCTTCTTGCGATGGGTCTTTCGGAATCGGAAGCGAAACATTCGATTCGTCTGAGCCTCGGGCATATGAACACGATGGAGGAAGTTGATCAGGCCGTGGAGATTTTAAAGAGAGTTGTTCTGCGGATCAGGTCGATTTCGCCGGTGTATTAAAGAATAAGAGCCTCCCTGCGTGAAAACTCGCAGGGAGGTGTTTTTTCGTGAAAAAGAATATCAAAACTATCTTTCAGACTGTAGGGGGGGTTACCCCTCCCGAAATTAATAACATAGGGTAAGGATTAAACGGGCGCGGAAACCACGCCCCTACGGAGAAAAAGATAATTCACTTGGAAAAAGAGCAGAAAAACAATCTGATTAAAATTGTAGGGGCGATCATTGATCGCCCGCAGTGTTTCGTTTGCAAATATGACTGAGGGATTGTTTGAATCTCTTTATTGTCGAAGGAACAATCCCTCCGTCTTTCGCTATGCGAAAGCCACCTCCCTTTCACAAGGGAGGCTTTATATTTTTAAAACTTGAAAATCAATCGCAAATCATAGCGATAAATTCATTCGGGCGCGGAAACCCTTATGAATACTTCAAAAACTGCTTTTATATTAAAAATTATTTTCCGCATAATTTCCCGAAAAAAGGCAACACTAAGAAAAAATCGAAATGAGGTGTTGCAATGAAAACAAGTTCGATCGTATGTGTAGCGGCTTGCGGCATGATGGGTGCAATGATTGGCGCGATGCTTTACCCAAAGGTCTCGCCGGAGCTTTGCCGTATGATGCATAAGGGCAAGCGCTGCCTGGCAAGAAAACTGCACGAAATGTGCCTCTAAACAAGATATTGTGATAAGTGACGGCAGAATATGCCGTCATTTGTGTATAAGTTTTAAATTCTCCAATGATGTGATTGAAAAGTGACCCTCTTGCTGTTATAATAAAGCCATAGGAAAGGAGTTTCACCGATGTTTGATAAGACGACGAAATTTTCATTTAATAAAGATATGGAAAATCCCGTTCGTGGGATTTTGAGGCTTGTTTGCCTTGCAATGAAGGAAAAGGGCTATGACCCGATGAATCAGCTCGTCGGTTATATCGTTTCCGGTGATCCGACCTATATCACAAGCTACAACGATGCAAGAAAGCTGATCTCCCGTCTTGACAGAGATCAGGTCTTGGAAGAGATCGTTTCCTCCTATATCGAGGAGTTTTCTAAAGACTGATGATTTATCAGAAGAGGATCATGGCGCTCGATATGGGCGATAGAAGAATAGGGATCGCCGTTTCCGACCCGATGCGCATCACGGCGCAAGGGCTTGAGAGCTATACAAGAAAAGGCGATGAAGAAGCGGATCTTTTACACATCTGCAATGTGATCAAGGAAAATTCCGTTGAGCTGATCGTCTGCGGTCTGCCAAAAAATATGAACGGGACTCTTGGCCCGATGGCGGAAAAAGTCCAGCTCTTTGCCGAAAAGCTGCAGGAAAAATCCGGCCTTCCGCTCGCTTTTGAAGATGAGCGCTTGACGACCGTTTTTGCGGAAAAGCTCCTCATCGAAGCCGATATGCGAAGGAAAGACAGAAGAAAAGTTGTCGATAAGATGGCGGCAGTGGCGATACTGCAAGGCTTCATCGACAGACAGGCTTGGACAGAATATCTGAAGTAAATCTTGTAATGAAAGATGCAGTGCAGTATCGCCTGCAATATTACAGGGTTTTATAGACCGAAAGGCTTGGGAAGAATATCTGAAATAAACTTTTATAATAAGAAAGGAAGCTTTCGCCCTTGCGGAAGCACACGCAATTATGAGCAAGAAAAACGAAGTATATGATGACAGCGCTATCATCAGCCTCGAAGATGATGCCGGCAACGTTGTGGATTTTGAACAGGTTATGACTTTCCCCTGCGGCGAAGATTTCTATATCGCGCTGACACCCGCCGAACCCAACGATGAGATCGCTGAAGACGAAGTTCTCATCCTCAGGCTCATCGAAGACGAAGAAGGCGACCTCTTCGAACCCATCGAAAGTGAAGAAGAACTCGACCGCGTCTGGCACGAATTTGAAAAACAGTACTACGAAGAAGATTAAAAAAAGTGGCTTGCAATGCAAGCCTTCTTTTTTTAAGTGATAGCGAGTATTGCTGACGCAAAACTCGGCGTATTGCTGACGCAAAACTCGGCGTATTGCTGACGCAAAACGATTTCAAATATAATGCCTCCCTTGTGAATGCGAGTATTGCTGACGCAAAACTCGGCGGAGGTGTCAAGGATCTTTGATTTTTGACGGAGGGATTGTTCTTTTACGATCCAAATTATATTACATGAGCAACCAGAGGGAGAGCCAAGTTTCTGTTTTTAGAGTCAACTTTGAAGCATCCGTAGGGGCGTGGTTTCCGCGCCCGAATGTATTATTCGCTATGATTTATGATCGATTTCTAAGTTAAAAAAGCCTCCCTTGTGAAAGGGAGGTGGCTTTCGCATAGCGAAAGACGGAGGGATTGTTCCTTCGACGATAAAGAAATGCTGTATTCACGCAATCATCTTCATTTTTTTAAGATTTTCCGGCAAATTTTCAGGAAAAAAAGAGGATTTTCCGACTCCGATGGAGAAATATATATATGTAGGAATGTGAGGTGAGAAGCTTTTGACCATCAGGGAGAGAATTTATAAACAGGAGGCGCTGCTTTTATCGCCATATGCCGCCAAATGTGAAAACACAAAGGGCAGATTGCGACCCGAGGAAGAAGGCGATCTCCGCACAGAATATATGCGTGACCGTGACAGGATCATCCATTGCAAGGCTTTCCGCCGCATGAAGGATAAAACGCAGGTCTTTTTATACCCCGACAGCAGCCATTACCGCACAAGGCTTACGCACACGATGGAAGTTTCGCAGATCGCAAGGACCATCGCCAAAGCGCTCAGCCTCAACGAAGACCTTACCGAAGCCATTGCGCTTGGCCATGACCTTGGGCATACGCCTTTTGGCCATGCAGGCGAGCGGGCACTTGACACGATCCTCCCTTTTTCGCATAATGAACAGAGCATCCGTGTCGTCACCATGATCGAAAAAAACGGCATGGGCTTAAACCTGACGCACGAAGTGCTGGACGGCATCTTAAACCACAAAAAATCACTCAGACCCGAAACCTTGGAAGGCATGGCGGTCAATTTTTCCGACAGGATCGCTTACCTGAATCACGATATCGACGATGCTATCCGTGCCGGTATTCTGAAAAATGAGGACTTGCCCAAAGCCTGTACCGAGATCCTTGGCGAAACGCACAGCAGGCGCATCGGTAATATGATAAACGACATCGTAAACGTGAGCGAAGGGAAAAACTGCCTTATGCAGAGCGATGCATTTGCCCGTGCGACGGAGCTTCTGCGTGATTTCATGTTCAGCGAGGTCTATACAAATCCCTACGCCAAAGCGGAAGAAAAAAAGGTCGACGGCGTGATCGCCCACCTTTTTGAATATTATATGAAAAATCTCTCCGAACTGCCGAACTATATTTACAGGCAGATCGAAAAAGAAGGAAAAGAGCGCTGCGTTGCCGATTATATCGCCGGCATGACGGACGCCTACATCATCTCAAGATATGCGGAACTTTATGTTCCCAAGGGTTGGAACCCCATACAGAGTTTATAAATGCCAAGATTCAGTGAAGAATGGATGAGCAATCTGCTCAGCAAAAACAGTATAGTGGACGTCGTTTCCGATTACGTCAGCCTGACCAAAAAAGGGACACGCTATTGGGCTTCTTGCCCATTCCATAATGAAAAAAACGCCTCCTTTACGGTAACGCCCGATAGGGAAATGTTCTATTGCTTCTCCTGCAAAAGAGGCGGCGGTGTCATCAATTTCATCATGGAACAGGAACACCTCGATTATCTGGGTGCGGTGCGTTTTCTTGCGGAAAGGGCAGGCATCCCCATGCCGGAGGAAACGGACGATAAAGATTGGGAAAAGAAAAAACAGTACCGCAAGCGCCTGACGGAAATGATGCGTGAAGCGGCGCTTTATTTCAACAGCGTGATCAAAAGCCCCGAAGGCAGAGCAGGCTATGCATATATGGAAAAAAGAGAGCTTTCGCACCTGATCGGCAAATTCGGCATCGGCTATGCGAAAGACAGCTTCAACGATCTGCGCGATCATCTTTTGAAAAAAGGCTATACGCAGAAGGAAATGATGGATGCTTTCCTCGTCCGGCAAAACAAGGGCAATACCTATGATATTTTCCGCAACAGAGTCATCATCCCGATCATCAACCTTTCGGGCGAAGTCATCGCTTTTGGCGGAAGGATCATCGGCGACGGTGAACCGAAATATCTCAACTCCTCGGATACGCCGATCTTCAACAAGCGCTATAACCTCTTTGGTCTCAATATGCTCCGCGGGAGAAACGACATCCGCAGCATCATTCTGACGGAAGGGTATATGGATGTCATCTCCATGTATGCTGCAGGGATCACAAATGCCGTAGCTTCCCTTGGCACTGCGCTGACAAAGGAACAGGCAAGGCTCATCAAGCGATACAGCCCGAACGTCTTTATTTCCTATGACGGCGATATGGCGGGCATCAACGCGGCCTATCGTGCGGTCGATATTCTGGAAGGTGAAGGCTTATCCGTCAAGGTCATCACGATCCCGAACAATATGGATCCCGATGATTTCTGCAAAAAATACGGCAAAGCCGGCTATGTAAAGCTCGCCAAACAGGCAAGAAGCGGCTTTGAATTTAAGCTCTACCGCATAAAAATGGATTTCGACATGAACGATGCGGACAGCAAAACGGCTTATGCGACAAAGGCTGCGGAGCTGATCAGCGGCCTGAAAAACGAAATTCAGAAAGACCGCTATATCAAGTTTTTGGCAAACGAAACAGGCATTTCCGAAAGTACGATCAAAGCACAGGTCACAGGCGAAGAGAAAAATATCCCCGTTCCCGAAAACAGAGAGCAGATGCTTATGAAAACCGCACAGGATGCTGAGGAAGAAGCGAAGCTCATGGCGCTGCTTTTATCCAAGCCGGATCTCATCACAGGGCTTGATTTAACGGCGGAAGATTTCAAAACCTACGAAAAATTATATTTTTATATTTTTGAGCAAATAAAAAAAGGGTTTTTGCCGAACAGCGGCGAATTAATAAGTGGGTTTTCTCTTGCATACCCGCAGGAGAAGCAGGATTTCGCCGAACTCATCAGTGTACGCGAACCCGAGGGCATCGTCAATAAGGCGCATTACGCCATGACTTTGTCGATTCGGATGAAAATAAAGATGAAACAGGATAAGCTGCGCCTGGCAAGGGAAGAATTTGCCGCCGCAGATGAAGAAAAGAGAAGAGAAGCGCTTTTGCGCATCGCAGAGCTTGATCGGGAGATCCGCGCACTGCAGGAACGTTTGAACAGAGGGTGAATGATTTGGACAAGACAGTAAAAACAGAAGCTCCGGAACAGAGCAAAAAAACGAAAAAAGAGGAAAAGATCCTTTCGCTGATCGAACAGGGCAAGAAAAAAGGTATCCTGACCTATCAGGAGATCAACGCCGTTGTCGAAGAGATCGGCATGAAGGCGCAGCAGATGGAAAAGCTCTTTGAAGTTTTGGAACAGAGCAACATCGACATCATCGATGAAGACGGCGATAAGGATGACGATAAGCTGGACGATGTCACGCAGACGCTTGACCCGGATATGCTCGTACCCGATGGCATCAATATCGATGATCCGGTCCGTATGTATTTAAAAGAGATCGGCAAAGTGCCGCTGCTTTCCGCCGAAGAGGAAAAAGACCTTGCCATGCGCATGGCAGACGGCGATGATGCTGCCAAACAGAAGCTTGCCGAAGCAAACCTGCGCCTTGTCGTCAGCATTGCAAAAAGATACGTCGGCAGAGGCATGCTTTTCCTTGACCTGATTCAGGAAGGCAACCTTGGCCTTATCAAAGCGGTCGAAAAATTTGACTACAAAAAAGGCTATAAATTCTCGACTTATGCGACATGGTGGATCCGTCAGGCGATCACGCGCGCCATCGCAGATCAGGCAAGAACGATCCGTATCCCCGTACACATGGTCGAAACGATCAATAAGCTGATCCGTGTTTCGAGGCAGCTTTTGCAGAAGCTCGGCCGTGACCCGCTGCCGGAAGAAATTGCCGAAGAAATGGGCATTACGGTCGATAAAGTCCGCGAAATTCAGAAGATCGCACAGGAACCTGTTTCCCTCGAGACCCCGATCGGCGAAGAAGATGACAGCCATCTTGGCGATTTCATTCCCGATGATGATGCACCGGCACCGGCAGAGGCAGCTTCCTTTACACTCTTAAAAGAGCAGATCATGGATGTTTTAGATACCCTCACACCCCGTGAGGAAAAGGTCTTAAAGCTCCGTTTTGGTCTTGAAGACGGCCGTGCAAGAACCCTCGAAGAAGTTGGCAAGGAATTCAACGTTACCCGTGAGCGAATCCGTCAGATCGAAGCCAAGGCACTCCGCAAGCTCCGTCACCCGAGCCGCAGTAAGAAGCTCAGAGATTATTTAGAGTAAGCAGCCTAACGCTGCGCGACTTTTCAATGATAGAAATTGATGGTCTGCAGTTTGGTAACCTGAAATCGTGAGGTTGATGACAAAAGAAAAAGTAGGGGCGATCATTGATCGACCGCTTTTTTTGTTTGCAAAGCATACTCGCATGCGCGACTATTCAATTTCAGAGATTGATGGTCTGCAGTTTGGTAACCTGAAATCGTAAGGTTGCTTGTAAAAGATAAAAACAAGGCAGCCAAATGCTTGACCGGATTTTCAATTTTAGAGATTGGTTGGCTTTGGTTTAGTAACCTGAAATCGTGAGTTTGATTAAAAATGAAAAAATAATGGCTCCCTTGGAGTTTCGCGTAAGCGATACTCACTTTAAGGGAGCTGTCAGCGAAGCTGACTGAGAGATTGTTTGAAGTAATAGGAAATGGCATTTGGACGCAAAAACCACACCTCGTTGGATATTTCGTAAATAAAACCGCCAACTGTAAATTTTTCGTGCAAAACCTGCCCTTTGGTTGTAAAAGCCCCCGTTTTGGTATAAAATAACAGAGTTAAAAAACTTTGGAGGAAACAATGGAAGAGAAGAAAGACACTCTTTTTTCGTGGCTCTGGAGGGTCGTCAAAGGTGCGCTCGTCGGTACAGGCGCGATTTTACCCGGTATCAGCGGCGGTGTTTTGTCCGTCGTTTTGGGGATCTATCGCCCGATGATGGAATTTTTATCGCATCCGTTCCGCAGCCTTAAAAAAAATATCAAGTTCTTTTTGCCGATCGTCATCGGTTTTGCGGTCGGTGTCGTCCTTTTGTCCAAGCTCGTCGATTGGCTTTTCAGGGAAAATGAGCTTCCGGCACTCTGGCTCTTTATCGGCCTGATTTTGGGGACAGTCCCTTCGCTTTACCGTGAAGCCGGTGAACAGGGCAGAAGTAAAGGTGCATATATTGCGCTTGCCGTTGCGGGCATTTTTATGTTTGCCTTTTTAACGCTCCTTGGCAGCGGAGAAACGATGCAGATCGAACCGAACCTTTTCTGGTGGCTGATCTGCGGTCTTCTTTGGGGAATCGGCCTTATCGTTCCGGGGATGAGTCCTTCTTCGATCTTCATCTTTTTGGGGCTTTACCAGCCGATGTCTGCAGGCATTGCTGCGCTCGATCTCGGCGTTATTTTACCCATCGGCGTAGGCCTTGTCATCATGGTCGTGCTGATCGCCAAGCCGATCAAATACCTTTTCGATAAGCATTATGCGCTCATGTATCACAGCATCATCGGCATCGTCATCGCTTCGACGCTGGTCATCATGCCGCTTGAACAGGCTTATGACGTGATGGATATCGTCATCTGTGCGGTTTGCTTCGTTGTTGGCGCTGTCATCGCCTATTTTATGGAAAAAGCGAGCAGCAAGCTCGATAAATCTGTCAAATGAAAAGGATAAAGAAATGGTTAGCGGTCGTTTTAGCGGCCGCATTTCTTTGCGCATCTTGCGGAAAGGCAAATCAGCCCGTCAAAATCGGTCTTATTGTTTCGGAAAATACCGTCGTCGGTGAAGAGATCATCGAAGGCGCAAGCCTGCTCGTGCAAAAATGGAACGATGAAGCTCTGCTTTTTGGGCGTCAGATCGAGCTTCATATTTATGATGACGGCTCTGATCCCGTTTTGGCGATGGAAGCTTACCGCAAATGTATGGCGGAGAAGGTTTTGGCGATCATCGGGCCTTCGCATTATCTGCCTTCGCTTGCGGTAATGCAGGCTGCTGCGGAAGACGGTATTCCGATCATCACACCGACGGTCACACAGGAAGAACCGATCCTGTTCGGGAAAAATTGTTTTTCCCTGAGCCTTGGCGCTTCCGCTTATGGGAAAGCAGCGGCTTCTTTGATGGCGGAAAATCACTCGGAAAAAACGGCGGTTCTTTATGACGCTGCGGATGCACAGGCAAAAGCTGCGGCAGATGCTTTTCTTGCCGCTGCAGATTCGGTCGTTCTTGCGGAAACGGTTGAAGACCTGACCAAAGCGATCTCGAAGCTGATCAATGCGCAGGCAGATGCGCTTTTTGTCCCGGGAAATGCGGATGTGGTTTCGGCTGTTGCGGATGCGGCTTTCAATATGGGCTATCAGGGCGAAATTTTTGCCTATGCACAGGCGCTTTATGAAGAGGAAAAGCTTCATATTTTGGGCGAATTTTCTGTCGGATCGGCAGATAAAGCCTTTCTTTCGGCATTTTTTGACCTTTACGGCAGGGAAGCCACCGTATATAATGCGCTCGGTTTTGAAGCGGCAAATGCTGCGTTAAGCGCTTTTAATGTAGCGGGCGAGAAGAACCTGAAAGCGGACGAAAAGCATTTTAAAAAGCTCACGGAAGCCTTTTATGAAAACCGTTTTGCAGGCGTTTTAGGTGAGATCGCCTTTGCGGAAAACGGCAGTGCGGAAAAACGCGTGGTTTTGCTGTGAGAAAGAAGTCTGCTTTATATCTTCTTAGCCTGCAAAGCTGAACGAGTTTTCAAAAAATAATGCTTGGCTCTCCATGTATATGAAATCTAACGGTTATTTTTATAAATAAAATGACAATTTATGAGTATTGCTAAAGTACCTGTAGAGGCGTGGTTTCAAATGGTTTAACGGGATCGAAAAAAGTTTTTTCTTATTAAAAGCAATCAAAAAAGGAGCATATCCATATGGGTACGCTCCTTTTATCGTTAAAAATTAATCCCGCAGATCGAGGTAATCCATTTCCGCTTTTGTTAACATGACTTCCGATGCGGCAATATTGGCCTGCATGCGTTCTTTGGAAGCGCTGCTGACGATCGCAAAAACATCGAGTTCCGTATTGAACAAATATGCCATAGCGACCTGTGCGATCGTGAGGCCTTTTTCTTTGCCGAGCTTTTCCGCGCGGGCAATGCGAATGAAATTATCTTCGCTCGCATAGCCTTTGACAGCAGCTTCGCCGAGCAGTTTTTCCGCATCGGCTCTGTTTTTCACACGACCGGATAAAAGCCCGTGCGCAAGGCTTGAATAGGCAAAAACGGGCATATTGTTTTCAAGATACCAGGCTCTTGCAGCCGCTTCTTTCGGTCCCGAAATCGAAATACAACCGCCGCCCCAAGGATCTTCAACCTGTTCGGCGAGCGAAAAATTGGGACTGGAGATCGTCATGGGGATGAGTCCCTTTGCCTTTGCATAGGCGTTTGCCTCGGCAATGCGCTCGTGGCTCCAGTTTGATGCACCGAATGCGCCGATATGGCCTTTTTCGTGCAGCTCGTTCAAAAGCGAAACGATCTCGCCTGCAGGCACTTCCGGGTCATCTCTGTGGAGGAGATAAATATCGATGTGGGTTGTCCTGAGTTCGTTTAAGCTGATCTCGAGGTCTTCGCGGATGTCCTTTTCGGAAACGCGCTTATTGCCGAAATCGTCGTGGTGTGCGCATTTGGATAAAATGACGAGCTTTTCGCGCAAGTTGTTTTTTTCGACCCAGCGGCCAAGGCTTCGCTCTGCCAAACCGTAGCGTCTTGCGGTGTCAAAGCTCGTGATGCCCATTTCATAAACGGCGTCGAGGATATGGTCGGCTTCACCATCTTCAAAAAAGGGCGACATTGCCGTGCCGAAAAGGATGCGGGAAACGGGATTTTTGATGTAGGGTAGCTGTTTATACTGCATGGTTTCCTCCGAAGAAATGGGATGAGGATATTATAGCATATTTTTTGGGAAAGAAAAAGAATCATGGGGATGTGCTGTGTTTTTTTGAAGAGTTTAATGATTTTTTTGTGGGAATTCGAAGATACATGGTTTTTAGTGAAAACGTTCGCTGACGCTTGCGGTGAAATCAAAGGCTGTGCCTTTGGTGAAATATTTTGCTAAAGCAAAATATGAAATTAAATTTGCCCACATTTGCGAAGCAAATATTTCATTGCGAAGCAATTTCACTCTGCGATAGCAGAATTTCACTTGCCCATAAGGGCAAATTTAGTTGAAAAAAACCTCGTTCTTCTGAACGAGGCTTTTTTCTGGAGCGGAAGACGAGATTCGAACTCGCGACATTTGCCTTGGCAAGGCAACGCTCTACCACTGAGCCACTCCCGCATATTTTATTTTAGGGTAAAAAAATGGCGACCCGGAAGGGGCTCGAACCCTCGACCTCTAGCGTGACAGGCTAGCGTTCTAACCAACTGAACTACCGGGCCACTTTGGTGGTGGGAACAACAGGGCTCGAACCTGTGACCCTCTGCTTGTAAGGCAGATGCTCTCCCAGCTGAGCTATGCTCCCACAAAAGCTTGGCAAATCCCTCGGTTTCCCTCAGGACGAGATTTAGTATAACATAAGGCCCATACTTTGTCAAAACATTTTTGATAAATTTTGGAAAATATTTGGCGGGTAAAGCCAGATCCCGAAATCAGATGTATTTTTGCCGATGAAAGAGAGCAGGCTGCCGATCATGTGATCTGTTTAGCGAAAGCCTTGCATAATCATTTTGCGCCGGAGAAATCTTTGGTAAGCCTCGTGTGAAATAAAATCTGCCGGTATTTGTAAGGCGAATTTACCGCTGCGAAGCAATTTGACTCTGCAAAAGCGACTTACCCGTAAGAGCAAACTTAGTTAAAAATAGCACTATGCTGACGCATAGAAATATCCATAACGAAAGGGTACGCAGAGGAGATAAATTTATCATGAAAGTAGATTGAAATATTTGCCTTGCGGCAAATGTGAAATCATTCATTTTATGAATGATGAAATATCTCACTGCGTTCGATGTGAAATTAAATTTGCCAGCATTCGCGACAGCGAATATTTCATTGCGAAGCAATTTCACTCTGCGATAGCAGAATTTCACTTGCCTATAAGGGCAAATTTAGTTGAAAAAACCTCGTTCTTTTGAACGAGGCTTTTTTCTGGAGGCGCCACCCGGATTTGAACCGGGGCATAGAGGTTTTGCAGACCTGTGCCTTACCACTTGGCTATGGCGCCATATGGAGCGGAAGACGAGATTCGAACTCGCGACATTTGCCTTGGCAAGGCAACGCTCTACCACTGAGCCACTCCCGCATATGTGATTCGCAAAAAAATGGCGACCCGGAAGGGGCTCGAACCCTCGACCTCTAGCGTGACAGGCTAGCGTTCTAACCAACTGAACTACCGGGCCACTTTTGCGTGGTGGGAACAACAGGGCTCGAACCTGTGACCCTCTGCTTGTAAGGCAGATGCTCTCCCAGCTGAGCTATGCTCCCACAAAACTTGGCTGTCCTCGGAGCCAAGCTCCTTGGAACAGTTTGTATTATACAGGAGGAACTATACGGAGTCAAAACCGAAATTCAGCCGAATTTAAGCAAAAACAACATGATATCTCTTGTTTGCTCGCGAAAGCTCCCGTTTAATACCGAAACCAAATTTTTAATCAATTTTTGAAAAATCTTATAAACCGGCCTTGATCGCATCTTTCAGCGTCAGGAGACCTTCATATAAAGCCTTGCCGATCAGCACACCGTATGCACCTGTACTGCGAACGCTTTCGATGTCCTCTACCGTGGAAATGCCGCCCGATGCCAGAACATTGCACCATGTCGATTTGACGATTTCGCCAAGATGCGCAATATTCGGTCCTTTCATTGCGCCTTCACGGGAAATATCGGTGTAAACGATCGTCTGAATACCTGCCGCGCGAACCTCTTTGGCAAGCTCGATGGAGCTGACCTCTGTCTGTTCGACCCAGCCGCGGGTAACAACTTTGCCGTCTTTTGCGTCAATGCCGGCAATAAAGCGATCGGGATATGTCGAATGTGCCCATTTGAGCAGAACAGGGTCTTCGATCGCAAGAGTCCCCGCAATAACGCGCGAAACACCGCATTCGTCAAGGCGTTCGATGATGCCTTCCTTTGTACGGACACCGCCGCCAAGCTGTACCGGAATTTTGAGCGAAGCCGTGATCTTCTGGATCAGCTTTTTATTTTTGAATTCGCCCGTAAAAGCCGCGTCAAGATCGACGATGTGGAGCATTTCCGCACCTTCTTCCTGCCAGCGTAAGGCAAAATCAAGCGGATCACCGTAAATTTTCTCGTTTTTGATCTCGCCATAGGTCAGGCGTACGCATTTTCCGTTTCTGATATCGATCGCAGGGAATACCTTCATCTGTCTTCCTCTTTTTTGAAAATTTGCGGGAAAAACATTTCCCAAGTATATTATAGCACGAAGTTTTTTCCGCTGCATAAAAAAGCGCTTTCCGCTCGAAAATTTTACAATTCGGAAACCAAAAACTTGCTTTTTCAGGCGGCTTCGGCTATGCTTATGCTATAAGATTTGGAGGCAATATGAATATTAAAAGATACATTTCGTTGTTGATCGTTTTTGCACTTTTGCTCGGTTGTTTTTCCTGTCAGGCAAAGCCTGCGGAAGAAGATGAAGCGCCCGTCGTTTTTGAAACACTGGCACCGACGCCAACACCCGAACCCGAAGGTTTTGCAAAGGTTTTCGGCAAGGAAGAGATCAAAGTTTCCGTCATCTGCGAAGGCACAGAAGCGGAAAATACCCTTTTTGCCGCAGGAATTTTATCCGAATCGGAAGCTATGGGCATGAAAGCGGAATTTTTCTATGCGGAAGATACGGCAGCGGCACTTGACGAAGCGCTTTTATCCGAAGCGGACCTCATCATCGTCAACGCAAAAACAGCGCTTGAAAAGAGCATCGAAACGGATAAAACCGTCGTGATTTTTGACCATACGGGAAGTTTCGGCACAGGTGCAGACCTCGTTATCACAAAGGACAATTCGCAGGCAATCACACAGCTTTACGAAGCGATTTTGACCTATCCGCCGCACGATACACCGGTTCGTCTGCTCGCCATGTTTGAAAGC
Source organism: Clostridiales bacterium (assembly GCA_015056045.1). Lineage (GTDB taxonomy): Bacteria > Bacillota > Clostridia > Christensenellales > Christensenellaceae > SIG371. Next base: position 80,612 of record SVGZ01000003.1, on the reverse strand, counting down.
GAAATGACGGCGGCAAGCGAAGCTTTTAATACCTATATGGATGAAGGCAAATTCATGTATAAAGGCACTTTTGCCGAAGCGGAAAGCGAATATTCCCTTGAGGATTGGGCAAACGACAGGCTAGAACGCTATTTCCCTGGGATGATCGATGCGCTGATCGCCGAAAACGAAAGCTATGCGCTTCATATGGCAGAGGCACTCAAAGCAGCGGAAAGGGACGATTTTGAAATTTTCTCCTGCGTTTTAACGGAAAAAATCCTCGGCATCATGCAGGATAACCCTGAACTGATCGCAGCGGCTATCGGTACAAACGATGCCCTTGCCGGAAAAGCAGCCATGCTTCTTGGCCTGCGTGCGCTTTCGGGCGAAGTTGTTTCTGATCTTGCGCTCATGAGCGAAGTTTTCTATGCAGCGGAATTTGCCGGCGATGCAAAAAACTGGTTTATGGAAAACGCTTTTGCCGAAGCCTATGAAAACGAAACAACACAGTACTTGAAAGATTTTTTAAGTAAGTCTGATCGTTGATCCTTATAAGAGGATTTATGTGAAGGCTGCAGGTTTATTCTTGAAAGAATATTTAAAACATCGATTTTGCAGAATTTTTAATAAGACCATATACCTAACTTGAAAGGAGAACAGGTATGTATGTTCGGAAACTGAAAAAACAGGTAATTTGCGACTATGGACAGGCAGAGGTTAAAACACGCGAGGGTATTCTTCGCGGTGTCATTTCGGACGGTACCTTTGTTTTCCGCGGGGTAGACTATGCAAAAGCGGAAAGATTCGGCATGCCGAAACCTGTCGAGCCTTGGGAAGGCGTCAAGGAAGCGATCGTCTATGGCTTCTGCTGTCCCGAAATTTTTACACCCGTTCCGCACGATCAGTTCAATGTGCCGCATTATTTCGGCGTTCAGGGCGAGGATTGCCAAAACCTCAATATCTGGACGAACAGCATTGATGAAAATGCGAAAAAGCCCGTTATGGTATGGCTCCATGGCGGCGGCTATTTTTCGGGTTCGGGCATTGAACATTATGCCTATGACGGCGAAAATTTGGCAAAAGAAGGCGATGTCGTCGTCGTAACGGTCACGCACAGGCTCAATATTCTGGGCTTCCTCGATCTTTCGGCATATGGCGAAGAGTATAAAAATTCCGGCAACCTCGGCATGGCAGACCTTGTTGCTGCGCTCGAATGGGTCAAAAACAACATCGCAGCTTTTGGCGGTGACCCGGAAAATGTTATGATTTTTGGCCAATCCGGCGGCGGGGGAAAAGTCGCAACACTCCTGCAGATGCCGGCAGCGGATGGTCTTTACAAGAAAGCCGTTCTCCAAAGCGGCGGCATGACAAAAGGTCGTGAGATCACAAAAGAAATCGCAAAAAGAACGGCAGAACTCGTCCTCGAATACCTGAAGATCGAACCCGAAAACATCGGAAAGATCAAAGAAGTCTGCTACGATGAACTCGCCGAAGCGGCAAATTTTGCACAGCAGCAGATGGAAAAAGAAACAGGCAGGCGCATGATGTGGGGACCTGTCTGTGATGGCGAATACTATATGGGTCATCCGCTTGAGGTCGGCTTCCGCGAAACGGCAAAAAATATCCCGAACCTCTGCGGAACGGTGCTCGGCGAATTTATGAATAATTTTGCTTCCCCAAAAGGCGAAGGCAGCAAAAACAGCTGGACAGAAGCCTATAAAAAGGAAATGCTCGAAAGCTATTTCGGCGAAAAGACCGAAGATCTGGAAAAAGCATTCATCGCCGCATACCCCGAAAAGAATACCGCAGACCTGCTCTTTATGGATATTTCCGGCAGAAAAGCTGCGCTTGAATTTGCCCGTGCACACAGCAAAATGGGCGGTGCGCCGACATTTAATTATATTTTCACATGGGAATCGCAGTTCAACGGCGGAACGGTCGCTTGGCACAATGCCGAAATTCCCTATATTTTCCGCAATGCCGATTACCTCGAGCCTTCCTTTACGCCGGGTGAAACGGAAGCTTTGCAGGAGATCGTTTCTTCCTCCTGGGTCAATTTTGCAAAAAACGGCGACCCCAATGGCGGTGTCGTTCCCGAATGGAAGGCGATCACAGAAAACGAAAATTACACCATGATCTTTGACCGTGAATCGAAGCTCGCACTTGCGCACGATGCGGATCTTCTTTCGCTTATGCCCGAAGTGACGGTTTCCCTTGCCGGTCTTATGGGAAAGAAAAAATAAGGAGGTTTTGCCATGTTTATCAAAAAACTCACCACACAGGTCATCTGCAGCCCCGATGAAGCGATCGCAAAAACAAAACAGGGCAAACTCCGTGGTCTGATCTCGGATGGAACCTATATTTTCCGAGGCGTTAAATATGCCGATGCAGAGCGTTTCCATCTGCCGAAAAAACCGGCTTCGTGGGAAGGCGTAAAAGATGCGATCATCTACGGCACTGTCTGCCCCGAGGTAGAAACCGTCATTCCGCACGATCAGTTCAACGTTCCGCACGTCTTTTACCCGCAGGATGAAAACTGCCAGTACCTGAATATCTGGACGCAGAATCTTGACGAAAATGCGAAAAAACCCGTTATGGTCTGGCTGCATGGCGGCGGCTATGCGACGGGTTCGGGTATCGAACATTTTGCCTATGACGGCGAAAATATGAGCAGAGTAGGCGATGTTGTCGTCGTAACCTTAAACCACAGACTGAATATTTTGGGCTTCCTGAACCTTTCGGCGTATGGAGAGGAATATCAATATTCCGGCAACCTCGGCATGGCAGACCTTGTCGCTGCACTCGAATGGGTAAGGGAAAATATTTCTGCTTTCGGCGGTGACCCGGAAAACGTCACGATCTTCGGACAATCCGGCGGCGGAGGAAAAGTTGCGACACTGCTGCAGATGCCTTCTGCGGATGGGCTTTACCATAAAGCCATCATTCAGAGCGGAACGACACGCAATTTCCTTTCGCCTTCGTGGGAAGAATCCATCAAAGTGACCGAAGCAATCTTAAAAAACCTCGGCATCACCAAAGAAAACATCAAAGAGATCGAAAAGCTTCCGTATTATAAGCTCGCACAGGCTGTGAAAAAGCTCGGACCCGGTGCGGCAATGGGCTTTGGACCGATCGCAGACGGCAGCTATTATCTTGGCGATATTTATGAAGCCGGAATGCGCGATACGGCAAAGAAGATCCCGCTGATGGTCGGTTCGATTCTTGGCGAATTTTCCGGCAATTTCAACCGCTCGATCGGCGATAACCGCAAAAACACATGGGATGCGGAAAAACGCATTGCCATGATCCGCGAAGCTGCAGGCGATAAAGCCGATGCGCTGATCGCCGCTTTCAAAACCGCTTACCCCGAAAAGAACATCGCCGATGTCCTGTTTACGGATACGATGTTCCGTGTCGGTGCGCTGGATTACGCAAAAGAGCGCGCAAAATATGCCTCTGCGCCGACTTTCAATTACCTTTTTACGCTTGAAGCGCCTTTCTATGGCGGAACGGTCCCGTGGCACAATGCGGAGATCCCCTATGTTTTCCACAATGCCGATTACCTCGAAGCTTCCTATATGCCGGGTATTTCGGAATGGCTGCAGGATATCATCTGCCACGCATGGACAAATTTTGCGAAAAACGGATATCCGACGGCTGTCGGTATGCCCGAATGGAAGGCTTTTTCCGAAAACGAACACAATACCATGATCTTTGACGAAGAAATTTCCCTGAAAAACGGTCACGATGCGGCTCTGATGGAAATTCTTCCCCATGCAGAATTAAACATGACAGACATCAACAGAAGCAAGGCTGCCGGTACATTTGGCGGTGGTCCGCGCGTCTGAAGGAGGACACGAACAATGCAAAAAAGACCACTGATCGGGATCACGGTCTGGACAGTTGACCGAAACGAACCGCATCCCGGTACATTTATCCACAGCAACGTCAAATATATGCAGGCGATCAGGCTCGTCGGCGGTGTTCCGGTGTATCTTGCAGGCGATTGCCCTGCGGAACCCGAACTCATCGAAAAGCTCGACGGCATTATCCTTTCCGGTGGACCGGATATTGAACCCTGGCGCTATGGCAAGGAAAACGAAGGCAGCGGCGAACCCGATATCGGCAGAGATGAATATGAAATTTCCCTTGTACAGCAGATGGCAAAACAGGGTAAACCGATCCTCGGCATCTGCAGAGGCGCACAGGTCTTAAACGTTGCCCTTGGCGGAACGATGATACAGGATAACGACAGCGTTCTTGGCATTTCGCACGCAAGCGGTCACGGCAAACGCCATGAGCTGAAAATTTCGGACGAATGCTTTATGAAGCCTTTCTTTACGGGAAAAACGACCGTCAACTCGACGCATCATCAGTCTGTCGGCGAGCTTGCTCCGGGTCTTATCGCAACGGGCTGGAGCGAAGACGGCGTCATCGAAGTCATTCAGGCTGTGGATAAGCCTTTCTTCGGCGTGCAGTTCCATCCCGAACGCATCTTTGAAGCAAGAGGCGAGAGCATTTTGGGCATTTTCCGTACGCTTGTCGAAGCCTGCGGTAAATAATAACGAATAGAATAAAAATGGCGGCTCATGAGAATGGGACCGCCTTTTTGTTTGCAATTTTATCTTATTTTTTCTTTTTGAACGCACCTTCGGGCAATTGCGATAAAACGACCGCACCGAAGATCAGAATCGAACCTAAAATTTCCCTTGCGTTCATCTCTTCGCCCAAAATCAGCGCACTGCCGATGACCGCAAAAACCGATTCGAGGCACATGATGAGCGAAGCGACCGTTGGGTCAGCATCTTTCTGTGCGACGATCTGCAGCGTATAGGCGATGCCCATTGAGCAAAAACCGGCATAGGCAAGCGGTACGATGCAGGCGAGGATGTCTTCTAAGTGCAGTTCTTCAAAAAGAATCGTGCAGATGAAGCTCAGGAACGACATCGTTAAAAGCTGCATGAAGGAAATTTCAACGCCGTTTGCATGGGGTGAAATTTTATCCACAAAAAGAATGTGTACGGCAAAGAAAACCGAGCATAAAAATACGAGGAAATCGCCCATCGATACGGTAAAGCTTTCCGTTACGCAGAGGAAATAGAAACCGATGATCGAAACCGCAGCGCAAACCCATACGAGAAGCCTTGTCTTTTTGCCGATAAAAAGCCCAAGGATCGGTACCAAAACCGAATACATCGCTGTAATAAAACCGGCTTTTCCGGCGGTCGTTTCAACCATGCCGAATTGCTGCAGGCTGCTCGCAGAAAAAAGCAGCAAACCGCAGAGAATTCCGCCAAAAAACGGGAATTTCTGTCTGTCCTTTTCGGGGAGTGCAGCCTCTTTTTTGCGGTTTATCAGGACGAGCGGCAAAACGACTATGGCGCCCATGAGGCTCCTTATCGCGTTAAAACCGAATGGCCCGATATATTCCATGCCGCTGCTTTGCGCAACAAAGGCCAAACCCCAGATCAGCGCCGTTAAGAGCAGAAGCAGACTTGCTTTTAATTGTTTATTCATCAAAAAAGTTCCTTTATTTTTTATCAAAGATATTATAGCAAAACTGTGAATTTATGCAAGTATTTTGTTAAAATATGCATGATCTAAACTTGACTTGCCAAAGTGCTGCGATGGATGATAATATGTAGATACTAATTTTGGACGGAGAAACACATGGAAAATAAACGGCAGAATTATCTCGACGGCTTAAAAGCGATCGCCTGCATCGGCGTTTTCCTGACGCATTTTTACGGCGCATTTATGAACCCGCAATTATCGGAAACGGTGACGTATCTCGGCTCCGATCTTTTGAAAGTCCTCTTGGACGGCGATTTTCAGATCGGCATTTTCTGCGTAATAAGCGGCTATTTGGCGGCAAAAAGCGCAATCAAAACGCCTGCGGCACTTGTTAAAAAATCGCTCGGGCGATACCTGCGTTTTTCGCTGCCGATCTTTTTCATCTGCCTTGTCATTTTCCTGATCGAAAAAATGCTCGGTTTTTATAACGGTGAAGCCGGCAGAACGCTTGGCAACAGCTGGTTTGCCGGTTATTACAGCACACCGCATACGGCGCTCGATCTTTTTACTTCGCCCTTTTTCAAGCTCTGGTTCATGGCGGACGACAGTTTTTCCGGTCCGTTCTGGATGCTTTCGTATATGCTTTTGGGTTCGCTCTTGACCTATCTCGGCAGTTTTCTCATGGAAAAATTCCCGAAGTTGCACCTTGTGGTCTTCCTTGTGCTGACTGCTGCTGCATTTTTCATTCATTATGTGACCTTTGCCTGCCTTTTGGGCGCAGGCATCGGCTGGTTCATCCGTGAAGTCAGAAACGGCAAAGGCTTAAATTACCTTTTCACTGTGCTCTCGGTGCTCATTCTTTGGCTTGTGCACAGCGGTCATATGCAGCTCTTGCCCAAGATCAGCCCTGAAGCCTATCTTTCGGGTAAATTCGTCCTCGACGGCTATTTCAAAGCCTTCTATGCGGCGCTTCTTTTGATCTGCCTTATGGGGACGAAGTGGATCAAACTTTTCCTCGGGCTGAAACCGATGGCATGGCTTGGTCGGCTTTCTTTCGGCGTTTATGCCTTCCATTGGCCGGTGATCTGTTCCTTTGCGGCTGTGCTTTTCACCGCGCTTTATGGGACGATGGATTACACCGCGATGTATGGGATCCTGTTTGCGGTTTCGGTTCTCATGACCTTCGGCATTTCGTGGCTTTTTGCAAAATATGTCGAACCCGTCTGCAGCGTAACAATCGGCGCGGTTTTGAAGGAAAGATTGAAGAAATAAGAGAGAGGATTGAATGAAGAAGCTGTCTTGAAAGGTTTCCTCTCCCGAAACAAAGGACATGGCATAATGACTAAAATGGGTGCGAATATCACGCGCCTACAGAGAAAAGATTGTAGAATCCGTAGGGGAGGGGTTACCCCTCCCGTAAACCTTAAAGAATAAAAATGGAAAAAATACGATCAAAACGAAAATCGCCGAGATTAAAAGACTATAATTACGGAAAAAACGGTGCCTATTTTATCACTGTTTGCACCCAAAACAGAGAAAACATCTTTTCCGTTATTGCAGAAGAAAATGCAGAAGCAGTGCTAACGGAATATGGTATGATCGTTGAAAAATGGATACTGGAGCTTCCCGAGAAGTATACGAGCGTTTTTGTTGATAACTATGTTATCATGCCGAATCATGTTCATTTACTGCTGACGATCGCAGACGGTTTGATTGAAGAAAAAGGGAAACCTTCGATCGCAAGTATAATGGGATGGTGGAAATATCAATGCAGTAAGGAGATCAACGAAAAAAGAAGCAGCCAAGGACAAAGCGTATTTCAGCGTTCTTTTTTTGATCATATTATCCGCAATCAGTATGATTATGATGAGATCTATAATTATATTGAAGAAAACCCTTTGCGTTGGAAATGGGATCGATTATATAGCGATATGAAAAAAGCGGGCGCGGAAACCACGCCCCTACAGTGAAAATGCAAAAACGCTGGGAAAAGATCATTTAATCCGAATAATTAAAAATAAATGAAACAAATACACTTTTTGCAAAATATGTCGAACCCGTCTGCAGCGTAACGATCGGTGCGGTTTTAAAGGAGAAATTGAAGAAATAAGAGAGAAGGACCTGCATTTTGCGGGTCTTTTTATTGCCAAGCGGATGCTTTTTTGTTAAACTTTACTTATCAAGAAAAAAGGATGGACAGGCTATGCGAAGAAAGAATATTTTTCTCCTGTTTTTGCTCGCTGCGCTGATGGTTTTTGCCGGCTGCGGAAAGGCCGAAAAGCTGCTTGAAGAAGCGGAGCTGCACTTTGCCGACGGAAAAATGGCCGAAGCGGAATCGATCGCCCGTGAAGTGATCGCGGAATACCCTGATCATGCCGAAACGGCACAGGCTTTGATCGAAAAAATTGCCGAAAACGCATTCGCCGCTGCAGAGGAAAGCTTTGCCACGGGTGATCTTGCCGAAGCGGAAACTGCCGCAAATGTCGTCCTTTCGCAATATGCCGAAACCGAAGCTGCCAAGCTTGCGGAAGAATTATTGTTAAAACTTCCCGAAGCCTATTTTGCAAAGGCCGAAAATGCTTTTGCAGAAGCGGATTTTTCATTAGCAAGGGAAGAGACACTGTTTTTCCTCGAAAAATACCCCGAGGATGCGCGTGTGACGGATGCGAAAAAGCTTTTGGGAAAGATCGAAGAGGCTGAAATTTTGGCCTTGCTCGAAGCAGGCGACTATATTTCCGCAAAAGAAAAGCTGACAAATGCAGAGTATATTGCCGTTAAAAGCGATTTTTCCAAACAGATCTATGCGGAAACGCTCGTGATGCAATGCGTGAAGCAGATGCAGGAAGGCAAGATCAAATACGAGCTGATCGGCAGCCCTTTTGTGGATAAAAAAGTACCCATGCCGAAGATCAGGAGTGTTGATTTTTATCGTTCTACGGAGGATTTCCCGAATATCGTGATCTGTTATACCTATCGGGATGCGCTTGGCATGGAAAAGGAAGCCTATGGTCTTTTTGCCGCAACGGAGTTGTATTATCTGGGCAGCTGCCCCGGTCTTGACCCGAATACAATGTCGATGAACAACGATGAATTCTATGTTGCCATGTTTATCGACGTTGTCTCGCAAGGCACAAAGGAAACCGTTCAGATTGATCTTGACCGTGTCAACAAGCTCATTGCGGATAAGGTCGATGTCCGGATCGATTACAAAGCCTACAAGAGAGGCGTTTAAAAGTGGAAAAGAGCTTATCGATAGCGATAGGTTCTTTTTTGTTGTGTTAATGAGAAGAAATTCTTGGCTCTCTTTGGGAAAGCAAGTATTCACTTCGTGAAAACTTGTCGTATTCACTTCGTGAAAACTTGGTCGCTAAAGCCAACTGAGAGGGTTCTATAACATTGCACAGAGAGGTTTTTTGCACGATGACAAATGTCTTGATGCGTTATTTTATTGATGGAAGAACAATCCCTCCGTCATGGCAAAGCCATGCCACCTCCCTTTTACAAGGGAGGCATATCATTGAACAATGGATTGTAAATACTTGGCTCTCCCTCTGGGAGAGCTGTCGGCAAAGCCGACTGAGAGGGTTTTACCCAAAACAAAAAAAGAACCGCCAATTTCGGCGGCTCTTTTTATATGCAATTTACATGGGCATGATATGCGTGAGTTTGAAGAAGCGTTCGGGATCCAGTTCGCGGATGATCTGTTCGAGTTCTTCATCACCAAAGCTTGTCGTTCTGCCTTCGGCATATTCACGGTCAACTTCTGCCTTGACGCGGAGGACGAGTTCATCCTGCTTTTCGATCTTTTCGTCGCCGACGAGTTTGAAGTGTGCGTTCATCCAGTGCGCAATACCTGCTGCGCCGGAAACTTCGCCGATCATGACGGTTGCCGGTCTGCCCAGAATCTTCTCTGTGTTGAAGATGTTGTAGATCTCTTCGTTTTTGATGAGTCCGTCTGCGTGAATACCGGCTCTTGTGGAGTTGAAGTTTCTGCCGACGAAAGGTGTTCTGTCCATGATTTCGTAGCCGATCTTGCGCTCGAAATATTCGGCGATCTCTGTGATCGCGTGGAGATCCATGCCGTCTGTTGTGCCCTTGAGGGAGCAGTATTCCATAACCATCGCTTCAAGCGGGCAGTTGCCGGTGCGTTCGCCGATGCCGAGGATAGAGCAGTTGACGCTCGATGCACCGTAGAGCCAAGCCGTTGCCGCATTTGTAACAACCTTATAGAAGTCGTTATGACCATGCCATTCGAGCAATGTCGACGGGAAACCGGAATAGAACCTGAGGCCGTAAACAATGCCCTGTACGCTTCTGGGCAAAGATGCACCCGGGTAAGATACACCGTAGCCTAAGGTATCGCACATACGGATCTTGATCGGAATGCCGGATTCTTTGCGGAGCTTGCCGAGTTCGTTGGCAAAAGGAACAACAAAACCATAGAAATCCGCTCTTGTAATGTCTTCAAAATGGCAGCGGGGCTTGATGCCAAGGGAAAGGGCGTCTTTGACGATGCCAAGATATTTATCCATCGCCTGTTTGCGCGTGAGGCCCATCTTTGTGAAAATATGATAATCGGAACAGGAAACGAGGATACCCGTTTCTTCGATGCCGAGGCTCTTGACGAGTTCAAAATCCTTTTTGTTTGCACGGATCCATGTCGTGATCTGCGGGAACTCAAAGCCTAAATCCTGGCATTTGGCAAGCGCATCTCTGTCTTTCTGCGTGTAGACAAAGAATTCCGTCTGACGGACGATGCCTTTCGGACCGCCGAGCTTGTGCATCAATTTATATAAATCAACGATCTGTTCAACCGTAAAAGGTGCGCGCGACTGCTGGCCATCGCGGAAAGTCGTATCCGTGATCCAAATATCATCGGGGAAGTACATCGGAACTGTTCTGTGGTTGAACATGATCTTCGGGACTTCGTCGTAGTTGAACATTTCACGGAACAATACCGGTTCGCTGACATCCTGCAGCTGGTAGCTGTAATCGTTCTCCTGAAGGAGGTTCGTGCGTGCGTATCTTCTATTCAATGTAGTTTACTCCTTATTTAAGCTTCAGGCAGAAATCTTTGATCCTGCCAAGACCTTTTTTGATGTTTTCTTCAGATGTTGCGTAAGATAAGCGGATGTAGTCGTCATTGCCGAATGCTGCACCGGGAACAACGGCGACGAGTTCTTCCGAAAGAAGAATATCGGCAAATTCGAGCGAATCACGAATCTCTTTATCGCCGAGCTTTTTGCCCTTGACCTTGCTGATGTTGGCAAAGACATAGAATGCGCCCTTGGGTTCAACGCAGCTGATCAGGTCGATATCGTTGATGAGGCTGCAGATGAGGTTCTTTCTTTCGGCAAAGGTTGCGATCATGGCGTTTAAATCATCCTGCGGTCCTTCGAGTGCTGCAGTGCCGGCAAACTGTGCGATAGAGCAGGGGTTCGATGTCATGTGGCTCTGCATGGAGCTCATGGCTTTTGCGATAGCCTTGGAGGAAAGCGTATAGCCGATTCGCCAGCCTGTCATTGCATAGCTCTTGGATAAGCCGTTGACGAGGATCGTTCTTTCCTTTGCATCTTCGCTGATCGTCGGGAAGCTGATGAATTCGCTGTTGAAATCGAGTTCGTCGTAAATTTCATCGGAAATGACATAAAGATCGAATTCTTTTGCAAGTTCTGCGATCTCTTCAAGCGTTTTTTTGTCATAAACGCATCCGCAGGGATTGGAGGGATTATTTAAGATGATAGCGATCGTTTTTTCGGTGATCGCGCTGCGGATGGCTTCGATTTTCGGAATGAAGGAATCGGCTTCGAATGCTTCGACAAAGACGGGTTTGCCGCCGCACATGGCGATAAGCTCGGGGTAGGTTACCCAATAGGGCTTGATGACGATGATCTCATCACCTGGGTCTGTGATCGCAGCGATGGAATTATAGAGCGAGTGCTTTGCGCCGTTGGAAATGATGACCTGATCGGCGTCATATTTCAACCCGTATTTTCGCTCCATTCTTGCCGCAACGGCTTTTTTAATGTCTGCCGTGCCGGAAGCGGGTGTATATTTGGTAAAGCCTGTGTCGAGTGCTTTTTTTGCAGCGTCTTTAATGTATGCCGGTGTATCAAAATCGGGTTCGCCTGCGCCAAAACCGACGACGTCAAGCCCGGAAGCTTTCATTTGTTTATATGCAGAGTCTATTTTAAGTGTTGCAGACGGTGCGACTGCCGCTGCCTTCTTCGAAATTTTCATCTATACCTCCAAATACTTTGCGTATTCCTTTATCATGCTTCTCAATAATAAACCATACACGCAGGAAATGCAAGTACTAAATGTGAAAAAATGCAAAATTATTTTTGGAAAATTGCAAAATGAAGTTTATTGCAGGCATATTTGGCTGAAATGCTCCTTTGTTTTGAATTTTTTTGGCAGTTTCTTTTCTAAAAATGCAATTTTGCCCCGTGAAATCCATGCGTTTTATTTAAATTTTGGTATGACCGATGCAAGTTCTGCCCATCCGCTGCATATCAATAGAAGGAAAGTGGGTGAAGATTTGAAACTCAGCCTGTGCATGATCGTAAAAAATGAAGCCGAAGTCCTTGCGCGCTGCCTTTCGAGCGCAAAAAACATTGCGGATGAGATCGTCATCGTCGATACGGGCAGCAGCGACACGACAAATGAGATCGCAGGGACATTTACCGACAGAATTTTTGATTTCCCGTGGTGCGATGATTTTTCTGCGGCAAGAAATTTCGCTTTTTCAAAGGCAAGGGGAGAGTATATTTTCTGGCTCGATGCGGATGACGTGATCGAAAACGAGGAAGAATTCCTTAAGCTGAAAGAAAAGCTCGATGCGGATGCTATCTTTCTGCCTTACCATACGGCGTTTGACGAAAGCGGAAAGCCGACTTTTTCCTTTTATCGTGAACGGATCGTCAAGCGTGCCTGTGGTTTTTTGTGGAAAGGGCGTGTCCACGAAACGATCGAGGTTTCGGGAAAGACGATTTATCTTGAAAAGCCTGCCGTTTTTCATCGTTCGGTCAAAAAGGAGTACAGCAAAAGAAACTTTTTGCTCTATGAAAAACAGCTTGCAGAGGAAGGGAAGCTTTCCCTGCGAGATTGTTTTTATTACGGAAGGGAGCTTTATTACCACGGCGAATTTGCCCGTGCGGTCGATATTTTTGAAGATTACCTAAAGGAAGAAACCGCCTGGAAAAACGACAGGATCGAAGCTGCAAAATTTTTGGGAAAAGCATACCGAAGGCTTGGCAAAAAGGAAGAAGCGCTTTTCTCTTTCGCAAAAAGCTTCGCCTTTGCTTTGCCAAGAGCCGAGATCTGCTGCGAAATGGCTTTGGTTTTTGAAGAAAAAGGGGATTTGAAAGCTGCCGTTTATTGGTATCAGCAGGCGCTTTTGACAAGGGAAAATTTGAATACGGGCACTTTTTTTGCCAAGGACATGAGCGGATATTTCCCTGCGATCCGTCTTTGTGTGCTGTATGACCGGCTCGGGGAATTCAAAAAAGCGGAAGCCATGAACGAGCTTGCCGGAAAATTTAAGCCCGAAGATGCTTCCTATTTATATAACAAGCGCTATTTCAGGAACAAAAACAAAGAAAACCGCATAGAATAAAGCGTGCGGCAGAGTTTTTATCGGGAAAAGGAGAGCTTATGCCTAGATGTTTTGATCAGGATAATAACAGAAATTGCTGTGGACAAAATAAGAGACCACCTTGCTGCAGTCTGATCGTTGGTCCGATGGGTCCGACGGGTCCGACTGGTCCTGCGGGTATGAACGGACAGATGGGTCCGACAGGTCCTGCAGGTATGAATGGTCAGATGGGTCCGACAGGTGCAACAGGTCCTGCGGGAGAAATCGGACCTACAGGTGCAACGGGTCCTGCCGGTGAAATTGGTCCGACAGGCGCAACAGGTCCTGCCGGTGAAATTGGCCCCACAGGCGCAACAGGCCCTGCGGGCGAAATCGGACCGACAGGCGCAACAGGTCCTGCAGGCGAAATCGGTCCTACAGGCGCAACGGGTCCTGCCGGTGAAGTAGGTCCCACAGGTGCAACAGGTCCTGCCGGTGAAGTAGGTCCCGCAGGTGCAACGGGTCCTGCGGGTGAAATTGGTCCAACAGGTGCAACGGGTCCTGCGGGTGAAATTGGTCCGACAGGTGCAACGGGTCCTGCTGGTGAAGTTGGTCCCACAGGCGCAACAGGTCCTGCGGGTGAAATTGGTCCGACAGGCGCAACAGGCCCTACAGGAGAAATCGGACCCACAGGTGCAACAGGCCCTGCCGGCGAAGTTGGTCCTACAGGCGCAACAGGTCCTGCAGGTGTTGTAACGCCTGCCGCTGCCGTTGATGATGCCACCGTCGATACCATCGTCACGCAGTTCAATGCGCTTTTAGCCAACCTTCGTGCAGCCGGACTTCTTGAAGGGTGAAAAAGTAACCGTAGGGGCGTGGTTTCTGCGCCCAATTTATTCAAACAAGTTTAAAAATGCCTCCCTTGTGTAAAGGGAGGGGAACCGCTTGCGGTGGAGGGATTGTGACTTTCACACTTTGCGCATGATAAGTGATAGCGAGTATTGCTTCTATAAAGCTTGCCTCTCCCTCAGAGCGAGTATTGCTACGCAAAACCTCGAGTATTGCTTCGCAAAACTTCGAGTATTGCTTCGCAAAACTCGGCGAGCTGTCGGCAAAGCCGACTGAGAGGGTTTTCCAAAGGAAATACTCATTATTGTTTATCGCTTTAAACAATCCCTCCGTCTTTCGCTATGCGAAAGCCACCTCCCTTTGCACAAGGGAGGCGTTGTTATTTGGCTCTCACTCTTGGAGTGTGCGAGTATTGCTTCGCAAAACTTGTCGTATTACATCGCAAAACGATTACAAAGAAATATCCGTAGGGGCGTAGATTTTTCGCCCACTTGCACAAAAAAAGAGATGCTTTTTAAGCATCTCTCTTTATTTTTTCCATTAACCATCCAGTTCAGCGCGAACTTTCTTCAGAAGTTCAATGATCTCAAGATTCTGCGGGCAGACATTTTCGCAGGCACCGCATTCAACGCACTTCGAAGCATCTGCGCCGTTGCGTTTTGCGAAAGCATAGCTGCCTTTGCCGAAGTTCATGTTGTCATACATCATGCCGCTGTTGTAAGCCTTGAAAAGTCTCGGGATCTCAACACCCATCGGGCAAGGCTGGCAATATTCGCAAGCTGTGCAGTTGATGCCTGCGCGTGCTTCATAAGCCGCTTTGACGTCTGCCAGAAGTTTCTTATCCGCTTCCGTGAGGCAGTTCGGTTTTACGTCTTCACCGCTGAAGATGCGGATGTTGTCCTTTAACTGTTCCATGGTGGAAACGCCGCTTAAAATAACGCTGACTTCCGGGAAATCATAGAGATGGCGGAATGCCCATTCAACAGCTGTGCGTTTTTCGGGGTATTGTTCATAAAGTGCGGCAACTTCCTTCGGAGGCTGTGCAAGACCGCCGCCGCGGAGAGGTTCCATAATGACGACTGCCATACCTTTTTTGCCGGCATAGCGGATGCCTTCGGATGTTGCCTGATCGTTGACGTCGAGGATGTTCTGCTGGATCTGTACCATATCCCAATCGTAATAATCCACGATCTTTTTATAGGTTTCAAAATCGCCGTGATAAGAGAAAGCGATATTTTTGATCAGGCCTTCCTGACGGAATTTTTCGTATTCGCCGATCGCGTCAAATGCCTTGATGTCTTCCCAATACGGCGGCTGGATGCTGTGAATGAGGTAAACATCGAGGTAATCCGTACGGAGTTTTTTGAGCGTATTTTCAAGGTTGCGGCGCATATTGTCCTTCGTCTTCATGACGGAATAGGGCTGCTTTGTCGCAATGGTAACTTTCTTTCTCAGTTCGCCTTCGAGCGCTTCGCCGACCAGCGCTTCGCTCTGCTGGTTGTGGTAGCCGTAAGCCGTATCAAAATAGGTAACGCCGTTGTTGGCAGCATACTGTACCATTTCTATTGCTTTTTCTTTATCGATCTCTTCTAAGCCCGATGCGCCCGCGATCGTCGGGAGACGCATACAGCCCATACCGAAAAGAGAAGTCGTGATTCCTGTCTTGCCATAAGCTCTTGTCTGCATAGGAAAACCCCCTGATGAAAATAAATTGAATGACATTATTATTATATGGAAAAGGAAAAAGGCTGTCAAGAGAGCTGGGGTGGAGCTGTCCGGCAGGAGAATTTGTTTGACATTATTATCGATTGAGGATATAATAACTGTATATTTTGCGTCAAAAAATTATTTGAGATCATCTTTAATATTCCGTTTTTTTAAGGAGAAAAAGCTATGAGAGAAAAACTGCTTATGAACCGTGACTGGCGTTTCTATTTCGGCGAACCGGAATATAAACAGCCGCTCAAGACAAGCTTCGACCAGACCTACCGTGGTTCCCGCGGTGAAAACGCAAGAGGTCCGGCAAGAAGAGATTTCTATGACAATGATTGGCGCGTCGTCAATCTGCCGCACGATTTCGTCAACGAAAACGGTCCTTCCCAGGATCTTTATGACACAGAAAAACATAAATATCCGCAGAACAGAGGCGCAGGCTGGTACAGAAAATATTTCAAACTCGATGAAGCCGATAAGGGCAAGCGCATCACGCTGCTGTTCGACGGCGTTTCCACACGCTGCGAAGTCTATGTCAACTCCATGATCTTAAAGCTCAACCGCACAGCAGGCATCGGCTTTGAAGTCGATATCACAGAGCTCGCAAGATACGGAACAGACTACAACGTCGTCGCTGTTCATGCCGATGCAACAGACTATGAAGCATGGTACTATGAAGGCGGCGGTATTTACAGAAACGTATGGCTCGTCAAGACAGACAGACTCGCTGTTGATCTTTGGGGTACCTTCGTTCATACAAACAGACTCGACGACAAAAACTGGAAAGTCAACATTGAAACAGAAATCAGAAACGATTATTTCGTTGATAAGAAGGCCGTTGTTAAGTCCAAGATCGCTGATCCGGAAGGCAAGATCGTTGCTGAACTGACAAGCGAAGAGCTGAACTGCAAGCTCCAGAAGGTCACAACATTCTATCAGGATGTCGTACTCGAAGATCCGATGCTCTGGGGAACAGGTGCAGACGGCAAGAACCTCTATAAGCTCTATACAGAAGTCCTCATGGACGGCGCAGTTGTCGATACATACGAAACAACATTCGGTATCCGCGAACTCGTCTTCGATAAGGATAAGGGCCTCTTCGTCAACGGCAAAAAGACCGTTATCTATGGCTTCGCAAACCATCAGATCCAGGTCGGTATGGGCAACGCTATGAGCGACTCCATGCGTGAATACCATATGCGTACGATCGCAGACATCGGCGGCAACGGCTTCAGAACCGCACACAGCCCGCACGGCGAAGCTACCTATGACTATTGCGATAAATACGGCATCCTCGTTATGGATGAAAACCGTGTCTTCCATCCTTCCGAAATGGTTCAGGATGAAGTCAAGCGCCTGGTCAAGAGAGACAGAAACCATCCGTCCGTATGCATGTGGTCCCTTTATAACGAAGAAGACTCCGTCACAGATCATACCGGTAAATTCATCATGCAGAAGCTCGCTGCAGTTGCAAAAGAATATGACCCCACAAGACCGACTACCGGTGCAACCTCCTACGGTATGTATACCGAAGGCGCACACGAAAAAGAATATGGCTATGACCTCTTTGGCGTAAACCATCAGGCTCCGTATTTCGAAGGTCTCCATAAAGAAAAGCCGGATCTCCCGCTGTATTGCTCCGAAAGCGTTATGCCTCTTGGCAAACAGCGTATGGGCCGTGAAATATACTATGAAGGCAATGACGCACACATCTTCTTCGAAAAAGAATTTGTTATCGGCGGCTTCCACTTCACAGCATGGGCACATGACTCCGACAGACCCAGAATCATGGCTTGCGACGGTACATATACCTCCAAAGCACATGGCTATAAGGCATTCCTCAAGCAGAATGAACCCTATGCAAAGATCCCGACATGGAATTACCCCGGTCAGGAAGGCAAAGTGATCACCTGCGAATTCCCGAACAACGGCGAATATATCGAGATCTATGTCAACGATAAGTTTGTCAAGAAGGTCGAAACAGATATGTATGCGATCACACCGACCGAACTCGTCTATGAACCCGGCAAGATCCAGATGATCGCCTATAAAGACGGCAAAGTCTGGGCAGAAGACACCATGTACACCGCAGGCAAACCGGCAGCGATCAAGCTCGTTATGGAAAACCCCTCGCTCAAGGCAAATAACGACGATGTTGCTATCATCAATGCATTCCTCGTTGACGAAAAGGGCAACTGGTGTGATGCGACAACAGGCTGGCCTGTAACCTTCAGCTGCAACGGCGTTGGCGAATATATCGGCTCCACAACGCAGAGACTCGATGCTCACGTTCAGTGGCATGGCCCGACAATGAACTTCGTATTCGGCAAAGCTACCGCATACTTCCGCTCCATGGCACAGGATGGAAACCTCGTCATCACAGCAGAAGTCAAGGGCTTACCGAAGGCAGAGCTTGTTATCGAAAGAGAAATGACAGGTGCAATCCCGGCTGTTGAAACAGTTCCGAACAACTTCGTCATCGATTGGCAGATTTCCCCGCTGATGCCCGGTTCGATCGATGCGCAGCTCATCATGGAACAGCGCGATATCGAAATCTGGAAGCACATCGATACACAGGGATCCCCCGATGTTCTCTTCGGCGCAAGGGATATTTACCCTGCAGATGTTGACCTCAACTATGCATACTATACAAAGACAGTCGTTCCGGATATGGGCGAAAAGCCGGCAGGCAAGAAGCTCTTCCTCAACTTCGAAGGTCTTGATGGTATCTCCGATGTTTACATCGTCGGCAAAGACGGCAAGACAATGACCGCTCATCATCCGTCCAATTCCCCGTGGGATGGTCACTACAGACCGCAGTGGTATGTTGATGCCGATGAATTTGAAGCCGGCGAAGAAGTTGAGATCTGGGTATTCATCTATGCCGCAAGCCGCGTAACCGGTATCGGTTGGCCTGTACATTGGGACTATGTCTCTCAGGAATTTGTCGACGAATGGATCGAAAGAGAAAAGAGAGAATGGGATTACCACAACTACAAAGCTTTTGTTAAAGGTTAATTCTTCTGAAACAAATAAAAGAGACCGCGGTTCTTCGGAGCTGCGGTTTTTTTGTGCGCGAGATTTGCTCGTATTCACGAAGTGAATATGTCAAGTTTTCGCGCAGCGAATACTTGCACTCCCTTGTGTAAGCGAGTATTTCCTTTGGAAAAACTCGGCGGAGCTGTTTTTTCGTAGAAAAAAACGGAGGGATTGTCTGAAGTAATAGCCAAAAAAGTGAAGAAGTATCAGTAGGGGCGTGGTTACCGCGCCCGTTTTTTGTGCAAGAAAAGTTTGATTTGTAATTTTGACCGAGAGGGCTCTTTGAAGTAATAGTGAATAGTGAAGAGTGAATAAGTATCTGTAGGGGCGTGGTTACCGCGCCCGTTTTTTGTGCAAGAAAAGTTTGATCTGTTATTTTGACCGAGAGGGCATTTTGAAGCAAAAAGGAAAAGTAAAAAAACTTCACGCTTTGCTCGTGAGCCCCAAAAAAACCTTAAAAATTTTTTACGAAAAAATGACAAAAAGCCCGAAATTTCCCGTAAAAACGGCAATTCCCACTAAATATATATAAATTAAGATTGTTTGACAAGGTTTTCGCTTTCGTATATAATGTACTTAATTGGTTCAGTTTATAAAATCATTTTTACATATTCATTTTTTTGCATTTACCGTTTTTTATAATATATAAAATAAAACAAGGAGTGAAAACATGAGAGAGAAACTGCTTATGAATCGCGATTGGCTCTATTATTTCGGTGAACCGGAATATAAGCTGCCGAAAGTAAAGAGCTCTGACCAGACCTACCGTGGTTCCCGTGGTGAAAACGCAAGAGGTCCTGCAAGAAGAGATTTCTATGACAATGACTGGAGACACGTCAACCTTCCCCATGACTTCGTAAATGAAAACGGCCCGAGCCCGGATTACCTCGCAGGCGAAAAACACTGCTATCCGTCTATCGGCAGAGGCAGCGCATGGTACAGAAGATACTTCAAGCTCAACCCCGAAGATGAAGGCAAGCGCATCACGCTGCTTTTCGACGGCACTGCTCTTAGAACAGAAGTTTACGTCAACTCCATGCTGCTCAAGACAAACCGCACAGCTGGTATCGGTTTTGAAGTTGATATCACAGAAGTCGCACGCTATGGCACAGACCTCAACGTCGTTTCCGTTCATACAGACTGCAACGACTACGAAGCCTGGTACTATGAAGGCGGCGGTATTTACAGAAACGTATGGCTCGTTAAGACAGACAGACTCGCTGTTGACCTTTGGGGTACATTCGTACATTCCAAGAGAGTAGAAGGCAAACAGTGGAACGTTACCGTCGAAACAGAAGTCAGAAACGACTACTATGTCGATAAGAAAGCTGTTGTTAAGTCCAAAATCGCTGACCCGACAGGCAAGATCGTTGCCGAGATCGCAAGCGAAGAAACAAACTGCACACTGCAGGAAGTTACCGTTTTCAAACAGGACGTTCTGTTGGATGACCCGATGCTCTGGGGCACAGGCGAATCCGCAAAGAATATGTATAAGCTTTATACAGAAGTTCTCCTTGATGGCGAAGTAGTCGATACATACGAAACAAACTTCGGTATCCGCGAGATCTACTACGATAAAGATAAGGGCATGTTCTTAAACGGCGAAAAGTGCATCATCTACGGCTTCGCAAACCATCAGATCCAGGTCGGCATGGGCAACGCAATGAGCGACTCCATGCGTGAATATCAGATGAGAACCATCGCTGATATCGGCGGCAATGGCTTCAGAACCGCACATTCCCCGCACGGCGATGCAACATATGATTACTGCGATAAATACGGCCTCCTCGTTATGGATGAAAACCGTGTATTCCATCCCTCGGAAATCGTTCAGGACGAAGTCAAGCGCATGATCAAGAGAGACAGAAACCATCCGTCTGTCTGCATGTGGTCCCTCTATAACGAAGAAGACTCCGTCACCGATCATACCGGCAAATATATCTTCCAGAAGCTCGCTGCTTCCGCAAGAAAATATGACCCGACAAGACCGATGTCCGGTGCAACCTCCTATGGTATGTACACCGAAGGCGCACACGAAAAAGAATATGGCTATGACCTCTTCGGCGTAAACCATCAGGCTCCGTATTTCGAAGGTCTCCATGCTGAAAAGCCGGATCTCCCGATCTACTGCTCTGAAAGCGTTATGCCCCCGGGTCCGCAGAGACCGGGCAGAGATATTTACCCGACAGCTGCTGACTACCGTATCTTCCACGAAAAAGAATTCGTCATCGGCGGTTTCCACTTCACCGCTTGGGCATTCGGCACAGGCAGACCGAGAGTCATCGCTTGCGACGGTACCTATGGTCCTGTTGCACATGGCTTCAAGGCACTCCTCAAGCAGGATGAACCCTATGCAAAGATTACCGGCTGGAATTACCCCGGCAAAGAAGGCGAAACCATTCAGGTTATGCTCCCGAACAACGGCGAATACATCGATATCTATCTGAACGGCGAATTTGTCAAGAAGGTTGAAACAGATGTTTACGCCTGCACACCGACAGACCTCGTTTACACACCCGGTGAACTGAAGATCGTTGCTTACAAAGACGGCAAAGTTTGGGCAGAAGACGTTGTCGAAACACCCGGCAAACCCGTTGCTGTTAAGCTCGTTATGGAAAACCTTGCGCTCAAGGCAGACAATGACGACGTTGCGATCATCTCCGCTTACCTCGTTGACGAAAAGGGCAACTGGTGCGACCAGACAACAGGCTACCCCGTAACCTTCACCTCCAACTGCGCAGGCGAATATGTCGGCTCCGTTACACAGAGACTCGACGGCTTCATGGGTTGGCATGGCCCGACAATGAACTTTGTTTACGGCAAAGCACAGGCATTCTTCCGCTCCATGGCTGTTGAAGGCGACCTCGTCATCACAGCTGCAGCTGAAGGTCTCCCGACAGCTGAAATCGTCATCGCAAGAGAAATGACCGGTGCAATTCCCGCTGTTGAAGAAATGCCCAACAACTTCGTTATCGATTGGCAGATCAGCAAGCTCATGCCCGGCAAGATCGATCCGCAGCTCATCATGCAGCAGCGCGACATCGAACTCTGGGAGCACATCGATACACAGGGTTCCCCGGATGTTCTTTTCGGCGCAAGACCGAACTTCTTCACAGGCACAGCAGGTCTGTATCCTGAAGATGTTGACCTCAACTATGCATACTATACCAAGACAGTTGTTCCGGATATGGGTGCAAAAGCTGCAGATCAGAAGCTCTTCCTCAACTTCGAAGGTCTCGATGGCATCTCCGATGTTTACATCGTTTCCAAGTCCGGCAAGACCGTAAAGGCACATCACCCGGCATGCTCGCCCTGGGATGGCCATTACAGACCGCAGTGGTACATCGATGCTGATGTCCTCGAAGCCGGCGACGAAGTCGAAATCTGGGTCTTCATCATTGCCGCAAGCCGTGTCAATGGTATTGGCTGGCCTGTACATTGGGATTTCAAGACACAGGAAGAAGTCGACCTCTGGGTTGAAAGAGAAAAGAGAGAATGGGAATACCACAAGTATAAAGCTCTTCTCAAGAAATAATTCTTCTAAAACAAATAAAAGAGACCGCAGTTCTTTGGAGCTGCGGTTTTTTTCTTGCAGTGATTACTTGGCTATCCCTCTGAGCGAGTATTGCTTCGCAAAACTCGGCGAGCTGTCCGAACATAGTGAGGACTGAGAGGGTTCTTTGAAGTAAAAGTGAATAAGTATCTGTAGGGGCGTGGTTTCCGCGCCCGAATCAATTCATAACACGGTTTTATACAAAATGCTTCCCGCTTTTTGATGAAGGCCTTGTACCACATTGATAGACAATGGGAAAAATACATGATATATTGATGATATTATGAGAAATATCACAAAGGGGCAGTGGTTTTGGCGGATAAGAGTATTGTTGAAAAAATGATTTGCAGCAGGGATTTTTTCTATATGCAGCCATATTTCTATCAGAATCCATATGCATTGCGCTGTGAGCTTGGGATAGGCGATACAAATGAAGCCTATTTGAAAAATGCCCATGAACGTGCAATGGCGATTTATCATATTCTTTTTCCAAAAGCTGCCGATGCCATTTTCTTCAATTATTGGCTTTATGATTATTCCGACAGCGGTGAAGCGGAAATATTGCAATTTGCAGATCTTGAGCCAGAGAATATCATAGAAAACAGAATTTGCGCTGAGACTGAGCAATTAAGATTTTTGTCGGAGTACCAGCTGCATTACAGGCATTTTACTGTTCGGGATTTGCCGACTTATGAAGAACCTGATGATTATGATTATGGTTGGCACCGAAGAAACCGTGTCATTTGTTATGCGGATGGAAAGGATTTTGATTATGAGAATCTCATTTCGAGCCAAATATATCAGACGCATGCCCGCGATGTGAGTTTTGTGTCGTTTGAGAACGAATGCATTTACTCGGTTTATGATGACAGAGGCTGTGATATCGTGTTTATGACACACGAAAAATTAAAGGAATTTTATCATAAATTGCAGCCGTATTTTTTGGAATATGATCTTGAAGAAATGCAAAAACGCTTTGAAGGTCATGTATAAATTCCGTTATTCATTACCATATTTTTCCCACAAAAAAGCGCAAAGACTCTTTCCCCGAAAAAGTCTCTGCGCTTTTATTTCTACACCCCTAAATACCGAAAAATCCCGTTTGCCAATGCCCGTGCAATGTTGTTGATATTATTCTTGATCCATCTCTCATCGGAATCGTTGTCGTGATAGCCAAGCTCAAGCAAAACCGTCGGTGCGGCAGTGGCTCTCAGTTCGTACATCTGCGAAGAAGTCAGCGAACGCACAGAACCTGAATAAATCTTTTTTAATTCTTCCACAAAAATCTGTGCCGCACGGTAGCCGCTTTCGCTTCCCGGAAAATAATATACGTCAATCCCGGTGAGCCTTCCCGAAATCGAAGGCGGCGATGCGTTGGAATGCAGCGCAATATGCAGCTCGGGTCTTGTCTCGTTGGAAAGTTTCACGCTCTCAAGAACATTCCCATCCCGAAAATTCCTGACAAAACTGACGTTCCTTTCCCGAAGAAGCGGCTGCATCGCGTCGGCGATCAGGTTCATGTATTGTTCCTCGCTGCCGCCGTTTATGTATTCGTTATATTCCTGTGTCGAAGGGCTTATAAAAACTCTTGCCATACTGTCTCCATGATTTTTTGCTATATACTATGCGTTTTGAGTCCTTTTTGTGCGAAAAAATCTGACCGTTTTTGCCTGATTCTGAATGTTAATTTCCCGCACAAGTTGACAATTCGATTAAATCCTGCTAAACTGAAAATTGTTAAAAAGCATTTCCTTTTACCATAAAAATGAATCGGAGGAATACATTCGATGGCAAAAATTGTCGATGTGGAGGTATTAAAGATCGTTTCGCCGGGTCACGATGTCGGTGAAGATTCGCTTGCAGACGTTTTTGTTTCAAGACCGACGGATATTTTTTACCCGAAATGGAAGCTCGGAAAATTTGTCAGCATCACGGCCGGTGCGACCGTCGTCAAAATTACCGATGAAACGGGCAATTACGGCTACGGCTTTTCCGGTCTTTACAGAAGCTGCGCCACGATCGTTGAAGAATTTTTCAAACCCATGCTGATCGGAAGGGAAGCCAACGAGATCGAAAAACTCTGGGATGCGATGTACCGCTCAAGCGTTGCATACGGCAGAATGGGTATCGTCATGCTGGCAATTTCCGCTGTCGATATTGCCTTGTGGGATCTTTTCGGCAAAACAACGGGTCTGCCGGTCTATCAGCTTTTGGGCGGCAAAGTCCGTGACTATATCAAATGCTATGCAACGGGCAGCGACCTCGAGCGTTACCGCGACCTTGGCTATAAGGCAAACAAAATCCCGATCCCCTATGGCCCGCATCAGGGCAAATGGGGCATGAAGGAAAACATGAAGCGTGTTGAAAACGTCAAAAAGATCATGGGCGACGATGCAGAGATTATGTTTGACTGCTGGATGGCATGGGATCCCGAATACTGCGCCAAAATGGTCAAAATGGTCAAGGGTTACAACGTCCGCTGGATCGAGGAACCCGTCATCGCAGACGACTACGAAGGCTATCGCCGCTGCCGTGATATCTGCAATGAGCATGGCATCCTTTTAACCGGCGGCGAACACGAATATACCCGTTGGGGCGTCAAAAAATTCCTCGATATGCAGTGCGTCGATATTCTGCAGTGCGACGTCGGCTATACCGGCGGCATTACCGAAATGCGCAAGATCATCGCCTATGCCAAAGCGAAAAATGTCATGGTCATTCCGCATGCACATTGTATGCCGACCTTCCATTTATCCATCAGCAGCCTGATGTCGCCCTTTGCGGAAACATTGCTCATCGGCGATGAAAGAGGCAGGCTTTTCCTCGGTGAACCGCCTGTTATCAACGGTACGATCACGCTTTCCGATAAACCGGGCTTTGGCTATGAGCTGAACCCCGATTTCGGCAGAAGACTCGAATTCTAAAAAGGAGGCGCAATATGGCAAAGATAACCGATGTGCAGATCTATAAATTTATGCCGCAGAAGAAAAAGAGCGACGATAAGTGGAAAAAAGCTTATCCCGTTCGCCCGATCTCCATTTATCCGGAATTCGATACACAGGAACTGCGAGACCTTTCCGCCGGTGCGACTGTCGTTAAGATCACAACGGAAGATGGTCTTTATGGTTACGGTGCAACGGGAACAGGCCTTTACCGCGGTGCTGCGGAGATCATGTCCGATGCGATGCGTCCATTCCTTCTTGACGATGTCGATGCCGATGAGATCGAAAAAATCTGGGATCTCTGTTATAAATCCACCGTTGCGATCGGCAGAAAAGGCTTGCCCATCCATGCGGTCTCTGCGATCGATATCGCCCTTTGGGATATCAAGGGCAAAAAATTGGGACTCCCTGTCTATCAGCTTTTAGGCGGAAAAGTCCGCGATAAGATCAAAGTCTATGCAACGGGTCCCGACCTTGAGCTGTATAAAAAGCTCGGCTATAAGGCAAACAAAGTGCCGATCGTCTATGGTCCTGTCCATGGCAGGGAAGGCATGCGCAAAAACATCGAAACGATCGAAAATGTCGTTAAGATCATGGGCGAAGATACAGAGATCATGCTTGATTGCTGGATGGGCTGGGATGCGGAATATACCGTCAAAATGGCGCGTATGCTGAAGGATTTCAACATCCGCTGGATCGAAGAACCGCTCATTGCGGATGATTACGACGGGCATAAACGCCTGAAAGGCATTCTCAACAATATGGGCATCCTCCTCACAACAGGCGAACACGAATTTACCCGCTGGGGTGCTCGTGAACTGGTTGAAAACGGCTGCGTCGATATCCTGCAGTGCGATATTATGTATTGCGGCGGTTTATCCGAGATCAAAAAGATCGCCGCCTATTGCAAAGCGCACAATGTCATGCTCGTCCCGCATAGCCACGGTATGCCGGTTTTCCATTTCTCCATCAGCTCGCTCGTTTCGCCTTTTGCGGAAACCCTCATGAACAGGCTTGAAAATCCGCTGTTCTTCGGTGTTCCGGGGATCACAGACGGCTATGTCGAAATGCCCGAAGGCATCACGGGTCTTGGCTACGAACTCAACACCAACTTCAGTGAATATAAACTGATTTAACGATGAAAATTTCACTTATTACCATCAATATTTTTGCGGACAGAATGGGAGACCTCAAAAATCCCGACCGCGCGAAATCCGAAGCACGCTATTATGAAGTCCTGAACCTTGCCAAAGAAGCCGGCTACCCCTATATCGATATGTGTTATTGGGAAGTCGAGGCTTTGGGCTTTGATTTTGTCAAGAACGCCATCGAAAAGACGGGTCTTGCCGTCAATGCGGTGACCTATTTCGTCGAAATGCAGGAAGAAGAGGCTCTCCTCATGGCAAAAGCGAAGCAGATCCTTGAAAATATCCGTGCTCTCGGTGCAAAACACGTCACCTATGTCCTTTTGCCGAGTGAAAAAATGCAGCGTGAAGGCAGGGAAGCTCTCTACCAATATTCCGTTAAAAATCTGCAGCCGCTTTGCCTGTATGCGGAGGAAATCGGTCTTGTTTCTTCGCTGGAAAATTCGCCCGATATCGGTATGCCCCTGGCAAGGGTTTCCGAGTTAAAACGCCTCTTTGAGGAAGTGCCTGCGCTCTGTCTTGCCTATGACAGTTTCAATATGCAGGTCGTTTCGGAAGAACCGGCTGCTTACCTCGATGCTTTCGGGAAAAACATCGCCAATGTTCACCTAAAAGACGGCACTTATGTATCGGAGCCTTCCCGTTTTTCCAACGATACGGCAGATGGCAGGCTGATTGCCGCTTCGCCTTCGGGGAAAGGTCTTGCGGATTTCCCGTGGCTTTTTGACCGGTTCCGTGCGCTTGGTTATGATGCGGCTGTGGCGGTCGAGTTCATGCCCGGCGGAGGCGATCTGCTTTCCGAACTCAGGGAAGCAAGAGAATATTTTGAAAGCCTGATGTAAAAAACTCGGCCTGCGGTTTTGACCGCAGGTCGGTTTTTTTGAAGTAACAGGGAATAGTGAATAGGGAATAAGTAAGGTAATTTTGCTTCGCAAAACGATTTCAAAGAAGTATCTGTAGGGGCGTGGTTTCCGCGCCAGATTTATTCAAACAAGTTTAAAAATGCCTCCCTTGTGTAAAGGGAGGTGAAGGGATTGTGACCTTCACACTCGCACATGATAAGTGATAGTAAGTATTGCTTCACAAAACTTCGAGTATTGCTTCCATAAATCTTGGCTCTCACTTTGAGCGAGTATTGCTTTGCTGTTACCGCAGATCATGGAGAAGGCTAAATTCTTATAAACTCAATAATTTCAAAAAGCAGAACCCTCTCCGTCCTTGTAAACACGGACACCTCTCCCAAAGGGAGAGGCAAGTGCTTAACCAAAAACGATAAAACTTGGCTCTCCCTTTGGGAGAGCTGTCGGCAAAGCCGACTGAGAGGGTTTTTGAAGTAATCGGGAAAAGCGAAAAGGGAATAAGTAATGTAGTTTTGCTTAGTGAAAACAATTTCAAAGAAGTATCTGTAGGGGCGTGGTTTCCGCGCCCGTTTCATTCAAACAAGTTTAAAAATGCCTCCCTTGTGTAAAGGGAGGTGAAGGGATTGTGACCTTCACACTACGCACATGATAAGTGATATCGAGTATTGCTTCGCAAAACTCGTCGTATCGCTTCGCAAAACTTCGAGTATTGCTTCTATAAATTTTGGCTCTCCCTTTGAGCAAGTATTGCTTTACTGTCACCGCAGATGATGGAGAAGGCTAAATTCTAATAAACTCAATAATTTCAAAAAGCAGAACCCTCTCCGTCCTTGTAAACACGGACACCTCTCCCAAAGGGAGAGGCAAGTGCTTGACCCAAAACGATAAAACTTGGTCTTTGTGTTTGCAAAAATGACTGAACTTTATTCTGATTTCACTTTATGATATAATGAATAAAATTCTTTGGAGGTTCTTGTGGAAGATATTCGTCTTAACGGCTTTACGCTTCGGGCAGCTGCGGTCATTCCTTGTGGAGATGCCTATCTTTTTGTGCGTGAAAAGGGCAGCGAAGCTTTTTATACTGTTGGCGGTGCTGTCCAATTCGGCGAATCAACCGAAGAGGCTGTTATACGAGAAGCATTTGAAGAAACCGGCATGATGATGCAAATACAGCATCTGCTTTTTGTGCAGGAACGCTTTTATCGTTATCAAAATGCCGAAAAACATGAACTCTGCTTCTATTATCTTATGAAAACTCCGGAAAAACCGTTGAGGATGAAAACAGACAGAGAAAATGAGCGGCTCGTTTACCTGTCAAAAGAGGATCTTGCCGTGAAAAAGATCATTCCTGCGGTACTTGCAGATACCTTGCTTGCCGGGGAAAAACCATTTTTTCATCTTATTACACATGAATAAAGGAAAAACCATGCCCACCATCATTGCCGACATCAAAAAAATCCCCGAAGAAACTTTAAGGGAATTTCTCTACCTCGCTATCTTCGTTCCCGAGGGCGAAAAAGCACCCGAAAAATCCATCATCGATCTGCCCGAGCTTTTGCTGTATATCGAAAACTTCGGCAAAAAAAGGGGAGATATTGCCGTTGCCGCTGTTTCGGAAAATGAATTTGTCGGTCTCGCCTGGGCTCGCATCATGCATGACTACGGGCATATTGACGACGAAACGCCTTCGCTGGCGATCTCGATCAGGGAAGAATATAGAGGCATGGGCATCGGCGAAAAAATGCTCCGAACGCTTCTGCGCCTGCTTTTGGAAAAAGGCTATCCCGGGCTTTCGCTTTCCGTGCAGAAGGAAAATAAAAGAGCCTTTGCCCTGTATCAAAAACTTAGGTTTGAAATCGTCCGCGAAGATGCGGAAGAAGCCATCATGCTTTTTCGGCTGAACAGGTAAAAGCCTGTTCCTTTTTTGTGCCTAAATTATGAATTTATCGACTTTTCCGTGTAAGTCGTGGGAAAATTTGGTATAATCATTCTGTATGGCTGGTTTTGGCCTGCAAAAACATAAAAGCAGGAAAAATAATGGAAAAAAACACCAATAAAAATACGATCAACTGGTATCCGGGGCATATGACAAAGGCAAAACGAGGCCTTGAAAAGCATCTCAAGATGATAGACATCGTCGTGCAGGTGCTCGATGCCCGTGCGCCGAAAAGCTCGATGAATCCCGATTTTGCGCCGCTTTTTGCGGGAAAACGCTGCGTCCTCGTTCTCAATAAAGAGGATATGGCGGAAGCTTCTGCAACGAAAAAATGGCTCGAATACTACCGTGAAAAGGGTTTCCGTGCGCTTTCTTACTCCGCAATGAGACCCGATAAAAAGAAACTGACAGCGGCGATCGAAGCGGAAGCAGCAGATCTTCGCGAAAAATATCTCGCAAAAGGCATGAAGAGAACGATCCGCTGCCTTGTTTGCGGTATTCCCAATGTCGGCAAATCGGCGATCATCAATACGCTCTGCGGCTATGGCAAGCTCAAAGTCGCCAATAAACCCGGTGTGACCAAACAGCTGAGCTGGGTCAGAATCGGTGAATATCTTGAAATCATGGATTCGCCCGGTCTTTTGTGGCCAAAAATTACGGATAAACAAGTCGGCATGAATATTGCGCTCATGGGCAGCATCAACGAACTCATTCTGCCGGAGGACGAGCTTTCCCTGCATCTGATCCGCATTATCGGCAAAAAGAGACCCGAAATGCTCATGGAACGCTATAAAATGGCGGAATTGCCCGAAGATCCTGTTGAAGTTTTGGAAGGCATCTGCAAAGCCAGAGGTTTCATCATGCGCGGCGGAGAAGTCGATTACGAGCGTGCGGAAAAAGTGCTTTTGGAAGAATTCCGCAACGGAAAACTCGGCCGTTTCAGCCTGGAGGAAGCGAAATGAATCCTGATCTCATGAATTTTCCGATCGATGAAATGCTTTCCGCAGAGAAAGAAGCTGAAAAATTCGGCGTCATTATGGCGGGAATGGATGAAGCCGGAAGAGGTCCGTTAATGGGTCCTGTTGTCGCAGCAGCGGTCATCATGCCGCATGGTGAGGCGATCCCCGAAGTCACCGATTCCAAAAAGCTTTCCGAAAAAAAGAGGGAAGCGCTTTATGAGATCATCATCGAAAAAGCCCTTGCCTATGGCGTCGGCATTGTAGACAGCAAACGCATTGACGAGATCGGCATCGGCAATGCTGTTCGTGAAGCTTTTACGATGGCTGCGGATGCGCTGAAAATCAGACCCGATGTCATTTATAACGATGAAGTCAAATGGGTTTATGGGAAAGTCCCGAACCGCTCCATCATCAAAGGAGACCTCAAAGTCTATTCGATCTCTGCGGCTTCGATCATCGCCAAAGTCACAAGAGACAGGATGGTGCGTGAATACGATAAAGAATACCCGCAGTACGGCTTTGAAAAACATAAAGGCTACGGCACGAAAGCGCATTTCGATGCGATCCGCGAATATGGCATAACGCCTTTGCACAGGAAAAGCTTCCTGACCAAAAATCACGCCGAACTTCTCGGAAAAGAATATGACGGATAATGTAAGAAGAGGCAGAGATGCCGAATCTCGTGCAGCGGATTACCTCATGAAAAAAGGCTATAAGATCATCCGCCGGAATTATCAGATCCGCGGCGGAGAGATCGACCTCATTGCCAAAGACGGCGATTGGCTCGTCTTTATCGAGGTAAAAATGCGCTCAAGCGATGCTTTCGGAACGGGCGCAGAAGCCGTTACCAAAAAGAAACAGCAGGCGATTGTGCGGACTGCCTGCCGCTATATTTATGAAAATAACTGTGCGAATAGCCCGATGCGCTTCGATGTTTTAGAATTGACGGTGCGTGAAGGCAGATTCTATGCACGGCATATCATCAATGCTTTTTTAGCAAATTAGGGAGAACTGATGAAAAAACAAGCAAGTTTAAAAACGCTCATTTGCCTGCTTTTGGCGCTGACATTTCTGTTTCCGCTGCAGGCTTTTGCAGAAAACGGCGTCTTTACGGACCCGAATTTCCGTGAATGGGATACGGAATACCCGAATCATTGGAAATTTGTGACGGAAGACCTCGAAAGTGCCTATATCATCCAGACGGGTGATGGCTTTATGGTGGAGGTTTTTGAAAGCTATGCCTACCTTTACCAGAAAATAGAGCTTGAACAACAGACAGCCTATCGCATCAGCTTTGATGTTTTGACCGAAGGCATGGAAAATTCCGGTATTGGCGCACAGGCCGCTTTTATGTATCAGGTCGCATCTTCCGACCATGTTTTCGATACGGCGGAGGATTACCAGACGGTC
Source organism: Clostridiales bacterium (assembly GCA_015056045.1). Classification (GTDB taxonomy): domain Bacteria; phylum Bacillota; class Clostridia; order Christensenellales; family Christensenellaceae; genus SIG371. The sequence continues at coordinate 49,137 of SVGZ01000003.1, read as the reverse complement.
GAATTTTTTGTCAAAACCAATGTCGATTTAGAGCAGGAATATGTTTTCCGTCTTGGCGTCGGCGTTGAAGGCTATCAGTGCACGGGCAGTGCCTATTTCAGAAACCTGAAGATCGAAGCGTTGGATGTCATGCCCGATGATCAGATCGTCTATACGCTGATCGGTTCGATCGGTATCGATGCCGAAGAATTTGATTTCATCGAACAGACCGTTGTCGAAGATGAGTATATCAGCCCTGCGGCAAGCGAGGAAGAAGAAGTCAAAGTCACCTATAACAGCATCGGCGTTGCGCTTTCGGGTGCATTGGCAGCGGTGGCACTTTTCCTCTTGTTCATCGGCAGGCATTCGCCGAAGCTTGGGGCAATTTTACAGAAAAAATCTTCCATGATCGTGCTTTTCGGTTTGGCATTCCTTATCCGTGTTCTTTTTGCGATCACAGAGGAAGGTCACATTACCGATATGAACTGCTTCAAGGCATGGGCATCGATCGTCTATACAGACGGCATGGATGTTTTCTATACCTCGGGCGGTTTTGCGGATTATCCGCCGGCATATATGATGCTGCTCTATATCTTCGGCTTCATTCGCGATGCCTTCTCGCTCGCATATGATTCGATGGTCTATGAGCTGCTGATCCTTCTTCCGCCGATGATCTGTGACCTTGCGCTGGCTTATTTCGTTTTCAGCATTGCGGAAAAGAAGATGAACAGAAGCACAGGCATTATGCTTGCCCTGTTTATCCTTTTCGGACCCGTATTTGTTATCGATGGGGCAGTCTGGGGTCAGATCGATTCCGTATTAACGCTGGCGATCGCCGTTTCGCTGTATTTCTTAACGCAGGGCAAAAAGTGGCAGATGGCAGCTGTTTATACGCTTGCCGTTCTCATTAAACCGCAGGCAGCACTCATTGCACCGATCATCATTGCCGTTTACCTGCGCGATGTTTTCACCAAAGGCAAAACCAAACAGGCGCTTATCGATATTGGTCTTAGTGCAGTTGCCGTTGTTGTCGTCTATTCCGTGATCTCTCTGCCGTTCAAGGGAACGCAGGGCTATCTCTATGTCTTTGAGCGCATGCTCGATACCGTTGGGCAATACCCCTATGCAACGGTCAATGCCTTCAACCTTTTCGGTCTTGCCGGCGGAAACTTTGTCAACTATGATGAAATTTTCGTCCTCTTGTCCTATAAAGACTGGGGCACGATCTTTATCGCATTGGTCGTCATTTTTGCGATCTACCTGACGATCCGCGAAAAAGACAGCACAAGAGGCATCTGGATCGGTGCAGCCGTTACCTATATCGGCATCTTCTTCTTTGGGCACGGTATGCACGAACGCTATGTTTTCCCGTCGATCGTCTTCTTCATCATGGCAGCGATCGAATACGATTCCAAGCGACTTCTCGGTGCATCGGCATTTTTACAGTCGGTTTCTTTCGCCAATATTTTCTATGTTCTGATTTACCGCGGAACATGGATCCCCGAATACTGCATCGAACCGATCGCCATCGCCTATATGCTCTATATCACCTATGCCTTTATTGCGGCACTTTTTGCCGGAACAAGAGAGCGCACGATCAGGATCGAAGATGTCGAATTGCAGAGGTTTGCGGAAAGAGCGGCTTTGGAGGCAAAATATCGCTTTGAAGAGTTTGAACCGCATGACGACAGACGCATGAAGAAAAAGGATTACCTGTTCATGCTGCTCATTACGGCGGTTTATGCCCTTGTCGCGCTGACGAACCTTGGCGGAACAAACATCCCCGAGCGAACAGAAGTCTTAACCGAAGGCGAATCCTATATCATCGAGCTGGATGAATCGCGCTATATCGAAAAGCTTGAATATTATGCCGGTTATGCGGAGGCTGACCTTGTTGTCTATTTAAGCGAAGATGGCGTCGAATATCATAGCGGTACGCAGACCAATATGATCGACCACGAATACAACAAGATGTTCGCTTGGCAGTTCTATGATATTTATGAACACGCCAAATATATCAAGCTCTATGTTTCCCATGGCGAAATGGAGTTAAGAGAGATCGGTTTCTGGAATGAAGCTGCCGAATTATTGCCGATCGAAAATGCCTATGTTTTGGGTTCGAGCGGTGCAAAAAGGGAAGCTCCCGATCTTTTTGATGAACAGGACGAAGTCGATTATGTCACCGACTATATGGACGAAATGATCTTTGACGAAGTCTATCATGCAAGAACGGCCTATGAATATTTAGAGGGCATTTACCCCTATGAGATCACGCATCCGCCGTTTGGCAAGAGCATCATGACTTTGGGCATCAGGCTTTTTGGAATGAATCCCTTTGGCTGGCGCTTCATGGGAACGCTTTTCGGTGTGATGATCCTGCCCGTGATGTATGTCTTTGCAAAGCGCATCTTTAAAAAGACAAAATGGGCATGCGCATCGACGATCCTTTTCGCTGCCGATTTTATGCACTATGCCTTGACAAGGATCGCCACGATCGACAGTTACAGCATCTTCTTCATCCTGACGATGGCATATTTCATGTATGAATATATGCAGCACAACTTCCTCAAGGAAAAACTCAGCCGTACGCTTCTGCCTTTGGGTCTTTGCGGAATGTTCTGGGCGCTTGGCTGTGCGACGAAGTGGCTCTGTATCTATGCCGGTGTCGGTCTTGCGATCGCCTTCTTCTATACGGTCTATCAGCGCAGCATCGAGCTGAAAGTCATTTTATCCGAAGACTATGTCCTCGAAAACAAAGAAGCGATCAAAAAGGATTTCAGGAAAAAGCTCATCTGGACGCTCCTTTTCTGTGTTCTGATGTTCATCATCGTGCCGCTTGCGGTTTATTGCGTATCCTATTTGCCCTATGAAAATACGGCGGAAAACTTCGGTCTCCACGGTATCTGGAAGAATCAGGAATATATGCTGAACTATCATGGCGACGTCCGCGAAGAAGGTCATCCCTTCAATTCCAAGGTTTGGACATGGCCCTTTGATATTCGCCCGGTATTCTTCTTCATGGCGAATAATATGGATGGTGAGCATACGGCAGGCATTTCCTGTTTCGGCAATCCGATCCTTTGGTGGAGCGGTGTGATTGCGGTCTTGTTCCTCATCGGCGTCGGCAAAAAAGGCAAACTTGATTTCAAGGGAATGCCCTATATCGCTCTCATGGCGCTCTGCCAGCTCGTTCCGTGGATGATCATCCGCCGCGAAGTCTATATCTATCATTACTTTGCGACTGTGCCTTTCCTCGTTCTTGCGATTGTCTTTGCATTGCGCTATCTGGAGGAAAATTTCTCCTGGGGTAAAAAAGCCGCCTGGATCTATGTCGGTGTCGTTGTCCTTGCCTTTATCTGTTTCTATCCGATGATAACGGGAATCGTAGTCCCCAGATGGTATTCCGATTTCTTCCGCTGGCTGGAAACATGGCCTTTCTATAACGTATAAAAAATGGGAGGGATTTTCCCTCCTATTTTTCGGAACAATTCCGCTGTTTTTCTTTTCTCCCGAAAAAACGGCAGAACGGTTGCCTTTATTCCGTAAAAATAGTAAAATATCCGTATAAAATATTGGCGGTGACATTTTGGAAAGAGCAAGAAACTCCATCAGAAATATCGTATTCGGGCTCGGCGGGCAGATCTTAAACCTCGTCATGAGCTTTATATACAGGACTGTCCTCGTAAAAACGCTCGGCGATGCTTATACGGGCATCAACGGCACTTTTACCAACATCCTGATGATCTTTTCGCTTGCAGACCTTGGCGTCGGCACAGCGATCATTTACAACCTCTATAAACCCATCGCAGAGGATGACCATGCGGCGATCCGCAGGCTGATGAACCTCTATCAGCGTGCATACAACATCATCGGCGTCGTTATTTTGCTCATGGGCTTTATCATGATGTTCTTCCTCGAAGGCTTCATCAAGGATACGGAGCATATTGAACACGTCTACCTGATCTTTGCGATCTACGTTATCAATACCGCTTCGACTTATTTCCTTGCCTATAAGGGAACGCTCATCACGGCAAATCAGAAAAACTATATCGTCACGAATGTCGTGTATTCAACTTCGATCGTCTGCTACATTGTGCAGATGATCCTCATGGTCTGGACGAAAAATTACGTTCTCACGATCTCTGTGCAGACGGCAACGAACATCCTGCAGAATGTCATCACGATGCGCATTGCCAACAAAATGTATCCCTTTATCAATGAAGACAGCAGCGAATTGCCCTCAAAAGAGCAGAGGAAAAAGATCTACCGCGATATGCGTTCGATCGTCTTTTACCGCATCGGCGCCGTTATCACAAACGGTACGGACGGCATTGTCATTTCTTCCTCTTTGGGGCTTATCATTGCCGGCATCTATGATAACCATCTGCTCATTTTAACCACGATCAAAAATTTGCTCCTGCAGTTCTTCAAGGGCATGACCGCAAGCATCGGCAACCTCAATGCCGTTGAAAGCAATGACACAAAATATTCCGTCTATAACATGGTCTATTTCGCCAATTTCTGGCTCTTTGGTTTCTGTGCGATCTGCTTCTGGGTGCTTTTTGCTCCCTTTATGACGGTCTGGCTCGGTGCGGAAAGAACGCTTCCGGCGCTGACGATCTTCATCCTCGTGCTGAATTTCTATATCACGGGTATGCGAAACGTCAATACGACCTTCCGCGAAACGATGGGCGTTTTCCGCGAAGGCAAATATGTTCCGATCACAGGCGCAGTCTTAAACCTCATCATCTCGATCATTCTGGTCAACCTGATCGGCTTAAACGGCGTATTTCTTGGCACAACGATCAGCACATTCGGCTTCCTTTTCTGGATGGAACCCTATGTCCTCTATAAACACGGCTTCAAGAGAAGCGTCCTCCCGTATTTCACTAAATACGCATTCTTCCTTGCGGTAACGCTTGCAGCGGGTCTTGTCACGTCGCTTATCTGCAACCTGATCTTTGCCCGAGCAACGATCTTTGCCATCGCAGGGAGACTCCTTTTCTGCCTTATCATCCCGAACCTGATCTTCTATTTCATCTTCCGCAGAACGAAGGAATTTGGCATGCTCAGAGATACGGTTATGGGCGTTATCAGGCGCAAAACCGGAAAGAAACTTTGATCATATAAAAATTAACCAAGGAAAGGCACTATTATGGATAAAATTTTTGAAGTAAGAAAACTCCTTGCCGAAAAGCAGGTAGACGCCATTTTGCTCTATAAGCCGGCTAATGTCAGCTGGATCTCCGATTTTACGGGCGACAGCTCCATGGTCATCGTTGCGGAAAAGGCAGAGTATTTCATCACAGACTCCCGCTATACCGAACAGGCTGAAAAAGAGATCCCTGCATCTTTCGAGATCAAAGAGATCCGCGCAGAAGTCCGTTATAAGGTCTTAAACGACATCATGACGCAGAATAACGTTAAAAAGCTCGGCATCGAAGGGCAGTATATCACGCTTGCCGATATGAAAGATTTTGAACAGGCTTTCAGCGCTGAATATGTCATGGTCGATAACGAGATCACAGCACTCCGTGCGGTCAAAACGGAAGCTGAGCTTAAAATCATGCGCAAAGCTGCAAACATCACGCAGGATTGCTTCGATCATCTTCTTGGCTACATCAAAGCAGGCGTTTCCGAAACCGATATTCTGGCGGAAATGGCATATTATTTCAACAAACACGGTGCAGGCGGCGCTTCCTTTAATCCGATCATTGCAGGCGGCCCGAATTCCTCGATGCCCCATGCACAGGTCACAGACCGCATCCTCAAACCCGGCGATCTTTTAACAATGGATTTCGGCTGCGAAATCAAGGGATATAAGTCCGATTTTACCCGTACGATTGCCATTTCAGGGCTTGAACCTGATATGAAAGTAGTGTATAATACTGTAAGAACTGCACAGAGGGCGGCAATGGATGCACTGAAGCCCGGATTCAGCGGCAAAGAAGCCGATAAGATCGCAAGAGATATTATCTATGGCGCCGGATACGAAGGCCTTTTCGGTCATTCCCTTGGGCATGGCGTTGGCCTCGAAGTACATGAATCACCGAGACTTTCGATGTATTCGACAGATATCATGAAGGAAAATATGGTCGTCACCGTAGAACCGGGTATTTATATTCCCGGAAAAGGTGGTGTCCGCATCGAAGATACCGTCGTGATCACGGAAACCGGCATGGAAAGCTTCTATACCGCTACAACTGAGTTGTTAATTATTTGATAGATTTTTTTGGAGGAATAAAATGGTATCAGCTGGTGAATTCAGAAAAGGTCTCACAGTAGAAATTGATGGTCAGGTTTGGGTTATCGTCGATTTCCAGCACGTTAAGCCGGGCAAAGGCGCAGCTTTCGTCAGAACAAAGATCCGCAACGTCATGACAGGCAACACACTCGAAAGAACTTTCAACCCCACAGAAAAGTTCTCCCGTGCTATGATCGAAAGAAAAGAAATGCAGTATTCCTATGAAATGGACGGCATTTACTACTTCATGGATATGGAAACATACGATCAGCTTCCGCTCGACAAATCCCAGTGCGAAGACGCTCTGAAATATGTCAAGGAAGAAATGATGGTTACCGTTATGTCCTATAAGGGCAACGTTTTCGCTGTTGAACCGCCGAACTTCGTCGTTCTTCAGATCGTTGAAACAGAACCCGGCGTACGCGGCGATACAGCTACATCCGGCAACAAACCCGCTACACTCGAAACAGGCCTTAAGGTCAACGTTCCGCTGTTCATCAACTCCGGCGAATACATCCGTATCGACACAAGAACAGATGAATACATGGAACGCGCAAACGCAAACGACTAATTGTAAAAGAAGAAGACTCCTTCAAAAGGAGTCTTTTTTGTTATTCTTCGATCAATCTGATCTTGTAAAATTCGCCGATCTGCGCCGGGTAAGTTTCAAGAAGCATCCCGTTATAAGTAATTTCGATGATGTCGCCGACCAAGGGTTCGCGTGAAGCATCGACGTGCTTAATGGGAACATAAATCTGATCCGAAGATTTGCGCTCTGTCGTGCCTTCGAGCGGTTCGACAAGGTAAGTCCCTTCGTATATTTCAAGGATCTCCGCCTGAAAAACAAACTCGTCTTTTTTGCAGCCGACAAATAAAAGGACAAGAACAAGGACCAATGCGATCAGTTTTTTCATACAAACTCCTTAAAAATTACCCTCATAGGGGATAAAAATATCGTAGCCGAAGTGCTGTGTTTCGTTGTCTTCTTCCGCAGACCAAGTGAACCAGCTTGCGCCGACATAAAGCACTTCATCCGCAAGGTAAACCTCCAAAGGCTCAAAATTTGCCTCGAGATCCTTTTTGGGAATGCTGTCTTTGCCGCAGAAAACGCTGTTGCCGATATACTTGGCGTCTTTTGGTTTTTCCGTTGTCCTCACGCCATATTTTTCTTCATAATACGGCGCATTTCCCGCTGTCCAAAGCGAAACATAGAGCTTGCCATTTACCATGATGAGCGATTTGCCGCGCAATTCCAGAATAACATAGCGAACATATGCCATGTGCGGTTCAGTGCGGTTGAGCGTACCGTGTTCATCAACAGTGCCGTCTGTCGTGACTTCCTGATAAACATAAACCCATTCGGGAGTGTTTTCATTGGTGTAGCAGGGCAGTTTTTCATCAAATCCGCCGACTTGGACATCGCCTGCATAGCTAAAACCTTCGGGCAAAGTTTCCGACATCGCAAGAGAAGGGGAGATCATATAAGTTCTGCCATTGATCGTAAAGTTCGGTGCCATTTCAGAAGTTTCGGCATTTTCTTCATCTACAAATTCTTCTTCGGGTGTTTCTTCGAAACTTTCTTCTTCAATAGTGACTTCTTCTTCCGCATCTTCAACAATGCCGCCTTCAATAATTTCTTCCATCTGTGCAGGTGCTTCCGCTTCGGGTGCTTCTGATGCGCCTTTCGGGCTGAAAATCCCCAGACCGACTGCTGTCACAAGGCAAGCTGCAATGGGCAAAACGGAAGCCGTGATCAGTGCGATCTTTTTCCTGAAATTTGCCCGGTAATGCTCTGCCTGATACAAAAGCTCTTCATCTATCATGCCAATCGCCAAAAACAGATCTGTATTTTTCATTGGAAAAAGCCCTCCTTCATAAGAAACTCATACAATGACTGCCTGAGCCTGTGCAGCATGGAGTGAATGCGTGCTTCGCTGCAATGGAGCTGTTCCGCAATTTTGGAAACGGGCATAAGCTGCCAATAGCGCTTGAGGAAAACAGCCCGTTTTTCCTCGTTCTGCGAATAGAGAAAGCGCTCGATCGCATCGGCAAGAAGCTTCAATTCAACGGTTTCTTCCGTCGTTTCCCGTGTCGGGATGACTTCATCCAGTTCGGATAAGGCGAGCGAAAATTGCCCGTCGCTGCGCTTTTTAGCAGCCTTATAGCGGATTCGGCTGACGGAAAGATTGCGTGTGATCTTGCCCAGCCAGATGGCAAAACGGTTTGGTCTCTCGGGCGGTATGCTTTCCCATGCACGCAGGTAAGTATCGCTCAAACATTCCTCGCTGTCGAGGATGTCCAAGAGGATGTTCTGTGCAATTTTAAAAAGATAACGCCTGTATTTTTTGTCGGTTTCTTCGATGGCGTTTTCAGAGCGTGCAAAATACAGTTCGATGATGTCGTGATCTTCCATAAAAGCCTCCTTTCCCTTAAAAGACGCAAATTTTGCAGGATTCTTTCACATAAGTATAACAAAAAAAGCCGCAGTTTTCTGCGGCTTTCAAATGTTTTTTTTACATGTTCTTCATAACGATGGTTTCGATCGTTTCGGAAACGTGTTCGCAAGCGTCGTAGCAGTTTTCTGTAACGTTCATAACTTCTGCCCAGCGCATGATGTCGATAGCGTCTTTATCGGATGTGTAGAGCTTGTGCATAATATCTGTGTAGAGAGCATCGCCCTTGTTTTCAGCGTTGTTTACGCGGACAATGTTGTCATGGATCGTTGTGGATTTTCTGAACTGCTTGAGTTCTTTAACAGCGAGGTCCATGGAAACGCAGCATTCCTTTAAGAGGTCAACGAGGTTTGTGAATTCGGGAATGAGTGTCTGAACGTTGAGCATATAGAAGAGGTGAAGAAGCTCGTCAATAAGGTCTGTAACGTCATCAAGTTCGGAAGCGAGCTGGATGATGTCTTCACGGTCGATCGGCGGAAGGAATTCGCGGATGAGGTTCTTCATGATCTCATGCTTCTTTTCGTCTTCCTTGTTTTCGATCTCATGCATTTTCTGGATGCACATATTGATCTTGTTCGGGTCATAATCGCGGATAACTTCGTCGAGGTAATTGACAGCCTGTACGGAATAAGAGCTCATCTCTTCAAGAGCTGTGAAATAGTTATATTTTGTGCCTTTAGCCATTGTAATTCTCCTTTAATAAAACCAGATTAGAGTATGAACATGAACAGCTTTGCCATTGCAAAACCGATAAGACCGCAGCCGGGGAATGTCAGGATCCATGCCATGACCATTTCTTTAACAACGCCCCAGTTGATCGCGGAAAGTCTTCTTGCAGCGCCAACACCCATGATGGAAGTTGCCTTCATGTGGGATGTCGAAACCGGGATACCAACGACGGAAGAGAAGAGCAAGCTCAGCGAAGAAGCTGCATCTGCGCAGAAGCCCTGATATTTTTCAAGGCTGACCATGCTCATGCCGACGGATTTGATGATGCGGTAACCGCCGATGGATGTACCAAGAGCGATAACGCCGGAGCAGAGTATCATGAGCCAGATCGGGATCGCGAAATCTGTAACGTCTCCCATACCTCTGGAAAGGAACATACCGAGCATGAATACGCCCATGAATTTCTGACCATCCTGTGCGCCGTGCATGAAGGACATACCCGCAGCACCGCCGATCTGTGCATATTTAAAGAAAGGCGTTGTTTTGCGTCTGTCCATATTTTTGCAGAGGCCTTCGGTGATCTTTGTGATGACATAACCGGAACCGAAGCCCAAAACGGTGGATAAGATAAGACCATAGATAACTTTGATCCATTCGCCGCCGTTGATGCCGCCGAAGCCGTTCTGCAGTGCGATAGCTGCACCGGAGATGCCTGCGATGAGTGCGTGGCTTTCACTGGTGTTGATGCCAAAGAGCCATGCACCGACTGCCCATATAACGATCGCCGCCAAGCCTGCCATTAGCGCTATCAGCGCTGAATGCGGGTCACCGCTGAAATCTACCATGTTGTAGATCGTGTAAGCAACGCTGCCGTTTAAAAGCGTCATGGTGAGTGCGCCAAGGAAGTTGAAAACGGCTGCCAAAACGATAGACCAATGCGGAGCCAATGCTCTTGTGCCGACGCAGGTTGCGATCGCGTTTGCAGCATCTGTCCAGCCATTGACCATGATGACCGAAAGCATGATCACGGTGCAGATGGCGAAAGGCAGATTCGTTACTAATTCCTGAAAGAATTCTGATAATGTAACTGTCATTATATATCCTTTCCATAATAATAAATTGAAACGGTTCGTCAATACGAACTATTCTAAGTATAGCGCATAAAAATAAACCGTGTCAATTCAAATGCGACCGTTCCTTAACAAATCCATGTAAAAACAGGTCACAAAAAATTGACAAATTTTACATAATTCTTACAATAGACCCTTTGTGAAATGGAAAATCGACCCGAATGCAGCCGAATTTTTCACGAATTGCACATAACAGAGAAGGACATATCATTGCAAAATTGTATTAAACGTTTTCCGTTATTCATTTGCAGAAGAAGGGAAACGCCTGCAGCCTTGCCCGAAAGCTCAAATTTCTTTGGATCAAGCTGTAAGAATGCCGTATAAAGCCGGGAAAGGCTTGCCCCATGGCCGCAAATGACGAAGTTTTCCTTTTCCGAAGCTAAAATATCCTCTAAAAAGGCCGAAACTCGCCTGTGAAGATCGCCGAAGCTTTCCGCATCGGGGAAGCTCTTGTGTTCCTCGGGGTCGGCATTTTCCGGGCACTTTGCCGCATTTTGGCGGAACCATTCCCTGGATTTTCCGCAGGCTATGCCAAAGCCGATCTCTTTGATGCGTGGGTCGATGATAGGCTTTTGATGGAGCAATTCCGCAAGCGGTGCAAGCGTCTCGATCGAACGCATAAGATCTGAGCTGATGAGTGTAAAATCTTTCTCTTTTATGTATGGATATAAATTTTTCGCAATATTTTCCGCCTGTTTTCTGCCTTTTGCGGTAAGCGGCCAATCTGTCCAGGAACCGACCATGCCGTTTAGATGGTGTTCGGCTTCTGCATGCTGAATGAGGTAAATCGTTTTTGCCATAAAAGCCTCCTTCAGCTCCATTATAGCGCAAAAATCCGTATCCCGATAGCTCATAATATGTTTTCAAGCGAAAATCTGTCCTCAAAATAGAGAGCATCCGCAAGACTCTGCAGTTCTTTGAGCGAAAGCAGAATATCTTCCTTTTCCTTTAGGATAAACAGCTTTTGGATCTCATCGCCGATCTGCCTGATCTTGTCGTTCCCGATGAGGCAGATCAGCCTCGGTTCCGCTTTTTCGTAAACGGAAAGGATACCCGAAAAATCCGGATTTTCTTCATTATATATAGCTTTTTGTGTCTTTTCGATCTCGGCGGTAAAATCATCCCGAAAATCCGCAATACACCGGTTCTGTACATATGCGCAGGAAAGAATACCGAAAAGTAAAAGCAAGATCAGGAGTTTTTTCATTGCTGCTGTTGTTCTCCGTTTTTTCTTTGGCAAAAATAGCTTCCGTCTTTGGCTGCGGATAAGAAAAATATATCGCTGATGCTGCCAAGCTTTCGCTTTTTCAGCCAGTTTTCGAGGCTTTCCCGTGTAAAGCCGCATGCAGAAAGCCCAAAATCGACCGTATCGCCGTCTAAAATAATGGGCAGCTGTATCGTATTGTTATCTGTTTTGATGCCCATCATCTGCGCAGTCGGCGGTGTTTCCGCAGGGTATGGCAAAATGGAAAGCTCTCCGTTGGTTTCCAAAATCGCATAACAGATCTGCCTGACGTCTGCATAACCAGCAGAGCGAAGCTGTTCCATGAGGTCAGACAAACTATAGGAAAGCTTTTCAAATTCTTCTGTCACGAGTTTTCCGTTGCTGATGAGGATGCTCGGCCTTCCGCAGAAAAACACACGCAGTTTGCGGCTTTTGAGCGAAAGAAAGGAAAAAACGGAGTAGACGATGAGCAGTGTGATCGTTGGGATAAGCCCTGCCGAAAGCGGAATATCGCCCGAATCGATCGGTGCTGCGGCAATTTCAGCGATCATGAGCGTAATGACAAGCTCATAGGGCTGCAGCTGACCTGCTAATTTTTTGCCCATGATGCGCATGGAAATGATAATAATAATGTATATGAGTGCGGTCTTGATGATCGTGTTGAGCATATGATCTCCTTTCGTGAATTATTTTTTGTATCGTTGCGAAAAATATTCGGAATTGGTATAATATCATTGCAGTACATTTTGATAAATGAAGACAGAGCAGAATTATATTTTTGCGAAAACAGGAGACACCATGAGCAAAATTTTAATCATTGAAGATGAACAGGCGATTGCCGAGCTTTTAAAATATACATTGGAAAAAGAAGGTTTTGAGGTTTCCTATGCCTTAACGGGCAAGGATGGTCTTCTTGCCGTGCAGGATCTTGAGCCAAACCTTATTATTCTCGATATTATGCTGCCCGATGCAGACGGACTTTCTTTATGCAGGCGCATTACGCTTTCCGATAATATCCCGATCATCATGCTGACCGCAAAGGCAGATCAGTCCGATAAGCTTTTAGGCCTCGAATACGGTGCGGATGACTATATCACAAAGCCCTTTGACGCAAGGGAAGTCGTCCTTCGCGTTAAATCCATCCTCCGCCGGATCGATAAGGCAAAGAAAAACGAAGGCAGCAAAAATCATCTTGCCGCAAGGGATATTTCGATGGATCTCGTCCGTCATATCGTTATGAAAAAAGACAGGCTGATCGACCTTACGCCAAAGGAATTTATGCTCCTTGAAACGCTGATGCGCAACAAGGGCAAGGTTATGAGCCGTGCAGATCTTTTGGCACAGGTCTGGGATTTTGAATATGCGGGCGATACCCGAACGGTCGATATCCATGTCCAGCGAATCAGAAAAAAACTCGAAGATGAAAACGCCATTGCAACGGTTTTCGGCATAGGCTATAAGATCTCGGAGGAAGGATTTGAAACTCAGAACTAAGCTGATCTGGTACTTTGTCATTTTTTCCGTTTTCATCATCGTCATGCTGTATTTTCTGACCAGCTTTGCGATCGGTGATATGAACGAAAATGACATCGTCGGCGAACAGCAGCAGATAAAAGAATACTGCGAGATATTGCTCAACAGACAGCTCATTTACGGTGTGGATTCGCTTTCGGATGTCAGCTATATTGCCGATGAGCTGCACACCATACTCACAAGACCAACCGCCGTCTATTCCGAAGATGGGCAGATGCTCTATGCGACGGTCGGTTTTCTTTCGCCAAAGCGCAGCCTTGAGCTGAACGCCGCAAGGGAAAACGGCGCTGCACTTTCGATCGTCAGCGACGGCAATGAGATGGATGTCTATCTGTCTTTCTATGTTCCGCTGATGCTCTCGGAAAACGGCATTTTTGTGCGCGTTTATTCCGACTATACGAGCGAATATATGCGGACGATGGACGTACAGACAAGGATCACGATCGGTTCGGCGATCTGTATTTTCATCCTGTTCGTCATTATTATCGTAACCGTTCTGCGTGCACTCATGCCTGTCCGTAAGCTGACCTATGCCGTCAACGATTATCTGGAAAAAGGCGTCTTTACGCCCGTGGAAACCAAAACAAAAAAAGACGAGATCGGTATTTTTGCCTCGGGATTTAACCGCATGACAAGAACGATCTCCGATCAGCTTCTGGCGATTACCAACGAAAAAACCGCACTTGCCGAAGCGCTTCGTTACCGCAAGGCTTTTTATGATAAAGTCACGCATGAGCTGAAAACGCCGATCACGATCATCTCCGGCTATGCAGACCTCATGAAAAATGACCCGGATAATAAAGAGCTTGCCAGCGGTGCGCTTAATAATATTGAAAAAGAAACGGAAAGACTCCATGCCTATGTTACGGAGATCCTCGATGCATCCAAACAGACCATGCGAGAACGCATGAACCTTGAAGATGTCGATCTTTCCGCACTCACAAGAAGGATCGCAGAGTCGATGGCAGTCCGTGCAAGACGGTATGATGTCGATTTCCATCTTTCGATCGAAGCTGACCTGCACATCAAGGCAGATGCGGAAAAGATCCGTCAGATGCTCGTCAACCTGCTCGATAATGCGATCAAATACGGTCTTTCGGGTTTTCCAGTTAATATTTCCCTGCAAAAAGAGGGCGTTTCCGCTTTGATCCGCATCGTCAACTTTGTCGAAGACAAGATCGAAGACCCTGAATCGCTCTTTATGCCCTATATGCAGGCGTCAAGCGAACATGAATCGGGCAGTGTCGGCCTTGGTCTGCCGATTTCGCGGGAAATTGCCCTTGCGCACAGCGGCAGTATCCATGCCGAAATGCGAAACGACAGACAGATCGAGTTTGCGGTAAAACTGCCGCTTTTGAGGTATGCCGATGAAGCTGAATAAGCGTTTCAAAAAAGCGATCGTACTGATCCTTATCCTTATTTCGTTGTTTGCGCTTGGCGGCTGCCGTGAAGAAGTCAAGATCATCCCGCTGCCGGAAGAAGAAAAAGAAGAAGTCACGCTTGAAAAAGCTTTCGATCTTTTGGGAAAATTCGATGTCAATACGATAAACAGCATCGGCTTCAACGGAAGTGAACGCATTTTTGCGCTTTACCCGACGAATAAGGCGCAGGGGCTTTTCGTCCGTGAACCGGAGGATGATGCCATCACGATCATCCACAGCGATAATATCATTTCCGCTGCATTTTCCGAAGAAGAAAAGCTCGTCATGGCGGTAAAGCGTGAAGATGGTACGATCAGCATTATTTATGAAGATAATCCCTATACCAAGCAAAAAGAGATCTTAAATACGGCAAATGTTTTGTCTTCGCCGGTCTGGATCAGCAGCGATGTCTTCTGTTTTGTTGAAAAAAGCGGGAAAAACATTCTCTATGTGTATGATACGAATACCGATCTCGTTTCGCGAATCCCGCTGGCGTTCAGTGATTTTGAACTGTACAGCAACGAAATGCGAAGCTCACGCATTTTATCCTATGCCGCCGGCAATGAACCCCGTTGTATGACAAGGACAATGGACGGCGTAGATACGGTCTTTTTCGATCTTTTCAACAGCAGGCGCTATCTCATCTCCGGCACGACGACAATGGAAAGCATGACGGACCGTGGAATTTTATATATTGATAATATCGAGCGTCTTTGCCTTTTTGATATGGAAACCAAAAAGAGCAGAAGCCTTTTATCAAACGTCAAGCTTTATTCTGCAACGGGTGATATGAGCCGTATTGCCTGGGTCGAAAAGGGTATGAATGCCGATATGCTCTATGTCTTTTTGCCGGAAAGCGGTGAAAATTTCCTCGTCGATATGCGTTCAGAGATCGCTTCGATTTATCTGAATTCCGCAGGCGATCGGCTGCTCATCCGCTATAGTTCCCTCAAAGAGACAGACAACGCATCCGGCAGAAGTTTTAAATATGCCATTTTATATTTATCCTAAGCGGAGGCTTTCCTTGAAAAAGATCTTTTGTCTGCTGCTGATCGTGATGTGCCTCGTGTTTTCCGGCTGCAGCGATAAACCTTATGCCATTGCCAAAGAATATATCTCGCTCATGTGGGATGTCGATTACCGGGATTTTTCTCCCGAGGAAACGACGGCTTTTGCCAAAGCGCATTATACAGAGGCTTTTCTTGCGGATTACCTCTATGATGTCGAATATGCCTCCGGCGAACTTGAAAACAAAAGCACAAAGCTGATCTCCCATATCGGCGATTTCAAGGATCTTGGCTGCGAAACCGAGCTTCTGGACGATCTCGAATATACTGTGCAGAAGCTTTCGGCCGTTCTCTATATCGAAAGCTATAAGCCCGAAGACCCGGAAATGAGCTTTTTTGAGGAAGGTAAGCGCTTTGACTTGCTTTTCAGCGTCTATTTCCTCCGTGAAGACGGCAAACTCAAGATCGAGTCCTATGGCTTTGAACCCATTGGCGAGGAGTTTTTGCCTGCAGGCGAAAAGGAAAGGCTCACGGCAGATGAACAGGCAGAGCTTTTTGCCGCGGCGAAAAACTATCTTTTCACGCGCAACGACATTAAGGAATTCGATGCGGATGAACAGTGGAAATATTATAGCGAAAACTGTACCGAAGAATTTCTCACAAGAGACGAAATTTCACCGGAATATTTATTAAGTTTTGGTGAAGAAATTGGCGAATATGATGTTTCTGTGGAAGTTTTAAGCTATAATATTATTGTTGGCGAACAGAAGCAGAGCCACTTTGACGGAGAAACCGCAGGCTTCTATTATTGGGCAGAACTCGATTATACGATTGGCATTTCCGCAGAGGATGCGTATTTCCTTGAAAAAAATATGCAGCCGGAGCAGGAGATCAAAGAAAAACTCTATTTTATCAAAGAAAACGGGCACTTCTATGTGCGCGCTGCAGAATATTTGTAAAGCAGGTGACGAAAGTGAAAGATAAGAAATTCTATCAGGAAAAGCTTTTGCGAATGCAAAAAGAGATTGAAGAAAGCAGAGAATGGCTCAACCGTGCAGGCGAAGAGGTTTTAAGAAGAAATGACGGGAATTTCCGGGTCAGCGATGAAGTTCTGGAACAGAGCCGCTTGCTCGATGAAAAGCTTCTCGAATATGAAAACCTGCAGGAAATGATTAACAAACTGGCAGAGCAGAAATAATTCTTTATACGGCGGAGAGAAAATGGGCGATTTATTTTCAGTCATTAAGAGCAGTATCATAGAGATCGGCATCAAGGATATTATCGATATTATCCTGATCTCCTTCATTCTCTATGGTATATACAAAATCACAAAAGGCACACGCGCAAGCCAGGTTTTAAAAGGCGTCGGTGTGATTATTCTTGCGGCATGGATCTGCGAAGCGATCGGTCTTACGGCAGTTTCTTGGCTGCTGAATTATTTGATCGCAGCAGGCGGTACGATCATTGTCGTTCTTTTTCAGTCGGAAATTCGCCGTGCTTTGGAAAGGATCGGTACAAGAGCGCATTTCGATTTGAAACAGGAAGTCGATACCGCACAGGCAGAAGAAATCATCGAACAGATCCAGCGTTCGATCTTAAATATGTCCATCAAAAAGACGGGTGCGCTGATGGTTTTTGAAAGGTCTGTCGGCTTGAATGACGTTGTCGAAACGGGAACGACCGTTGATGCGCGCATTTCGAGCGAACTGATCGAAAATATCTTCTTTATCAATGCGCCGATGCATGACGGTGCAATGATCCTCCGCGGTATGCGTATTCAGGCTGCAGGCTGTTTCCTGCCGCTTTCGGATAATAAACAGATCTCGAGCGAACTCGGGACAAGACATCGTGCTGCACTTGGTATTTCGGAGGTTTCCGACAGCATTACGATCGTCGTTTCGGAGGAAACAGGCGTTATTTCGATGACAAAAGAGGGCGTTTTGACCCGCTATCTTGACCGCAAAAAGCTCAATGATGTATTAAGAGAGATCTTTGGTATGCAGGAAGTCGTTCGTCAGCCTTTCCGCGTCAGGATCCGCAACAGGATGGGAATCAGAAAATGAAAAAAGTATTGCAGTTTATTTGGGATACCGTAAGACATAATTTCTGGCAGAAGCTGGTTGTTTTCCTCTTTGCCTTTATCATCTGGAGCTATATCCTCGTCGATTCAAACCCTGTTCGCCGCTGTGAAGTGAATGATATTACCCTTGCCGTTATGGGAACAAGCGAGCTTGAGGCAAAGCACCTTATCGTGACAGAGGGTTTGCTTGAAGAATACAGCATCGACGTCGATATCGAAGCGGAACAGAATGATCACCGCTTCATCAATTCCAACAACGTCACCGCACATATCGATCTCTCTTCGATCAACAGCGATGGCGAAGCCGTTCTTTCCGTCAATGTCGAAACAAAATACGGCATCGTCAAATCCGTTACACCTTCGGAAATTACCGTTATGGCAGAAAATATCGTTGAACGTCAGGTTCCCGTGACCTATGAATATACCGGCGAACCTGAGCTCGGTTACCATGTCTTTGAACCCGAATTTTTAAACAATACCGTTACCTTAAAAGGTGCGGAATCCGTCGTCAGAAGAGTCACCGAGGCAAAGTGTATGATCAGCATCGTCGGCCTTAAAGATACGATCACAAAGAGCTGGTCAACAAATCTTCTCAATTATTCGGGCAACAAGGTCGAATATGGCAGCCTGATCATCGGCGGAGCACCTTCCGTTTCGGCAACAGTTCGTGTTTTGCCGATGCGTGAGGTAGAAATTGCCGCAAGCCTTGAAAATACGATCATCGAAAACATCCCCGAAGGCTATGAAGTTTCGGAGATCAGCGTACAGCCGACTTCGATGCAGATTGCAGGCGATGCGGAGCTTATCGAATCGATCGAAAAGCTTGCGCTTGAACCGATCAGCGTTAAAGGTCTTACGGGTCTGCAGGCGATCAACGCAACCGTTGAAGAGCTCGACGGCGTCAGCTATCTGGCACCGAGAACGGTAACGGTCGTCCTTGAAATTACAGAAATCGAACTGACAAAAGTTTTCCGTGGTGTCCCGATCGAAGTGCGCGGCAATGATGATGCCGTGATCAATCAGCGCATTGTCGATGTTACGGTAACAGGCCCCGGTTCTGTCGTCAGTCAGCTTGAGGCAAAGAAGCTCGTGATTTATGCCGATGCAGCAAATTTAAGTGCAGGAACATACCTTGTTCCGCTTGAGATCGAAAAGATCGAAGGCATCGATATGGCAAAAGTCAGGCTCAGCCTTTCCAACGCAGATATCACAATACCCGCAGCAGATGAAGAAATATAATATTTTTGCCGGCAATTTCGGCAGCGGAAAAACAGAAATATCGGTCAATACGGCGCTTTACGGCGCAAAAAAATACGGCAGTGCCATGCTTGTCGATATGGACCTGATCAACCCCTATTTCAAATCCAGCTCACAGAAAGAGCTGCTTTCGGAAAATGGGGTAGAGCTTGTCTCGCCCGGTTTTGCGGGAACGCAGTATGATACGCCGTCTTTGAGCCCAAGGATGTATTCCGCATTCGATTCGGATAAGAAATTCCTCGTTTTCGACAGCGGCGGAGATCCCGATGGGGCAACGGTTCTGGGGATTTTAGCCGAACGCTTTAAAAAAGTCTGGGATGAAACGGAGTTTTTCATGGTTATCAATGCCAAGCGACCGATGCAGGAAACGCCCGAAGACATCATCGACCTTCTGCACGAGATCGAAGATTGCAGCCGCATGAAGATCACCGCACTCATCAACAACACCAACCTCGCCAAAGCGACCGACAGGCAATGCCTTATCGAAGGTGCGGAGATCGTCCGCGAAGTTTCAAAAAGGACAGGCCTTCCCATTCGTTATCATGCCGTTATGCCGGAGCTTATAGAAGAAAACAAAGATGTTTTATACGATGCGGAGATTTTACCCGTAACGCTGCATCTGCGCCCGGAATGGTTTGATCTTTTCGCATAAAAAGGAATTTGTCATGGCAAAAAATAAAGCAGCAATCATCTATGATTTTGATAAAACGCTTTGCCCAAAGGATATGCAGGAATACAGCTTTATCCCACGCATCGGTATGGAAGCGGATGAATTCTGGAAGCTTGCCAACGGCCTTGCAAGTGCCGAGCATATGGACGGCATCCTCGCCTGTATGTATATGATGGTGCGTGAAAGCAGAGCCGCAAGGCAGCCTTTGAACAGGGAATCTTTCGTTTCGCTCGGGAAAGCCATCGATCTCTATCCCGGTGTGGAAAACTGGTTTTCCCGCATGAACGAATTTGCAGAGGAAAACGACCTGATCCTCGAGCATTACATTATTTCTTCCGGCTTAAAAGAGATCATCGAAGGCTGTTCGATCTATCCTGAGATCAAGGAAGTCTATGCCTGCGAATTTCATTACGACGAAAACGGTGTTGCCGATTGGCCGAAAAATTCCGTCAATTATACGGGTAAAACGCAGTATATTTTCCGCATCAACAAAGGAATTTTAGACCTTTCAAAAAATGCGGAGCTCAATAAATACGTCCCGAAAGAGGAAAGACCGATCCCATTCCGCAATATGATCTATATCGGGGATGGTTTTACGGATGTTCCCTGTATGAAGCTCGTCCGCGAATACGGCGGCACTTCGATCGCGGTCTATCCCGATCAGCCCGGCAAAACGGCGATCGAACTGATCAACGACGGCCGTGTTGATTTTGCCATGAAAGCCGATTACCGAAGCGGAAGCCGACTCGATAAAACGGTCAAAGATATTTTGCGGAAAATCTCCATCACAAGCAAGCTCGAAAACCTTCACCGAAAGCAGCTTAAAGATATGGATGTTGATTAAAAAGGAGTAAGCCGATGCATTGCCCCTATTGCGAAACAGAAATGATAAAAGGCTACCTGAACTGCGGTGCTGCGCTTTTCAGCGAAAGAAAGCATAAATTGAGCCTTCTTCCCGATGGAAAAGAGCGGTATGCATTGCGTCTGCTTTCTCCCATGTTTTCGCCGCATCATGTTGAGGCTTATTGCTGCCCGAAGTGCAAAAAGCTCGTGATCGAAACGGAAAAATACGAAAATAATCTTTAATAAAAAATCCCGAAAGCATGAAACTTTCGGGGTTTTGTTTTTTTATAAAGCGCACATGAGCGCACCGAGATCCCAGATGCTGTCGCCAAGCTTTGAGGGAAGGATCTTTAAGGTTGATGAGATCGGGTTTGCCTCTCTGTCGACAACTTCGCGGATGATCGGAAGAAGCACTTCCGCATTTCTTGCGTAATAATTGCCGATGATGACCGCTTCGGGGTTCAGGAAATCCGCAATGCAGGCAATAAGATGCCCGAGCTTTTCCGCAGAGGTGCGGATGATCTGCATTGCCAGCTTATCGCCCTGTTTTGCCGCTTCAAAAACGTCAAACGCAGAAAGATAGTTGCCCTTTTTCTGCAGAGGATGTTCGATCCCAAGTTCTTTTAATTCGTCGAGCTTTTTAAAGGTCAGCTTGCGGATGCCGTCGCTGCTGCAGAAATCATCTGCCGTGGCGTGTTTGGATAAGCGGATCTGCCCGATCTCACCGGCCATATCGTTTGCGCCGATGTAGAGCTTTCCGTTTAAGATCAGCCCCGAATCAAGCTCCGTTCCGAAAGTCAGGTAAACAAGGTTTTCCATGCCTTTTCCTGCACCGAGCTTCCATTCCGCCAAAGCACAGGCATTGACATCGTGATGCAGCTGACAGGGAACGCCGAATTTCTCTTCAAAATGTTCCTTTAAGCGCAGGTTACTCCAACCGGGAAGGTATTGCGGCGAAATGAGAATGCCGTTTTTGCTGTCGAGAGGTCCGCTGCAGCTGATGCCGATCGCTTCAAAATCATACATATGAAGAAGCTCGTCGAGCCGTTCGATCGCAAGCTCAGCCGTGTTGTAATCCGCCTCTAAAAGAAAAATGACTTTCTGCAGGATGCGGAAGCTGTTTCCGTCAAAATCCGCATGAATGACGCTGCATTTTTTTCTGCCAATATCAATACCAATGATCCTTTTCAATCCGCTACACTCCAAAATTAAAGATGATCAATACCACATATGATAACAGAAATGATACAAATAGTAAAATAAAATTTCGAAAAAGAAAGAAAAAGAGGGAAATTCCCTCATATTTATATTGCGCACATGAGCGCCGCATAATCGCCGATCTCTTCGCCAAGTGCCGCCGGCAATATCTTTACGCAGCCATAGGAAAGCGCAAGGGATTCTTTTCGTAAAACCTCGTTCGCAATGGGAAAGAGCAGGTCTTCGTTTCTTGCATAAATACTGCCGATGACGATCGCCTCGGGGTTTAAGAGATCGACCAGAATCGCACAGATTTCGCCGAGTTTTTCGCCCGTGATGCGGATGATGTCCTTTGCCAGAGCATCGCCGTTTCTTGCCGCCAGAAAAACATCATAAGCGGAAAGTTCTTCGCCTTTTTCGTGGAGGAAATGCCTGATGCCGAGCTGTTTTAATTCAAGAAGCCTCGATAAAGCGAGCTGACGGATACCGCTGCCGCTGCAGAAACCTTCCGCAGAACCCGCTTTTCCATAGCCGACGGAGCCGAAAGGCGAAAGTCGGACATGACCGATTTCACCGGCCATATCGTTTGTTCCGGCAAAAAGTTTCCCATCAAGGATGAGCCCGGCGCCCAAACCCGTTCCGAAAGTCATAAAAATAACATTATCCATGCCTTTTCCTGCGCCGATCTTCCATTCCGCCAAAGCGCAGGCGTTAGCATCGTTGTTGATATGGCAGGGAACGGCAAATTTTTCCTCAAAATATTCTTTGATGCGGATCTCATCCCAACCGGGCAGGTTCGGCGGCGATAAGATAATACCTTTTTTACTGTCGAGAGGTCCTCCGCAGCTGATGCCGATCGCCGAAAAAGGATGCAGAGATAAAAGCTCTTCCATTTTTGCAAGCGCATCCATCGGGTTTTTGTAATCCGCTGTCTTAAAACTGTTTTTGCTCGTGATATGGCATTCACCGTCAGAATAATCTGCGTGCAGAACCGCACATTTTGTTCCGCCGATGTCTATGCCGGCGATCTGAATCGTTTTTTTCATAGAATTTTCCTTATGTAAAGTAAGCAAGCTCGATCAAAGCGCAAAGTGCATGATAAATCGGAAGATGGTATTCTTGCACAATAAAAGTTTCCTGTGACGGAACACGGAAAGCAACATCCGCAAGTTCTGAAAGCCTGCTTTCTTTTTCGCCGGTCAAAGCGATGACTTTTGCACCTTTTGCCTTTGCCGCGATCGCCGCATTCACGACATTTGCCGAATTGCCCGAAGTCGAAAGCCCGATCAGAACGTCATTTTCCTTTGCATAAGCATACGCCTGCTGTGCAAAAACCATCGAGGCATCCACATCGTTTGCGTAGGCAGAGAGCAGTGCAGTCTGCGAAACGAGCGCTATTGCCGGAAGCGCTTTCTGCAGCTTTTTCGGGAAATTATCATCGGCTAAACCTGTAAAAACAGCCGAATCTTTTTCATTAAGAGGTCTTCTCGAAAGAAATCCTTTCATCAGTTCGCCGACGATATGCTCGCTGTCCGCTGCACTTCCGCCGTTTCCGCAGGTCAAAACCAAACCGCTGCCGTCATAACAATCCTTCAGCAAGCGGTATGCCGAAAGCAGATTTTCTTTTTCGCCTTGCAGCGCAGGATTCCGCTGTAAAAACTGTGTCAAAACAGCCTTTTGTCTTTCGTTTAGCATGGATCTCTCCCAAAAAATGCGTTTTTATAGGATAAATTTATCATAACAAATTGTATCGGCTTTGTAAACGAGAATAAAAATTTCAGTATTTTTGTACAAAAAAAGAGAGAGTATAAAACTCTCTCTTTAAGTTTCATTGGCTTAGATAAGCGTCCAGCGAACCGGCCAGTCTACGCTTGCATTGCCCTTATCTGCGTCAACGCATACCCAGATGATAACTTTATCGCCGGGAACGAAGTTGCTGCAGTCAACGGTCAGCGAACCGACGTCGAATTCGGTGATGACATAGAAATCTTTGTAGCCATAAGCTTCTTTGCCTTCGCCGCGGACGTAAACATCTGCACGGCCGTCAATGCCTTCAAATTCAAGAGCAACCTTTTTGCCTTTGAGGTTCATTGCCGGGACAACTGCTTCTGCTCGGTAAACGAGGTAGCCTTCTTTTTCGCCTTTTGCAAAGTTTGTCATGCCGTTCTTCGGGAAGATGTGCATGAGCATCGAAGGAGCACCGCAGCCGATATCTTCGTATTTCCAGTTTGCGCTCTGATCCTGCTTCATGATAAGTTCCATGTTCGGCTTCTTTTCATAAGCGATCGGGCAGAGCTTCCACTTATAGATGTAGTGGCAGGGTTCAGCTTCGACGAGCTTGATCTGGGCAGCTTCGCGTTCGATGATGATCTTTGCACCTTCGAGGCCTTCTGCAGCAGCCGTTACGATGAGGTCGCCGTCTTTTGCGAGCGAGCGGACGAGAACCTGTGCTTTGCCTGCATATGCCTGAACGGATGTATTGCCTGCCCAGACGCTTGTGTCTCTTGTTGCGGAGGAAATCGAGGAAATGATCTCGCCGTTTTCGTTCGCTTCGAACTTGATCCATTTGCCGATCTCTTTTAAGGTCTCGTTGCCGTCTTTATCGATCATGGAAGCAGTGATGATCGCAACATCGCTGCCGTCTGCCTTGACGGATTCGATGTTTCTCAGGCTGAGCTTTAAGGCAACGGGTTCGCCTGCTGTCTTGCAGCTGTCTTCTGCAAATGCCTTGCCGTCTTTTGTGACGATCGCCTTTAATTCACCGGGCTGATATGCGACTTCATAGGAAGCCATTTCATATTTATCAACAGCTTTCTTGCCGAGGCTTTCGCCGTTGAGGAAGAGCTCTGCTTCATCGCCGTTTGTGAATACGGTGACGGTAACGGGTTTGCCGAGCATATCGTTTTCGAAATCCCAGTTCGGGGCAACTTTGCAGTAAGGAACGTCATCGCTCCAATAAGCAGCATACTGATGGAAAGTATCGCTTGCTTCGCCGATGTTGTCCAAGGGTGTGAGCGTTGCATACTGGATCGGGTAAGCGTGACCGTTGTGCTGCGGCCAGGCTGTCCACATAAAGCCGCCCATGAACCACGGACGAATATCCATTTCGCGCCAAGCGTCGATGCCGGTCTTTGTGAAGCGCATTGCACATTCGGAACCGTAGATCGCCTTGTTCGGATAATGTTCATGTACCCAGTCATACCATGTGATGTTGTAGTTGACGCCGATAACGCCGTGATCTTCGAGGGAGTTTTCTGCGGTTAAGCCGAAAAGTGTTGCGCCTGTGGAAGGTCTTGTCGGGTCAAGCTGTTTGACTCTTGCGGAAAGCGCACGGAACATATTCTGACCGAGCTTTCTGTTGATGGAGTCTTCTTCGTTGAAAAGGGACCACATGAAAATGGAAGGATGGTTGCGGTCGCGCTTGATCATGCTTTCCAGTTCTGCCATAACGATGGAAGAGGAGTGGAAGATACGGTTTTCATCGAGGACGAGCATACCGAGTTTATCGCAGGCATCATAAAGAGCGATGTCGTGCGGGCTGTGTGCGCAGCGGAATGCGTTGGAACCAAGATCCTTCATTCTCTTGATGCGGTATTCGTTCATGGATTTGCTGATCGCCTGGCCAACGCCTGCATAGGTCATATGGTTTGCAAAGCCGCGGATCTGAACGTGCTTGCCGTTTAAGAGGAGGCCTTTTTCGGGCGAGAATTCAAATGTACGGTAGCCGTATGTTGTTTCGTATTCATCGACAACTTTGCCGTTTTCGGAAACGACGGTGAGCATTTTGTAAAGGTTCGGCTCATCAATGCTCCAAAGTGCGGGGTTTGCAACAGCGATGTTCTGCTTTAAGACAGCTGTGCTGCGGAAAGGAACTTCAAGTGTATCCGAAGCTTCGCCGACTTTGTTGCCTGCAGCGTCAAAAAGTGTGTTTGTGACTTCTGCGGTTTTGCAGTCGAAATAATCGTTGCGGATCGTTGTTTCGATCTCGGTATCCCAATGGCAGCCTTTGTCTTCAGCTTTGACGTATGTACCCCAAAGGTCAACAGCAAGTCTGTCCTGTGCGCAGAGCCAGACGTTTCTGTAAATACCGCCGCCTTCATAATACCAGCCTTCGAATTTGTCCTTGCATTCGCAATAGACGGAAACGACGTTGATGTTGTCGCCGAAGCGGGCTACATCTGTGATGTCGACTTCAAAGGATGTACCTGCGGTCGTGTTGTGATAGAGAAGCATGGAGTTGACATAAACATCGCATTCAATAGCAACGCCGTCGAAGAGGAGTGTGATGCGGTCGCCTTCGCGTGCAGCGTCGATCTTGAAGGTTCTTCTGTACCATGCGTTAACGAGCGGTCTCGAACCATGAGGACCGTTTTCCTTGTCATTCGGTTCGATCTCATCGATGTAATCGTGCGGGATCGTGACCATGCGCCATGTGGAGTCATCATAGTCGCGTCTTGCAGCACCAAGAGCATTTTCGGCTCTTGTCTGGCGGTAAGTCTGGTCCATGATGTCATTTCTGCGCTCGATAACCGGCGGATCACCAACAAAAATTCGCCAACCGGTATTGAGCAATAATTTTTCTCTAGCCATTTTTCTGTCCTTTCATATTAAAGCCTAAGCTTTGTGACTGATCAAACAACTTTATTGTAGCAAGTCGTTTTTAACTTGTAAAGTTGTATTATTTAAACCTTCTTTGAACAAGTCTTTTCTATTTTTGTAATTTGTTGTAGAATAGGGAAAGCAAAAAAAGGAGCAGAGCAGATGTCACTTTTTATTTGTCCGGTATGCGGCGGAAAATTACATATTGAGGAAAAAAGCTATGCCTGCGAAAAAGGGCACCGCTTTGATATGGCAAAACAGGGCTATGTCAACCTCCTGATGAGCGGTGGTTCTTCGCAGAAAAGGCACGGCGATGATAAGCGCATGATCCGCGCAAGGCGTGATTTCCTAAACGCCGGTTTTTATGCGCCGCTTTTGGAATCGGCAAAGGAACTTTTATCCTTATATATAAAGGAAGAAAATTCTGCGCTCGATATTGGCTGCGGAGAAGCCTATTATACTGCCGGTCTTGCGGAGGCTTTCCCGAAAATGCGCTTTGCAGGCATCGATATTTCCAAAGATGCGCTGATCTATGCGAAAAAGCGTATACCAAGTCTTGAAGCTGCCGTTGCAAGCGGATTCAGATTGCCCTGTGCCGATGAAAGTTTCGATCTGCTTATTCATTTTTTTGCACCTCTTGCGGAAGCGGAGTTCTGCCGTGTTTTGAAAAAAGGCGGCTGGCTTTTAAGGGCAGTGCCTTTGGAAGACCACCTCTATGCATTAAAAGCGCTCGTCTATGAAAAACCATACCGCAATAAGCCCTATCAGGAGGAAATAGAAGGTTTTTCGCTTGCGGCAAAAAGGGAAATTTCCTATACGATGCAGCTCGAATGCGAAGAAGACAGGGAAAACCTCTTTATGATGACGCCCTATTATTATAAAACAGGCAGGGAAGACCAGGAAAAGCTCTTTTCTTCGGGCAGCCTTTCTGTGGAAGCTTCCTTTGGGCTCTTCCTCTATCAAAAAATATAGAATGGTGCAAATAGAAACCTTTAACTTGCAAAATGAAAAAACAAGTGGTATTACCATTTTGAAAACAGAAATTTGCAAAAACCGGCGGATTATGCATAATATTCGCCGTTAAAACAGTTTAAACGGGCAATTTTCCGCATAGTTGCTTTGAAATCGCTTTTTTCTATGATAAAAAAATGCAAATGCTGCTTTGTAAAATGCAGGTAAAGAAATCCGGATTTGGCTGTTTTAGTTTCAAAAAATTGCAAAAACTTTGTTTTTTTATTGACGAAGTCGCCCTTTTGTGGTTATATATAGTATAGGTGATTGAAGTCCGGTGCGATGCGCTTCCGGCAAATGCGATTTCCCCCGTGTCCTTTGGCAAGAAACGGGCTTTTTCCATTTATATCGATCCCATGAAGAAATGTTGGTTAGGAGTTTAAAATGACTGGTTATGTACTGAAACGAATCGGGATTTCATTCCTTACGCTGCTGCTTGTTGCGGCAATTGCGTTTGCCTTGATGAATGCAATTCCCGGAAGCCCTTTCTATACGGAGAAATCTACGCCGGAAATGATCGCGCGCGCAGAGGCAAAATATGGCCTCGATAAGCCGCTGCCGGTGCAGTTCTATAATTATATCAAGGGTTATTTTTCGGGAGATATGGGTGTTTCCCTGAAAATGCAGGAGGGTACACCTGTTGCAGACATCATCTTTAACCAGGGTAAATTTGAACTATCTTTGAAAATAGGTATTGCAGCGCTCATGGTCGCTGTCTGCCTTGGTATTCCGCTGGGTGTTCTTGCGGCATATAACAGGGGCAAATGGATAGACAGCTTCCTGCGCGTATTCACAACGATCGGTGTTGCCGTCCCGAGCTTCGTTATGGCAACCCTGATGCTGATCGTCTTTGCGGTCAACCTGCAGTGGCTGCCGGTTCGTTCGGAACAGCTTGAAACTTTCTCTTCCTGTGTTATGCCGGTTCTTGCCGTTGCGTTTTACCCGATGTGCTACATCGCAAAGCTCACGCGTACAAGCATGCTCGATGCCATCGGTCAGGATTACATCCGCACCGCTCGTGCAAAAGGCTTAAAGACGGGTAAGATCCTCTTCAAACATGCGCTCAGAAACTCGCTGATTCCGGTCATTACCTATGTCGGTCCGCTGACAGCCGGTATCATCACAGGCAGCTTCGTTGTCGAAACAACTTTCAGTATCCCCGGTCTCGGCAAATACTTCGTTTCGAGCATCATGAACCGCGATTACCCGATCATCATGGGAACGACAGTCGTTCTTGCTGCACTCATCATCGTTATGAACCTTTTTGTTGACATCGCCTATAAGATCGTTGACCCGAGGATCAATCTTGCAAAGGCGGAGGATTAAACCATGTTCAGAAAAGATTTTAAAGCCTTTCAGCTTTTTCACACAAAAACAGAAGACATCGAACAGCTGAAGACATTTTCCGCTGAAGATTTTGAGCTGGCTTCCGCTGCGGAAAAAGAAAATATGGTCGAAAAGCGCAAGAGCGTTTCCTATTGGAAAGATGCTTTCCGCCGCTTTAAAAAGAACCACGTTTCCGTTGTTGCTTTCTTCCTCTTCCTTCTGATCTGCATTTTCGCCTTTGTAGGGCCGTACCTGATTCCGTATTCCTATGAAGAGCAGTACAGAAACTCCATGAAGCTCGGTCCTTTTGAGAATTCCGAAGCGGAAATCATGGCAGAAGAGATCCTTCAGGATTGCGATGCGATCTATGCAACATCCCTGCAGCCGGGTTCTTTGACCGGTCTTAAAAAAGGTCTTTACACCTTTAAGGATGGTTCCGATTGGTATGTTTTCCGCCTGAAAAAGAACCTTTCCGACAGCGTCATCGTTTTCGATAAAGATTTCGATTACCCGATCTATTTCATTAAGGAAAAGGATTATATGGCAGGCGAGTATGAGCTTAATGCCGTTGCTTATGAGGTCCATTCCGAACAGCCCGAAGAGATCACCGTTCTCGAATTTGATAGATCCGTTTTCCCGCACGTTTTCGGTACAGACTCCGCCGGCAGAGACATCATGTCGCGCAGTATGTACGGTGCAAGAGTATCGATCCTGATCGGTATCATCGCTTCTTTGATCGTCCTTGTTATCGGTTCGATCTACGGCTCTGTTGCCGGTCTTGTCGGCGGCAAGGTTGACTTTGTCATGATGCGAATCGTTGAGATCATCTATTCCGTACCAGATGTTCTGATCGTACTTCTTCTCCAGGTCGTCCTTCAGGAACCCTTGCAGAATTGGTTCGATACTTCCGAAGTAGCTTTTGTCAAATCCCTTGGCACTTTGGGAACGGGCATCATCTCGATCTTCATTACATTTGCCCTTCTGTATTGGGTAGGTATGTCGAGGATCGTCCGCGGTCAGGTTTTAATGCTCAAGGAACAGGAATTTGTTACTGCAGCAAACGTCCTCGGTGCAAAGAACGGCAGGATCATCAAACGCCATCTGCTCCCGAACTGCGTTGGTCAGCTCGTTATCGCAACCTGTCTGCAGATTCCTTCGGCGATCTTCCTCGAAAGCTACCTTTCCTTCCTTGGTCTTGGTATTTCCGCACCGATGTCGAGCCTTGGTTCGCTTTGCTCCGATGCGATCGAAACGATCACCCTGTATCCCTACAGACTGATCTTCCCGGCAGTTATCCTGAGCCTTCTCGTTCTTTCGCTGAACCTTGTCGGCGATGGCCTCAGAGATGCTCTTGACCCGAGACTCAAAAAATAAGGAGTAAACTATGGAAAAGAAACTTCTTGAAATAAAAGATCTGAAGGTCTCCTTCTTTACACCCGCAGGCGAAGTCAAAGCTGTAGACGGCATCAGCTATTCCCTCAGCGAAAATGAAGTTATGGGTATCGTCGGTGAATCCGGCAGCGGCAAGAGTGTAGAAGCCTATGCGCTCATGCACCTTTTGCAGAGCCCCGGTAAAGTTATCGGCGGCAGCATCGAGTTTGATGGGCAGGATCTGCTCGCACTCGATGAAAAAGAAATGATGGAAATCCGCGGCAATAAGATCAGTATGATCTTCCAGAACCCGATGACCTGTCTGAACCCCGTTTATACGATCGGCGATCAGCTTATGGAAGCGCTGACCTGCCATCATAAAGATATTTCGAAGGCAGAAGCAAGAGCAAAAGCGATCGAAATGCTGGAGCTCGTCGGAATCAACAATGCCGAAACCCGTATGGATCAGTATCCGCACGAATTTTCAGGCGGTATGAGACAGCGTGCCATGATCGCAATGGCGCTCATCTGCAGCCCGAAGCTCCTCATTGCAGACGAACCGACGACCGCACTTGACGTTACCATTCAGGCGCAGATCATCGAGCTGATGAAGGATCTTCAGAAGAAAACAAACATGGCGATCATCTTCATTACGCATAACCTCGGCGTTGTTGCGGAGATCTGCGATAAAGTTTCCGTTATGTATGCCGGCCATATCTTAGAGCAGGGTAAGGTCAACGACCTTTTCTATAACCCGCAGCATCCCTATACTAAAGGCTTGCTCAGGTCTATGCCCAGGATCGACGATTTAACAAAAGAAAGGCTCATCCCGATCGAAGGCACACCTGTCGACCTCTTGAATCCGCCGAAAGGTTGTCCTTTTGGCCCGAGATGCGAACATTGCATGAAGGTCTGCCTCGAATATGATCCGCCGATCTCTGAAGTTGAACCCGAACACTATTCGGCATGCTGGCTCCATGTCAAAGAGCTCTATAACAGGGAGGAAAATAAATAATGGAAGAAAGAAAAAAACTCCTTGAAGTCGAACACTTAAAAAAATATTTTCCCGTCAAAGCCGGCCTGTTCAAGAAAAATTACATTCAGGCTGTGGATGATGTCAATCTTTTCATCTATAAAGGCGAAACGCTGGGCATCGTCGGTGAATCCGGCTGCGGAAAATCTACGCTCGGCAGAACGATCCTCCGCCTTTATGAACCCACAGATGGAAAAATTGTCTATGATGGCGTGACATTATACGATAAAGATGCTAAAATAGCTGTCGAGAGAAAACCGTACTGCAGAAAGATGCAGCTCATCTTCCAGGATCCTTCGGCTTCTCTTGACCCGAGAATGACAGTTGGTGAGATCATCGGCGAAGCGATCGATATCCACGGCATCTGCAAAGACAAAAACGAACGCCGCGAT
This sequence comes from Clostridiales bacterium, assembly GCA_015056045.1. Classification (GTDB taxonomy): domain Bacteria; phylum Bacillota; class Clostridia; order Christensenellales; family Christensenellaceae; genus SIG371. Next base: position 17,697 of record SVGZ01000003.1, on the reverse strand, counting down.
ATGATCAACGGTCTGCTCGATAGAGTAGGACTCAATACCGAACATAGTAACCGCTTCCCGCACGAATTTTCCGGCGGTCAGCAGCAGCGTATCGGTATCGCAAGAGCGCTTGCCGTTCAGCCCGAATTTATCGTCTGCGACGAGCCGATCTCTGCACTCGACGTTTCCATTCAGTCTCAGGTCGTCAACATGATGGAAGATCTCCAGCAGGAACTTGGTCTTACCTATATGTTCATTGCGCATGATATTTCCGTCGTCCGCCATATTTCCAACCGTATCGGCGTTATGTATCTGGGCGCTTTGGTAGAGCTTGCCGAAAGCTATGAGCTCTGCAATCACCCGATCCATCCCTATACACAGACACTTCTTTCCGCAGTTCCGCTTCCGGATCCGGAAAAGAACAAGACTCGCCATCGCATCCTCTTGGAAGGCGATATCCCGAGTCCCTTAAATCCGCCGAAAGGCTGCCGTTTCCATACGCGCTGCCCTTATGCAACGGATAAATGCAGAGAAGCTACACCGGAGTTTAAAGAACATGCACCCGGTCATTATGCAGCTTGTCATCTGCTCTAAAACTGAATTACAGGGAAGAAATTCCTTGCAATAAAAATCTTTAGGAGGATTCCTATGAAAAAAGCACTTGCTATGATGCTCGCTATGATCATGGTTTTCTCGATGGTTGCCTGCGCAAAGACAGAACCCGAAGAAACAGCATCCGATGAAGCATCCAAGGCACCTGTTGTTGTAACAGACGACGCAGAAGTCGGTCTTGAAGAGGAAGAAGAAGTTTCCATTCAGACATCCGGCGAAGGCGGCGGCTTTACGATCGCACCTCTCTACTTCTATACCAACAAGTATTGCTTAAAAGAAGGCATCGACAATCTTGGTTACACCTCGCTTGGCTATTTCTTCTTCTTCAATGCAACAGGTAAAGAAGAACTCAACCTCTGCATCGCTTCCGAACCGGAAACAATCGACCCCGGTCTCGTTGCATCTGTTGACGGCTCCACATATTCCCAGCACCAGTTCGAAGGTCTGATGAAATATGTCAGCACAAACACTGCAGTTGGCGATGACCCGTCTCTGCTCAATTATCAGATCGCACCCGGCATGGCAGAAAGCTACACCAGCAAGACAAACGAAGATGGTACCATCACCTATACATTCACACTCCGTGATGCACTTTGGAGCGATGGCCAGCCCGTTACAGCTGCTGACTTCGAATATGCTTGGAAGCGTATCGTCAACCCGGAAACAGCTTCTGACTACGGCTATATCCTCGATGGTATCGTTGTAAACGCTGCTGAAATCCAGGCCGGCGAAAAGACACCCGATGAACTCGGCGTTGTTGCTGTTGATGAAAAGACACTTGACATCACCATCTTAACAGAATGCCCCTATTTCATCGAACTTTGCGCATTCTCCAGTCTTATGCCTCTGCGTCAGGACGTCGTTGAAGCAAACGGTACAGCTTGGACAGACCCGGCTAACATCGTTGTAAACGGCCCCTACAAAGCAACAGAATGGGTACATGACAGTGTTATCGTTATGGAAAAGAACGCTAACTACTATGATGTTGAAGCACTTGGCCCCGAAAAGATCAACTGGTATCTGAGCGACAGCGAAACAGCTATCCTTCAGTCCTACAAAGCTGGCGACTTCGATTTCATCGAAACATTCCCGGCTGACGAAATCAATCCCCTTAAGGAAAGCGGCGACTGCTTCGTAGTTCCCTATGTTGGCACATACTACATCTACCTCAACTGCGAAAACATTCCGGATTGGCGTGCACGTGCAGCGATTACCCTCGTTATCGATAGAGAACACCTCGTTACAAACGTAACACAGGCGGGTGAAGTTCCGGCTACAGGTATGGTTGCAGCTGGTATTCAGGACAGCACAAAGGCAGACTTTGCTGCTAAGAATTCCGAAGGCGGCGTTCCTTCCATGTATAAGTGGCTCCAGGAAAACTGCGCAGATCCGCTCGGTCTCGACCTGAACAACTATGAAGATTGCTGCGAACTCGCTACAATCCTTCTCGAACAGGCTGTTGCAGACGGTTTCGATGTTTCCAAGACACTTTACTACTGCTACAACACATCTGATTCCCATCAGGTTATCGCTGAAGCAGTTCAGAGCGACGTTGCAAACGTTCTCGGCATGAACATGGAACTTACCAATCAGGACTGGAACGTTTATACAAACGGTCTTGCTGAAGGTACATTCGGTGTTGCACGTCTTGGCTGGATCGCTGACTACAATGATCCGGTAACCTACCTCGAACTCTTCACAAACGGCAACTCCTACAACTATGGTCTTTGGGTAAGCGATGAATACACAGATCTTATCGCTTCCGCAAAAGCTCTTGGTGGCGGTGCAGAACGTGACGCTATCCTTTACGAAGCAGAAATCGTTCTCTTCTCCGGCACAATGGCCTAAACTATAGGATAATAAAAAGGCTGTTCCTTCGGGAACAGCTTTTTCTTTTGCCAAAATATTTCATCAGTCGACAGGAATCGTCTTTTTCTATGGAAAACGTTTGATAAAATGTAGAAAAACAAAAACAGGTGGTAAATTGTATGAAAATGTTGGCAGAAGAGTTTTTGATCAGAACGGGTCTTTCTTCCCGTCATAAGGGTTTTCGGTATCTGGCCGATGCGATAAGAATGGTGCGGGAAGATGCCACGCTTTTACATAACGTGACAAAGCGTTTATATCCCCGTATTGCCTGCCGCTATGATGCGAAATGGCAGACGATCGAGCGTGATATGCGCATCCTTGTCGAAAAAGCGTGGGAAAACAACGCCCCTATGCTTCTTAAATCGATCGGCTATACGCATGCCTATCGCCCTTATACAAGAGAATTCATCTACCTCGCTTCGATTTATCCCAAGGAAGAAGAGTAGAAAAAAGAGGCTGCTTCACTTTGGAAGAGCCTCTTATTTTTATCTTAGTCAAGTTTGGGCTGCATAACGATGACCCTTGTGCGCTTCTTGAGGTTCGAAGCCTCGAGCTTTAAGGTGTCGTTGCCAAGGCGGGAAATATCGTAGTAACCGACAGCTTCAATAAGGAATTTCTGTACGCTTTCGAGCGGTGTTGTGAGCGAAAGTGTCTTGTAATGCATCGGGATGATGATGTTCGGGTCGATCTTGCGGCAAATCTGGTAAGCCTGTGCGCCGTTGATCGTGTAAACACTGCCGACGGGTGTGAGAAGAATATCGATCTTGCCGAGTTCTTTGTAGAATTCTTCCGAGGGCATTTCGCCGAGGTCGCCTAAATGAGCGATGCGGATGCCTTCCGCTTCGACGATAAAGACAATGTTTTCGCCGCGAAGTGCGCCCTGTTCCGGATCATGATAGGTCTTGATGCCGCGGATCTTGACATCACCGACTGTATATTCGCCTGCTTCGCGAATGAGCGTGTAATCGCCCGAAAGACGGGAAACATCGTTATGATCGAAATGATCGTGGCTGATGAGAGCGATATCCGCTTCCAGAACGGGGAGTTCATAGCCGATCGAATTGTCAAAAGGATCAAAAACGATCTTTGTGCCGTTTTCGAGAATTATATTAAAGCACGAATGTGCCATCCATGTAAGTTTCATAAAAAAGCCTCCAACACTTCTATTTTTTATTATTATTCAAGAGGGGCATAGTGCATGTCGATCTTGTTTATAGCCTGGGAACCGTCGACAGAGATCGTATATTCGAGCTCGATCTTTCCGTGGTCTTCTGCGAGTTTTGTATGCACCTTTGTGGGGAAGAGGAGCATATCGTAAAAACTATCTCCTGCCCGATAATTAGTTTTATAGGGCGTTTTATCTTCAAACATAAAGGGGATACTGCCTTCGGCATCGCGCAATACAGAAACGGTATGATCTTCCACACGAATCACCGTCTTGCTTTCATCGGGGATTGCAGCCTCCGGGCCGTCATACACAATCGTGTAGACACCATCTTCACAGAAAAGCTGCGCCTGCGTTGCAAATTCGATATCATCGTGCGTATCGCCGCGCATATACAGACCTTTGATCGTCAGCAGAACATCGCGCATCTGCATCACATCCAATCTGTTGCTTTGCTGTATATTCACTTGAATATACTATATTGCACTAATTATACCATAATTTAACCAAGAAACAACAGTTTTTTTAAATGCGAAATGGCTTTTTTATGAACAAACAGGAACTAAAGCTGCGTTTCGAGGTAAGAGATCAGCTCCAAAAAACCCCAGCGGTATTCTGCTGCATCGGCGCTCAGGCAAAGCGGCGGAAAAACCACACACCACCAGTTTTGTCCTTTTCCTTCGCCTAAAATAATGCGGATCGCTTCGTAATCGCCGGCGGGGTAAATTTTTTCGCCGTAATCTTTTTCCGGAAAAGCAAAAATGCCCGTTTCCAGTTTGCCGAAATAGGCAGTATCATGTTTTGCAAGTGTCTTATTGACGATCTCTTCGATTTCCGTCATATTCCGGAAAACAAAAAGCTCCGCTTCTTCCTTGCTTTTGGGTTCGCTTTTGCCGATGAACCGCAGAATTTCGTCGCGGATGATGAACTTCATCGCCTGATCTTCCGTGCTGTCGCTGTTGGCAATGATGTGCAGCCTTAAAGGTTTTTCCGCTTCTTTTCCGCAAAAATACGCCGAAAGCAAAAAGACTGCCGTACATAAAAACAAAAATATCTTTTTCATTTGCATCTCCTTTGCTTTTGTATGCCCTTGTCCGCAAAAAATTATACAGTTTATGCTATCTTTCTATGAAAAAATTTGGCATCATGCAATTTTTATGCTATAATAGAGTTGTTCTTACAAAAGAAATCCATACAGTATCAATTCGGAGGACACTAAAAATGGTGAGAAATCAGTTTTTATTACAGTTAAAGCCCGGTAAGCTCGAAGATTACAAAAATGCACTTGCAAACCCCTGTGCAGATCTGACAGCTCTTGCCGATAAAAAAGGCATCCGCAACCTTTCCATCTGGAATGCTGCAGACTTTATTTTCGGTTATTTCGAAACAGAAGAAGAACTTTCCTTCACAGCTGAAGAGCAGGCTATCCTCGATAAATACGAAGAAGCTATGGCAGATGTTTACAGCTATATCAGCACGCGCGGCGAACATATGCGCCTGATGTTTAACGACATCGGTACACCTTCCGAAACAAAGGAATACGTCCGCAAGAGAGCATTCATGACGAAGCTTGACCTCGGTATGCAGGAAGAATATAAGAGAAGACATGACCTGCTCGCTATGAACAGACCTGCTCCGGATCCGTCCAAACCCGCAAAACCCAGAAGTTCCAACAACTTCACGATCTGGAATGCAAGCCGCTACATCCTCGGCTATCAGGAAATCGATACACGCTATGAACAGCCGAAGCCGGTAATGCCCGAAGGTTACATCAATCCCTGGGAAACATACATGCTTCAGATCATGAGCTGGATTTCCCCGATGGATGGCAGCATGGATCTCCTTTACAACAAAGACTAAAATACAAGAAAGAGCGCTCATTATTGGGCGCTTTTTTAATTTCGCTTTCAAGTATCGTTTCAGAATATAGTATATTTCCCGTCAGATATTTATCTGCGAAGAGAAAGTAAATTAATTTCGCCTGAGAGTGTTACTTCAAGATTCAGTTTATTACCCGTCAGATTTTATCTGCGAAGAGAAAAAATCAGTTTCTCTTACAAACAAAATTATTAGCACTCTATAACGATGAGTGCTAAATATTAAAAGTTTTGTCATATTTTGTATAAACTTGCGCCATAATTTTATTATATCCTATGATCGTAGGGAAAAAGAAACGGAATGAACATAAAATTCCGAAACCTGCACAAAATAACAAAAGACCATAGGAGGTAAAATATGTTTGGATTAACACCGTACAGAAGAAATCAGGAGCTCTATGACCCCTTCCGGATGTTTGATGAAATGGAAAAGAACTTTTTCCGCACAAGAGAAAACTCTTTCAAAGTCGATATCCGCGATGAAAAGGATCATTACCTTCTCGAAGCCGATATGCCCGGCGTTGCAAAAGAAAACATCAGCATCGATGTTGCCGGCGGTTTCCTGACGATCTCCGCAAAAAGAGAGCAGAATACCGAGGAAAAGGACGAAAAAACCGGCTATATGCGCAGGGAAAGAAGTTACGGCAGCTTCAGCCGCAGCTTTGATATGAGCGGTATCCGCGAAGAGGACATCAAAGCGAACTATGAAAACGGCGTACTGAAGCTCGTTTTGCCGAAAGAAAATACGGAAACACCCACTTCCCGCAGAATTGCAATCGAATAACAAAAAAGGCTGCAGTAAAAACTGCAGCCGATTTTTATTTTTTAATCAACATAGACCCAACGGACAGGCCAGCTGATCCCCGAAGTACGGCAGGAATCGCTCATGAATCCCCATACTTCCACTTCTTCGCCAACGCTGAATGTCGAACAATCGATCAGCAGTTCCGGTCGGTAATGACCCGGCCAGGGAGAATTTTCCTTCTGGCTTGCACCGGCTTTTTTGCCATTGCCAACGACATAGGCATTGCCGATCCCGTCAAAACCTTCAAAGAGCAGTGCGAGCTTTTTGCCCGGATATTCGCCAATATCGGGAATGACCGCCTTTGCGTGGTAAACTGCCCAAAGCGTATCGCTGTCTTTATAGGGGAATTCCATTTTGACAGGGAAATGCGGGCTGTTCGTGCTCGGTTTGGTGTTGATAAAGACATTCGGAACACCAAGCAGGAAGACTTCCGCCCAATCTGTCGGGTCAGCCTCTCTCATAATGGCATCTTCGTCAATATCGTTGACATACACGCCCGAAATTTTCCAATCGGAAATGTAGTTGCTCGGCGTTTCGGGAACGGCAGCTGCAGCTTCGACTTTGCTGCGTTTGATGACGAGCGTATCGCCTGCGAGTCCTTCTGCGGAAGCGGAAATGACAAGATCGCCCTCAACCGCAAGCGAGCGGATATATCCCTGGCAAACACCGCGCACAACATCGATATGCGGTCCCATATAACCGCCGGTGTTGCCCTGTTCACGGATGTGCCTGCTGCCGAGTGTACCGCCGGATACCCATTCGCCGGCTTCATTCCATGCAAAATCAACATAAATGCCGCTTTCAACGCATCTTCTGCCTTCGCTGTCTACGATATAGGCATTGACGATCGCAACATCTTCGTTGTCGCCTTTGACTTCGAGGTTCTGCAGCTCAAGCTTGATGCCTGCGGGTTTTCCGGGCAAGGTGTATTGAGCCTTTCCCCAAAGTTCGCCGTTTTTGTGGACGATCGCGTTTAAGCTGCCTGCTTCAAGGTCAACCTCATAAAGCGGTGGTGCATATATCGTCGAAGCTTTTTTGCCAAGGCTTTCGCCGTTTTGGAAAAGCTCGACCGTATCGCCGTTATTGACAACGACGATCGTGCGCTTTGTTAAAAAGCTGTCTTCGGGATCATAATTGCGGAGTCCTTCTTCAACGGAAATATAGACATAAGGCTGATCCGGTGCAAGGCCTGCTTTTGTCATGTGCCAGCTTTCGTTCGGCAGGCACATCGGGTCGATGATATTTGCGATGACGTAAGCGCCGATGCAGAAATCATTTTCAAGGTGTTCATATGCGGGGCAGATACCGTCGTGATTGCCTCTGTCGGCTCTGCCGGGTCTTGCGGTAAATCCACCCATTTCCGAGCCATAGATCGGCTTATCGGGCTTCTGTTCGTGCAGCGGAATGTAGTTCATGGACTGATGGTTGACGCCGATCAGGTCATAATCGTCATGTGCGCCTTTCGTGAAAAGCCCATAAGAGGTTGCACCGGAAACCGGTCTTGTCGGGTCAAGCTGTTTGCAGACGGCATCGAGCTTTTTATACATGCGCTTGCCTTCTTCCGTTGTGACGAGGTCTTCTTCGTTATAAACGGACCACATGAGAACAGAAGGGGAGTTCCTGTCGCGTTTGATCATGCGCGTGAGCTGTTCAATGCCAAGCTCGGAAGCGTGGAAGATGCGGTTTTCATCCATCATAAACTGCCCGTAGCGATCGCACCAATAGGTCGTTGCCGGGTGATGTGCCTGGTGCATGGTCCTGAAACCGTTGGAACCCGCTTCTTTTAAACGGCGGAGCTTTAATTCGACCATAGATTCCGAAACTGCGCTGCCAACGCCAAGTGCAGCATCCTGACTCATGAAACCATAGAGCTTGAAAGGTTTGTCGTTCAAAAACATTCCCTTATCAGCATCGAAGGTGACTTTTCTGAAGCCGAAATCCGTAAAATATTCATCAACGATCATGCCGTCACGGCTGATCTGTGTCTTTAACCGATAAAGGTTGCAGGCATCGGGCGACCACAAAGCAACTTTATCGAATTTTACACTCTGTACGGTCTTTCTCATCTGCTGCATCGGGAAAGTAAAGCTGTTTTTCAGGCAGGCAGCTTCTTTTCCTGCGGGGTCATACACTGTCGAGATGACCAAACCCTCTTTTTCTTCATAGAAATTGTTATAAATTTCCGTTTCGATATCGAGGTTCCAGCTGCCGTCTTCATTCCATGTCGTTTTGGCAAAAGTACCCCATGTATCCACAGCAAGGCTGTCCGTCTTGATGAGGTAAACATCGCGGTAAATGCCGCCTGCTTCATAATACCATGCTTCATAATCGTGGCAGTCGCAATGAACAGCAACGACATTCTGGTCAGAGCCAAAGCGTGCAACGGGCGTAATATCGATGCTGAAGCCGACACCGCTTGTCTGGCTTGTGTACATGAGCATCGAGTTGACATAGATCTTTGCCTTGATGCCGACAGCGTCGAAGTGCAGGAGGATCCTCTTGTCACGGTCATCTTCCTCAAGGCGGAAATAACGGCGATACCAGCCCGAACATCTGTCTTTTGTGTGCAGAAGCTGATATTCGGGGTGATCGGTTTCCATCAGGTTGACGAAATCGTGCGGTAAGCGGATCTTTTCCCAATCGTTATCGTTATATTCTCTTCTTGCAGCACCTCTTGCGTTTTCAGCGCGTGAACCGCGGTATTCCTGGTCGCGAACACCGGGTTGTGCCATTGGGCAAGCCGGTTCGCCAAAATAGAAAAGCCAGGAACTGTTCATCAATTTCTTTTCTCTCATGCTTCCTCCTTTATCGGTAATGCAGTATTTTATGTTGTTTTGTTCTGTGATCTCATTATAACATGAAAGGATTTCATCCGTAAACAGTTTATTTAAAAAACGGTTTAAAAAAGAGCCTCCTTTGAAAGGAAGCTCTTCGTTTATTTTCAGAGAAAACTTTTCTCAGAGAAAATTTTTCTCAGAGAATATTTTCTTTGTAGTAGCTTGCGGCAACGGGTTCTGTTAAGAGCTGTACCCATGTGCAGGGACCGAGGTTCTTCCAGTCTTCAACGACCCAAACGACCTTCTTGTCGGGTGTGACTTCGATCATCTGCGGGAGTTTGCCGTTATCGCCCATGGAGCAGAGAATGGTATTGCCATTGGAAAGGCGTGTGCAGCCCTGCGAACCCATAAAGCCATATTCAGCCGGAATTTCGCTGTGAGAGAATTCCCAGACGATCTCGCCCTGTTTGTTGACTTCGATGACTTTGCCCAAAGCTTCTTCGGTAATGAGCGTATTGCCGTTTGCAAGTCTTTCAACGCTCCAGGGTCTTTCCGTTTCATAGCTCCAGATTTCGTTCAGCTCAAGGTCATATTCAACGACTTTGTGGAGGTCCATGAAGCCGATGAGGATGGTGTTGTCATCTGTGAGTCGCATACGTCTGGACTGACCGTGAACGTTCATTTCCGGATCATAGGGAACGTTGCGTTCATATTCGACTTCGTTTGTCTTTTTGTTGATGATCATGATCTTCGGCTGTTTTGCGCTCAGGTAGAGGATAACGCGGTCAAGGCCGATCGGCTGCATGGAGTGAATTTCTGCGCCTTCGGGAACTTTGTAATACCAGACGCGCTTTTTATCCGGCGTAACTTCTGCGCACCAATACATATGCGTGAAGAGAACATTGCCGTTTAAGAGCATAGCGATGTCATCAAGCTCCCAGCCTTTGCCGGTGTCATAGGACCATGCGATCTTTCCATCGTGAATGAGGCGGATGCGGTTGTCGTTTTCGCCGACGTAGAGCATCGTGTGTCTTGCAAGACCTTCGCCGGGGAGTGCCGGGTCACAGCCTGTTTCCGGGAGTTCATAAGTCAGTTCGTCGATATCTTCTTCTTCAGGGCCGCGTGCAGGGACGTTTTCTGCTAAAAAGAGCGGGAGAAGCTCCATTAAGGGTGCCTTGTTTTTTTCCATGGATAAATGCGATCCTTTCTTATTTGATGCATTGAAGTATTAAGTATTATAGCATAACAGCTGTATGAAAAAAAGCCGTTATTTCCTTTTTCCGAAGATTTTGTGGAAAAGCTTTTGCAGGAACGATGGCTTTTTCGTGAGCGGTGCTATAGAAAAGTCTTCGCCGCTGATGAGCCATTGCCGAAAAGCCTTTTTGAAATCGCTCAGTGAATATTGCCAGTAGCCTGTCCTGATCTCTTCGTAATATTCACCGAGATAGCCGAATGCAGACCAACAGGCCTTGTGCGGTGTCGGTACATGGATGCTCACGGCATACATGAAATTCAGCAGTTCTTCGAGTTTTTCCTCGTCTTTTTCATAAGCGGCAAGGATCAGATTGCGGAATTTTGCGGCAAGTTTTTCTTCATCGATCTCCTTATCCGAAAGATATTCGTTCAGTGCAGAAAGAGATTTTTTACTGTTGCTTCTGCAGAAAGAGAGCGAAAGGACAAGCTCTGAAAGTGGATTTTCAGCCTGCAGTCTTTCATCAAGCCATTGATCGAGTGGCTCGGGGTATCCCAGAATCAGCAGTATTTTTAAGCAGGCGATCTCATGCGCAGGGTACATCAGAATAGCCCGTCAACAGCCTGAATGAGTTTAACGATCGGCGCAGCCAATGGATTCAGCACATTGCGGTCTTTGATCGGCTGCGGTGCGGTTTCATTGTTAAAGATGATGCGCCATCTTGCCGGTTCTTCCGGGAATAATGCATCGAGAAGCCCCTGTACTTTTCCCTTGATCACGCTAACATTGCCGCCAAAGCCGTTCTGTTCGAGGAGTTCGCGGAGGTCTTCTTCCATAAACATAATGAGATCTTCATCATCCGCAATATCTATCTTGCTCAGGTACACGACGATTTTGCTGACGCCTTTTTTCGCAAGACGTTTCATGGCAGCGATCGTTCCGGGCAATGCACCGTCGCATGCTGCGCAGACAAGCACTGCCGCATCAACATGGTTATCCGGATTTTCAAAAAAATCTTCATAATCCGCTTCACCGGGCAGATCGAAAAAGTCATAATCCGTGCCGCCAAGGCTGAAAACAGAGTGCATACGGCCGACCATTCGTAAACTGCCGCCTTCATTTTCTTCTGTTTCAAGATTATAGTATTCTTTAAAATAGGCATTCATCGCCCGGATAAGTGTCGTCTTGCCGTGGTCAACATGACCGCAAACCAAAATTTTCTTCATAAAACACCTTTCTTATTCAGCAAAGCTGCGGAACATTTCAAGCAGTACTTCTTCATATTTTTCGCCGCCGAAATAGCAGGCATATTTCGATGCACCGTAGAAATAGGGGACATCGGAATAGCCGTTTTCTTCCAGAAGATCGTCAATATCCATTTTGACAAAATCGATAAGGTCTTCATCGTCAATGAGGTCTGTTTTGTTCAGATAAACCGCAAGCTTTTCGATCCCTTTTTCGCGGAGAAGCGGAACCGTTTCATATGTCTGTCTTAAAGGGCCGTCCGTCGCAGCGCAAACAAGCAATGCCGCATCCACTTCGCTGTTTTCATCGTGGAGGAAAGCTTCGTATTCATCAATATCAAAAAAGTCAAAGAAATGATAGCGATTCCCGTCAAAATGGAAAACATAATGGAAAGGATCTTTGTTGATGGTATAATCAGGGTCTTCCGTCATGGCGTTTTCTGTATATTCATTTTTGATGCCGAAACGGCGTTCAAGCGTCTTCATCAGCGCATAGATCGTCCATGTCTTGCCGTGATCGATATGTCCGCATACAAGTATATTCATTGTGAAACCTCTTTTTTTATTTCAGTATAACACAAAGCATAAAAAAAGACCCGCTTTTTTGCAAGCAGGTCAATGTTGTTTTTCTTATTCGCCTTTTTCGAGGTAGCTGATCTCTTCGGGTGTGAGGTTGATGCGGAGGACGTCGATGCTCTTTTCATACTGCTCAACGGAAGAGAAGCCCATCAGTGCGCTCGCACGGATCTTGCCCTGTGTAACGTATGCGAGGACGATCGCCGAAGCGTTTGTGTTGTATTTCTTTGCAAGCTCAACCGCTCTTTCAGCGCGCTTCCAGTTTTCCGGGAAGTAGCCATAGTACTTATAAACGAAAGGATTCTGTTCAAGACCCTGTTCAAATTTGCCGAAGAAGCCCTTGCCCTGGGAAGCAAATGCCATGATCGGGAAATCGTTGTCTGTGTGCCAGCGGTATTCAACATCGCTCATCGGAACGTGTGTGATGTCGCCTGTAGCGGCTGCTGTCGTTTCGGCCAAGGAATAGTGCATCTGGCAGAGAGAAAGCGGTTCGAGGCCGTTTTCTTTGGCAAAGCGGTTAGCCTGTTCGATTCTTGCGCCTGTCCAGTTGGAAACGCCGACAACCCTTGTTTTGCCTTCTTTAACGAGTTCATCCAAAGCAGGCATGATCTCCGAAACGGGGATTTTGACATCATCTCTGTGGAGGAGGTACATATCCGCATAGTCGAGCTTGGCTTTCATAAGGCTCTTTTCAAGGTCACCCTTGATGTCCTGTTTGGTCAGTCTGGAGATGTGCATAGCATCATCCGAAGCCGGCATACAGCCTTTCATGCATACGTTGACCTTATCGCGTACGCCGAATTCGCGGAGGCATTCGCCAAGGAAGGTGTCATATTCACCGTCAAAATAGGCTCTTGCGGAGTCAAAGACGTTGCCGCCTGCTTCCATATATTTCTTCATGATAACTTTCGTATCCTCATGCGATGCACGGCAAGCGCCGAGTGCTAATGCAGAGATTTCAACACCATTTGCAATTGCGATCTTTTTCATTGTGAAGCTCCTGTTACTTGATTGATCGATCGGTTGTATTTTGTTTTCCGATAATTCCATTATAATGAAATAAATGTTTTCATACAAGGGTTTTGAACATTTTTAAACATATTTCCGTATGCACAAAGAGAACAACGGAAATGCTTTTATCTTGACAAAGCGGCTCTGCGGAAGGATAATAAGGGTAGTTAAAGAATCTTAACTGCAAGTGATCCGCAACGGATCTGGAGGAAGCATGAATTTAAGCGAAGTAAAAGTTGGCGGGAAAGTGACCGTTGTTCAGGTAAATGGGGAAGGGATCCTTCGCCGCAGACTTCTTGATATGGGCCTTACGCCGCGTACAAAAGTCGAGGTCATCAAATTAGCGCCGATGGGAGACCCGATCGAGCTCTTTCTGCGCGGTTATAAGCTGACGATCCGCAAGGATGAAGCAGAACGCATCGAGGTAGTGGAATAAGATGAAAATTGCATTAGTCGGAAATCAGAATTGCGGTAAAACGACCCTTTTCAACCAGCTCACGGGCAGCAATCAGCATGTCGGGAATTTCCCCGGCGTTACCGTTGAGCATAAAGTAGGGCAGTACCGCCAGAATAAAGACATTGAGATCATCGACCTTCCGGGTATCTATTCCTTTTCGCCCTATACGCCCGAAGAAGTCGTCAGCCGCGATTATATTTTAAAAGAAAAACCGGACGTCGTTGTTGACGTTGTCGATGCGACGAATATTGAGCGCAATCTTTACCTGACCCTGCAGCTTGTCGAGCTTGGTGTGCCGGTTGTTATCGCGCTCAATATGATGGATGAAGTCCGCGAAAACGGCGGAACCGTTCAGGTAGAGCTTTTGGCCGAAGAACTGGGCATTCCCGTTGTGCCGATCTCTGCCGTCAAAAATGAAGGCGTCGATGAGCTGATGCTCGCCGTTTCAAAAACCGCAAAGAACCATATTTTGCCGAAACTCGATTTCTGCCGTGGCCCTGTGCATGATGCGATCCATGCGATCGTCCACCTGATCAGTGAACAGGTCAAGCATACGAGCTTTACGCTGCGTTTTGCCGCAACGGGTCTTGTTGAAGGCAATCCCGAGATCGCTGAAATTCTTGAGCTTTCCGAAGCGGATATCGATATCGTCGAACACATCGTCTCCGATATGGAAACGCACGCAGGCACAGACAGAGAAGCTGCACTTGCCGATATGCGCTATTCCTTCATCGAGGAAATTTGCGCAAAAACCGTGAAAAAACCCGAAAAATCGAAGGCTTCCATGCTTTCCGAAAAGGTCGATAAGATCCTGACGGGCAAATATACAGGCATCCCGATCTTCTTCTGCGTTATGATCGCGATTTTCTTCATCACCTTCGGAGAGATCGGCACATGGCTTTCCGATGGTTTTTCCGGTATTATTGATGCCGGTATTGCAGCCATCGGCGATTGGTTTGCGGCAAACAACATCAGCGATTGGTTTACATCCCTTGCCGTTGACGGCGTATTGGCAGGTGTCGGCAGTGTTCTTTCCTTCATGCCGATCGTCCTCATGCTGTTCTTCTTCCTTTCTTTGCTCGAAGACAGCGGCTATATGGCACGCGTTGCCTTTATGATGGATAAACCTCTGAGGAAGCTCGGTCTTTCGGGCAAATCGATCGTGCCGATGCTGATCGGTTTCGGCTGCACGGTTCCCGCTGTTATGGCAACAAGAACGCTTGCTTCCGATCGTGACCGCAGGTTTACGATCATGCTCACGCCTTTTATGTCCTGTACGGCAAAGCTGCCCATTTATGCGGTTTTCACAGCGGCATTTTTCCCAAATCACGGCGGTCTTGTCATGACATTGCTCTATCTTTTCGGCATTCTCATGGCTGTCGTTTCGGCTTTGGTTTTGAAAAAGGTTTCCTTCTCGGGAAATCCGATCCCCTTTGTCATGGAGCTTCCGGTTTACCGTATGCCTTCGTGGAAGAGTATTGCGCTCAACATCTGGGATAAGGCAAGCGACTTTCTCAGGCGTGCATTTACGATCATCCTTGTCGCAACGGTTGCGATCTGGTTCCTGCAGAGCTTCGACATCAGCCTCAACTATATTAAGGATAACGGCGAAAGCATTTTGGCAAGTCTCGGCAAACTTCTGGCGCCTGTCTTTGCACCTTTGGGCTTTGGCGATTGGAGAGCATGCTCTTCGCTTATTGCCGGTCTTTCCGCAAAAGAAGTTGTCATCAGTACGATCGAAGTTCTTCTTGGACCCGGGGAAACGCTTTCTTCGCTCTTTACGCTTGCTTCCGCAGGTGCATTCCTCGTCTTTGTTCTTCTGTATATGCCCTGTGTTGCGGCATATTCGGCGATCAATTCCGAGTTCTGCCGCATGGAGCAGAGCCTTGCAAAAGGCAGGCTGAAGGCATTCTTCTTCATGGTATATCAGACCGCTTTGGCTTGGGTAATTGCTTTTATCGTCTATCAGGTCCTCCTGTTTATTGGAGTATAAAATGAATCTTCTTGAGATCGTTCTGATCGCAGTTTTTATTGGCATCGTTTCCTTCGCAGTTGTCCAGATCGCAAAAGGCAATACGGGCAGCTGCGGAGGCGATTGTGCCGCCTGCAAAAGGAATTGCAAAAATAAAAGATAATTTGAAAATTTCTGTTGACAAACGGAGCTTCATTTAGTAAAATATGCATTGTGTTCACGAGGTAATAGACCTTGTGCATGAATATGACTCTGGAGAAGTATCGAAGTGGTCATAACGAGCACGACTGGAAATCGTGTTGCCGTGGTAAGCGGCACGCGGGTTCAAATCCCGCCTTCTCCGCCAGAAATACAGCAATCATACAAAGTATGGTTGCTGTATTTTTTTGTGAAAAAGCAGGGATTTGAACCCAAAGTGGGCATCGAGCGTATAGAAAAACAGCCCGGTGCGGCTGTTTTTTAGCGAGATGGGGCGAAGACTGCCCCAGTCGAGCCCTGTACATGCGAAGCATGTACTATCCCGCCTTCTCCGCCAGAAAAAGACAGATTCTGAATAGAATCTGTCTTTTTCAGTTAAATCCACCTTTACAGGTGGGTGAAATATTGCTTCGCAATATGAAATATGCCTGAGGCATGTGAAATTCGCCTTACGGCGAGTTGGTGGATTTAATTTCACATTTTGCCGAATGGCAAAATATTTCATCCAAAACTTGTTTTGGATTTCACCGTGAGCATCAGTTTCATAAGAAACTGAAAAGCGAATGATTTCACTAGAAAAGAAACAGTGCGAAACCATACATGAAACTTGAGAACTGCAAAAATGCTTGATATACTCATGATATTACTTTAGGTAAAAAGGTGCATCTATATGGAACAATTACGAGAGTGGTATAAAAAGTGTTCGGATGGTGGCTTGCATCCTGAATATAAAAAAAGCTTAAACAAGCTCAAAACGACAGAATTAACACAGGAACATATCGATTTTTTGTGTGAAATCATTTGTTCCAAAAAGCATTTTTGGGAGTTCCATTTAACCCATCTTGAAATTCTTTTGTTGAACCCTTCTTCAAAAAAATATGATCTGAAATCGTTTTATGCAGAGCGTATTGCAAGGTCCAGAAGGCTCGCAATCAAAATATTCTTTATACGCGGCTTTTCGCAATATGCCTCGGAGGAAGAATTAGAACCGATCATGAAGAGGTTTTGCAATAATCTCGAAAAGAATCATGATTATATTGATTATGAGTATATTCTTTCTACTCCGGGTCTTCCATATCTTGTCCAAAATTATGGCTACAGTTGTTTTGAAACGGCTTATAAAAAAGCAAAAGAAGAATATGCAAAGATCAGCTCTCTGCTAAGGGGATATTTTACGCTCAATGAAAAGTTTGAACAAATCACCCTATTGCCGAATGAAGAAGCGATCAAGAGAATGCGAACTTTCATAGAACAGCATAAAACGAAACAATAGCATTTTGCCATACAAAAAACCCGACGATTGTCGGGTCTTCTTTTACCTCAAAGTCGATAGCGCAAGCGCATAAGCATTGCATAAAACACGATAACCTTCGTGTAATGCTGGCTGATAATGACCGCCAAGGAGAATATCAGGTCTGAGAGCCTTTGCCGCACGCCCAAGCGAAGCAATATATTTCTCTTTGTCATAATCTTCCGCACCGGTCCAGCAGAGCTTTGCACCTTCGCAGTTGATCTCGGATTGTACGCTGTCACCGGCGAAAAGAATGTTCTTGCCGTCAAGCTCAACTTCAAAAAACATCGAACCTTCCGTATGACCGGGAACGGCAAAACAGCGGATCTTGAGCCCAAAAATATCTAAAACTTCGCCGTCTTTCACGCGGATATCCACAGGGCAGGCAGGGAATTTTTCCGCATAAGCATAATTGATCGTGCGTGAATTGCCGCTGGAAACCGCAATGGCATCGGCTTCGGACATGACGATCTTTGCGCCTTGTTCGTAATAATAAAGTGCGTTGCCGCTGTGGTCAAAATGTGAATGCGTCAGCAGAACATGGCTGATCTTTCTCTTATCCAAACCCCAGAAAGCACGGTTCTTTTCGATCATCATGCGGTCAGGTTCCGCAAGACCTGTGTCGATCAGGATCATGTGTTCCTCGTCGCCGGGGATCGTTACGCCGTAAGC